>CAZYEX010000036.1:0-60628 GCA_964646605.1 uncultured Phycisphaera sp. | reverse complement strand
ACCGCTGCACAAACGAGCGCTGGCCATCAGTGAAATAGCCCTCGGTCCGGACCACCCCGACATGGCGAACAGCCTCAACAACCTAGCCGTTCTATACGACGACCAAGGCAGGTACGATCAGGCGGAGCCGCTGTACAAACGAGGCCTGGCCATTAAGGAAAAAGCCCTCGGTCCGGACCATCCCGACGTGGCGAAGAGCCTCAAAAACTTCGCCTTTCTTTGCTACAGCCTGGGCAAGTACGACCAAGCCGAACCGCTCCTCAAACGAGCGCTGGCCATCATGGAGAAGGCCCTCGGCCCGGACCATCCTGACGTGGCAACGGTGCTCGAAAACTACGCCACTCTGCTGGAGGCGACAAGCAGGCAGTCTGAAGCGGATAAGGTCTTGGAGCGTGCAAGAATAATCCGCAAAGCGAAGCACGAATAGGCAGCCGTGCCACCCCGCCCGATCAACGACGGGCGGTAGCAGCGAGTACGATACCGGATGCGGAGAAAGACTTTCTATCTGGACACGAATGTGATCTCGCAACTTGCCGATCCTGAGCGAACCGACCGAGAGACACGGCGGCGGCTTGCGCTGCTTGTGCGTTCTGGGACATGCAAAATCATCGGCGCTGCTGAGATTATCGAGGAGTTCGCAGCTATAGCGCGCACCAAGCCTGAACAATTCGCTGGGTCGCTCGGACTGTTCTGGACGCTCGTCGGCGACAGAGCTCTGGTTGGTAGGAAGAAGCTGCTTGTGCAGGAGATCAAGAAGGGATGCTTGTTGTCACGGAGAGAGGCGTTTCTCGATGCCGATACGGTTCGTCAGCTACGGGCGATGCCACTCGATGACGTGGACGGGTGGGACGAGATCGCCATGGGCGTGCGCGGACAGGGCGAGGATTTTGCGAACGGCATGCACAAAAGCGCGGAGAATGTCCAGGAGGTGATGCTCGAAACGGTCACCACCAAGGATGTTCGCGAGAACGCCGGCGAATTCGAGGTTTGCGAGAAGACGATCAAGGACTGGTATGGGCACTTCCTCAGATCGAACGTGAAGTCCTTGAGGCTAGCCGAGGACGAAACGAAGTGGGCCGATGTGGGCCTGCTGCCCTGCATGCGTGCTTTCGTTTCAATCTTGATCGCACTGACCAAAAAACACCACATGGCGCGCGACCACAAGTATCGAGCAAGTGACCAGCACGATGTGGACCACTACACAAGCGCGGCGATGGCCGGATGTTTGGTGACCGGTGATAGAAGGTTCGCGGATACTAGCCGGTTGATTTTGTGGCGATCGTTTCCGGTGATCGACACCGAGGAATTCTTGGCGAGGTTGAAACGCATGTGAGGTAGTCGTCCCAAAAACCGTGCGTGAATGTGCGATGAGAAGGAGGGAGGGGGCTGCCGTTGAAGGAAGGTGCGTCTGGGACGCACCCTACGAATCAATGCTTCGGCAGGGCCTCGACGAGATGGTCGATTTCACACTCAGTGTTGTATACGTGAGGGTTGGACCTTTCTCCGTAAGGCGGCTTCCTACCAGAGCTTCCAAATCACGACTTGCACGATGGCGGCCAGGATCATCCCGATGATGAACTTCTGGGTCATGGAGCGGAAGTTGGCGGGCGGCGGCAGGCGCAAGGCGAAGCGTCGCACCTGGGGATCGTCGCTGAGAAGGGCTGCCTCGCGGCACTCCTGGACGAGTTCGCCGGCCTCGACGGCGGTGAGCCCCATCTTCGCCGCGTAGCGAACGATCCGTCGGCGGCGGGCCGCGGTAAGCGTCCCGGAGCGGACTTCGTGGGCGATCATTTCACGGAAAACTTCGCGGAAGCCAAACCCTCGCGCGGGCGTCGGCCAACGGGATCCGCCCTGCGATCGGCGCGAGCCAAACGGAGCAACTTCTTTTTGCATACGATTCTTGCCCCCCCCTCGTCAACCGTCATCATAGGACCGTCGCGGCGGGATTTCCTTGACGCCAAGAAAAGGATCGCGCTTCCCATAACCGCGCCAACATGGTTATGGGAAGCGTAGAAAGCGTTTCAGAAGTCCGTTCGCTGCCGTCATTGGGCGCCACGGGCGGCTTGTCCGCTCGTGTTTTTCGGGATCAAGCACTGGCAGCAAGCTGCCAGTGGCACCCTTGGGAAACCCTTTCTCACGCTTCGGCGCGGTTGAAGTGATGGGCGCCGATCCGCATGGCCGCGGCGCCGGCGGCGAGACAGATCAGCACCGCGACGGCACAACAAAGCAACGATTGCCCGTCGGGCCATTCGTTGGCACGCAGAAACCGGGACCGCCATGTGGCTACGCCCACGCCGGCCAAGACCAAGGCCACCAAAGCCACCGAGGCCAGCAGGTTCGCGGTGCCGCCCAGTCCACTCGCGATCCGCGCGGAGTCGGTCTCCCGCAACATGGGCAGGCGAGCTCCGAGTCCCACGGAAAAGCCGCACAGACCGAAACAGACCGCGACGGTGACGGTCAGGTGGATCGTCGTCCAGACCGCGTCGAGGTTGAGCATGTAGGATGCCAGCCACATGGCACCCAGCGCCACGACCAGCGTCACGGTCATGGAAAATGCGAACTTCGACCACAGCACTCGCCCTCGAAGCACGGGCAAGACGCCCAACAGCCAGAGCTTCCGCCCTTCGAGGGAGATCAGCGGAAACACGAATCGGCAGGTGAACGTCGCCAGGATGAGGCTCACGGCGCAGAGGTTCAAGAAGGGGATAATCAGGAACCACCCCGAGGCGGAGAACTCCAGACGCAGCGTGGGCATGTTGGCCAGGTACAGGGCGAGCAAACCGAAGAGGATGGTCAGTTGGCTCCACTGCGACGGATCGCGCAGGAAGGTGCGCAGGTCCTTGGCGGCGATGAGGCGAAGGGGTGTGGGGAGATACCAAAAGGCAAGCCCCGCGAATCCGCCGGAAGCGGACGAGGGCGCGCGGCGTGAACCCGTGCGTCCCGTGCTGGCGCGGTCGAAGGCGGCGTCGAAGTTTCGAGAGACGATGTTGACCGCGACCCAACTGAGGAACAAGGCGTTGGCCGCCGTGACCCCGAGATAGAGGAGGGCCAGATCCAGTTTTCCGTGGGCGGCGTGGTCGATGCCCGCGGCCACCCAATGGTTGGGAAGCAGGGCCGATTGAACGAAACTCATTCGGGTCAGAAACGCTCGCAACCAAACCTCGGTAGCGGATTCGCCGAATTGCAGGGCACGTACGCCGGCGATGATCGAGGCGATCAGCGCCGCCAAGGCGGCCAAGAGGATGACGCGAATCAACTTGCGTGGGAAAAACCGGGCCACACCCCAGGCCGTCAGCAGCCCGAGCGCCCCGGGTATGGGAATGAAGAAAAGAAAAAAGGCCAAAAACAAGGCGTAGAACGTCCAGTCCTCGGACGTGGCGGCCATGGCGAACATCATCGGCAAACCCAACAGCACGAGTGACCAACTGGAGAGAGCGAGGCACTCGATAAATTTCAGGCTCACCAAATCCGACGCGGGGATGGGCAGGCTCAGTAGGAACGGCGACTCGGTGCGGCCGAACAGGGCTCCGTGGGCGATGATGGAGTTGGAGCACGCCAGGAGGACGAGCATGGAAGCGAAAAAAAAGCTGAACACCAAGGGCACCGCGACCGTCGCCTCCAGGGGCGTTCGTTGAAGATGATCGAAGACCAGGCGGAACAACGCGAAAAGCCCGAACCAGATCATGACGACCAGCAACACCGTGGCCGAGACGCGGATCGGGGCGTCACGCACGGTTTGTGACGTACCGTTGATCACGGCGCGGGCTCGCGTGCGAAAGAGCAAACCAAGCCGGGTGGTGGGTGCGGCGGCGTTCAAATCAAACCGACTCCGGCTCCGTCAGGCGGAGAAAAATGTCCTCGAGCGACTGCTGGCGCAGCGCCAATGCGTGCAGTTCCGCGAGGGTGCCGACGGCGACCAGTTCACCGCGATGGATGATTCCGATGCGGTCGGCGAGGGCTTCGGCGATCTCCAAAGTGTGCGTGCTCATGAAGATTGTGCCGCCCCGGGCGGTGTGTTCGGTGAAGAGGTCCTTGACGGATCGGACCGTGCGCGGGTCGAGCCCCACCATCGGTTCGTCGATGACCAGGACCGCAGGGTCGTGGAGCAACGCTCCGGCGAGAACGACCTTCTGGCGCATCCCGTGGCTGTAGCTCTCGGTCAGGTCGTCGAGGTAGGGGCCGATGTCCAGACGCTGCACCAGCGACTCCAAGCGCCGGTCGCGCTCCGTCGCCGGTATCGAGAACATCTCCGCGACGAAGTAGAGGAACTCCCGTCCGCTCAGTTTGTCGTAGAGAAAGGGTTGATCGGGCACGTAGGCGAGGCGAGCCTTGGCCGCCAAACCGTTGCTTCCCATGGCGTGTCCGCAGACGTGTACGGCCCCCACGTCGGGCCGCAATAGCCCCACGATCATCTTGATGGTCGTGGTCTTCCCCGCGCCGTTGGGTCCCAGGAACGCAAACAGCTCTCCGCGTCCCACTTCCAAGGTCAGATCGCGCACCGCCATCTGCCGGCCGTACGACTTTTGTACGCCGCGGAGGCTGATCGCGGTCTCTGTGGAGATCTCGCTCATCGACGTTTTGCTCTTTTGGGTCCCAACGGGAGCTGCCGAACACGGGTTTGGGCGTCGTCGTCGAACTCGGCCTGCCGGACGATGCGGTACTCGCCGACCAGGGGGAGTTTGATCTCCTGCACATGGACCACTCCATCGGCCCCGACCCAGGCCCGGGCGTTGGGGGACTCCACGACCATGCAGTTTCGCTCGCCGTAGGCGGTGGTGATCCGTTCTTCGCCGGTGACCTCGACCAACATCGGAATGAACTGCGGTCCGACTCCGGTGAGCAGGGCCAAGGGATTGACCACTTGCATCCGCCAGCGCGTGCCCACGGCAAGGTTGGGGATGTCACCAAAGGGGTGGAACGCTCCGCTGATGAGACCGCCGTCGGAAAGTGGAACCTTGAAGGCCTTGTCGATCGGTCCGCTCTCCAGACGGAAGGAGAAATCCGCGGGGAACCGCTCGCCGTGGAGCCTCACGTCGGCCTGCTGCGATTCGAGTCGGATGGTGAATTCATCGAGGACGCCCTCGCTCGTGAAGACCGAGCCGGCGGTTACCCGCAGCGGGGCCACGTCGACCGGGAGCCTCTCGATCCAAACCACGTCCTCGCGGCGGACGGATCGCTCGTCGATCAGGAAAGTGGTCCAGACGGACCCGACCGGTCCGAACGAATCGTGAATGGTGAACTGCGATTGGGTCGAGCTGCGGGCCAGCCACTGGGCGGCGGTGACCGTCGGCGGGTCCTTGGCCGTCCAACCGGGCAGCACGTCATGGGCAATGAGCCAACCCATGGCCGCCAGCCAACAAGGCACGATCACCAGTCCCGTCGTTCGGGTAAACATTCGTCAACCCATCCCACCCGTCCAATCTCCGACGACGGGCGCTTCCGCTTGGAGTCGGTTGATTCTAGAGTTCGCCGGAGAGCGGGGTCAAACGGACGCGCAAGTTCGTGTATGTCGACGCGACTGACCCATCAGGCGGATCGCAGGGCGAGGATCGCAGGGTGCAAGGGTCAATGTGGCGGGCAAGAGTGCGGGGTTGGAGGCGCACGGCGATTCGATTCGCGGTCGTCACCGTACCGTTATCGCTGGCCGCCGTTTGGCTGGTCACCCATCACCGACCCGGTTGGTATGCACCGCCGCGGTTGGGGGAGGAGGACAGTCAGCGGGCGCGGCGGGAGGCGGTGGCGGCGTTTGATTCCGTGGGGGATCAACTGGTCCAAGGGCGGGCGTTCGATGTGGTGCTTTTGGATCAGTCGGTGAGCGAGTGGATCGGCGTTCTTCCCACGCTCTGGCCGGAGGTGAACGATGTTTGGCCCCGCGAACTCCGCGATGTCGTGGTGCGATTCGAGCCGGGGATCGTTCGCGTCGGGGCCCACCTCGAGGCCGCGAGGTTGCAATCCATCGTCAACCTCGACGTGGAACTATCGGTGTCACACGACGGCACTTCATTGTCGATCCGCCCGGCGCGAATCCGGGCCGGCGCCTTTCCCCTGCCGTTTTTCGCCCTGCGATGGTTTGTCGATTCGCAGGAGTCCGCCAGTTCCGGCAAAACCCGGCGCCTGGACGCCGAAACCTTCGAGCGACTGCCGGTAGGTGAGTTTCTCGGCGGGACCCAGGTGCGGAACCGCTTCGTATGGCCCAACGGGAATCGCAGCTTCCGCATCGCCTCGGTCGAAATCCGCCGCGGCGAGCTGCGCCTGCGAATCGAGCCGCTGTAGCGCCGCGGCTAGCCCCCGGGGCTTCGGAGTTCGGCGCGTTCGGCGTCACCCACAAGGGGCCACCTTCCAGCGCCGATCGCTCGCCCGTCCGAGTCGATCGTGTCAGATGCGCTCCAACGTCGGCAGAGTGCGTTCGTTACGGACGTTGCCGGTGTTGAGCGTGGATTTGGGTTCGATCAGGACCACGTGGCATTCCTCGGCGGCGACCGGTTTGTGCTCGATCCCGCGGGGAATGATGATGAACTCGCCCTCGCGGACTTCGATGTCCCGCTCGCGGAGCTTCATGGTGAACCGGCCTTTCACGACGAGGAACATTTCGTCCTCGTGGTCATGGTGATGCCATACGAACTCGCCCTGGAACTTGACGAGCTTGATGTAGGCGTCGTTCACCTCACCGGCGATCTTGGGGGACCAATGCTCCGCGAAGCCGGAGAGCTTTTCGGCGAGGTTGACTTTTTCAATGGCGCTCACGGTGATCTCCAATGGAGTTCGGACAGCGGGCTCCCGTGCCCTCCCCTTGTACCCGACTCGTCCGTTCACATACACTCTCAGCATCGTGGACGCAATGGGCACGGGTCGGTTTCGGCGCCCTTGCGGTTTCTCCACGGAATCCATAGGCTGACGCGGAGAGCATGAAGGGATAGCCCCGTGACGGCGCCCGGACCCGGTGAGCACGGCGAGATGCCCCACGCCTTCAGGCTCGGCATGGAACGCTCTGTGGACGGAACGTATGGGATGCCCCTGCCGGAAACCGCCGGTGGGCGGGTCTCCTAAACGAGGTCGATGAAATGAAGCGATGCGCGACTCTCATTCTCCTCTGTCCGGTGTTGATGCTCAACTGCCGTGCGGGTAACGACGGAGCGGACTCATCCTCCGGCGGACCTGCGCGGGCGCGGGATTCCGCAGTTCAAGCCCCGCCGCCCGGTCCCATCGATACCGAGGAGCAGAAGTTCCCGGACGGTACGGTCAAATCCCGCACCGAAGGCTACCGCGATGCCGAAGGGCGCCTCGTGCCCCACGGAGTGACGACCGTGTGGCACCAGAACGGGAACAAGAAACTGGAACAGTCATTCGCTCACGGGAAATCGCACGGACCGCGCAAGCTTTGGTACCTGGACGGGCGGATCCGCAACGAAGAGAACTATGTGGAGGGGCTTGAGGACGGTACGTGGCGCACGTACTACCTCGATGGGACGTTGCAATTGGAGTGGAGCATGCAGCGCGGGACGCGCCACGGCCTCTACATCGAGTATCACCCCAACGGCAAGAAACGCGTCGAACTCGAGTTCGTGGACGGAAAACGCCAGGGACCGCATATCACGTACGACGACCAAGGGGTTGCCGTTTTCCAAACCGACTTCGTGGACGGCATCGAGCAACCATAGTTCGGCGCGGCGGGCGCGAGGTTAGTCATCGGCTTGCGATGCGGATCGGAAACGATCCCCGGGAACCACTCGCCGACCGTTGACGTAGTCCTTCCAGCCCATCCGCCTCCCCGAGGAAGGTTGAATCTCCAACACTTCGACCACCCCGTCGCCCGTCGCTGCGTGGAGGCTCGTGTCCAGCGTCCCGGGCGGAAGTCCGACGGACGCGGGTGCAGGCAACGCCCGTGCGCGGAGCAAGGTGACTCGTTCCCACCGCCCGTCCGCGGAGTGGTACGTCGTGGTAGCCCCGGGCCAGGGCGACATCCCTCGGATGTGCCGAGCGATCACCTCCGACGATCGTTGGAAGTCGATCACCCCGTCGGCCTTGGCGAGCTTCCGTGCGTAGGTTGTCCGGGCATCATCCTGCGGTCGGCCCGGCGGAATCTCGGACGCGAACATGTCCAGTGCCTCACCGACGGCATCCACGCCGAGCTGCGCCAGGCGGTCGTGGAGCTCACCGGCGGTTTCCTCGGGCTCGATGGCCAGCGAGCGCTGGACGAGGGTCGGTCCGGCATCCATGCGTTCGACGATCCGAAACACGGTGCATCCGGTCTGGCACTCGCCCGCCACAATGGCGCGTTGGATGGGGGCCGCCCCGCGGTACTTGGGAAGCAACGACGCATGAAGGTTGATGCATCCGCCCGGCAGACTGCCAAGCAGGCCGGCACTCAGTTTTTGCCCAAAGGCCACGACCACCCCCAAACGAGCGCCAAGGGACGTAATCCGGGCGATGATCGCAGGGTCGTTCACCTCCTCCGTTTCGAGCGTCGGAAACCCGAGTTCACGGGCCAGGGCGGCCGCCGGGGTAGGTGTGGTCCGACGTCCTCGTCCGCTTCCACGCGGAGGCTGAGACACGACCAGCGCTACCTCGTGCGGGCAAGCATGAAGCCATCGTAAGGTCGGCGCCGCGAACTCGCCGGAACCCAAAAACACCAATCGCATGGTTGGTCTCAGCGTCGCCGTCGGGGTTTGTATTGGTCTCGCAGTTGCTTGAGCGCCCGGCGGTTGGCGATCTGGTCGGCCTCGGACATGTTGTCGACGATCAAGCGGCCGTCGAGGTGGTCGGCCTCATGCTGCCAGGCGCGGGCCATCAGATCGGTTCCCTCCATGCGAAACGGCTTCCCCTCGACGTCGCAGGCCTCGAGCCGGGCGTGGGTGGCCCGCCGCATGGCCACGGTGACCTCCGGGATGGACAAACACCCCTCGGGTTTTTCCTCGCCCCCGTTCAGATCGGTCAACACCGGGTTGATGCAGATCAGGTCGTCCTGGGGTTCACCGGTCACGTTGCAGACGAACAGTCGCAGGGAAAGCCCGACTTGCGGGGCGGCGAGACCCACCCCCTTGGCCTCGTGCATCAACTCCAACATTCGCAACGCCGCCGCCTTCACCCCGGCCGTGAACTCCGTCACTGCCGCCGCCTTCTTTTTCAAAACCGGGTCCGGGTAGAGAACGATCCGAAGCGATTGCGGGTCGGGCAGTTTCATGTCACAAACAGTTACCGGCGCAGGCGAGCCATGCAGGGTTACGGTGTCAGGGTTCGGGTGACGGGCCGTTGATCTGCCAGCAGGTCCAGGCGTGGCAGGCGGATTGAGTGGCGAATTATGGGTCTCCCATGGATACGCTCCATGCGTCATCCTATCGCGACTGAGTTAGTTCACAACTGCGGATTCCAACATTCCAGCCGACGCGAATCGCTCCTCGCGGGCGTTGTCTTACAGCGAGCCGACTTTACCCCGTCTGCAGCGGAATACACCTTCCGCAGCGGTCGCGGCACAAGGGATCGCCGCACATGCCGCCCGGACAATGCGTGTTGTTAATGCACGGTTCGCCGGCGTTGTCGCCGGTGTCGCACGTCTTCACGCACGTCGCCCCGGAACCGAAGTTGGTGACGCACGTGGCGGGGCCTGACGGACAGGGCACCGCGCCGCACGTCACGGTCGAGGGGCACGGGCACGGCCCGCTGAAGGGATAGGCGAAGCCCTTAAAGGCGTCGACGCCCACGGTCAGGTCGATGGCATTTACGTCGGTGTTCAATTCCGGCAGATTGGGTTGCACCTGGGCGGCGGGTTTGGAGATCGCCCCGGGGAGGTTCTTGAACTTGGTCACCAACTGTGTCACGTCTATGGCATCCGGCTGGGTGGCGGGCGACGGGGGATTGAAGGGCGCGGCTACGTCGCCGAATCGAGGCGTAGTCATGCGCACGACGGGGGTCACGTCGATGCACGTGCTTTCGCTACCCATGCAGTTTGCGGCGAAGACTTGGACATCGTAGTCGGAACTCGGAAGGACCTCCGCGCCGACCACGCGCAACAATCCCACGGAACTAAAATCGTGGTAATCGGGCGTGCATTGCAGCCGCGCGGCGGTGAAGCTCCCTTGGGGCGGGTTGTCCTGGGATTCGAGGAACGCACCCGGTTTCCCAACCCATCGTACACACCCGTTCGCCTCACCGAACGCACTGCACGTGCCCGATTCGTAGGCGCCGAAATCCGGCGGCGGGTAGGGCGGTGCGTTGGGCGGATCGGGGTCTTGCAGAGTCACCATCGTCACGCGGATGGCCATGGATGCCGGGCCTGTGGCCGTCGGCGCGCCGACGTGGAAGGACAACGCCCGTCCCTTGTGTCCGCCAGGGTCCGGCACCGGCGTTGAGTTGTACACGATGGTCAGCCCGCGGATATCAAGATTGGGGTTGCCTACGTCACTGGCGGTCACGAACGTCTCGATGTTCGATCCGTCGAGGTTCGATCGTTGGATGACTTTTGCGGTAGGATCGGCCCAGTACAACTTCCGTGACCGGGAGTCCACGACGACTTGCTCCGGATGCCCTTGGTCGAACTGCCATGCCGGAAGGAGAACGACAGACTGAAACCCGGTTCCGTCAGGATTCAGCCGATAAATCTCGCTAATGCCGGCCAAATAAATCTTGTTCTCAACCGGATCGTACGCCAAGTCCATGGGCTGCCCACTGCTGTGAAGGAACTGCTCATTGGACCCATCGGCGTCGGCCCGCCAGATTCCTTTGCCCATAGCCCCGCCGGCGCCGAAGAACACCTCATCTCCGAAAGCTTCGAGAGTGAAAATGCAACAAACCGGGTAGGTGTGCGACTCCACCCCGGAGCCGTCCAACTCCGAGCGGTTGAGACCATTTTCGGTACTCCAGTATAGCTTGCGCGAATCGACGTTCAAGGTAAACGGTCCCACGCTGGGAGTTGGGATATTCTCAGGATCGGATCCGTCGAAGTCTGCGCGCTGAAACGAAACCGATTGCCCACCAAGAAAGTAGAAATAGTAGAGCTTCGCGGTCATCGGGTCGTAGTGGATCGAGTAAGCCCCCTGAGGCGACGGAAATTGTACGATGGTCCCGACCTCGGACCCATTCACATCTTTCCGCTGAATCCGCCGCGCGTCCGCGTCCGTCCAGACGATGGTCTGTCCGAAGGCAGGTGTGGGTACAATGCCCCCAAGGCACATCAGCACAATCAAGCGGATCACCTTCATGGCGTGCCCTCCCTTACGCGGTTCCGAGGAGACGGTCCCAGCGTATCCGAAACCAACCCCCGCGTCAACCGCATTCGCTCGAGCATCGGAGCTTTTCGATTGTCGAGGTTGCCGACACTCAATCCGATTCCCGCACCGGCGGTCGAGCCGCCAGTGGCACCCACCTGATGCCCGAATGAGGATTGCAAGCCCCAGGCGGATGAACCCCTCGCCTTGACACGGCTGACACGAGGCATACTATGGTTTGTCTGTCGATTGTAAAGGGTGCCTCGCCTTTCCCGTTGTTGAGGAAGACGCCTGGGGAACTGGATCGCAAAGTAGGTCGATAGAGAACTCGGGCACGGGCGTAACCGCCGACGCCGGGTTTTGCAATCGCACGACCACCGCCCGGAAAGTCGTATAACATCAATGGCGAAGAAGACATCCGATCCAACCGAAACGCCCGGCGATCCCAACGCACGTCTGGTCACCACGCCGGAGGACCAGGGCAAAGCGGCCAAGTGGTTCGCCCGAGCCCGAGAGCTGGGGGAGAAGCGGCAATTCGATACGGCCATCGAGTATTACGTGAGCGGTCTCGAGTTCTGGCCCGACGCCGTGGAGGAGGCCTGCAAGGCCCTTCATGGCTGCGGAGTCGCCCGCAAGCAGTTCGGCGGCAAGAAGCCCGGGCTCAAGGACACCATGAGGCGGTCCACGACCGACAAAAACGCCAAGCAGGCGTACATGAACTCCCTGTGGCTTTTCGCCATCGACCCGGACAACATCGGATACATTGAGGCGGTCATGCGCAACGCGGGTCGCTTACGCGCCGAAGATGCGGCGAAGTGGGCGGGCGGCAACCTGCTCAAGGCCCTGGAGGTGAACCCGAAGACCTCGGCCAAGCAGTTTTTGGCTCTCACCCAATTGTTCGAGGAGTTGGGGGATCGCGCCGCGGCGCGGAGCGAGACGGCCTTCGGCGTCGCGGCGTATCAGTCCGGAGTCGAAACCCTCAACCTCCTTCGGCGGCGACACCCCCGCGATCCGCAGTCGGACAACGCCCTCAAGAACGTCTCCACCAAGCTCACCATCCTCAAGGGTCAGTATCAAAACAGCGAATCCTACCGCGACAGCATTCGCGACGTCGAGCAGCAGGAGGACCTACACGATCAGCAACGCACCGTTCAAGCCGATGAACGCGTCGACGAGCTGATCGCCAAGGCCGAGGCGGAGTACGAGCAGAACCCCACCGGCCCGGCCCTCCTCAAGCAATGGGTGGACCTGTTGTGTCGGCGAGAGCGGAAGGATGAGGAGAACAAGGCCATCGGGCTGTTGGTGGCGGAGTACAAACGCACCGGCGAGTACCGGTGGAAGATATCCGCCGACGACCTGCGCATGAAACAGCTCACCCGCGACCTGCGCGACGTCGAAAAATCGGGCGACGCGACCGCGATGAAGGAAGCGCAGGTCGCCCAGTTGCGCTTCGAATTGAACGTCTTTAAGGATCGCGTGGATAAGTACCCGACGGACAACCGGGCGCGGTTCGAATACGCCGTTCGCAAGTTCCGGGCCGGACAGTTCGACGACGCCATCCCTCTATTCCAGACGGCGCGCAACGACCCCAAGAACCGCGCCGAGTGCGGGATGTACTTGGGTCGGTGCTTCTTCCGCAAGGGCTACCCCTCGCAGGCCATCAGCGCCCTGCAAGAGGCCATCACGGAATACGAATTCGGCGACGACGACTTGGCCAAGATCATGCGCTACTGGCTGGCCCGGGCCCAGGAATCCGGCGGCGAACGGGACGCGGCCAAGAAAACCTATGGCGAAGTGCTCACCGTGGATTACAACTACAAGGATGTGCGGGCCCGACTGGACGCCTTGACCGCGGGGGGGTAGGCTGGCGGGCGGGTTTTTGGCGTGCGTACGCGAGTTCCGCCGCCTGATGGCGGTGGATCGATGGGTTCCCGAGTCACCCACCAGGGGTGGCGTTACATGGGCGTAGCGGAGATTGAACTGTGCCTAACTTGGCCTCGGCGAAAAAACGATCACGACAGGACCGGCACAAGCGGATGACCAACCGCGCCCGCAAGGCCACGGTCAAGACCGACACCCGAAAGCTGCTCGACGCCATCCACACGGGCGATACGGAAACCGCCAAGAAGAGCTTTTCCGCGGTCACCAAGAGGCTGGACCAGGTCGCGGCCAAGGGGACCATGCACAAGAACACCGTCGCCCGACGGAAATCCAAATTGGCCAAACGCCTCAACACCGCGTTGGCGGGCAAGAAGTAGATTTTCGATTGGCGATTGTCGATTGTCGATTGAACCCAGCGACAGCAGCTCCGATCCTCCAATCGACAATCGCAAATCGGCAATCGACAATTCGTCCTCGCTGGCGTTCGTCTCCCGCGGCGGCGACAAGCTCCAAGCCGCCCTGAACCACTTCCGCGTGGATGTCGCGGGGCGGGTCGTCGCCGACCTCGGCAGCCACGTCGGCGGATTCGTCGATTGTCTTCTTCAGCGCGGGGCCAAGCGCGTCTACTCCGTCGACACGTCTTACGGAATCCTGGCCTGGAAGCTGCGGAAGGATCCGCGGGTGGTCGTCCTCGAACGCACGAATGCCATGCACGTGACGCTTCCGGAGCCCGTGGATCTGGTCACCATTGACGTGGGCTGGACTCCACAAGCGAAGATTCTTCCCCGTGTGGCGGCCATGCTCGCCCCCGGCGGCGCTGTGCTCACGCTGATCAAACCGCAATACGAAGCCCCGCCCCACCGGCTGCGTGACGGCGTGTTGCCCGACGAGGAGGTCGAGGCGGTGACGGCCTCGGTACTGGGAGAGGTGGAAACCCTCGGTTGGGCGGTGCGAGAGACGATGGTCAGCCCCCTTCGAGGACACGGCGGAAACCGCGAACACTTCGCCTACCTCTCACAACGCATCCCGCCATCGCCATAGTCGGGACAGCGGACGCGGCCTTGTCGAAGACGGCGAAATGGGGGGTTCGGTGGTGAAGGGAAAGCCCGCACGCCCCGCTCGCCGAAACCAACAACAACTCCTTACCGCGTCAGCAGTTCTGATTTGCCGGTCCGAGAAAACTGGTGTATAATGGAATGGCAGGGAGTTGCAGAAAAGTTTATCGCAGCGTGAATTATTGGTGTTGTGCTGTCCTCCGTCTGGGGTAAAGGGAACCGCGTTCAATGGAGGGACGGAGGGCGGCATTGGCACGTTCTTCGTTTAAGTCGTGGGCGATCTGGAACACGTAAAACGGCAAATCCTTGATCGCGTGCGTATTGAGGACGTGGTCTCCGAGCATGTGATGCTGCGCCGCCGGGGCACGCGGTTGGTCGGACTTTGCCCATTCCATTCCGAAAAAACGCCTTCGTTCACGGTCAGTCCGGAGCGCGGGTTGTTTAAGTGCTTCGGGTGCGGCAAGGGAGGCGACATTTTTTCCTTCGTGCAGCTTCGTGAGAATTTGCCGTTCATGGAAGCGATGCGCCTGCTCGCCGACCGGGCTGGGGTGACGCTCCCTAGCCGCGGGTCGGCGGGTGCCTCGGCGACCGAAGACGGCCCCAACCGCTCCGACCTGTTGAAGATCAACGACTGGGCCCAAAGGTATTTTCACACCCAGCTTGTGCAAGAGACGACCGGACGGGCGGCTCAAGAATACCTTCGCACTCGCGGGTTTTCGAGTGCGACCACCGAGCGGTTCGGCTTGGGGTTGGCCATCGACGGTCCGGTAACGCTGCAGTCGGCAGCGCTTCGGGCCGGTTTGTCCGCGGCGCATTTGATCGCCGCCGACCTGATCCGTCAGGACGAAAACGGCCGCACCTACGACACGTTCCGTCAGCGACTATTGTTTCCGATCCGCGATTCGAGCGGGCGGGTGGTCGGATTCGGCGGACGCACGTTGATCGACGACAAGGCAAAATACCTCAACACCCGGCAGAACGCGCTTTTCGACAAGGGTCGCACGCTGTTCGGCCTGGATGCGGCTCGCGAATCGATCACCGCTCGCAAACGAGTGATCGTGGTGGAGGGGTATACGGACTGTTTGGCCTGCCATCAGGCGGGCTTCGAGGAGACCGTGGCTACGATGGGGACGGCCCTCACCGAACACCACGTGGACGTGTTGCGGCGGTTCGCGGATGAAATCGTTTTGTTGTTCGATTCCGACGACGCGGGCGAGGCCGCCGCGGACCGTGCCATAAGTCTGGCATTGCCGCGCTGCGTGGGGGTCCGCTTGGCGCGGGTGCCGGAAGGCAAGGATCCCGGTGATTATCTGCCGCGGGCAGGGGCTGCGGCGTTCTCGGACGTATTGAAGAGCGCCATCGAGGCGCTAGAATTCAAGTGGCTGGCGACGCAGCGGCGCTTCCAGGCGGATTCGTCCGACGCGAAGCGGCGTGAGGCGGTGCTGGCCTTCGTACGCGTTGCGGCGGATGCCGTCGGGGCACGGGCGGTGGACGCGATCCAGTATGGATTGTTGTTGAACCAGATCGCGCACCTGCTGGGCATCGACCGGACCCAGGTCGCGCAGTTGATGGAGCGATCGCGGTCGACGAGCAGCGGCGCGGGGACGACGCCGGCGGCGACGTCACCGGATGTGCGGAGCGAGGAGCAGGCGGTTTGGGCGCATTGGCTGGAGGTGTTGTTGGCGTGTCCGGGGGCGCCCTCGCGCATGGAGTCCTGGCCGGACGTGAGTCGAATCTCCGACCGTCGCGACCGGCGGATCGCCCAAGCGCTGACGGAAGCGGCGAGAGCCTCTGCTTCCTGGGGCTTGGCCGACGTTCTGGCCCGCTGCCACGAGCCGGGTGATGCGGAACGGATCGGGGAACTCGTGGAGCGCGGCTGCGAGCGTGGGAACTTTGCGGCCACGCTGGAACTCGCCCTGGAACGCCTGCGGCGAGGTGAGGCGGAGGGTCGAATGGATGGAGAGCGGCGAGAGTTGTCGGCTCCGGTGGTGGACGGAATGAGGGACCATCGTCATTTTGCGCCGCGTCGTTTTCGACGGCAGGCGTTGGGCGTGGTCAGCCCGTCCGTCGGCGATGCCTTGAGTGTGAAACCCATTACGGAATAAACATGAGCGAAGTGATCGAACAAATTGCGGATCCGATTCAACGGGCGGTCGACGAGTTGCTCGATCGAGGCAAGCGGCGCGGTTTCGTCACCTGGGAGGAGATGAACTCGATACTCCCCGACGACGCGGTCGATCCGGCGCAACTGGAGATGATCCTGGTGCGCCTGGAAGAGGCCAAGATCGAAACGCTGGATGAGATCGACGCCCATAAGTACGAACCGAAGCGCAAACCCGTCCCGCTGCCCAAGAAGGCGGCGCCCGCGCGAACCGCGGTCCGACCGTCCGCCGTCGCCCGGACCGATCCGTCGGCGGTGCCGGAGGGCGACGACGGCGAGGCCGACGTGGATGTCGTGGAGATTGCAGACGACGTCGGCACCAAGCGCATCGACGACCCGGTGCGGATGTACCTGACGCAGATGGGCGAGATTCCGCTGCTCACCCGCGACGAGGAAATCCGTCTCGCCAAGAAGATCGAGCTGACGCGGATGGCCTTCCGCCAGAAGGTGCTGGAAAGCGATTATTGCGCCGGGCTGGCGGTCGAAATTCTTCAGCAGGTCCACGACGGCGTCCTGCCCTTCGATCGGACCATGAAGATTTCCACGTCCGAACACGCGGCGAAAAACCGCATCAGCTCCCGCATTCCCTACAATCTGCTGACCGTCCGGGCGCTGATGAAGATCAACGAGAGCGCCTGGGAGCAACTACAATCGTCGAAGCTCGCCGCGGCGACCCGCAAGCAACTGGTCGCGGAGATGCGCGATCGCCGGCGGAAGATTTCCAAGCTGCTCGAGGAGCTATCTCTGCGGACCAGCCGTATTCAGCCGCTAATGAAGAAACTTCGCGGTCTGCATCGCAAGCTGATGGAGCTGGAGCGTCGTCTCGCGGCCCAGGACCGTCGGCGAACCCTTCCCGACGAAGACATTTTCGCGATGCGTGACGAGCTGAGCGGAATCGAGTCCCTGTGCTTGGAGAAGTCTCCGACGCTCGCCGAACGGCTCACCGGCATTCAGCGGGTCTTCAGCGAATATGAAGACGCCAAGCGCAAGCTATCCGGAGGCAATTTGCGCCTGGTGGTGAGCATTGCCAAGAAATACCGCAATCGCGGACTGAGCTTCCTGGACATCATCCAGGAGGGCAACACGGGTTTGATGCGCGCGGTGGACAAGTACGAATACAAACGCGGGTACAAGTTCAGCACCTACGCCACGTGGTGGATTCGACAGGCCATCACGCGGGCCATCGCCGATCACGCTCGGACCATCCGCATCCCGGTCCACATGATCGAAACCATGAGCCGCCTGCGGAACATCAGCAAGGAGCTTTTGCAGGACCTGGGCCGCGAACCGACCATCGAAGAGATCGCCCGCCGGGCGAAGATGCCGGTGGTGGAATGCCGGCGGGTGTTGAAGATTTCCCGTCACCCCATTTCGCTGGATCGCCCGGTGGGGGAAAGCGAGGACTCGTACTTCGGCGACTTCATCGAGGATGCGGCCGCGGAGTCTCCCGTCGGGACGGCGGGGGGGGGCATGCTCAAGGACCGCGTCGAGGAAGTGCTCAAGACGTTGACCTACCGGGAGCGCGAGATCATCAAGCTGCGCTACGGCATCGGCGACGGATACACGTACACGTTGGAAGAAGTAGGGAAGATTTTCAAGGTGACGCGCGAGCGGGTGCGGCAGGTCGAGGCCAAGGCCATTCGCAAGCTGCAGCACCCCGTCCGCGCCCGCAAGCTCGAGGGGTTCCTCGACCATATGTCGATGGCGTCGCCGAACTAGAACCGCCGCGCGGGGTACGTCGCGTCGCCGGGCGGTCGGGGTTTGCGGATATGGGGGTCCGCACGGCTCGGATGCGCTGGATGCAGTTCCTTTGAGGTTTCGGAGGGCGTTGAACCATGAAACGGGGTTGGTGGATTGCTCTTGCGCTCACCGGCGCAGTAGCGACGGGAACGACGCTTCCCTTGGGCGGTTGCTCGGTTACGGTAGACTCCGGCGGGACGGGCGGCGACGACACGCCGTCGTCCAACGAGCCTGTGGACAACGTTCCGTCGAATTCCTTTACGCTGTCCAATAAGTCCATCGACGTACCGTTGGGCGTGGCGGGCGTCTTCGACCTCCTTCCCGGTGCGACCATCACCAACATCGCGGATGTGGTTCCGTTTGATCGACCTCCGGACGATTCCCCGGTGGCGGCCGTGATTCGCATTCGCCCGGAGAGCGTCATCATCGAAACGTCGGATTCCGCCTCGGGAAAGTTGTCGGTACAGGCGGCAGGCGTACCGTTGGATGGTCAGCGCTGGACGGGTTCGCTCGAGATGCAGGTGTGGATCGCGCGCCTGGGGGCCATGAACCGCTGCGAGGACGGCACCTACGTGGGCGCCTGGTTTCT
Source organism: uncultured Phycisphaera sp. (assembly GCA_964646605.1). Taxonomy (GTDB): domain Bacteria; phylum Planctomycetota; class Phycisphaerae; order UBA1845; family UBA1845; genus SBAX01. The sequence continues at coordinate 42,001 of CAZYEX010000036.1, read as the reverse complement.
GGGCGTCGCAAACAACGTGGTCACGGAGGTCAAGTACGGAAGTGTCGGGGCCCTGGGCGGATGGATGCGCACCGGCGACTTGCAACTATTCCTGGACAACGGATTCAGCCTCTGTTTGCAGACCAATGCGACGACGTCGACGTCAGTCAGCGATCCCGACGCGGTGAGAGGCACCGTGACCTTCCAAGGACTGGAGATCACTTTCGGCCCGAACAACACGGCCACGTATGTCGACTTGCCCGAGGAACCGACTCGACCGGGAACCACCGAAGCTTGTTGTCGTCCGCCGCTCTACGTCTATTACGACCATAAGGAACCGCGGGTGCAGTTTTGCGAGGACGTCGCGCATCATGAAATCCGCGGAACGTCCAAGGCCCAGTGCGAGCAGGTCGGAGGAATCTGGAAGGGACCGGGAAGTTCGTGCGGGAGCATGACGTGCAATGAGGAGTTCCGCGTCTGCTGCCTGTCGATGAAGGCCGACGCCTCGACGCCCTGTGCGGAGTACCCGGAAGAGTATTGCGTCGATCCGCAGTTCGGCATACAGGGTACGCTCTTCCCGCCGGGGTTGACGTGCGAAAACCCCACGCCGCTGTGTACCGGCGACGCCCAGGCGTGTTGCCTGGCGGACGGCACGTGCCAGAATGTCCCTATGAGCCATCCTGATCTATGCCCGGCCGACGGCAAGTTGCAGGGTTTGCGCACGCAGTGCCACACGGTGACATGTCCGTCAGGACCGGTGACGCCGGAAAAGCAGGCCTGCTGTCTACCGACCGGACTCTGTAACGACGTTTCCCCCGATACGTGCGACGCGGTGCGCGGGAAACCGCAGGGCCCGGGAAGCCGCTGCAACCAATTGACCTGCCCACTGTACGGGGCCTGCTGCTCGCAGGACGCGACCTGCAACCTGCGCACCCGCGCCGAATGTCTGGCGCTTCAAAGCCGCGAATATGCGGTCTACCGGGGGGACAATACGAGCTGCAATCCCAACCTGTGCGAACGACCCGCCGGGGCCTGTTGTGATCGCAACGGAAACTGCAACTACGTCGAGGATCAGCAGTGCATCGCGCCCGACAAGTTCCTCGGCGGTTCCTCCAGTTGTGAGCCCAACCTCTGCCAGGCCGTCCGCGGAGCGTGTTGCGATGCGATGGGCCACTGCGCGGATGACACCGAATTCCACTGCAACTCGGAGCACAATTCCTTCCTAGGAGAGAACACCGTCTGCACGCCGGGTATTTGTCCTCCCCCCCTGGGGGGGTGCTGCATTCCCGACCAGCCATGTTCCATGACCTCGGCGGAGGATTGTGTGCAACTGAAGGGACGCTATCTGGGGGACGGAGTGCAGTGCAGTGTGCCCGCGTGTGCTCCACCGCCCGAGTACGTCGTTTGGTATACGGGCAACGTCTGTTGCTGGTGGGCCCCGAGGATCAACGTCACCGATCGGGCGGAGTTCAATCGGCCCGAGGTGATCGGCAACGTCCCCGGCGGTGGAACCGATTATCAAACGCCCCTCGTCAGGGTCGAGCTTCAGGGCGGCTTTGTCTCCATTTTCGACGCCAATGCATGGCTTTGCCCGAAGGTCACCTCCAAGTCGTTCCATTATTGGTGTCGTCCGTACCACTATCAGATGGATGGCAAGAACTGGATTCTAGCCACCAACGTAACATGCGATACGAATGCCATTCCTGAAACCGCGACGCCTCCCGCGGATGACGTCTGCCCATGATCTCTGTTCCGTCGTGAATGCACAGGACGCAGTGTTGAGCCCGCGGCTCGGCCTCAAGGACGAGGGCCCGCCACTCGTAGCAAAGTCCGCGTGGCGCCGCCTTGCCCCACTGCTTCTGATCGTCGTGGGGGGCATCACCTATGCGAATAGTCTGCGAGGAGTTTTCCTGTTCGATGACGCATATGCCATCGTCGACAACGTTCGGATTCGCAATCTCTGGCCGCTATCGCCGTTTCTGGCGACGGAGCGGCCGCTGGTCGAATTGTCACTGGCGATAAACTACGCCGTCGGACAACTCGATGTTGCCGGTTATCACATTTTCAACATCGCAGTACACATCGCCGCCGCGCTGACTCTCTACGGGTTGCTGCGTCGAACGCTTTCCCGCGCACCGGTAAGGCCCTCGTTTGGAGAGACGGCTGCGCCGATCGGGTTTGCCGTTGCACTTCTTTGGCTCGTCCATCCTTTGCAGACGCAAGGCGTAACCTATGTCATTCAGCGCGGCGAGTCGATGATGGGGCTGTTTTACTTGGTGACACTGTATGGCTTCACCCGCGCCGTTGGGTCACCGCACCCGGTTATCTGGCTTCTGATATCGGTCGTGTGCAGCGCGCTGGCGATGGCGAGCAAAGCAGTGGCCGTCACCATCCCCGTCGCCGTGCTCTTGTATGATCGCTGTTTCATCACCGGCGATTGGAGGACCATCGTTCGACAACGGTGGGGGTACTACCTGGTGCTCTGTTCGACTTGGGGTGTTCTGCTTGCGTGTGGAATTGCCCGGCAGATTGTCCTTCCCGAGTCGACCCGAACCGCCATTGGTTTCGGGTATCAGGGAGTGTCGCCGCTCCAATATGCAATGACACAACCCGAGATTCTCTTACATTATTTGCGGCTGTCGATCTGGCCGGAGTCGCTTTGTTTGGACTATGCCTGGCCGGCGGCACGCGGGCTCGGACAGACGGTCGTTCCGCTCACCATTGTTGGACTTGTCGCGGTTGTTTCCTTTTGCACGTGTCTACGAGGCCGCTGGTTGGGGTTCATGGGCAGTTGGTTCTTTCTGATCCTTTTGCCGACGTCCAGTATCATTCCCATACGCGATCTCGCGTTTGAGCATCGAATGTACCTTCCACTAGCGAGTGTCATTTGCGTTTGTGTCATCGCGATTGGATGCGCCGGCTGTGCATTGGTTGTCCGAATGGGCGGCGGTCGCCGAGCGCAACAACGCTTGATGGGAGTCCTTGTGGCGATTGCGGCCGCGGGACTCGCCGCGAGAACTGTGGCTCGGAATGCAGATTATTACGACGATCTCGGGATGTGGCGGGATGTCGCCGCCAAGCAGCCTCACAATGCCCGCGCGCAAGTCAATATCGGGGTCCTGTTGGAGCGCCGGAAAGACGTGACGGGCGCCGTGGAGGCATACCAAGCGGCGCTGGAACTGGATTTTGAGTACACAGATGCGCATTACAATATGGGCGTGGCCCGGTTGCGACTGCGACAGTTTGACGAAGCCGAACGCGAGTTTCAGGAGGTCGCTCGTTTGGCGCCCGATGACGTGCCCGCCCACGCCCAATTAGCGGAACTGAAACTGCGTCGCGGCGACCTCGCCGGCGCTGTGGTGAACTACCGTGAGGTCCTGCGAGTCCTTCCCCGCGATGTTCGAGTGCGCGCGGCGCTGGCGAATGTGCTCGCCCGCCTTGAACACTGGGAGGAGGCGGCGGCTGAGTTGCGGCGGGTCGTGGAGTTCCGCCCATCGGACCTGGTGGCCCGCATCAACCTGGGCAACTGTCTGGGGTCGTTGGGGCGACGGAGCGAGGCCATCGAAGAGTATCGTCAGGCACTGCGAATTGATCCGACCAGCGGCGACGGTCACTTCAATCTGGCACGGGCGCTCCAGCAGGATGGACAGACGGCGGGGGCGATCGACGAATACCGTATGACCCTCCGCTTGAATCCATCGGACCACGAAGCGAGGCTCGGCCTGGGGGTCGCCCTGCGTTCTGCCGGGCAAACGGCCGAGGCGGAGATGGAGTTCCGCCAAGTCCTGACACAGGATCCGAACAACGCGACGGCCCGTAAAGCTCTGACCGAGATCGAAGCGGCAGGTGGGCGGTGAGCCGAGCGACTCGATGCAGTTGTCTCGCATCATGGGCGAGGCTAACGTGCTGCTTTCGAGGGGAGTGTCCGGACGCCTGGTGGGTCCCGCGGCCTTCAAAGCCGTTGAGGGGTCGTTGACGCGGCCCCTGGTGGGTTCGATTCCCATCCACTCCCGTGCGCCTGCGTGCGCCTCAAGGTAGGGTGGGTCTGCGGACTGCGCTGTTGACCTCGGCGCGGAACGTGCCGCGGGGGCGGTTTGACGGCGTGAGCCTGCCGGAGTAGGAAAACACCGTGGCCGACCATACACCCTATCAGAAAAAAATCATCAACCGCTACTACGACCGGCGGGGCGAGATCATGCTGACCCGCTTGCAGGAGATCGCCAGCGAGTTGTACCTTGCGGACGCTCCCCGCAAACAGGACCGCCTCTGGTTGCGTGCAGCGTCGGCCATGAAGGCCCTCAAAATCCCCGCCACGCTCGCCGAGCACATCCTCGCCCGCCGCGACCCGGCCATCCTGGCCAAGAACCTCCGCGATTGGCTGGGAAGCGCGGCCAAGCCGCCGCGCTAGGGCGCCACGGAAAGACCCGCGTGCGGGTCAGGGTTCCTTCTTGGGCGAGTCTTTCTCGTCATGCACCAACTTCTTCAGCGAGCGCACCAGCACGCGCTCGAAGATGCTCTTTTCGATTCCTTCGTAGTGGGCGATCTTCTTTGAATCGTTCTCGGCTTTCGCCTTGCGGAGTTCCGCCGCGTTCTTGCGGCGGTAGGCGTCGCGCAGCTTTTTGGACTGGTCCCGAATCTCATGGGCCCGCTTCACCCCCGGTTCGGGCAGCTTGTGCGCGGCGAGGAACTTGTCCACGTATACGTCCCACTCGTCTTTTTCCGTTGGCGACTTCTGGACCAGCCAAGGCTCCTCGCCGTACTTCTTGAGATGCTCCTCACGCCGCCGAGCGATCCCGCGCTGCATCATCTGTCCATACTCCTCCGTCGTCTTTCCGGTCAGCTCCGCGAGCATCTCCACGATTCGAGGGTCCGGGAGTACACCGTACAGCTCAAGAAGATCCAAGTATTCGTGGAGCGGAATTAGCTCGGCGCCGGTCCACTTCTTCGGCCCGTCAGGGGCCCCGAAGTTTGTGCCGTAGAGGGCCCCAATGTCGGTTGGAGTGATCTCCTGCATGTGCCAGGGTTCGTCGAAGGTGGCGCGCTGCACGTCGATCATCTTGTACGGCGAGGTTGACATGCCTTGGTAGAAGCGCGCTGACTTGGGAAACCAGCGCTCGCCGGTTTTCTCGTACTCGGTCTCGGAGGAGTACATGGGTACACCATGGCGCTCGAAAGCCGCCCACACCGCCTGACCACCGTAGCGCTCATCAAAGCGCCATGTCAACCGAAACCTACCGCTGCCCCACTCGGCGCTGACCGTCGGCAGTCCGTCTTGCACCCACTCCCGGAACGTCGCGGAGTCGAAGCCCTCAAATTCCTCCTGAAAGAGCTGAAACGGATTGGCGTACACCCCGCTGCCCCACCAGCAGGGCGCCAACCCAACGGAGGCTAAATTGACGGGCAAAAAACTTCGGGCGGTCTCCAGGGGCTGAACGATCCCCGTGAGAGGGCGCTCCGCGTACTCCAGGTGCCACGCCTGCCCATCATAGTTCAGGCTGTTGCGCGTGCCTGCCGACTCTTCCTTTGGGATCTCATGCTCGCGAAGCCATTCCTCGTCCATTATGCGCGGCCCGTCTTTGGTCATTTCAGGCTGAGGAAGTTCTTCCTCGGGGGAGCTGCCTCGACCGGCGCTGTATGCCGTGGGATGAAACCCGTTTTCGTCTCCGAGGTTGCTTTCCCAGAGCGAGTCGCCCGCCTTGCGGGTAACAAAGCGCTCCACCAGACCGTCGTCGCGGCCTCCAATCCACGATGCGGTCCATTCCACCTGACTCGTGGTCGCGAGCCGCGAGTCGAGGATGTTCCGAAGCCGCGCTGGATAACGATCGTCAGGCTCCGTGGGAGCTAGGAGCAACGCCAGGAATACCCACCGTGATGGCATCGTCGCGTCCTCCTACGCTTTCGGGCGGCACGAGGCCCCGTCTACCGGCACGGGTTCGCTGTGAAACTGATAAGCGACATTGCCAGTTACGACGCATGCCGAACTTGGACACACGTGACCTGGAGAATAGCATTGAGTTAGGATGCACGACAGCGCTTCGTGCGAAGTGTACGTCCAGCAAGTGCCAAGCGAGCCGAACCTCGGTGACCCGATTTCCTGAAAACGCGCTGAACTGCGCTTGTCCGACCCGCAGTACGTTTGCCCTTCTGGGCAACACGGTCGGGAATTGCAGCCCCCGCCGAAGCCGAGGCTGTCAGCACAGAAGCCTCCGGCGTCGGCGCAGTCTCCGCCGCCGCCTTTGCCTACGCCCATGATTGGGGGGGCGTCGCCCCCTCCTGGGGGAACGGCAGTTGCCGGAGCGACTCCGACCCGCTCAACGCCTGCGAAGTACAGGACCGTCGTCCCCGACAAGAGCACGCCCACCGCAACCAAGCCGCCGAGAGTCTTCTTGCTTTTCATTCTGTACCTCCAGTCCTTCCCCAAAAACTGCGCCGTTTAGGTTCGCACGCGCAACCTTGCCCACGCTACCCGTCGGTGTCCCGTACCGACGCGCGCGCAAGCGCGCTGCCGACTCCCATGATGGTCGAATAGTCCGGTCCCATGTACCCGCTTTCTGAAATACTTGCGTTCCTTCTTGAACTTCCACCAGTGAGCATTCCAGAGAAGAAAGTAAATCGTGCATCGCTTCAATTCAATAGTTGTCCGCGTTCCCCGCCTTTTGACCGATGGCAGGGCTTCTCCGAAGGTTTCCGATGCCGGGCGGATGATCCTATCAAGACGCCGCCCAAGCCGAAATAAAGCCGTTCTACCCTCGAATTCGGGGTTGATGATATTGGTTCGTTCAAGGTCGGGACGTTTTGGGACAGGCCCATCGGGACATATCATCATTCCAAACGGTCCAGATGCTCGGAAGGGTTCCTGATGTTCGGCGGGCTGTTCAACAGTAGGCTGAAAGCGGCGGAGAAGGCCCTTAGCGAGGGTCGGTTGGAAGAGGCCTATCGCCTGGCCATCCAACCCGACCTCCGCGACCACCGCCGTGGGGCGGCCGTACTCTCCGCCCTGACCGAGAAATTCGTCGAACGAGCCCGCAGCTTCTACCGCGGTGACCGCTTTGCCGAGGCCGTCATGGACCTCGACCGGGCCGAGGCCGGCGGGGAGATGAAGGATGAGATCGCCGAGCTTCGTCAATACGTGCAGACCGTCGCTACCGAACATCAGCGGCATGAGCGCTCGCGGCACGAGCGCATCCAGGAGGCCGTCAAACGGATCGAGGACGGATCGCTCGACGCCGGTCGCCACATTCTCGAAAAAGCGCCGAGCGACGATCAAGCCGTTCAGGATTTGCAGCGCAAGGCGGCTGAGCGGGCGCAGGACGTGGACAAAATCATCGAACAAGCCCAGCGGCAACTCGCCGCGGGTCAATTGGCCGCCGCCGTCGAACGCGTGCGGCGAGCGAAATCCCTCGACGCTCATCATCCAGGATTGACGAACATCGAGACCCGTCTCTGCGAATCCGCGCTGACCAGCGCCCGCGGGGCGATCGAAGAAGGAAAGTTGGCCCGGGCCGCGGACGAGCTCGTTTGCCTGGGCGAGTTGGGGGCCAAGCTGCCGGTTCGACGGGAGCTCTCCGATCTGCTCGCCTTGGCACAGCAGGCGCGAACGCATCTTGCGAATCACGACTACGCCGAAGCCCGACGGCACATGATGGGTTTGGCCCATCGCTTGCCTCGTGCGAAGTGGATCAGCGAGGTGCTTGAACTCCTTCAACAGTTGGATGAAAAGTACGCCGCCCTTTGCGCCGGTCCGTTGGGTGATCGCTTGAACCACGCGGCGAGCCACGGGCTTGGGCCCGCGCGGACGTCCACGCAACCTGAAGGTTGCGGCCCATTGGATGACACGGTGCCCTTGCCGGCGCGGATCGGCGGCCATGCGGGCGCATTGCCTGAAAAGCTACTGCTGCTGGTTGATGGAGGCGGAAGTTTCCTCCTGCTACGCGGCGCAAGCGCCAGCTTGGGGCGCGCCGCCTCCGCGCACCCCGCCGATATTCCCGTGTTCAGCGACATCGCCGAACACCACGCCAACCTCCAGCGTGTGGACGAGGATTACTTCCTCTTCGCAAGCAAGGAGGCCGAGGTCGGCGGGCGGCGCGTCCAACATCAGTTGCTCCGCGACGGCGACCGCGTCATGCTGGGCAAGAAGGCGAAGTTCACGTTCCGCGTGCCGAGCCGGAAGAGCCCCTCGGCCGTCTTGGAACTGAGCGATACGACGAAAATGCCCAACGACGTGCGACGGGTGGTCTTGTTCCACCAACACGCCACGCTGGGCAACGGTCCCACGGCGCACATTCACTGTCGCCACGCGGCCTTGCCGCTGGTGCTCTACGGGCGCGGCGGCGAGCTTTGGATTCGCCGACAAAGCGACGGGCACGTGGACACGGAACCCAAACCGCTGCGCCTGGGCGAATCCGTGGAGATCGGCGGCGTGAGTTTGGTGCTGCAAGCGTGGAAAGTCGGCGGCGCAACGGGAGCAATGGCGTAGGGAAATGCGGAATGGTGAATGCGGAATGCGGAAAAAGGAACGATCGGTGACTCGCTTTTCAACATTCCGCATTCCGAATTCCGCATTCATCGGGCGAAGACGAACTCGGGTTCGCTGAGAAACTAACATGGCTTATACCTTCAAACATGGCGATCGACCGCTGGACGATTACGGCATCCAACGCGCCGTGGGTCGCGGCGGGTTCGGCGAGGTCTACTACGCCATGAGCGACGGCGGCCGCGAGGTCGCGCTCAAGTATCTCAAAGAAAACCCGCAGGTCGAGCTTCGCGGCGTAAGCCACTGCATCAACCTCAAGAGCCCGCACCTCGTCTCCATCTTCGACGTGAAGAAAAACGCCGACGGCGACTACTTCATCATCATGGAGTATTGCTCCGGACCTTCGCTGCGCGACTTGCTGATCGCCGAACCGCACGGGTTCGCCGTGGAAAAAGCGGCCTTTTTCGCCCGCGAGGTCGCCAAGGGCCTGGCGTACTTGCACGAGCGCGGCATCGTCCATCGTGATCTGAAACCCGGCAACATTTTCTTCGACGACGGCTACGTGAAGATCGGCGACTACGGCCTGAGCAAGTTCATCTCGATTTCGCGGCACAGTGCCCAGACGGCCAGCGTGGGCACGGTTCACTACATGGCCCCGGAGATTGGCAGCGGCAACTACTCGCGCGGCGTGGACATCTATGCTCTGGGCGTGATGCTCTACGAGATGCTATGCGGCAAGGTTCCCTTCGAGGGTTCGACCATGGCCGAGGTGTTGATGAAGCACCTCACCTCCCAGCCCGTGCTCGACGAACTTCCCCAACCCTTCGGTCGCGTGATCCGCAAGGCTTTGGAGAAGGACCCCAAGGATCGTTACCAGACCGTCGAGGAGATGATCGACGACATGCTTTCCGGCGAGGCCATTCAGCAGAGCCTGGCCGGTTTCCGCCCCGACAGTCTCAGCGCTGCGGTTCAACAACACGGACGCGACCGGGCGGATTCGCCCGTGCCCTCGCCCAACCTGTCGCCCGCACGCGGGGGATTTGCCTTCGCGGGGGAGATCATGCGCGAGGCCCGCCGTGCCCACCGCGAGGCGCCGCTGCCGCCCAAGGTCGCCAGGAAGCTCGAGAAGATTTCCGCCAAGATCGAAAAGCGGATGGCCAAGCTCGGCGGGAAGTTCGGACGCCGCGAGGCGGCGCCGTCGCCCGACGGTTCTCCGCTCGCGCATATTCCGGTGGGCAAGCGGGTGGTCTTGGTGGGGTTCCTCTTGGCCGCTTTGTCGGTCGGGTTCGGGCTGCTGATTGGAAACAGGTCCGGCGAGTTTGCTGAAGAGCGCGGCGCGGCTGCGGGAATGTTGGCTGCCGCGATGTTCCTTTCCGTGGGCTTGGGTCGAAAGGCCGTGGCGTGGTTCGGCGTGCAGGACGGTCCAACGTGGGCAGAGCGCTTGGTCCGCGCGGTCGGTGCGGCCGGTCCGTTGGCGATCGGTTGCGCTCCGATCTTCGACGTCGGCGGCGGAGTCCCGGTGTGGTTGGGGCTGATCGGGACGGCGGCGCTGTTCAATTGGAGCGCGCTGGTCGAGGACGGCGCCGACGGGCACGTCCGCTTCGGACAAGTTTTCTCCAAGGCCCTTGGAGCGCTGGTGCTTACCGCGATCATCGCGGGGATCGGCGACCACCGCCATCCGGACCGGGTCATGTTCATCAGCGCCGGCGCGGCCGCCATCGCTGCTTTCGTAATGCAAGCGAACGCCGCCTGGATCCCGCGGCGCCCGAGTCTCGCCGCCCAAGGGTCCGACCGCGCCCGCGGGGATCACGGCGGGTCGCCTCCGCCGGACCTGAATGCGACGATCGATCTGCGGCGGACGCCGCCGCCGATGGATTCGCGCACGGCGCCGGTTTCCGGTGCCGCTCCATTGGCGCAGACTGCGGCACGGTGGGCGGTTGCCCGCGCGTTTTGGGGACTCCTGGCTTTCGGTCTCATGGGCGGGGCGATCGTGACCTTCCTGATCCCCTTGATCTCAACGCCACAGAATCCGCATGACCTTACGTTGTCGATCATCCTTTGCACGATGTTCGCCTCATTCACGATCTTCACCCTTTGCAAGACCGGCCCGATGAAACGTCCCGGTTTCTGGCGAGAGACGCTGCGACCCTTCCTGATCTCCCTGAGCCTGTTTGGCATCGGCGGCACCACCACGGGCATCGCCCGCGAATGGAATTGCACCTACGGGAGTCCCGAAGACTGCGAATCCGAACTCGACCGTTGGGAGCAGGAGATGGTCGACGTCGGTCTCGAAGGCGGCAAGCTGGTCAAGGTCCAAGCCCGCATCCGTGACGCCCGCGAGAAGATCGCCGCCCACATCGGCCCCATCCATTTCGGGTTCGAGGGCCAAGAAGGGCTCTTCCACGAACGCTGCGTGAGCGAGGATGGGCGCGTAGGCTTGGTATCGGGATTGGTCCTCTCCTCGTTGTCCTTCCTGTCCCTGATGCTCTTCACCGGCGGCCGCCCTCGGCCCGCGGCCCCGTTCCTCCGCGGCGCGGAGCACTCGGCGCCGCCGTTCGGGGCGGATGCCACAGCTCCGGCACCAGTTCGGCAGCACCGCGGAGTCTTGGTGCTGGTTCTGGGGATCATCAGCCTCATCACCTTCCTGTTCCCGCTGGGAATCGCCGCCTGGGTGATGGGCAACCACGATTTGGCCGAGATGAACGCCGGCCGTGTCGACCGCGATGGGATGGGCATGACTCGCGCCGGCAAAGTCTGCGGGGCCATTACGGTCATCGTCACCGCCGTCGCCTGCGTCGTGGTCCTCATGGTCCTCTTCGTCGCCGTCCTCGCCGGGGCCTCCTGACACAACCCGCCCCGACCTTGCCCGCATCGCGGAAATGGCCATAATCGACCTCCGTCACTGGGAGGCGAACGTTTCGTGTCGCGGATAAGGCCCTCGAAAATCGTCCTCGGCGGCTTGGCCGCCGGGATCGTCATCCTGCTCAGCGGACTTGCCTTGGCGAGCTTCGTTCTCGGTGACGAATACATGGCCAAGTTCAAGGCCTTGTTTCCACAGTCTCCCACGCGAATGTTCATCACCCACGCGAGCATGCGTCTTGGGTTCGGGCTGGTCATTGTGTTTCTCTACGCCCTCGTGCGTCCTCGGTTTCGATCGTCATTCGGCGCCGCGGCCCTGGCGGGTTCGATGGTCTGGCTGCTCTCCTACGTCCCGACCGCCATGACGCTCCGCAATCTGGGGTTGCTGGCGGGCGGTCAATTCGTGATCGCCCTCCTTTGGGGTCTGGCCGAAACCATCCTCGCCGCCAACCTCGGCGCCTACCTCTGCCGCAACCCGCGACGGTTCTAACCCGCCTTGCGGCGTCCTGTAGCGTCACCCCTTGTGGGTGACGCCTTCCTGGACCCCGCTCCGACCGGTCCGCGGGCTCGCGCCCGCGGCTCCGTTCCGCGGCGATCCCCTACCCTCGCCCCTGGGTGATCGGTCGAGCGACCGCTTCGGACCGAGCGCCCGGCAAGTTCTCTGGGTGTAGTTCGCGACGCGGGTGGCGTGGCGACGAGGCGTGCGAGGATGACGGGGCCATGAGTCCAAGACATCGACAAGGCTGTTGGGTTTGCTTCGCGGGCGCAGCGGCATGGGCGGGCTGCATGGGGGGTGACGCCAAGGTAGAACTTGCCGCAGCCGACGCCCTTGACGCCATCGGCGGCGGACTGACCACGGCGGTCGCGGAATATCACGGCGATCTGTCGCGGCACGACGACGAACGGCAACGGGCCGTCGTGCACGCCCTGATCGAACGCATCCGCGCCGACGCCGCAAACGACGCGGCCGTAGAGACTCACGCCGAGGCGTTTCACCAGGCCATGGCCCATCTCGAACAGGATCGGCAAGCGGCCTGGCTGCGGTATTCCGCGACCGCGGACAACCTCTCCACGCTGCACGAAATCGCGGGCGATCTGCGGCGATTGGCCGTCGAGTCGCTTTCCCTCAATGACGAAACCAAACGCTATTTCGGCGACCTCATCCAACGTTGGCGGACCGTCTCTGACCAGCGTAAGGCATCGAAAGAGGCCGAGGGCGTAAACCGCCCGGCTGTGGCTAACCCCTTGATTGCGAGACTCTTGCATGGCTCGAAAAACGCAGACAGTGCAGACAAACGAAACGGCGGATGACCTCCAGACGCTCGCCGAGCGGTTGGATGCGGGGTCGGATGCCGCCCGGCCGAAGGACGCCATTGACCAGGTCAACGCGGCCACGCCCCGTTCGACGGCGGCGGTGTCGTTGCGCGATCACGAGATCGTGCAGCGCTTCCGCCGGGAGCTCACCGACGGGCTCATCCGCGTGGACACGGCGCGGCAGCTCTTGGGACTGATTCGCATGGCGGTGGAAGCGGCCCTGAAATGACCCTCGCCTCGTTCTGGGAATCCGGAGGGACGTACCTGACCGTGCTGACGCCGCTGGTGGCAGTGCCACTGACTGTCATCACGTTTTATCTGCGGGCCATCCGCGAACATCAGCTTTCGTGGCACGCGGAGTGGACGCGGCGCCTGGAGCGCGTCGAAGGTGCGACCGGAGAATTGCGGAAGGCTCTGGCCGATTTGGAGCGCGATTACGCCACGAAAGAGGAGTGGCTTCGGGAGTGCCTGCACTCGCGGCGGCGGCTGGAGCAACTGACCGAAGCCACGGTGCGGCTCGAGGCTTTGCTGGAACACGGTCGGTCGAGCGAGGGATCGGACCTCAAGCGCCGCGGCGCCGGCGGGAGTGCATGCTAGTGGCCAACGGACGAGACGCCCAAGAAATCAAACGGATTCGCAACGAGCTGTTGGTGGCTCTGAAGGTGGTGTACCCGGGGGCGCTGCAGGCCGATCAGATTCTGCGCAGCCTGCTGGTCTTGTTCCCCACCCTGGAGTTCGAGCACGTCCGCCGCGACCTGCACTACCTGACGCAGAAGGGGTACATCGAGCGGGCGGCGACGGAGCGCGACGAGGACGCCAGCCTGACGCCGTGGCGGCGGCGATGGTTCCGCCTGACCACCACCGGGATCGAGCTGGCCGACCGCTGCATTCGCGATCCGGCGCTGGAGGAATCATGAGCCAAGCCGTTCCAGAGTCGAGCGCCGTCGCGCCCTCAGCCGGCGAGGATCCATTGCCGATTGCCAATTGCCAATTGTCAATTGGAAAAACTGCCAGGCCTCGAAAAACGCGCAGAGCGTCTTCAAAGATAGAGACGACCGCTTCGAAATCGAAGCGCGAATATCGAAAGAAGGCCAAGAAGTTACACGAGCGTCAAGGACGCGTGGCGAGAATCCTCAATGCGACCTTCGGACCGTTGGGAAAGTCCAATCCGGAGCTTTGGGACCGTCGGGCCTATTTGATGCTCGTGGGCATGGTGTATACGCGCTTGGCCATCGACGAGAAGGAAATGCCCACCGACGAGTTGGTGACGCTGGCGAAAGTGCTGGCCGAGAACCGCCGGGCCGCGGCGCGGCCGGCGGACAAGCCGCCCGCTGAGCCGGACCAGCCGTCGCCCGAAGCCGCGGGCAAGGAGCTACCCAACGAATTCGCCGACGCGGTCAAGCAGCTCTATGGGGCGGAGTTGCCGGCGCCCGACGACGGGGCGGCTGCGGGGGGCCGTCCTGCAAGGGCGAGAGAATTACCAATTACCAATTACCAGTGACGAGTTACGGACGCGCCGCGTTTTCTTCGTCGCTTGCGTCCGGTTGGTCGCCGTGCATCGGCAATCGGCAATCGCAAATGGTAAGGTCCGTCGGAGTGGGCGGATAAGCCGAATTCTGTATCCCGATCGAGATCGGGATGGCGATCATTTATCTAGGCCGGCGGTCGCCCGCCGGCTCGAGCACCCTACCCGCAGCTTGGGAATGTCGAATGGCGAATCGCGAATGCCGAATGACAAATCATCCGACCTCTCGCACCTCGCGTCCCACATTCGTCGGGGCGGGCCGCCCCTCGCTGCTTACTTGGGCTTGCTGGCGGTGGGGTTTGCCGTGCCGCGAATGTCACCATTCGCGCGGTGCGCTCTTACCGCACCGTTTCACCCTTACCCTTGACACGCCGTGGCCCGCTTCGCGGGCCCGTCGCGTCGCGACGCGGCGAAGCCGCCACGGCGCGTCAAGGGCGGTTTGTTTTCTGTGGCACTTTCCCGCGGCTTACGCCGGGTTGGGGTTACCAACCACCGTGCCCTACCCAGTTCGGACTTTCCTCCCAAAAAGGGGCACTGGCGGACAAGCCGCCAGTGGCACCCGTTGAGCGATCGCCTCGCCCACTCCAACGGACCTATACGATTGTAGATTGGCGATTGGCGATTGTCGATCAGAACCGCGACCGTGAGGAAGCGGTGTCAGAACCAAAGGGACAAAGGGACGGAGGGACGTAGGGACATAGGAGCGGAGGGGCGGAAAGAAGGGTGGCGATGGTCGGGGGGTTTGCAGGGCGGGGGAAGTCGGGTAGGCTTGGGGGCGCGTAAAGCGGAGTTCGTGGTGAGCGTGGATCGCGTCCGGTCCGGCGGGATTTGCAAGAGAACCGATTGAGGGAGTCAGCGATGAGGATACGAAGGGCGGGAGTTTGCGCGGGGATTTTTCTCGCGTGGTTGGGTCCGGCGACGGGGGCGTGGGGCGGGACGCCGGAGGTCGAGGCCCTGCTGAAGGTGATTCCCGGTGATGCGCCGGTCGCGGCGGTGATCGTGGACATGGTCAAGCTCGACAAGTCGATGGGTGCGGCGGTCAAGATGATCCAGCCGGACGCCGAGTACGACGGGATGCTCGAGGGGATGAAGAACGATCTGCCCATCGGGGGTTGGGTGGACTTTAGCAAGCCGGTGGGCTTGGCCCTGCTGTCGCTCGGCGGCGGGCCGCCCATGCTTTGGGTGACGGTTCCCAACTTTGCCGAGAAAGTCAAAGGCGTCGCCAACGCAAAGGAAGAGAACGGGGTTTGGAGCATTCCGTTCGAGGGCGGACGGACGGTCTATGCGAAGGTGAAGGGCGCGTATGTCGCCGCGACGACCGAGGCCGATGCGATTGCCCTGGTGGACAAGACGGGACCGACGCTGGCGGACACGCTCAAGGATCGCGCGGATTTGCTCAAGGACCGCGACGCCCTGATCCACGTCAACTTTGATGCGATTCGTCCGATGGTCACGGGGCAGCTGACGCAATTGGCGCAAATGGCCCCCATGGTGGGCATGATGATGGGAGCACAAGCGGGAGGCGATCCGGCGGCGATGGTCGGGGCGCTGACCGCGGGCTTGGACGGACTCAAGAAGTTCGTGGACCAAGTTGCGTATCTCGATGTCGTGGTGGGAGTGACCGACGCGGCGGGAACCATCACCCTGGCTGCGGGTTTCACGGATGGCGAGGTCAAGAACTATCTGGCGAAGCAGAAGCCGGCGCAAGCGGCGCTGCTGACGGAGCTGGAGGAGCAGCCCTATTTGGTGGCCATGGGGTGCCATATCCCCGGCACCGACTCTCCATTTTTCGATTACGTATTCGACAAGGTTGGGGCGGCGATGGCGGGAGGCGCGGCGCCGGGGGGGGGCGCACCGGGCGCTCCGCCGGGATCGCCGGACGGAGCGCCGGCGGCGGCGAGCCCGGACCCCGCCAAGACGGAGGCGGCCAAGGCCGCGATGCAGGTCTCGCGCGATCTGTACCGCAAGGTCGAGGGGTGGAATTCGCTGATTGCCTTCAGCCCGGGGGGGATGCGGGTGTCCGGTGATTACCTGGGAGGCGATGCTCCGGGAATTCTGGATTTGGCGAAAAAGAGCCTGGCCTCCGCCAATCCGGCGATGAAGAGTTTCAACGGCGGGGCGTCGTACGAGTCGCTGGGACCGGTCAAGGTGGGCGAGGTCAACGTCGATCAGTTCGCCTTGAAGCTCGACACCTCGAACCCGGCCATGGCGCAGGCGGCGATGCTGTTGGGGACCAACTCGAAGTTCTCATTGGGCATCGTGGGCGGCAAGGTGCGTTACTGCATGGGGAGCGAGGAAGACGCCAAGAAGACATTCGCGGCCAAGATCGAGAAGCCGCTGACGGCCAACAAGGCGGTGGCGGAAGTCGTGGCGGCGCTGCCCGCGAAACGAAACGCGGTGGTGCTCATCGACCCCGGCGGCATCATTCCCTTTATCGGTCCGATGATGGGCATGCCGCCGGCGGAGCCCATGCCGCCGGGTCCGCCGGTGGGGATTTCGCTGTCGATTTCCGGCGAGCCAGCGCGGTTGGATATTCACGTTCCGTTTCGGGCCATCACGCGGGTCGTGGAAGCCCTCACGCCGAAGCAACCGACGTAAGGTCGGCGACGGATGGAGGAGAGTGAAGAACGGCACGCGGCCCGCGGGAGCAATCCGGCGGGCCGTTTGTTTGGACATGGAGCGCATGCCTAGTCCAACACCCAACCCCATCGACTCTGCGGAAACTCGACAGGCGTTGCTGCGGTACGCGCGGGATGTTGCGAAATGGATCTTGTCGGGGTCGCGTGGCGCGGGGCCCTCGAAGCCGTCGGTCAAAGGGGGCTTCGGCGGGGCGTTCGTCACTTTCCACCGGGGCCCTGAACTTCGCGGATGCGTAGGAACGTTCGCGCCGACGAAGGATCTGGCCGCGACCCTTGAACAGGTGACGCGCTCGTCGCTCGGTGACCCGCGGTTCACGGACAATCCGATTCATCTCGAGGAACTGCCCAAGCTGACCATCGAAATATCGATCCTCAGTGATCTGGAACGGACGAACGATCCGTTAGGGTTGATACTGGGTACGCACGGAATCATGGTCCGGCGCGGGGATTCGGCGGGATGTTTCCTGCCCAAGGTGGGCTCCGAGCGTGTTTGGACGGCGGAGGAGTTTCTGAGCCAGTGCTGCACTCTGAAGGCGCACCTGCCGGCGGACGCCTGGCGCAAACCGGAGACCGCGGTGTACCTTTTCACAGCCGAGGCCTTCTCGGACGCCGAGGACGTATAGCGTCCGTCGGGGGGGCCGGAAATGTCACGGCTAGGTTTCATCGGGGTCGAAGGGGTGCATGAGCACCCTCTTCACCGGCCTCAAGGCTTGATGCGCGGAGCTGGGAAAGCGGTTCGCCGGGGCATGCAAAGATGTCACAGGAGCTTGAAGAGGGGGCGACAAGAAAACAAGAAAATTCTGAATAAAAGGGGTGACAAGCACGATGAGGTGGTGTATACTTCGCTCGGTTCTACGGGATTGAACCCCCTGTTGTGGTCTGCCCCGTCGTTCGTTATGATCCGTCCTTAGTCGGTTTTGGCAGGCTTCGGTAGGCCGAAAACCTCCAGGTCGAAGAGCCACGGACGGCAACGTCGGGGTGATTCCTTCGGAAAGATTCGGGCGTGGCGTCGTGGGCCTCGCCGACGATTCGCGTCGCGGTGGGATTGCGAGGCGAGTGGGTCCCCAGCGGTAGTTGGGCGCGATTTCGACAACCGACAGGCTGATGAGTTTTGTCGCAGGTCCCCCAGAAGCGCAACAAGCCGATCATCGGTCTGGTGGGCGGCGTGGGTGCGGGCAAGTCGTCGGTAGCTCGCATTCTGGCGTCGCTGGGGTCGGCGGTGATCGACTCGGATCGTTTGGCTCACGAAGAGCTGGCCGATCCACAAGTCGCGGCCGAGCTTCGCGGATGGTGGGGCGGCGAGATATGTCGTCCCGACGGCACCGTTGATCGCAAAGCCGTGGCTTCGATCGTGTTTGCGGATCGGGCGCAGCTCGAACGACTGGAGCAGTTGTTGTACCCGCGTTTGCACCGGCGGCGGGAGACCTTGGTCGCGGGATACGACGCGGATCCCGCAGTGCGCGGGATCGTGCTGGATGCACCGAAGCTGTACGAGGCGGGGTTGGGGGCGTACTGCGACGCGGTGATTTTTGTCGAGGCCGACCGTGCGGAGCGTGTCCGACGGGTGGGAGCCTCGAGAGGGTGGTCCCAGGAGGAGTTGCAGCGCCGGGAGGGCTTGCAAGATTCGCTGGACGTAAAGAAAGCGAATGCCGATTATGTAATCAACAACCAAACCGATATGGAAGCGTTGGGAAGCGAAGTGGGGCGGGTATTCGCCTCGATTCTGGCAGCCTTCCCCGAAACACATGGAATGTCGACGCCGCGGCGCACGCGATGACGCGAAGCACGGCGGGTCGGATCAGAGTTCAGCAAACCAGTCGCCTGCGTAAAAGGCATGTCCCAATTAGGAGGAAGTATTCATGGCGAAAGCCGCCACCAGTAAGGTGCGAATTGGTCGGAAACGAAACCCAGTAGCGGTCGAAGCAGATGTGGCCGTGGCGCCGCCGCTCGTGGAGCCGGAGCCGGAGGTCGAAGAACTTCCGGAACCGGAGCCCGAGCCGGAAGCGGAACCGGAAGCGGAACCGCAAGTGCGAATGGAGGCGGCGCCGCCGCGCTATGACGACGGCTCGGAGACGGGCCCCATCGACGCGGAAACCCACGCCAAGTATGAGGAGATCAAGCGGGGCAACATCCACATCACCGAACTGCAGAAGATGAGCGTGACCGAGCTTCACGAGGTGGCCAAGCGCGAGGGCTTGGACGAGTTCGTGGGGCTCAAGAAACAGGACCTGGTCTTCAAGATCCTCAAGGACCGCATCAACCGCAACGGGTTGATGTACGGCGAGGGGGTGTTGGAGATTCTGCCCGACGGGTTCGGGTTCCTGCGCAGTCCGGAATACAACTACCTTCCCTGTCCGGATGACATCTACATCAGTCCGTCGCAGATACGGCGCTTCGGGCTTCGCACGGGGCATATCGTGGCCGGTCAGATTCGTCCGCCCAAGGAGTCGGAGCGGTACTTCGCCCTGCTCCGCGTGGAGGCGATCAACCTCGAAGACCCCAACCTGGTCACGGAGAAAACGAACTTCGAGGACCTGACGGTTCTGCATCCCGACAAGCGGTTGTACCTGGAGTCGGCGCCGGACGAGCTCAACATGCGCATCGTCGATATGGTAACGCCGATCGGGAAGGGGCAGCGCATGCTGATCGTGGCCCCGCCGCGGACGGGGAAGACGGTGCTGCTGCAGAAGATGGCCAACGGCATCGCCAAGAACCATCCCGAGGCGCACGTGTTCGTTCTGCTGATCGACGAGCGGCCTGAGGAGGTCACGGAGATGCAGCGGAACACGACGGCGGAGGTCATCAGCTCGACCTTCGACGAACCGGCTTCGCGGCACATTCAGGTCGCGGAAATGGTGGTGGAGAAGGCCAAGCGTCTGGTGGAATATGGGCGGGACGTGGTGATTCTTCTGGACTCGATCACGCGATTGGCGCGGGCCTACAACACGGAAGTGCCGCACTCGGGGAAGATTCTCTCCGGCGGTGTGGACGCCAATGCGTTGCAGAAACCGAAGCGCTTCTTCGGCGCCGCTCGGAACATGGAAGAGGGCGGTTCGCTGACCATCATCGGCACGGCCCTGGTGGATACCGGGTCGAAGATGGACGAGGTGATCTTCGAGGAGTTCAAGGGCACGGGCAACAGCGAGTTGCACCTGGATCGGCGTCTGGTGGACCGTCGCGTCTGGCCGGCGATCGACGTGGCTGGCTCGGGCACGCGGAAGGAAGAGCTGCTGCTTGACCCGAAGGAGTTGGAACTGGTCTATCGTCTGCGGCGGGTGCTGTCGGACATGAACGTGGTGGAGGCGATCGAACTGTTGCGTGGGCAGCTTAGCAAGACCAAGAGCAATGCGGAGTTCTTGCTGACGATGAATCTGGCGTAAAGAGTGAACCGCATTCAACAGGCGCGACGCGGCGATCCGACGGCGGGGACGCCTCGTGGACATACTCGAGCGAATCAAGCGACTTGTGCTCTTGGGGCACTACCAGTTTACGCTCAAGGCCCTCGATGAGATGGCTGTCGACGCCTTGTATCCGAATGATGTTGTTGAATCGATTGGCAACGCAAAACGCATAGAAAAGACCTTGCGATCGAGACCGGCTCTTCCTGGTCATGAGAGGGAACGACTTTATGTCCTCCAAAGCTACAACAACGACGGGGCGCTCATCTACACGAAAGGCAAGATCTTCCGCGAACCGCAAGGCGAAGTCTTCTACATCCTTGTTTCCGCGAAGATCTCGACCTGAGGCGGTTGGTTCGCCGCGGCTGACGGTCTGTCCCATGTGCGGTTCACGACGATTGCTTCGCAAGATCGTCACCGCACCGGCGCCCGGAGGGCGCGGCGTGCGTGTCGAGGCCGACGTCTGCAGTAACTGTCATGAGCAGTTTTTCGGGCCGTCGGCGATGCAGCGAATACAAAGCCTCGCCCGCCGCAAGTAGACGACACGATCACAGATTGCGTCATCGCTCGTGGGTGACGGGAGGGGTCGAACGAGGCGATGGACAGCTCGTCGTAGTTTCCGCATTCCGAATTGCGCATTCAACAACCTGAAAACAGGAGAATGATTGAAATGAACATCACGATCAAGTACTGCGGACAGTGAAACTACCTCCCGCGAGCCGCCGGTCTGGCGGAGGCGATCGAGGAGGAGTTTGGGGTCAAGTCCGAGCTGATCGAAGGCTCGGGCGGAGTCTTCGACGTACACGTCGAGGGCAAACAGATCTGGAACAAGGGCGACGTTGGGCGGTTCCCGGAGAACAACGAAGTGCTCGACAAGATCAAGGTCGTGACGGCGAAGGGGAAGTAGCGTGGCCATACCGATCCATGTCGGGCGCCGCGTGATACGCTCGTGGCCTGGAGCCCGACGCTGATGAATCAAAACACTCCGAAACCGGAAGAATGGGAACTCGTTCTGTATCAAGTCGTGGCGGCCCGCAGGGTGTCGTATGACAACATGATTTGGCAAGCGCCGTTTTTGAGTCTTGCAGCCCAGGCATTCCTGCTGACCATTGCGCTCAGTTCCGATGCCCTTGCCCTGGGTCGTTTTCTTGCGGCGAGTCTCGGAGTTCTATCGTCGTTGGCGTCGATCCAACTCATGCTTAAGCACAGGGTTCACGAAGTGGCTGATTCGAAATGGTTGGAGGACTTTGAAAAGAAATACTTCCCCGAGGCAGTGGTCCACGGGAAAGAGCGCCCCTACGCGGAATACGGCGTGCCCACCCGATGGCGGTCCACCCGGGTCTGGATTGGAGTTCTCGCGGCGTTTGGGTTGGTCGCGTTTATTGCTTGGGTGCTGGCGCTGGTGGAGGCGCTGGGGTGCTCGTCGGTTTTGTCCGCCGCCCAACGGTAATCCACGCAAACTCTGTCGAACCAGGATCGATCGTACCGATAAGGGATCGAGCACCGGAAGGTTGCGGGCATGGGAGGCCAGCAGGGCGTGACCGTGATCAGGGCGACGGATTCTGAAGTCTCTCGCAGGACATCGGCTTGGCTCTCGTTGGGGGACTGGCAATTCGTCCAGAAATCCGTGCCCATCACGTGCGTGGATGTGCTCCCGATCGGCGGGCCTTCGACCCGTGTTGAGCGGATCGGCTTGATCCAACGAGAGACACCGGATCAAGGGGTCAGATGGTGTTTGATCGGCGGGCGGTTGCTGCGGAACGAGTCCTTCGCCGAGGGGGTCATTCGACAGGTCCGCGAGACGCTCGGGACCTCCGTCCGGTGTGACCTTCCGGACGACCTTCAGCCGGTGTACGTCGCCCAGTATTTCACCGTGCGCCGGGGGACTGGGAGTTTTGACCCGCGCCAGCACGCCGTGAGCCTGATCTTCGGCGTGACTCTCGACGGCCCACCGTCACCGACGGGTGAGGCTTTCGATTTCCGCTGGTTTGAGCGAAGCGCGCTTCCGAGGGCGAACCAGCTAGGGTTCGGACAGGAGCCGATCATCGCCGGCTGCTTGGACCGCCTCGATGCATTAGCCGCCTCGGGTCAACACCCGTCGCTCAAAGCGCAAGCCACCCACAACGGCTGACGCAATCTCAGGGTTGCGTGGGGCCTATCCCTTCTTCAAATGCTTCTCGAAGAACTTGGCGAGTTCCTTGAAGTAGATGAGGCGGTTTTCTTCCTTGGCGAAGCCGTGGCCTTCGTCGGGGAAGTAGAGTTCCTCGACGTCCACGCCTCGTTTTTTGAGGGCCACGGCGATCTGCATGGCCTCATTGATTGGCACGCGGGGGTCGTTCAGTCCGTGGGCGATCATCAACGGCATGTCGATCTTGTCGGACTTGTAGATCGGAGAGATGGACTTCAGGAAATCGGGATCGGAGAGCGGGCCGTACTCGGCCTCGCGCAGTTTTCGGCGATAGTCCTTGGTCTTTTCCAGGAAGGTCTGGAAATTGACGATGCCCACGACGTTGCACGCGGCGCCGAAGATTTCCGGCGCCTCGGTGATGGCGGCCATGGTCATGAACCCGCCGTAGCTGCCTCCCCAGGCGGCGATCCTTTTCTTGTCGGTGTAGCCCTGGTCGATGAGGTACTTGGCGGCCCAGACGCCGTCCTTGACGCTTTTTTCGCGGTTCTTGTAGTTGTCGGCCTCGATGAACTTCTTGCCGTATCCGCTGGAGCCGCGGACGTTGGGGGCCATTACCCCGAAGCCCTGGGAGACGAAATACTGGAAGGAACGATTAAACGAGGGTCGATACTGTCCCTCCGGGCCGCCGTGGTATTGGACGAGGAAGGGAATCTTCTTGCCCTTTTGATAATCCGCGGGAAGGTAGACGAAGGCTGGGATTTTGGTCCCGTCGAAGGAAGGATACTGCACGAGTTCGGGAAGGCGGAACTTGGCGACGTCGATCCCCTGGGTGTCGGCTTCGGTGAGGACCACGCCCGGAGCGTCGGGTTTGGTGATGTCCCACTTGTAGATGAGCCCCGGCGTGTTGGCGTTGTCGAGGGAGTAAAGCATGTGATTGCCGCGAAACTGCACATTGCCCACCAAGCCCTTGGCGAGCTGGGGCCCCTTCATGGGCGAGAAATCCACGGCTTTGCGTAGGTGCAGTGCCGCGTAGCCGTCCTCGTTGACGCCCACGGCGAGCACCGTGCGATCCTCGTTCAACCCGCCCCAATCAATCTCTCGTCCGGCGAGGTCGGTGAGGATGGGGGTGAGGGCGCCGGTCTTCAGGTCGATGGTGTGAATCTGCTTGAGGTCGCCCTTGTAGTCGGTGTTGACCAGGAACCTGGTTTCGTCGGCGTTGTAGCCGACGGGCTCGAAGGACCATTCCTCGCCCTTGGGGGTGATTTCGCGAGGTTCGCCGCCGGCGAGCGTGATCTCGAAAAGCTGCGAGAACGAGGCCGAGGTGTACTTGGCCACGACGAGTTTCGTTCCGTCCTTGTTGAAGTCCGCCGGGGACCACGAGCCTTCGGCCTGGTGGATTTTTTTCGATTGCTTGGAGGTGAGGTCGTAGAGGTAAATGTGGAAGTCGGCGGAGGAGGTCTCGTTGGAGCGATAGGCGAAGGCCTTGGAGTCTCGCCGCCACTGCGGCGACTCGACGACGTCCTTGGGATTCACGAACAGCGGTTCGACTTTGCCGGCGGCGGTGTCGAGGAAGTAGAGGTCGTTCTGCTCGCTGCCGCCTACGGCTGCGACCAGGACGACGGACTTGCCGTCGTCGCTGAGGTCGTAGCCGCCGATGCCGTCGGGGAAGGTCGTGAGCCTTACGGCGTCCTTCTGTTTGCCGCCGGGCGCGACTTTGTAAAGCTGGCGGATGCCGTCGGGGTCGTAAACGAAATAAAGAGTTCCGTCGGGGGCGAGCTGCGCCCCACCCGGCCAGCGCATTTTAATGTAGGGTTCGATGCCCGTGGATGGGGCGGCGCTCGACGGCGCCGGAAGACTCAGAATACCCAAAACGGCGACCGCGAGCGCCAGACCAGAGGTCGTGTTGCGATGGCGATTTAGTGTCACTTCTTCGTCTCCCTTTACGTAAGAAAAGGTAACGGTTCGGCTGCGAACCCTGGCCGTTAGGATACCCATAGGCGGACCTCCGAACAACTGTCGAAAACCGTGAAAAGGGCGTTGTGCGCTTCCCTTCCTCTAATTCGGCGGAGGGGAGTATAATGCGGGTCGATTGGCCGACCGGGTTGGTCGGGGTAGAATCCTGGTTTGCGGCTGGCGCGGGGCTGGTGTTGGCGGCTGGGAGGTACAGAGATGCTGGACATTGACGGGTATCTGACTTCGACCGAGTTCGTGGCCCAGATCGCGGCCTTGATTGCGGCCATTCTTTCGACGGTCCTAGGGACGTTCATCAACGGGTGGTTTTCGCGGTCGGCGTAGGGATCGATGCGGGTCCGGTCGGCGAACCCAGGAGCACCCGACCCCAAGAGGCTGGTTTCGGGGGCTTTTTTCGAAGTCCTTGACGAATCCGTCCGATGGGGTATGTTGAAAGACGAGTGGGGCCCGCCGGGGCATTGGTCCGGGGGCTCGGCTCGGGGGTGACGTACGTGCCGTTGGTTTCAAGTCTTATGATTCCACAGACTTACTAGCCGTGGTCGCTTTGCGCCCATTGCGACGGCAGGCCAAGCTCACGCGCATAGCCGCAGGTTGCGGGTCTAGGCTGCGCAACGGTTCCAGTCAGGAGGGCAACCTCTGAAGGTCACGTTACCCGACGGGAAAGTGCTGGAGGCAGCCGCGGGGGCAACGACTGCCGAGGTGGCGGCGAAGATCGGGCCGGGGTTGGCCCGGTCGGCCGTGGCGGCCTGCGTCACCCGTGACGGCGATCGTCAGGTCGTCGATCTCGCCCGCCCGCTGCCCGGCGATTGCCAACTGAAAATCCTCACCGCCACGGATGAGGATCCAGACAGCCTTTTCGTCCTGCGACACAGCACGGCGCACGTGATGGCCGAGGCACTGTGTCGGATCTTCCCGGAAACGAAACTCGTCTACGGTCCGCCGCTGGAGGATGGGTTTTACTACGATATCGATCTGAGCCGCTCGCTGACGCCGGACGATTTCGCGCGCCTTGAGGAGGAGATGTCGCGGATTGTCGCTGAAGATCGGCCCTTTTGCCGCTACGAGATGCCCCGTGGGGAGGCGATGAAGAAGCTCCGCGACGAAGGCAATCGCTACAAGATCGACAACGCGGAGCGGGCGGAGGGGGAAACGCTTAGCTTCTACGTCACGGGCAGGCAGCCGGGGAAGGATTTCGAGGACCTGTGTCGCGGCCCGCACGTGCCCTCGACGGGCGTGGTCAAGGCCTTCAAGATTCGTCAAGTCAGCCGCTCGCACTATCGCGGGGACGTGAACGACCAGCCGTTGCAACGGGTGTACGGTACGGCGTTTTTCAAGAAGGCGTCGCTCACCGCGTACCTCGAGCAGTTGGAGGAAGCGAAGCGCCGTGATCACCGCGTCATCGGGCGGGACTTACGGCTTTTCTCGATCAGCGATCAGGTGGGGACGGGGCTGATTCTGTGGCAGCCCAAAGGGGCCGTCATACGCAGCGAGCTGCAGAGCTTTTTGAGCGGCGAGATGGTCAAGCTCGGCTATCACCTGGTGTACACGCCGCACATCGGGCAATTGGGGATGTATCGCACCAGCGGGCATTTTCCGTACTACGAGGACTCGCAATACCCGGCGATGTTCGAGACGGAGCGGGGCAAGGCCATTCAGAGTGCGTTGCAGCTTGCGCAGCGGGTGAAGGGGAATCCCACGGCGACGGTTCAGGATCGCGCGGGCGTGGCGACGCTGGCCGGCGCGGTGCAGAAGGTGTGGGGGGAGATTCCCGGTTTGGTACCGGAAGGGCCGTTGGATCGGGTGATCGAAGGGCTGCACGCGGCGCTGGCCGGCGAACCGGGCTATCTGCTCCGGCCCATGAATTGCCCGCACCACATTCAGCTTTACGCATCGCAGCAGCACAGCTACCGCGACTTGCCGGTGCGGCTTGCGGAGTATGGGACAGTGTACCGCTTCGAGCAGAGCGGTGAGGTCGGGGGTCTGACCCGCGTACGCGGTTTTACCCAGGACGACGCCCACTTGTTCTGCACGCAGGATCAACTCGCGGAAGAACTCCTGACCACGGTGCAGCTTACCAAGAAGGTCTTGGAGACGCTGCGGCTGACGGATTATCGCGTGCGCGTGGGGCTTCGTGATCCGCATAGCGACAAGTACGTCGGGGCCGCGGAGAAGTGGGCCCGGGCGGAGGAGGCGGTTCGCTCGGTCGCCCAACAAAGCGGGATGGACTTCACGGAAGAGACGGGCGAGGCCGCATTCTACGGACCGAAGATCGACTTCATGGTGAAGGACTGCATCGGCCGGACGTGGCAGCTGGGCACGGTGCAGGCGGACTATAACTTGCCGGAACGGTTCAAATTGACCTATGTGGGCGCGGACAACCGACCTCATCAGCCGGTGATGGTCCACCGGGCGCCGTTCGGGAGCATGGAGCGGTTCGTGGGCATCCTCATCGAGCACTTTGCGGGAGCATTTCCGCTGTGGCTGTCGCCGGTGCAGGCTGCGGTAGCAACGGTGAGCGAAAAGAGCGACGCCTATGCTCGGAAGGTCCACGAGACCTTGAAGCAAAACGGTTTGCGTGCGGAGCTCGACCTGACCAGCGAAAAGATCGGACCCAAGAAGCACCGGCTCCGCGCGGAGAAAGTAAACTATATCCTGGTGGTCGGGGAACAGGAGGCGACGGCAGGGGCGGTCAACGTCAACGACCGCGACGGGGCGACTCTGGGCAACATGCCGTTGGAGAACTTCATTAGGGCGTGTAAGTCGGAGATCGACACGAAGGGCGGGACGCGATTGACCCGCTAGAAAACCGTAGCGTCGCCCCTTGTGGGCGGCGCTGGTTGCGGCGGGCGACGGATGCGCCGGGGACAAGCCCCGACGCTACCGGGTCGTTCGGGCTGTTTGGGAAATAGAGTCTTTTTGAAAGGAGAAAAACATCGCCAAAGCACTGCGTCTCAATGATCGGATCCGGATCACGCCGATCCGCGTGATCAATCAGAACCAGGAGCAGTTGGGGGTCATCGCCACGCACGAAGCTCTGACCTTGGCGCGGGAGGCGGGGTTGGACCTCGTGGAAGTTTCGCCGACCGAGAGTCCTCCGGTCTGCCGCATCATGGACTACGGCAAGCACCTGTACGAGAAGAAGAAGCGAGGGAAGACGGCCGCGGCGGCGCACACCGTGGAGCTGAAGGAAATCCGCCTTCGCCCCAAGACCGACCCCCACGACCGGGGCATCAAGATCAGCCATGCCAAGGGCTTTTTGGCCGAGGGCGACAAGGTCCAGTTCACCATGCTGTTCAAGGGTCGCGAGCGGTTTCATAAGGAGTTCGCGTCGGAGATCTTCCAGTCGATCCTCACCGAACTTGGGGAGGCGGCGAAGATCGAGCGCCCGCCGTCGATGGATGGTCGGCGGATGGTGATGATCGTGGCGCCCGGGAAGAAGTAGCCTCTGCGTCCGATAGTCATGCTCTCGGAGTTTCGGCGGGGTTTGTTTGCGATTCAGGCTGGGAATCCCTACGCTGGGCGCGTCGGGCGAAGGTCCGAGGAAATGCGGCCGCCGAGCATGTGCCGGCGGCGACTGGGTCATGCAAAGGAAGGCTGGATGGGAACGGTGAAGCTGATCGAGCCGCACGGCGGCAAACTGGTGGATCGCTCGGTTGGACAGCCCGACGCGGAAGCACCGAAGGTCTCCATCAAACTGACGGAGTGGCAGCAATGCGACTTCGAGATGATCGCCATTGGGGCCATGAGTCCGCTGGAAGGGTTCATGGGCGAGGGCGACTATCACGGCGTCTGCGACAACATGTCGCTGAAGAACGGGACGCTCTGGCCGATCCCCATCACCCTAGCCGTTGACGAACCGACGGCTGCCACGGTGGGGACGGGCGAGCGGGTGGCGCTCACGGACGACGCCGGTCGGTTGCTTGGGTACATGACCGTTCAGGAGAAGTACAAGCAGGATAAGCGAAAGCAGGCGCTGAAGGCGTTCGGCACGGAGGACCAGGCGCATCCGGGCGTGAAGGTCGTCACCGCGTCGGGGGACTGGTGTTTGGCCGGTCCAATCCAGGCCGTGACGCTGCGGCACAATCCGATGTTCGTCGACCACCGGTTCCCGCCGGCGAAAACGCGGGCGGAGTTTCAACGCCGCGGGTGGAAAACCATCGTTGCCTTTCAGACCCGCAATCCCATTCATCGGGCGCATGAATATCTCACCAAGTGCGCCCAGGAGGTCGTGGACGGTTTGCTGATCCATCCCTTGATGGGGGCAACCAAGGACGGGGACATCCCGCCCGAGGTGCGCATGCGTTGCTACGAGGTCTTGATCGAAAAATACTATCATCCCGAACATACCATGCTGGCGGTGATGCCCGCGGCGATGCGCTACGCGGGGCCCAAGGAATGCGTGTTGCACGCCATTTTGCGGCAGAATTACGGCTGCACGCACTTCATCGTGGGACGCGACCACGCGGGAGTGGGAACGTATTACGGCACGTATGCGGCTCAGGAGACGATGGACTCCCTGCCGCCCGGTTCGCTGAAGATCACTCCGCTCAAGTTCGAGAACACCTCGTGGTCCAAACAGGCGGGCGGAATGGTGAGCGAAAAGACGTTCCCGACGATCGAAGGGGACCGCGTCAACTTATCGGGGACCAAAGTGCGGGAGATGTTGCAACGCGGCGAGCGTCCCCCGGCGGAGTTCACCCGCCCGGAGATCGCGGACATCCTCATCGAGTCCATGCGGGCGCGGACATAGCCGATGGGGCATTGCCAATTGCCGATTGCCGATTGCCAATTACCCTCGGGAAGATCGTCTTCGCGGCATCCCCCATCGACAATTGGAACTTGGCCATTGGCAATCCCCCTTTTTTTGCCCGCGCACGCGCCATGTTTCGACTCGCCGTACTAATCTCCGGCGGCGGGCGGACCTTGTTGAACCTGCATGAGCGGATTCGGGAGGGGGCGCTTCGCGCAACCATTCATACGGTGGTCAGCTCTCGGTCGGATGCGGCGGGCGTGGAGCGGGCGCGGGCGGCGGGTTTGCCCGTCGTCGTAATCGAGCGGAAGGTTCTACTAGGCGCGGAGGCGTTCCAGTCGCGGATCACCGAGGCCGTGAGCGGCGCGGACCTCGTCTGTATGGCCGGATTTCTCTCCTTATGGCGGGTTCCCGAGGAGTGGACGGGGTGGGTCATCAACATCCACCCCGCGCTCTTGCCCGAATTCGGCGGCAAGGGCATGTATGGTCATCGCGTCCACCAAGCCGTTCTCGACGCGGGAAGAAAGACGAGCGGCTGCACGGTTCATTTCTGCGACAACCAATACGATCACGGCCCGATCATTCTCCAGCGGACGGTCGAGGTGCTACCCGATGACACCACGGAATCGCTGGCGGCGCGGGTGTTCCAACAAGAGTGCGTCGCCTATCCCGAGGCGATCCGGCTATTCGCCGAAGGTCGGATCAGGTTGCAAGGCGGGACGGTGACCATCCGCCCTGTGGGGACGGAAGGGTCTGCCATGGGGCGCGGAAGCCGGTCCTGACCGGCAGAGGACGGGCGCTTGGACGGCCGCCTAGGTGAAAGCGGGCCGTCCAAACGAAATACCCGCCGATCCCCCTCGGAAAGCACCCACCGGATCATCGAGGGCAAAACGAACAGCCTCGAATCCTCGGCGACGGTTCCCCTGCACCCGATCCGAGATGGCCGGTAGCCGGTTTTCCAAAGGACGTTGGGTTCTTTCGCCAGGCCAAGGTCCGAACCGGCACACGACCATCGGCAGTCGCGCGCACTACTCTCGCACCCGCTCTACGGGTTCACCCGGAGATGATCTGGGCAGCCACAAGAACCAAAGAGCGGTTCGCCTGTGACAGTTCGGGTGTTTGACACGGCCCTTCGACCGTTCCTCCGCGCCCCGTTCCGTCGTCGGCAGTGACGACCTATTGTCATTATTCCCCACGAATGCAAGAAAGGCAAATCGCCCGCGACATGCTGTTCATTTTTTCTCGCCCCGACGGTGGGCGACGCCCGAGTCCCGCGCCGCGAGGGCGTTTGTCGGAGCCGACACGAACGCACGTAACTGCCCGTCCCACCGGAGGTTGCGGCAGGGTTCGGCGGGCGTCACTGACCCTTGACGGTGGTCTGAACCAGTTCCAGCTTGCCGGTGGCGAGGTTGTAAAAAAGACGCTCGGTAAACACCTGATTGGGTAGTTTGCCTTCCTTTTGGGTGATGATTTGGGCCTTGCGGGTCTTGGAACCGGCGATGGCGAGCAACTGTCGCGGGCGTTCGTAGGTGACACTGTCGGCCATGACCGACAAGCCTTCGACCTGGTCCTGCAACACGACCGATCCGGAGGCTTGGAACTGGCGGAGGTGGTCGCCGCTCAGGCGACCGAGGCGTCGTCCCGCGGCATCCCTAACATCCTTGGCTCGGGCGTCGCGGTCGAGGAACTCCACGGTCAGGACATCGCAGTTCAAGAAAGTGGATCGACCCGGGGGCAGTTTCGACTCGTGACGCATTTCGAAAAGGCGCTCCAACTCCGCGCCGCTAAAGTGCTTGAGCGAAACTCGTCCCTCGAATCGCGTCTGGGCGATGGCGAAATCGTACCACATGCGCTCCCGCCATTCGATGAGGGTCTTGGAGGGGCCGGAGTCTCCGCCCACCGCGAAGAGGTCGCTGCCGCGCGGCTGGCCGTCGTCGCGGGATTCGGCGACGGGACGGAAGTCCTCGATCTGCAAATCGCCGGGCCCTTCGATCAGCATTTTGGAGGTATCGGATCGCAGGCTGACGGACAGTCGCGGTCCGGAGATGCGCGACCGACTGGAGAGGTTTCCGGAACCGGCGTCGAACTCCGATGTTTCCGCGACGGCGTGCCCGTCGGCAAGAAGGTAAACGGGTTCCTTGTTAGCGCCGCCGCCGGCCATTCGGAGGGGCGAGGCCGGCGGCTCGCCGGTGATCCGGTCCACAAACGGTTGAAGGATTCCCCAATCCGCGGGGGCGGTTGTGTCCGGGCGCGGGGCCGCATCTTCAAACTCCACGAGCAGTTGATCGCAGTCAAACGTGGTGGCCGACTCGCTGGTGGCGTGAACGCCGCCGTTGAAAACGGCCCGATTCTCTCGACCGCGGTACTTCATCGACTCGGTCCAGGTGACGACGATGGGAACGGGTTTGGCGAGTTTGCGACCGTCCAGGTCTTTTTGGGAAAGGAGCGTCATGCGTCCCGGGCCGGGAACTTCGGCCCATTGATCGGAAACGGCGAGCTGGATTCGGTCGCCGGTGACGGTGAGGGTGTCCAGGCGGACGGTCGCGGGTCGATCGCCGCCCACGACCAGGGCACGCTCGATTTCCGCTCCTCGGGCGATGCTGCACTCGAACTGCTCGGCCTGGAGATCGAGCAGCTGAACGGGGTCGTGGATGTCCACATCGCCGGCGGCGTGAACCTCGCGGGGCGCCGATCGTAGCCGACCCGGTTTACGATCGCTCTCGGTTGACGTGGATGGCGTGAGGGTCTCGAACTCGACGCGCAAGGTGTCCTTAGCCCGAAGGATTCGTTCGCCTTGGGTTGCAAAGACGTTGCCGGAGGCGATGGCGGTCTTGGGACGAGCCCGGCCGTCCGTGTCCGCGGCGAAAGCGACATCGAGTTCGTCGCAGGTCATGCGATCCGATCCCTGACTCAGGGCCACCTGACCCGTTCCGTGAAGGCGGTCGAGGAGCAGCCGATCCTGACCCGTCGAGCGATCGGAGGCAAACGAGAGGTTCAAGGTGTCGGCCTCGACGACGGTGTCACTCTCGCGGACCTTCACCTGACCGTGGAAGACCGCCCGATCCAAGAGACGATGCTCGCGGGTTGAGACGTTGCCCATGAAATCCACGGTGGTGCGGGTGGTGAGGCGTACGAACGCGGTCAGCTCCTTGGCGAATTCGATGACCGGGGGAGGTTCGGTCGGCGCTGGAGCGGGGGTCGCGGGGGCGGTGCTCGCGCTCATGTTTCCCGACAGCGTGCCCGGGCCCACTACGTGGATTTCCATTTCGTTCCCACGGCGCTGCATGGTCGCCGACCGTCCGGTGAGAATACCTTGATCGAGCGAGCGGACGACGACCGGGGCGTCGTCCCGTCCTTGCAGCGTCACTCGCGCCTGATCGGGATCGTATTCCAGGCGGTGACACGTGGCGTCACCTTCGGGGTGGGAGAGTCGGGCGGGGGAACCGGTGGCGGAGACCGGCGAGCGTGTGTTTTCCGTGGACGGCGAACCGCCGCCGAGGGTCTCCACGGACAAGCGACCTTTCCATTCCACGACGACTCGCTCGGTCGGAGGCGGCGGGTCCGCCGCCGTCGCCCCGGAAGTGCCTCCCGTTTGGGGCGGCTTCGCTCGGGACTTATCGCGATCGGAGAAGTCGCGGACGAGTTCGAGCACGTCGGCCTGCAGGCGCGATTGGGTCGCTCCGCTGAGCAGATGCCGGGCGTCGACCTCGTTGTCGAATCGCGCGTGGTACCGGACCGGCGGCCGGGCCGACTCTTCGTCCTTGGTGGTGCGGAACACGGGTCGGTCGGAGGTCGCCGAGGGGGGCGGAGTCTCAACTGGCGGCGAGGACGGCGCGGGGGTTGGGGGTTGGGATGCGGCGTCGAGACGGGCTTGGATGGTGGCGCGTAGCCAGTCGGGCAAGGAGGTCGTTTGTTGCGGTTGAGGATCCAGACCGGGCACGGAGATCGCGTATTGGTTGGCGGAGTCGGTGAGTTCCAATCGTCCCCCGCGGGCGATGCGCAAAGATTCGACGCGGTTCTCGACTTCATTGAAGCGAATCTCCAGGTCCTCCGCCTGGAGGCTGGCGTCGTGCGACTCGACCTCGATTCGTCCGGGCACCACGAGCTTGGAGTATTCCATGTCGAACTCGAGGCGGTCGGCTTTGACCCGCACGAGGTCGGCGGGGGTGGGCTGGTTGCGGAGCTCCTCGGGGAGGGCGTCCTTTTCCTCCCGCGTTCGGCGGTCCAACTCGATCACCACGTCGCCGATGAGCTCGCCGCGGCGGGGGTCCAGCGCGCCGCCGGTTTTTCGCTGAGCTTCGAGAATGCCTTCGCGGGCGGTCACGCGCACGTCGTTGCCGTCGTTGGTGCGCATGCGGATTTCGGGAGTGGAAAGGAGGAACTCGTGATCGGAACCGTTTCGCGGAACCCAGTCGCCCACGGAAAGTTCGAGCTGCGAGCGCGTGCCCTCGCGCGGATAAATGCTGACGGTGATGTTTCGTCCCGGACCGACCATCGCTTGCCCGACGGGGACGCCCGGCGTCGTCGTCGAGGCCGAGGTCGTCAACTCGGTGGGAGTCGGCGGCAACCGCGCCGGTCGGGTGGGCGTCGAGCGGAGCTGGCTGTACTGGTACATCGAAAAACAAACCAGCAGAATCGCCAGCGTGGAGGAGGCCACCACCAGCGTACGAACGAGCCCGCTGGCCGAACGGCGCGGACCGCGACGGTGAATGGAGCAACGATTCGTTCTCTGGTGTCGGCTAGCCATGGGTCCGATCTTTTTCCACGTGCGTTGTGACCACCGTAGAGCCGCGCAAGTTCACGCGATCCTTCAGGTATCAACTCTGCGCAATAAGCGTTTGCGACCAGCGTCGTTGCTTGCGGAGGATGTGCTCGATGGTCTCGGCGACGGCCCCGCATCCTCCACCCAGGCGGGTCACATAGGATGCGGCGCGCTTGATGGCTGGGACGGCGTTGGCGACAGCGACGGCCCATCCGCAGCGCTGCATTGGGGCCAAGTCGGGGAGGTCGTCGCCCACATAGGCCACGGCGGCATCGTCGCACCGGGCCCACTTCAAGACGGCTTCGTATTCGACGAGCTTATCGGCCACGCCGGTTCGCACGAACTCGATTCCCAATTCCGCAGCACGTCGAGCGACGTCGGAACTCTCCCGGCCGGAGAGTATGGCGACCCGCCCGCCGGCGCGCTGCCAGGTCTTCAGGGCGCATCCATCGTGGACGTGGAAGGCCTTGGCGTCGTCGGCCCGGTCTCGCCCGGGCATCAGGCGACCGTCGGTCAACACCCCGTCTACGTCCAGAACCAGCACCTTGATCGACTCCATATCCATTCCGCGGTCCCCCGTGCAAAACCGCCAGTATCGCCGAACCTCGCGGTCTCTTCAACCATGTACGGGGTCCGTCGCGGGCGGAGAGCCGTTGCGGCGTACGGCAGTACACAGAAACCTCCCTTTTTGCCCCCGGGCGACGCCGGCCTATACTTGGAGGGCGTCGTGCGGGTGCGGGTTTGCACATCGCGGCGCGGCGGGGCATGGAAATGGCTGCTCGGCGTGATTTCTACGAAGTACTCGGCGTGTCACGAACGGCGGGACCGGAGGAGATCAAGCGCGCCTATCGCCGACTGGCCAAACAGTACCACCCCGATCGCAACCCCGGCAATGCCAAGGCCGAGGCGCAGTTCAAGGAGGTCCAGAACGCCTACGACACGCTGGGGGATGCCCAGAAACGCGAAAAATACGACCGCTTCGGCGACGTGGGTGTCGGGCAGTGGCACACGAGTCCGCGGGGTCAGCGCGTCTACCAATGGGGCGGCGGCTCGGCGGTCAGCGGCGACGATCTTCAGGACCTCTTTTCCGTCTTCGGCGGCGGCAACGAACGGGCCACGATCTTCGACCAGTTCTTCGGCAAGTCCGGGGGCGGCGCCAAGCGTTCGCGGGGTCGGGGCCGGGCACCCGATGAGGAGCACGAGATCACGCTCACGTTCGAGCAGGCGGTACACGGGGCCGCCATTTCACTTCAACTGAGCGGAGGGCACAACGGATCCGCTCAGCAATTGGAGGTGAAGATTCCTCCCGGCGTCACCGACGGACAAAAACTTCGGCTCAAGGGGCGGGTTCCGGGCACGGGCGGCGAAGCGGCGGGTGACCTTTGGCTGCGCTGTCGGGTCTTGCCGCATCCCTATTTCACGCGCGACGGCGCCGATGTGGCTGTGGAGGTGCCTGTGAGTGTCACCGAGGCCGTGCTGGGGGCGAAGGTGGAGGTGCCCACGTTGGAGGGTCGAGTGATCGTCACCCTTCCGCCGGGCACGCCGAGCGGCGCCAAGCTCCGCCTGCGCGGCCGCGGATTGAAAAGAATGCGTCGGCAGGAACGGGGGGATCAATACGTCATGGTGCGAGTCGTGCCGGCGGCGACGTTGAGCAGCGAACAGCAGCGGTTGTTTGAACAGCTTCATGGTCTGGACACGTCCGACGTTCGGGGCGCGTGTCCGTGGAACCAGGGGATCGAGGCATGACGCTTCACGGAAGCGACGCCGATCCGAAACGAATGCGGGTGGGGATGCTGTTCCTGGCCGTGGGCTTGGTTCTTCTCTTGTGGGCGTGGGGGAGTTGGGTCTATCGGGCGTCGGTTCCGGCGACGGATGTTTCGATCAGCGCGGGATCGCCGTCGTCCGCTCCGTCGCCGGACGTCGAGCGTGCGGCGCGGGCTTCCCCGGCCATGTTGGTCGGGGCACTCCTGTTGGTGCTCGTGTTCTTGGTGGGAAGCTACGCCATTGTCCGCGGGTCACGACGCTTTCGCGAGGCGCTGCTTCCCTCTCGACCAACGCCCACGGCTTCCGACGACGTCTGGACCATGCACAAGACGCCGCCCGCCGCTGCCGACGAGGACGAGGGTTGAAGACGCTCTGCTGCGGTGACCCGGGCGTCGTGCTGTTCCACGCCACCCGCGAGGGGTGACGCTGCATTGGATAGCTTCCCGCGCCTTTATCCACCGAGAGGTAGGACACTGGGTCGATGGATCTCACGGGCACGGTTGCATTGGTGACGGGCGGTGCACGACGCGTGGGGCGCGCCATTGTGCTCGAGCTCGCCCACAACGGATGCGACATCGGCATTCATTATCATCATTCATGCGAAGAAGCCCAGACACTCGCGACAGAGGTGCGGGAAATGGGACGTCGGGCGGCGACCCTTGCGGGCGATCTTGCGGATCCAGTCCAATGGCCCCGCATCATTCAGAACACCGTGACGGCGCTGGGGCGACTCGATATTCTCATCAACAATGCTTCCGCGTTTCTGACCGAGCGTCCCGATACGCTCGACGGGTTTGATCCCGCGTTGTGGGAACACATGATGCGTGTGAACCTACTCGCTCCCGTGGCCTTGTGTCATCACGCTCGACATGCTCTGGCGGCGCACGGGGCGGGCAGAGTGGTCAATCTCTGCGACAGTTCCGTCGAGCGTCCGTGGCCCGATCACCTGTCTTATTCGGCGACCAAGGCCGCGCTCGCCGCCATGACCAAAGCGCTGGCCCGTGAATTGGCGCCGACCATCCTCGTCCATGGGGTCGCCCCGGGCATCGCGGAGTTCCCCGATTCCTATTCCGCCGAGCTTCGCGCACGACTGGTGGAGAGAATCCCCCTGGGTCGCGCAGGCACGCCGCAAGAGGTTGCTCGTCTTGTATGCGCGCTGCTCAAAGATGGTGATTACATCACTGGCCAAACCCTGTTTATGGATGGCGGTCGAAGTTTGCAATGAGTTACCGCTGTAAGACTGCAGTGGCCCACATCGACGGGTCTACATACCAGTAGAGATCATCGCCGACGGTCAAGTATTGTTGGCCATGGTCGCCGTCCTCGAGCATATAGTAGAATCCAATGCGTGAGTGTGATGCGGGGTCGAAGCCGCTTAGGCACTCGGCCGGGACCTGCGCCTCAAGGGTATATCCGGTTCGTTGGACTCTTGCGGCCACGCGAAGGAGGTTCGTGGGTATCGGCGGGGCGTTTTCCTTGGCACGTTGAAATGTGTTGATCCCGGCGACGGGGCGGTCGCCGCGCGGTCCGCCGCCCGTCGGCAGAAAGAAGAACTGCTGACAGAAACGCGTGGCCCGCTTGATCTTGTTCGCCTCTCGCATGGAGATACAGAGCCGCAAATTGTCGCCGGTCCAGAACGACTTTGGGTCGCAGCGCAGCGCTCTCCGTTTGTCTGCTACGCGACAGGCGATGCACAAACCCTCTTCGTTCCAGCAGGCCCAGACGTCCGCGAAGTCCGCCTTGGAGTCGATCTCGCCCAGTTTGGGAAGCAGGAATTCGTCGTTCCAATCCGATACATTCCCGTCGATCGTCGGAAGAGTGCGCCGATACTGCAGAGGAAACTCCAATTGAAACAACAGGCGATTGGGAATCAGAGTGTTCATACCGTCGGCGCCCTCCTCTGCCCCGTTCGCCCAACGCAGTGGGACCACACCTCGCGCAGTTGCACAATATCGATGTCGGAAAGCGACCGCACCCAGAAGCTAACCCTATCACGGTCTAGGCGACGGCGAATCTCGACGTCCTCGCCGAGACGGTCGATCTGAACCGGAGTGATCACATTCGGAGAGGCGCGCAGTTCCACTCGCAGCCCGCGGCCCATGTTGGTCACGATTCTGCCGACATGGGACGACCGCTGCGGAAGCCTCAGAAGGACCGCAGTCTTGTGGTCCCAGTCGAGTTCGAGGTCCGATTGCATGCACTTGATGCGTCCAATGAGCGCAAGCAACAGCGCGGGTTTCCAGTCCGCAGTCTCCCGACGGGTCATCGACTTCTGGTCGAGATGCCACTGTTGGCCGCCTGTCTCCCAGGGTCGGGCAAGCTCCGGCCGGGCCTGTAGTTCGGCTGTCTTCTTATGATATGCGGCGGCCGCGGTCTTACAGAACGACTCGAACGCGCGCTTGTCAACATCCTTGAAATCGCGCAAGGACAGACGGATGTCATCCCATCCCGTGGTCATGACGCGCGCGCGGATCCGCTGCCATTTCCCATAGATCGGCAGGTCGCCGCGTTCGTCCAGCGTCTTGATCGGCAGCATGGCGCGCACCTTCGATTCGCCGAGCACGTAATTCGGAACTCGAATCGCGATCTCAAGAAGATCCTTGAATCCGGTCAGAATGTGGCAAAACCAGAGCGGCGTGGCGTCGGCTTTGATCTCGATCCGCGTTCGATGGTTCCAATCCGTCGGTGCGAACGGCCCGGAGCGCTCGATCGCCTCCACGATCCACACCAGCATGTTCTGGTCCCATGCAACCGGATCGCCCTGGGCGTCGCAGTGATCGGCCGTGTGCCATCCGCGTCCGTCAAGCTCCCACGGCATTTTCACTTCCGCGCCGAGATCGATGCGCGTATGGATGGTGGATTCGAGGTCGACTTGTGCCTTCCGATCGTGAACAGTCCGAAGTGAATAGGGGCCGGCCGCCAACAGAGACTTCAATGCCGCCCCAGTGTGTGAGGCGTCTGTTGCCACGATAGCCTCCGGCGGTCCACATACGACGATAGACCCGCCGTCCAGACCGGCCTCGGGACCCAGGTCAATGACCCAGTCGGCCGTCTTGATGACATCCAGATTGTGCTCAATGCAGACGACCGTATTGCCCATATCCACCAACCGATGCAGTACAGTCAGCAGCTTCTTCAAGTCATCGAAATGCAGTCCCGTCGTCGGCTCGTCGAGAATGTACAGCGTCTTGCCGGTGGAGGGCCGTCCCAACTCTGCGGCCAATTTGACTCTTTGCGCCTCCCCTCCGGAAAGAGTGGGCGCCGATTGACCCAATTGCAAATACCCTAGGCCCACGTCTGCCAATGTTTGCAGCATTCGCCGAATGCGAGGTACGTTCTCGAAAAGCGACGCAGCCTCATGGATGCGCATGGCCAGACAATCGGCGACACTCTTGCCGCGATACTGCACCTCCAACGTCTCGGGAACGAATCGGCGCCCCTTGCAGTTCTCACACTCCAGCCATACATCGGGAAGGAAGTGCATTTCAATGCAGCGTTGTCCCATTCCTTGGCAGGTCTCGCATCGTCCTCCGGGTCGGTTGAAGCTGAACCGATTGGCCGTGTAGCCGCGGATTTTGCTCATGGGTAACATCGAATAGAGTTCGCGCACCGCGTCGAATACGCCCGTGTAGGTCGCCGGATTGCTCGTGGGACTGTTCCCGATCGGCGCTTGATCGACGTTGATCACTTTGTCGATGTGTTCGACACCGCTGAGGTGGTCGTGTCCGCCGGCCATCACGCCGGCGCGATGGATGCGCGAGGCGAGTGCCTTGTAGAGGACCTCATTGACCAGTGTGCTCTTGCCGCTGCCGGACACGCCGGTGACGCACGTGAAGCGCGACAAGGGAAAGGGTACATCGATTTCCTTGAGATTATGCTCACGTGCTCCGTGAACGGTCAGCCAGTGATGGTCCGTGGAACGGTCGGCCTGGGTGCGCCGTTGAGACAATGGCGATCTGCGCCTCGGCTGGACTTCGCCGTTATGATCGTCCGGAAACGCGAGGAGGTCACTGCGCGGCGGCGGTTGCACCGGTCTGCGATTGGACGGTATCGGGATCGCCTCTTTTCCGGAAAGGTATTTCCCGGTCAGTGACGCACGGGTTGAATGCAGTCGGGCAGGGGATGCGGCGGCTGTGACCTCCCCTCCGAGATCACCCGCCCCCGGTCCGAAATCGAGTACGTGATCGGCGGACGCGATCACCTCGCGATCGTGTTCCACCAACAAAAGGGTGTTACCCAGATCGCGCAGATGGTTCAGCGCTGCGATCAGTCGCCGATTGTCTCGCGGGTGCAGGCCGACGGTTGGTTCGTCGAGCACATACAATACGCCGGTCAGACCTGTGCCGATCTGTGAGGCCAGTTGTATACGTTGCGATTCGCCGCCTGAGAGCGTTGCCGTCGCGCGATGCAAGTTGAGATAATCCAGCCCCACATCGACGAGAAACTGCAGGCGAGAGACGACCTCGTGCAATAGTTCGCCGGCCACCTTGCGTTCGCGCGGTTCCAGACGCAACTGTCGGAACCATGCCAGGGCCGACGAAAGCGGCTGCCCGCAGATTTCGAGCATTGTCTTTCCGCCGACACGCACCACGGCCGCGTCGGCCCGCAGTCGTCCTCCCCGGCAGGCGTCGCAGGGTACGTCGGTCACCAGGTCCGCCAGCTTTTCGCGATACGTAGGGCTGACCAGCGTGGCGCGATGAATGGCCGGGAAGAAGCCCCGCCACTGAAAGCGAACTCCCTCCAGGGACGCGCGGCCCGGCGCCCGTGGAGGTACGAGCGCGATCCATTCGTCTCCGCAACCGTGAAGAAGTCCGGACTGTTGCGCCGGTGTCATGCGGTTCCACGGGGTATGAATGTCAAAAGCGAGATGCTCGGCCAGCGACATCACCAGACGATGGAGCTGCGAATTCGGTGAAAGCGATCCCCAACCCGCGATGGCTCCGTCGACCATCGCCTTCGTGGGATGCACCACAATGGCCGCCGGATGCGCCCCGCGCTGAACGCCGAGCCCTTCGCACGATTCGCACCAACCGAGGCGTGTGTTGAACGAAAAATGATGTGGGGTCAACTCCTCATAGCTCTCGCCGCACTCCCCGCACGCCCGGCGCCGGGAAAAGCGAATGTCCGAACTCTTCACGGCAGACGAACGGGAAACAACGCCCTCCGTCGTCGATGCATCGTCGCCCAGCACACACGCAATCATGACGCCACGCCCCAAGGCAAGTGCCTGCTCGACACTATCCGTGATTCGTGAGGACTGCGCGCGGCGCACACTGACACGATCCACGACCAGCTCCACACGATGACGTTGCTTCGCATCGAGCGCAAGGGTCTCGTCCAGGGAATGCACTTCGCCGTTGACCCGTACCCGCGAGTAGCCGTTGCCGCGTTCGCGTTGAAATAAATGTCCGAACGTTTCGTTGCCCGACGGCTCCACCGGAGCAAGCAGCATCAATCGCGTGCCCTCGCCGAGAGTGAGAATCCGCTCCACGATGTCGTCGGCGGACTGCGCGCCGATCTCACACTTGCACTGCGGACAATAGGGCTTCCCGATCCGCGCCCACAGGACGCGCATGTAATCATAGATTTCGGTGGCCGTTCCCACCGTCGAGCGCGGAGACTGCCCCGTCGTCTTCTGTTCAATGCTGATCGCCGGCGAAAGTCCGTACACATGGTCAACTTTGGGCAGTTGCAGTCGGCCGAGGAACTGTCGGGCATAGGCGCTCAACGACTCGACATATCGCCGCTGGCCCTCGGTGTATACCGTGTCGATGGCGAAGCTGGTCTTTCCGCTTCCGCTGGGCCCGCAACACACAGTCGTCTTGCCCCTGGGGAATTCGACCGTGATCCCTTTCAGATTGTGCTGACGCGCCCCGACGACGGTAATGCAGTCGCGCCGAATGGACGACCGTTTGACGCCGCCTGTCTTTCCTCGACGACCTACGGTTCGACGAGAACCATTCGCGGATCGATCCTTCCGGTCGCTCAAGACCTCGGTCAAAGCCTGGCCTGTACATGACCCCTGACACGCCGCGATCGCCTCCGGGGGACCCTCCGCGACGATGCTTCCGCCGTCCGCGCCGCCCTCGGGTCCCAGATCGATGATCCAATCCGCGGTCTTCATCACGTCGAGATTGTGCTCGATGACGAGGACGGAGTTGCCCGCGTCCACGAATCCGTGCAGCACGGCCAGCAGCTTCCTGATGTCCGCGAAGTGCAGACCCGTTGTCGGTTCATCGAGAAGGTATAGAGTTCGTCCCGTGGATTTCTTCACCAGTTCGCGGGCCAGCTTGATCCGTTGCGCTTCGCCGCCCGACAACGTCGTGGAGGACTGGCCGAGCTTGATGTAATCCAGTCCCACATCGTGCAAGGTGCGGAGCATATGGGCAATGGACGGAACGTTCTCGAAATGCTCCAGAGTCTGCTGGACGTCCATCTC
>CAZYEX010000035.1:0-23645 GCA_964646605.1 uncultured Phycisphaera sp. | reverse complement strand
TCCGACGATGCGGTGCCTTTGCGAAACAGAA
Source organism: uncultured Phycisphaera sp. (assembly GCA_964646605.1). GTDB lineage: Bacteria > Planctomycetota > Phycisphaerae > UBA1845 > UBA1845 > SBAX01. The sequence goes on along the minus strand of CAZYEX010000035.1, from coordinate 23,614 downwards.
CGACCTGCGTTTGACGTTCCACCCTGATCAGTTTGTGGTCCTCAGCTCGCCGAATCCTCAAGTTGTTGGCAACTCGATCGCGGAGCTTGAGTACCAGGCTGAGGTGGCGGGCTGGATCGGCGCTGATGTGATCACCATCCACGGCGGCGGTTCGTACGGCGACAAACCTTCCGCTCTGGATCGATGGCGGCGTAACTTTGCATCTTTGTCGCAGGACGTCAGAACCCGGATCGCCGTCGAAAATGACGATCGTATTTTCACACCCGCGGATCTTTTGCCCCTTTGCCAAGCGGCAAGGATACCCCTGGTCTATGACGTGCATCACCACCGCTGCAACCCGGACGACCTTCATGAAAAAGAAGCCACTAAACAAGCGAGAGCCACCTGGAACCGTGAACCCTTGTTCCACATATCAAGTCCGCTCGGCGGCTGGTCGGCCTCGAACGTACGCAAGCACGACGACTTCATCGCACTGCGAGACTTTCCGGCTCATTGGTGCGCGCTGGACATCACCGTCGAAGTCGAAGCGAAGGCAAAGGAAGTCGCAATCGCCAAGCTCCATCGGGCGTTTCAATTGTGGGTGGCCCGTAGGCTGCAACGCGTCAAGTTGCGGTAACCACCCTGTTCCCGACGGGTCTTCGGCCAGACTCCGCTTGGCGAAATAGTAGCTTTGGAAGCTCGCTTGCAGGCTATGGGGAGCATTGGAGATTCATGGTTCTCGGATTTCAATGCGAACGACGAGCGCATGTAGTCCGCGCCTCGGCGGCTCGATCATGTGCATGGCAATCAATCGCGCGATCTCCTTCGTGACGCACGGCGTTGCCCGCAATATATGGGAAACCCGCCCACATAACTCACTTCAATCATTGGAAGGAATCCCGACCTTAAAGGAGAATCAACAGCATCAAACAGTTGTCGTGGGATGCTTTGACGCGGGGGAAAATGAGAGTCGCTTGAGGATCAGAAGTGGCTTTCACCGCATGGAAAGTCGAGGCGGGGGGAACGAAAACCCCTATCCCCCAATAGGACGCCAAAAACGCCGTTTTTGACTGGAGAAAATCGCCTCTTGCTGGGGACTGGCTGGGGACTCGGGTTTTCGAGTTTGTAAATCATTGCCAATAAATGACTTACGAATGGAGGCGGGGGGAATCGAACCCCCGTCCCGCGACGGCGTCTGGGCGACTTCTACGTGCGTAGTCGATCGTTTAATGTCGAGCGTTCGAGCGCCGGTCGACAGGCTCTCGCACGCCCCAGCCGGACTGGTGTCTCACCGTGGCGCGGTACGGCGTCGCGCCTCGGCCAGCCCACTGGTCGGCGCCTTACGGGTTAGTGGACGTCACCCGCTCGGCGGGCTACCTATCTCTAGGCAGCCATGGCGTAGTTATACTCGCCATGTAAGGTTTCTTGCCAGGTGTTTTACGAGGCCTCCTGACCACCTCGGCACGCCATCATCCCTTCAACTCGCCCGGTCGAATCCACATCGCCCCCGGACCCACGTAGTATACACCCAAACCGGTTCTTGGGCAACCCAACGGAAGAACGCGCGACGGACGCGAATCGCTCGAAAAACAAGGGGCCCAATGTTAGAAGATGCTTCCCACCAGGAAGCTGAACACTTGTTCGTCGTCGTCGGTTCCGGTAGCAAACGGGAAGGCAAGGTTGAATTCCAAGGGCAGCGGGCCGAGGATGTCGAGCGTGAAGCGCACGCCCGTCCCGATCGCGGCGCGATACGCGCCGGCCCCCGCCGTCCCCGTGTCCAGGAACACATGTCCGCGAAGGTTCTCGCCATACAGCGGGTAACTGTATTCCGCGCCCAGCAAGAGCAAGTAATCCCCGCCGATGTTGTTGTCGTCGAGGCCGTCGTGCTCCCCGACCCCGCGGAAGGCGAAGCCGCGGATGGACCCGGTGCCGCCCGCATAAAAGCGCTCGAATACCGGTGCGTCGCCGACGATCGCCCCGCCTTCGCCGCGAAGCTGCAAGACGTACTTGCGATCCAAACGATCCGTGCGCACCGTGGTGTACCAATTGTAGCCGGTCGTAACCTTGCCGAAATTGTGATCTCCGCCGAGCAACCCGACGTACTCGTACCCCACGCGGAAGCGATCGCCCTTGGTGGGCACGAGCCGGTTGTCGGTGCGGTCGCGGACCAGCGAAACGCGGGTCCCGGAAATCAAGTTGCTGCCCTTGTCCTCGCGGATTTCATTGGAAGCGAAAAGGTCCACGTCGTCGATGTCCACCATCTCCGAGCGCAAGGCGATCTCGCCGCTCCAACCCTGCAACGGCCCGCGCTCGAAGCGTTTGCCCAGGCTCGTGGTCTGCCCGATGCGCCCCTCATGGTACCCGTCCCGCCCGCGCTCGAAGAGATAAAGACTGGTGTCGAAGCGCAACGGTCGATCGAACAAATAGGGCTCGGTGAAGTCGATCCGAAAGCGGTTTACGTCGCTGCCCGGCTGAAGCTCGATCCGCAGCCGTTGCCCCCCCCCGAAAAACGATCGCAGCTTGAAGAACTCCGCCCAACTCCGCGGTCTGTCCCGCAGGTCGAAGTTCTGCAAGTCGAGCACCACCGAGCCCACCAATCCGCTGTTGCTCGTGACGCCCGCGCCGAACAAGAAGTCGCCCGCTTTTTCCGATTCCGTCACGTCGATCACCGCGTCGCGGACCCCCGGTTGGTCGCCCACCGGGATCACCCGCGCCGTGTCGAAGATCCTTGATTCGACCAGTCTTCGCTCGGCCTCCTTGGCCTCGGTCAGGTTGAAAAGGTCGTCCGGCGGATACAGATTCAGCGCTCGGCGCACGACCTTGTCCTTGGTCCGAGCGTTCCCGCGCACCACCACCCGCGCCACGCGAAACTGCCCGCCCTCCTCGATTTCGAAGGTAATCCGCACCCGACCCGGCGTTTCCGCGAAAACCCGCACGGGGCGAACCCTGGCATCAAGGTAGCCGAGCGACCCGTATCGTTCATGGATCGCCCGAGCGTCGGCCTCGACCTGCGGACGCTTGACGGTCTCACCCGCCCGCGAGCGGATCAATCCACCAAGCTCCTCCGCCGAAAGCTGCGCCTGACCGCGGAACTGAATATCTTCGATGGTGTAGGCCACCCCCTCCTCGACGACGAACACGACCGTCAAGCCTTCCCCGTCCGGGCCAAGCTCTTTCCGGAAGCTCGCTTTGGCATCGAGAAACCCCTGATCGCGGTAATAGTTCTGCACTCGGGCCACGTCCCCCTCGACCGTGTCCGCATCGAAGGCGCCGGTGCGGAATATCCACCACGCCGTCTTGGTCTGAAGCTCCCGTTTGAGTTCGCTCTCCAGAACGTGCGCGTTCCCCTCAAAGCGAATCTTGCGGATCAGCACCCGGTCCCCCTCTACGACCGCGTACGCCAACTCTCCCGTACGCTCCAACCGATTCTGATCGTAGCTGACCTCCACTTCGCCGTAGCCCGCCTCGCGGTACTTGCCCGCGATGGCGTCCCGACCGTCGCGAATCGCGAAGACGTCCGCAGCCTCCCCGATCTTCTGCCCCACGACGTCCTTCAGGGCCCCGTCGCGGAACTTCGTGTTGCCCTCGAACTTGATCGCCGTAACCAAGGTCCGCTCTGTAACCTCGAACACGACGCGAACGCCGTCAGCGGCCGGCTCGGTCTTGTATTGCACGTCGGTAAACCGGCCGGTGCGGACCAGCCGCGCGGCCGCTTCGTCCAGGGCTGCCTTGTCCGCCGCGTCTCCAACCCGCAGTCGAACAATGTCCTGAGCGAATGTCAGGGTCGTGCGTTGCAGACCGGTGAACTCAACCACGGCGACCTGTGGGCCGACCGGTTCCTGGGCGCGCAGCGCGCCACCGATCGGCCAAGCAGCGCACACGAAGCTCGCAAAGAGAACCCGCTTCATTTGTGCAATCCCGGTTTCAGCCCCCGTCCCGACCGCGCCAACGGACACCAAGGACAGAGCCGCGCCAAACGACCGCACATGGTAGGGGGGCTACGCCGAACTTGCAAAGTACCATGGAAAGACGGGTCCTTGACACCCAGGCGTGCGCCCTGCGGCTGCGGACAATCCCGCGCTTTTGCGCATCTCGAGCCTGGAGCGATGGCGGCACGGAATGCTTGATCCTCGCCCGCTGTTTTCGACTCACCCGCCACGGAGTACCATGACACCGACCGGCGTGATTCGTCGGCGCGCCTCCCTTGAGCAGGCCGGATGGTGTTCGGCGAAGACGCGGCGGATGGGACGCGATAAAACATGAGCGAACCGACTGCGGAGTGGCAGGAGCGTTACGCCGACAAAGTGACCACACCGGAACGCGCCGTGTCCCTGGTGCGCCACGGGCAGCGCGTGTTCATCGGCTCGGGCGCCGGAGAGCCGCAGACGCTGGTCGCGGCCCTGGCGGCGCGAACCGACCTGAGCGACACGGAGATCATCCACATCCTCACCCTGGGCGTCGCCCCCTACACCGAGCCGCGACTGGGCGACCGCTTCCGGCACAACGCCTTCTTCATCGGCCCCAACGTCCGCCAAGCCGTCGCCGAGGGTCGCGCGGACTACACGCCCATCTTCCTCTCCGAAATCGCCGCCCTCTTTCGCAGCGGCCGCATGCGCATCGATGTCGCTTTGATGATGGTCAGCCCGCCAGACGAACACGGCTATTGCAGCTACGGCGTATCCACGGACATCGTTAAACCCGCGACCGAAGCCGCCCGCGTGGTCGTCGCCGAGGTCAACCGCCGGATGCCGCGGGCGCTCGGCGATTGTTTTATCCACGTCCGCGACATCGACTTCCTCGTCCCCAGCGACACGCCCATTCTCGAATCCAAGCACGGCGAAGCCGACGAGACCGCGAAGTGCATCGCCCGTCACATCGCCAACCTGATCGTCGACGGCGCCACCCTGCAATTGGGCATCGGCACCATCCCCGACGCCGTGCTGGGGTTCTTGGACAACTTCAAGAACCTGGGCATCCACACCGAAATGTTCAGCGACGGCGTGATCCCGCTCCTGGAGAAGGGCGTCATCAACAATTCCATGAAGACCTTGCATCGCGGCAAAATCGTGGCCAGCTTCGTCCTGGGGACGCGGAGGCTCTACGAATTCATCGACGACAACCCCCTGATCGAGTTCCGTCCCTCCCACTACGTCAACGACCCGGTCATCATCGCCAAGAACGATCGGATGATCTCCATCAACTCGGCCATCGAAGTAGACCTGACCGGGCAGGTCTGCGCCGACTCCCTAGGGGCCATGTTCTACAGCGGTATCGGCGGGCAGGTGGACTTCACCCGCGGGGCGGCGCGGTCCAAAGGCGGGCGACCGATCATCGCCCTGCCCTCCACGGCCGAGGGCGAAACCATTTCGCGCATTGTCCCCTACCTCAAGCAGGGCGCCGGTGTGGTCACCAGCCGCGGCGACGTGCATTATGTCGTCACCGAATACGGCGCCGCGTACCTTCACGGCAAGACGATCCGCGAACGCACCCTGGCCTTGATCGAGATCGCTCATCCCAAGTTCCGCCCCTGGCTGATCGCCGAAGCCAAAGCACGACGCTTGATCTATGCCGACCAGATCGAATGGCCGATGAAAACCGCCGTCTATCCCCTTGAGCAGGAGCGCTGGATCGGGCTGAAGGACGGTTCGCAGGCCTTCATGCGCCCGTTGAAGATCTCCGACGAACCATTGGTGCGCGATTTGTTCTACCAGTTGTCCCCGTCGTCGATTCATTCACGATTCTTCCAAATGCTCAAGGCCATACCCCACGAGAAGCTGCAAGAATTCCTGCGCGTGGACTACGAATCGGACATGGCCTTGGTCGTGTTGACCGAATCCGGCGAGAACGCGGCCATGGTCGCCATCGCACACTACCGCAAGAACCCCGCCACGAACTTCGCCGAGGCCGCCTTCCTCGTCCGCGACGACTGGCAGGGCAAGGGCGTGGGAACGGCCCTGATGAACGCCCTGGTCGACGCCGCCCGTTCGCGCGGGATCGCCGGGTTCACCGCCGACGTGCTCATGGAGAATCACGGCATGCTCCGCATTTTCCACAAATGCGGTCACGCCGTGGAGAGCGAACTGGACTCCGGAGTGTACGGCCTGCGAATCCCCTTCACCAAGCGCCGGCGGGGTAAACTCGCCAAGTAATCCCCTGCGGGAAACGCGCTGACTCCTTGCGCGCCATCTGGTGGGCACCGTTGGAGACCTGTTTGCTATTGTGCATCTCGAACGGGGAGAGGCTGCGGCGCGGAATCGCTCAGGCGGCGGGCGAGGATCGGGGCGAGTCTGCGGCACTCGTCGGCCACCGGACGGTCGGACAGCAGGCAGCGGATGCGTTCGCCCAAGGCAAGGGCCGCGGCATAGTCCTTGTCGCGCACGCGAGCGCCGTAGGCTTGACGTAGCGACGCTTCCACGCGATCCGCAACCGCCGCAAGCTGCGCGCCCAGCGGGGCGATGGTCTGCGGATCGGCTGCGTCGACCAGGGCCGCGTAGACCTCTCGGCATCCCGCCAAGTCGCCGCGCCGAAGCGCCACCTTCCACAGTCGAAAAAGACTCTTCACGGCAGGTGCGCCTGGTTCCTCGAAGTCGCTCATCGAGTCTTCCGTTGTCTCGGAGGTTGCGACCGCCGCCGGCACCGCATCGAGGGACGGTTCCGTGTTGGAAGCCTCCAGCCCGGCGGTGTCCTCGGACGCGGGCGACTCATGGGACCCGATGACCTCCTCCTCCAACGAAGTCACCAGTCGCGGAAAGGCCTTACGCTCCAGGGTGGCCGCGGTCAGGAGGCTGGGATCGCCGCCGCCGATCGCCGTGAGGTCCAGAAGGCGGACGCCTCCATCGGCGCTTCGACCGTTCTCCGGCGGCACCCGTCGTTGCAGGGCGTTCGTCGCGGTCTCGACTCGTTCCAACCGCGCGTGCATCGTCGCGGCGAGCTCGCCCAGCGCCGCCAGATAGGTCTCGGCGCGGAGCAGGGCTCGCAGAATCACGGCCGTGACGATCGCGCCGCTGATGATCAGAAACCCCAGGAAAGTCCCCAACCGGTCTCCGAGCACCGCAGCCGCAGTCGCCACCACGAATCCCACCGCGACGTAGAAGCCCGCGACGACATACAAGGTACGCCGGGTGTGACGACGCACTTCGCGTGGCAACGGTGTAACGGACATGGACCGATCCGACGGAACTCATTCCGGGTTGGGTTTCGGCGGCAGGCGAAGCGGCACATACCGCTCGGCGACCGGCGAAGCGGTCAGAGAGGCGCGGTCCGGCCGGGCGAAATCCGCTAGTGAACTCTCCACCGGGACCGTGACCTCGAGCCACATAGCGTTTTCGCTCGTGCGGACGCGACCTTTCTTCAGAGCGGCGGGCAGCACGACCGTTTGACCGACCGCGAATTCCACCGCTTCCGCGCCCCCCTCGCAGACGATCGTACCGCGGCCTTCCAAAACGATCCAGATGACCATTTCCGCGTGGGGGATTTCCATTTCCACGCCCTCGACCATCCGCACCCGCTCGATCACAAAAGACTCGGATCGGCACAGGCTGGTCATCGTGGTCCAGACGCTGGCGGTGTGTTGCGGAAGCTGCTCGGGCGCGGTCGGTGCGAAACGGACGCAGGGCAAGGCGTCCGCCAGGTGAAGCTCTCGCGGTCGGCCGGTCGCGGGATCCGAACGACCCCAATCGTACAGGCGATAGGTCGTGTCCGAGGGGGTTTGCACCTCGGCGACCAACAGTCCGCCACCCAGAGCGTGGACCGTGCCGCTGGGGAGGTCGTAGCAATGCCCTCTTCGCGCCGGAATTTTGCGCAGAACGGACTCCACTCGACCCTCTATGACGGCTTGTCGGAGCTGATCCGCGTCCACGCCCTCACACAGTCCGTGGTACAGGAACGCGCCGGGCAGGGCTTCGATGACGTACCACGCTTCGTGCTTCACCCGGACCGTGCCGCCCATACGCCGTGCGGCGGCTTGGTCGGGATGGACCTGGACGCTCAGAATGCCGTCGGCGTCCAAGAACTTGATGAGCAGAGGGAAGCGCCCGTCGACCAGTTTGGCCCGTCCGGTCAGGCGCTCGCCCCAGGAGTTCACCAACCCGTCAAGGGTCTTTCCCTTTTCCGGTCCGGCCGCGACGACGGACTGAGCGTTCTCCAAATCGGCGACTTCCCAGGACTCGCCGATCCGCTCACCCTCTGGAAGACTCTTTCCCAGCCGGGTCGCCAGCCTCCGCCCGCCCCAGATGCGCGGCTTGAGAATCGGCTCAAAGATCAGCGGGTAAACTGGGGTGCCCATGCGTTTCGCTCCCGAAGAGCGATTGTAGGAACCTTCGCCGATGTATCCAGCACCCTCGGGTAGTCCATGACGGCACGCAGAGGGACGAATGTTTTGCCTTCCCTGCCCAACGGGTCTATACTTCGCGGCGACGCGAAACGAACGAAACCCGGGAGTAACCGATGTCCGAACAACCCATCGCCGCCAAGCCCGACACCATCACCTTCGACGACTTCGCCAAGGTCAAACTCCGCGTGGGGAGGGTGGTCGAGGCCGGCGACCATCCCAACGCCGACAAATTGCTCGTTTTGAAAGTCGATCTGGGCGATGAAAAGCGGCAGATCGTGGCCGGGTTGAAGGGTTACTACCGCCCGGACCAGCTTTTGGGGCGGAATGTCGTGCTCGTGTCGAATCTCGCGCCGCGGACGATGCGCGGGGTCGAGAGCCAGGGCATGTTGCTGGCCGCCTCCACTGCGGACCGCACACGGGTCATCGTCCTCACCACGGAATCGGACATCGATCCGGGAAGTGCCGTATCATGAAGCTGCACTCGCGTTCGGGGCGCCATCGACGGTGTCCGGTGCGTCGTATCGTGGCGATACTGCTTTCCGCGACGGTTGTGGGCAGCGCGGGCGGATGCGCCGATCCGCGTTACCACGCCAAACGCGCGGAACGCGACGCGCGGATCGAACACTACGTGTCCTGGTACGCTGAGCACGACGCCGCCGGTCCCCAGCGAGTCCAGAAAACCATGGATTTGGACCGACGAATGGCCGCGCATCGCGCCCGGCATCTCGAACAAACCTGTGCCCTCGTCCGCAGCCTGCACGAGCGCGACGTGCGTCGCTGGTCCGACGAAGCGCCCCTTCGCCAAGCCCGCGCGCAAACCATGTTCCGCGGCAAGCCGGAACAGATCAACGACACCTTCGGCCGAATGGTGTATTGACCTTCCGTCCATCCGCGCTCGGCCTTCGTCGCCGACCGAGCGGACGAGGTTTCGATCGCTTTCGATTCAGGGTACAGTCTCCCGGTGAGCAACGAAGTGATTTCATCTCCCGCCCTGCCCTACCTGACCGCCGACCTGCCGGGGGTGGGCGGGGTGGCCAAACGTTCCAACGAGGACTTCGTGGTGGAGGAGGTCCCTTTGTACCTGCCTTCGGGCAATGGTACGCACGTTTATTTCACGATCGAAAAACAAGGGCTGACCACCATGGCCGCTACGGCGCTGATCGCCAACGCCTTGGGGCGATCGTCACGCGAGATCGGCTACGCGGGTCTGAAGGACGCCCATGGGGTCACCCGCCAAACCCTCAGCCTGGAACACGTGAACCACGAGCGCATCTCCGGCCTGCAAATCTCGCGCATCAAAGTCCTGTCCGTGAATCGGCACTCGAACAAGCTCAAGTTGGGTCACCTGGCGGGGAATCGCTTTGTGCTCAAGGTTCGAGAGACCACGGCTACGCCGGCGGCCGCGGCGAGGGCCGTCGTGGAGGTGCTCGCCCAACGTGGCGTTCCCAACTGTTTCGGTCCGCAGCGTTTTGGGGCTCGCGGCGACAACGCGGCGGTGGGTCTCGCGGCCCTTCGCGAGGATTACGCCGAGGCCGTCGCCCTGATGCTCGGGCGACCGGGTCCCGCCGATCACGGCGGCGTTCGTAGAGCGCGAGAACTCTTCGACGCGGGCGACCTTGCCGCCGCGGCGTCCGCCTGGCCTCGCGGAGCATTCGCCCAGCAGAGCAAACTGTGCCGGGCGCTGGCTCAATCCGACGGTGACCCGCGAAGGGCCTGGCGCGCCGTCGATCCCAACCTCCGCAAATTGTTGGTTTCTGCAGTGCAGAGCCAATTGTTTAACGAGGTATTCGCCCACCGCATTCTCGAGATCGATCGTGTCCGCACCGGCGACCTGGCCTGGAAGCACGCCAACGGCGCCTGTTTCCGCGTGGAGGACGCGGACCGCGAACAACCGCGATGCCAAGCCTTCGAAATCTCGCCCACCGGACCGTTGTTCGGGCGGCGCATGACCGAGGCGGAGGGCGAAACCGGCGTCCTGGAGGCTGGAGTTCTCGCACGCTACGGCCTGCAAAAGGACCAGATCGTCTCGCCGGGTGCAGGGAAGGTTCACGGGGCGCGCCGACCTTTGCGCGTCCCCTTAACCGAATGGGAGGTCGACGAAGGGGAGGACGATCAGGGGCCGTTTCTGCGCCTGCGTTTTTTTCTCCCCGCCGGCGCCTACGCGACCAACGTGCTTCGCGAGGTGTGCAAGACGGGCGAGACCGAGCCCGCCGAAAGCCCCGACGAACCTCGCATGGCATAGCGGCACGGCACACCACGACCCGCCCTCCGGCGCCTTGCAATCGACGTCCGGTCGCCGACATGGTAAGGTACTTGGGAGAGCGACCTGGGTGGGTCGATCCCGCGGAATACCTGAGCGACGGAGGATTGCAGCCTCTTTCCCTGGAGAAAGACACAATGAAACGTTCATGGCACTTGATGCTTCTGCTGAGCCTCGTTGTTTTCACCGCGGGTTGTCCGAGTTCGGGCGGCGGCTTGTACGGCGGCGGTAACGACAACACCGACGACGGCGGCGGCAACGACGGCGTCGGCGACGGCGTGGAACGCAACTTCACCGCGGAACTCTCCGGCGATCAGGAAGCCCCGCCCGTTACCACGAATGGTACGGGAAGCGGAACCTTCACCCTGAATGCCGATCAGACCGAGCTGTCCTTCAACGTAACCGTGACAGGACTATCCGGACCGGTCCGGGCGGCGCACTTCCATAGTAGTCCTCCGGGTGTCAGCGGCGGAGTCGTCTTCGACATCGGTGACGGCGTCGATCAGACGGATGACGGCACGGTCACCGCGGTCGGCGCCTGGCCGGTCAGCGATGACCAAGTGACCGCACTCCTCGACGGGGACATCTACGTTAATTTCCACACCACCGATAACCCCGACGGCGAGGTGCGCGGACAACTCATTCTCGAGTAGCTACGGACGCCGCGCGTCGGCGGGAGCGGGGAGCAGCCGACCCCGCGAATGCAACCAGGCGACCGCCAGCACGGCCCCGAACAGGTTGAACACCATGTCCCACAACGTGTTGTCATACCCACCGACATGCGTCTCGGGGACACTCTTGACCGCGATGAACTCGATGATTTCATTGATGGCTCCCACCCCGCATCCCATCATCCCCGTGAGAACCCCAAGCACCCCCCAGCCGCGGACGCCCTCGCGCAAGTAGGGTCGTAGGAGGTGGTGGCAGACCAGGGTTGCGGTCCCGAACCCGAAAGTGTGAACAAACTGGTCGTAGCGCAACAGGCCCGGGATCAACCAATAGGCGTACAGTACGTCCTCTCCGACCGGGATGTTGCCCCCGGCCATGTGCAGCAGACCCCAGACGGTGAGTCCCCAGAGGATCACCCCGTCGAATCGGACCGACCGCTGCTTCCACAGCACCCACGCCCCGACGACCAAAATCACGCCCACGTACAAAATGAACTCCAGATTCAGGTTCCGCAGGGCGATGACGGTGAAGATCGGGAGGTAAACCAAGTTGGCCAGGAGCACTGGAATCTCTCGTCGGGTCAGCAGCATGTCCGGATTCTCCGGGCCCGCTGGACACTCCACAACCGCTTGTAGGGCGCCAGACCCAGCCGGGGGAGGATTTCGTTGCCCCCGGCGCATTGGGCCCGCCGCGGTAAGGGCCGAAAGCACGATTTTCGCGTTCCGGACGGGGTCGAAAAATGGCTCCCCCAACCCCCTTTTTTTGCTTGACGACCCGTCGGGGGGAGCTAGACTCTCGCCGCCTCAGCGGGAACGGCTTGACGCAAGTGCGGGGCGAGAATAGAGACGGTCGGCCCGCCGGGGGGCGCCCGGCTCGCCTGACCGCGGCAATGGAATCTGTCGGTGCGGATGATTTCACATGTGGAAGAACCAACAAAACATCGGTGAGGCGCAGGAGACGTGGGGCGACCCGGCGGGGCTCACCGCGGGCGAAGCCACGGCACCGGCCGACCGGAGCGATTGCCAATGGCCAATTTCCAATTGCAAACTCGAAACACGGGCGTTGCCGCTCCATCGGCAGTCAACCGTTGGCAATTGGCCGGCTGGCCCGTCCACGCAGCCCAACTCTTGGCGGTTGCAGGATTCTATTCTGTCGGCCTGGGACGACGACGACGAGGCCGCCGACGTCGATGACGAGGAGGACGATGACGAGGACGATTTCTTCCCCGACGACGATGAGGAGTCCGACGGAGCCGACGACGAGGAGGAGGATAAGGACGAGGAGGACGAGGAGCTCTAGCCGCCGCCGACCACCCCGTTATTTTTCAACTTGCATGTACCGATAAACCGGAAGTTCCCCGGCCCGCCGGATAAGTTCGCGGTTCGCAGCCGACCTCGCGTTTCGTCTTTCGTTCTTGCTCGCTTCATTAAGCCCGCCCGACATCTTGCCGATTCCGAGGCTGTATGCCGACACCGCCTATGGAATCGCAACACGCAGCCGGCGGCGAGAGACGCCGCGATCATCGTTCCACCGTCTCCGAGCGCCGCGTGGGCATGGACCGCCGTCGCGGACCCGGACGCCGGCGGGGCGAGGTTCGCCGCGCCGCCGAGGAAGGCGAGATCACCGGGTCGCTGCTCGAGTTCATCATGTCCATCGACGAATACAAGCGGATCAACGAGCGCCCCTTCCCGAGTTGGACCGAGGTCTTCGAGATCATGCACTACCTGGGGTATCGCAAGGTCGCTCCTCGCGCCGAACACATCAACTGCGTGAGCGGGGCCGAAGTCCTCGGCTAAACCTGCCTTCCCCGTAGCGCAACCCAACCCGCTATTTGTCCTTGGGCTTTTTCCCCACCTTCTGGATCACCACACAGTCGGAGGCGTGGAAGCCCGTTCCATCCGTCAACCGTCCGCTCACGCGAAGCTCCAGAGTCGTATCCTCGGAAAATCCGTCAAGCTTCATGGCGGTTCTCAGCGCCTCGGCCGAGAAGTGAAGCACCAGGTCGGGGAACCCGTCGCCGGCCAGTGCGTGGCATCCGCATTCCGTGCCGTCAAATGGCGTAGCCGCGTCCTGCACCTGGCTGTGCGGCCCGGGAGGGCCCTCCTGCGGGGCGACCGACGCGCCGACTCCGTCCGCGCGGGCCAGCCGCAACGAGCCTCGGTCAATCTTGCGCACGTCGGCGCCCGGGGCACCCGTCACGGCTGCCATAACCGTGCCCTGACCCATGACCGTCAGGCGGTTGGGACAGACCCCCGGCTTCACATCCAGCGTGAACAGCCCGCTTTCGCAGCGCCGCGCTTCCGCGTTGCAGATCATGTCCGGCGGGCACGGCGGGACGCCGTCCACGCACGCACCCGTCGGATCGCAAGTCTCCGCCCCATTGCAGAAATCCCCGTCGTCGCAGTCGGCGTCGGCCAGGCACTCGACGCACCGATCGTCACTCTCCCGGCAGAGCATCCCGGGGCACGCCTCGCCGCCGCCCAGACAGCCCGCGACCTCGTCACAGAACTCCGCTCCGTCGCAGAATACGCCGTTGTCGCAGCGGGAGTCGTCAGGATTGAACACGCAATCGTCGAGGACCACGTCGCAGGAATCGACGGTACACGCCACGGAGTCGTCGCAAACCGGTGGAACGCCGTCCTGGCAATCGTTGATCGCGTCGCACGATTCCACCCCGTTGCAGAACCGTCCGTCATCGCAGAATCCGTCGTCGGGGGCGTGAACGCACGAGTCCGAGCCCAGGTCGCACCGATCCTGAGTGCAATCCACCCCGTCGTCGCAGGTCGGCGGCGGGCCAAATTGGCAGTCGAACTGTACGTCGCAGAACTCTTCACCGTCGCAGAACTCCTCGTCATCGCAGAAGCCGTCGTCGGGCAGGTTCACGCAGTCATCGAGCGCCGCGTCGCACTCGTCGATGGTGCAACCTACGCCGTCGTCGCAGTCCGGTCGCGCCCCGGACCGACAACCCAGCGTGGAGTGACAGAACTCCACCCCGTCGCAGAAACGTCCGTTGTCGCACAGGAGATCGTCCGCGTCGTTGAAGCAATCGCCCAAGGCGACGTCGCACGTGTCCGCCGTGCAGGCAACTCCGTCACCGCAATCGGCGTCCATGGTGCATGGAACGGTGGCCGCATAGACCCAAACGTCGTAGCTGAACGACTGTGCGTGGTTCCCCACAAAACCGGTATCTTGCGCGCCGGTAATTCCGATGTTGACCACGATGTTGCGATTCGTCGCCGCCAGGTTCACGGCGGAGTCCGCGGTGCTGCCCACCGGGAACGTCGCGCTGCTCAGACCGCACAGCGCATCGCGGGTGTTGTTGTTGTCGCTCATGTTGAAGAACGTGCTACCGCCGATGATCGACGCAAGCAGGGCGCTCCCCCCGCCGTTAGCGGGAAAATCGACGTCCACGACGGTTTGCGTCGTGGCCCGCGGCAGAGTCACCTGCACCCAGTCCACGTCGCCGGGCGTGATGGTCCCACTGGCCAGGTGAAAACACCCTCGGCCGGTTTGGAAGACGTTGGGGCCTGGCCGAGTGGCCGGAAACTCCGAAGGCTCAGAAATGGCTGGTTGTGCGAAAACCTGAGCGGACGCCAACAATAGCGCCGCCGCGCCCGGAATGAACCGCATGGTTCCCCTCCACCGATGATTCGGGTTGCGGTCTACACCGCCGTAAGGGCGGGTATACCGACCGCTCGCAAGGACCGGGCCCAAAATGCGCCAGTCTGATCGATGCGATCAAGCGCGGATCATGCATCTGAGGATGTCCGGGGGAGATGAAACCTGGGGGCTAACCCCCAGGGAGTCTGCGATATCTTTCGCGGAATGTCCAATGACCGGGGATGCGGTTGGCGCCTTGACGACCTCCCCGCGTGCGGACACTGTAGGGCGCCTAGTGGTTATGAGTCGGCGGTGGAGTGTGGGCAGTTATGCAGACCATCGTTTGCGGACCCAGCAAGGAACGGGTGATCCGAACCGGCCTCCTGTTCGTCATGGTGGTAGGATTCGCCGCGGCCTACTTGTGGGACGGATACCGCGGCTATCCACGTCAAAACGCCCGGGAGTTGTTGCGGCTTCTGGGCCTGTCCGACGCCGGCCTTCCGCGAATCGACCCCGGCCTAACGTCGTCCGCGGTCGCCGAAGCTATGCAAAGCGTTCCTGTAAACGGATCGGTGTCCGCGCTCGCCGAACGTCTCGGCGAGCCCGGCGCTCAACATGGTGACGATCTCTATTTCCTCGGCCCCGGCGGTTGGTTGAAGGTGCAGCTCCGCGGCGGGACGATCGCGGCCATGACCTGGATCCACGGCGGGAAAACCGAGTCCGACCAACGCTGGCAGCGATGGATCGGATACGCCCTTTGCGTCGTCGGCGTCGTCGTGGGGATTCAACTGTTCCGTGTATCGACGGCGCGGTTGATCTTGTCGGATTCCGGCCTTCAAGCCCGCAGCGCGAGCGGCATCCCGATCGAGGCCGTCACCGCACTACGAGTGGATCCGTCGAGCAAGTCCGGCTGCATCGACCTGGACTATTCGCTCGACGGCAAGGAACACAAGCTGCGTCTGGACCCCTACGTGTATCGCAACCTCACCGCGCTGACCTCCGCGATTTGCGAACGCCGAGGATTCCCCCATCCGTAGCGCCCAAGCTCACCCGTTCGAGGATCTCGCGGGCGATCGCGGCGGGGGTCCGGTCCACGGTGTCGACAACGAAGTGTCCCGCTCGTTGAAACCGTGACGATCGTTGGGCGAGCACGTGCCGCAGCTCTTCCTCACCGGACCCCTCGGTCAACGGCGGGCGAGTATCGACCGTCGCCGGATCCGAAGCGACGCGTCGCCAAAGCACTTCCGGTGGAGCGGTCAACCACACGACCGTCGCCCCGGCGCGAAGGAGTTTCACGTTCCCATCGTCCAGGATGGCCCCGCCGCCGACACTGAGCACACGTGGGGGGCTGGAAAGCACTCGACGCAGAACCCCTGATTCCCGCCTGCGAAACCCGTCCTCTCCCTCCCGGGCGAAGATCTCCGCAATCGAGCGACCCGCCTCCTGCGCGATGATTTCGTCGCTGTCGACAAAGTCGTCGGCGAGGAGCCTCGCCAACTCGCGCCCCACGGTCGTCTTGCCGCTGCCGCGCATTCCAATGATCGCGATGCAGCGACGGACACCGCCCCGCGAAGGCGACGTCCGGTCTGTACCGTCGCCCCTCGTGGGCGGCGCAGTCGTATCCTCCGTAGCGTCGCCCCTTGTGGGCGGCGCCGTCCCATCCCATGTAGCGTCGCCCCTTGTGGGCGGCGCACCAAACGAGGTCGCCAACAATTCCATCGCCGATCCTGTATCCGGTTCGCGCCCCGTCCAAAGCAAGAACTGCATAGCCGCTTGGCGGACGAACATATCCAACCCGTTGAGTGTGGCACACCCCGCGGCGCGCCCGTTCTTCAAGAGCAATGTCTCCAAGGGGTTGTAGACAAGATCGAACACCAAACGACACCCGCCCAGCGCCTCCACCGGCAACGGCGATTCGTCCACACGGGGCCACATTCCGAGGGGCGTGCAGTTGATCACCACCTGTCCATCTCTACGCAGACGCTCCTCCCACGCTGCGGTCCGAACACCGGAGTTGACTACGAGGGCTTGGGCGGCCTCGGCGGAGCGCGCGTATACCGTCACTCGACAACCCAATTCGCCCAGCGCCTCCACGACCGCCCGCGCCGATCCGCCGGCCCCGAGCAGATCGACGCTCATCCCCACCAGGTCGGCGCGGGAACATCCCAAGGCCGCCGTCATCGAGGCCATGGCCGCGTAGCTGTCCGTGTTGTAACCGCGCACGGCCTGCTCCTCGAAAACCAGCGTATTCACCGCCCCGATCCAGCTTGCGAGACGGTCCACTTCCTCGCCGACCCATTTCATCGCCGCCGTCTTGTGCGGGATGGTCACGCTGAATCCACCGACATCGAGCCAAGAACGCTCCCCACAGGCGTCGAGGAATCCGCCCAGGGCCTCACTCCCCGCCACGCGAAGCGGAAGATAGACCGCGTTGATCTCGGCCTGGGCAAACCAATGATTGAACAGCAGCGGACTCCGCGAGTGCCCCACCGGATCGCCGATCACGCCGTACACCCGTGTGTTACGGTCGATCGAATTCCAGCGGAACAGACCCCGCATCTGCTGCAACGTCATCTGTCCCGGCGCCGTCGCTCCCTCGGCGGTCAAGTTGCAGAACGTCGCAAAGGCCCCGAGCTTCTTGGCCAGCACCCGCGTCCAAACGCCCTCCTCGCCCATACAGATGCCCATCACCGACGCACCGTGCTCGTGCATCACGTCCAGCGCGGCGAAACTGTCGAGGATATTCCGCCCCTGATACGCGACTTTGGCCGCCGTCACTTCGGGAATGCTTCGCGCCGCCGCAACACGTTCCGCCAGATCGGCGGGGAGCTTTGCAAAATCATGCCCCGAGAGTATCAACCGATACCCCCCACCCTCAGGCCGAGCCGCAGCCAGCAGAACTTTTTGACGGATGTTGCTCGACCGCAGCCAATCGACCAGCTCGAAATCGACGTAGGCATCGGTCCCCCGTGCCGCGGCAATCAGCCGAGACACGCGCTCCATCGTGTCGCCGCGGAACAGGCCGCCTTCGTCCGCGCTGCGACAGGTGATGATCCACGTCCGATGGGGCTTTTCCCGAACATACGCAGCAAGTTCGGCCACGTCGCCGTCGAAGGGATCGATGCGAAGTTCGACCGCCTCCGCACCTTCCGAGAACGCGCGGTCCGCCGCCTCCGCGACGTGCGGCAGGCTTTCGACGAAAATGGAGGTCACCAACAGCGTCATGGCTACATCCACGCAAGACTCGATCGTTCGCCGATCAATATACCGCTCCCGTGACGGCAGCCCCAAATGCAGTCACCGGTTGTCCCGTCCCTGGACGCGACCTACACTCTGGCAATGGCCGCTTTCCCTCGTTGCCGAACGCGGAATACCTAATGCGATCTCCACTGGTTCGACTCAATTCCCTTCGCTGGTACAAACGGCTGCCTTGTAAGTGGGCCATTCTGGGACTGACGCTATTCCTCGTTCAGTTCCCCTATCCCCGCCTGGCTTGGCGGCACTTCAGCCGCCTCGGTAACCCCAACCGCTTGATTCAACCCGACGCCCCGGCCCTCCAACCCTGGTTGGAGGAGATTCGCGCGTCCCTCCCCTCCGACCTCCCTCCGCGCGAAGCGCTGCAGCGCGTCCAGGAGTTCGTGTACGCCAAGGTCCCCTACGAATGGGATTGGAACACCTGGGGACTGGCCGATTACTTTCCCACCGTCGAGGAGGTCGTGGCCCAGGGAAAGGAGGATTGCGATGGTCAAGCGATCGTGGCTGCCTCGCTGCTCCGCAACCTCGGCTACGACGCCCGCCTGGTCACCGACCTTGCCCACATGTGGGTGGCGACCAGCCACGGCGAGACCATGAACCCGGGCCGCTCCAGGGTCTTCGAGGCCACCGACCAAGGAATGAAAATGCGGTTCCCCTATCACGCTCTGAGGGAATTGCCCCGCGCCACCGTGTACGGGATCGCCGTTTTTCCGCTGTTTCGGGAAAGCATCGTATTGTGCGTTCTCTGGTTCGTGCTTCTGCGCCCCGGGGGCGGAGTCGGATGCCAACTCGCGGCCTTGGCGTTCTTGGTCAACGCTCTTCTATTCCTGCGAATCAGCGCCCCGTCCTATGAGCGCCAAATTCTCTGGCGGCAGTGGATCGGGCTCGCCAACTTCGTCGCCGCCGGCGTCGCCCTTTTTATCTGGGCATCACGCAACGCCCGCCTCATAGCCTCCGCTCATGCACCGCCCGATGCCGCCGATTCCCCATAAGTTCATACACGCTGTAAGGATTTGTCACTACCTCAAAGTAGTCCTTCCCACTCGCCGAATGCGCTGCTAGGCTCTTTGGGGGCAAAGTCGCCCCGGAACCGTAGAGGACGAACTCGTATGAATACAAACGTTAGCCGCTGGATCATCGGAGCGTTGGCCTCGACCTGGATGGGCTCGCTGCCCGCGCAGGCGCAACTCGAACAGCTCAAGAAGATCGGTCGGGCCGCCTTGCAGAAGGCCGAAGAGCCCAAACAGATCGCCTATTTCAAAATCAAGGGCGAGTTGGTGGAAACCCCCGTCAAAATGCCGCCCTTCCTGGAGAGTGACCCGCCGTTGTCACTCAAGGCCTTGTTGGAGCGCTTCAAGGAAGCCCGCCTCGACGCCGACGTGGTCGCCATCCTCGTGGACGTGCAGGACGCGGCCCTGGGGCTCGGGCAACTCGAGGAGATCCATGAAGCCATGCGCAAGTTTGCAGCCGTGGACAAACCCGTCTTCGTCCACGCCGATTCCCTGTCCACCATCACCTACGCCGCGGCCACCGGGGCCTCGCACATCAGCGTCGTCCCCACCGGCGACGTCTGGCTCACCGGCGTCTACGGCGAGACCCCCTACCTGCGCGGCATGCTCGACAAGATCGGCTGCGTTCCCGACATCGAGCAATGTGGCGACTTCAAGTCCGCCGGCGAACCGCTCATGCGCAAGGAGCCCTCGGAGCAATCCAAACAAATGACCAAGTGGCTGATCGACGGTCTGTACAGCTCGTTGGTGGACCGCATCGCCAAGGGCCGGGGGATGGCCCCCGACAAGGTGATTGCCGCCATCGACAACGGCCCCTACTCCGCCGACGACGCCCTTGCCGCCGGACTCATCGACTCCGTCAAGCATCGCCAGGATTTCATGGCCGACATCAAAGGGCGCTACGGCGAGACCGTCGAGTTCGTCTCCGACTACGGCGCGGACGACGATATGGACATGCCCAAGGATTTCTTCGGCATGTTCAACAAGCTCATGCAGATGTTCAACCCCTCGCCCAAGGTATACACCGAGCCCAGCGTCGCCCTCGTGTACGTCGAAGGCGCGATCCAGACCGGATCGGCGGAGGTGAACCCGTTCGGCGGCGGCGGCGGAGCCTTTAGCACCACGATTCGCAAAGCCCTGGACAAGGCCGCCTCCGACGATTCCGTCAAGGCGGTCGTGCTTCGCGTGGATTCGCCCGGTGGATCGGCTCTGGCTTCGGAGATCATCCTCGACGCGGCCAAGCGAGTCGCGGCTAGGAAACCCATCGTCGTCTCCATGGGCAACGTGGCGGGCAGCGGCGGGTACTACGTCACCTGCGCCTCGGAAACGATCTTCGCCGACGCCGCCACCATCACCGCCTCCATCGGCGTTTTAGGCGGCAAGATCGTCACCGCCGGAATGTGGGACAAGCTAGGCATCAACTGGCACGGCGTGCAGCGCGGCAAGATGGCCGGAATCCTCAGCACCGCCGCACCCTTCTCCGACGCCGAGCGTGCCAAGATCCGGCACTACATGGACACCGTCTATGGGATCTTCAAACGCCACGTCACCAGCGCTCGAGGCGATCGCTTGAAGAAACCGATCGACGAGATCGCTGCCGGACGGGTCTTCACCGGCGCCCAAGCCCTCGATTTGGGTCTGGTCGACAAGATCGGCGGGCTGGAGGACGCCATCAAGTTCGCCGCCCAAAAAGCAGGACTGGGTGATTACGAAATCCGCGTCATCCCCGAACCGCCCAGCTTCTTCGACCTCTTCAAGCAACACGACGAGGAAGACGAGTACGCCGAAACCCGCCTGTCCGCGTGGTCCATTACCCAGTCCCCGGACATCGCCCCGGTGCTCTCGCTCCTGTCCAAGGTCGATCCGCAGCGAGCCGAGACTTTGCTTCACGCCCTGCAGAGGCTCGACCTCATCCACGGCGAAGGCGTCGTCACCATGATGCCGGAGGAGCTTCTGATCCGCTGACGCTGGGTCCCTGACAGTTCCGGCCGCAGGTTGTCCTGATCCGAACCCCAAGCGGCTCCCCTTTACGCGAAGCGTCAAGCGCCGGCGCGGGGTTTTGATCGTCGAGAACCGTGGACCCCTCGCTCGCGCCGCGTTTTCGATCTTCGAACTTTGAATTTCGATCTTCCCGTCGCCCCATCCGAGGCGCTGGCATTCGTCGAACGGCTGGTAGAATGCGGCCGTGCAGACTTTCTCGTTGCAATCGGGCTCCAACGGCAACGCCATCTACGTCGAGGCGGCCGGCGTGAAGCTCCTCTTCGACGCCGGGATTAGCGGGGCCCAGGCCGAGCGGCGCATGGCCTTCCACCACCGCGACATCCGCGAGGTCGACGCCCTCATCATCTCCCACGATCACGTGGATCACATCCGCGCCGCGGGGATTTACCAACGCAAGTTCGGCCTGCCCATCTACGTCACAAAAAAAACGCTCTCCGCGACCTGGTGCTCGCTCGGCCAATTATGCGACGTTCGCCATTTCCAGTCCGGCGACACCTTGCATTTCAACGGCGTCGCCGTCCATACCATCCCCACGCCCCACGACGCCGCCGACGGAGTCGTCTTCGTCGTCGAGTGCGAGGGAAGGCATCTGGGCATCTTCACCGACCTGGGCAACCCCTTCGCCGGATTGCAGGAGCTTGTGGAATCGGTCGACGCCGCCTACCTGGAGTGCAATTACGACCCGGAAATGTTGGACACGGGGTCGTATCCGGCGGCCTTGAAAGCGCGAATCCGCGGCGAAGGCGGGCACTTATCCAACGACGAATCGGCCGACCTCCTGCGAGCCTGCGGCCGTCGCCGACCTCGATGGATCGCCGTCGCCCACCTCAGCGAAGAAAACAACCGCCCCGACCTGGCCGTCGCCGCCCAGCACTCCGCCACCGGACACGACTACCCCATCCATCACGCCTCACGCTACTCCGTCTCCGAACTCCTGACCGTCTAAGTGCGCATCCAAGAACCCCTCTCCCCCACGCACGTGTTTAGCGCAGGTCGCGCAAGACTTTCAGCCCCGGTAGCGGCGAAACATGGTAGCCCACGGCGAAAGCCGTGGGTTTGGGGAAGAATCAAAAGGACAAGCCCCGCAAGGGGCGACACAACTCCCCGCGTGCAAGTGTGCCGCCCCATCCCGGGCTGGCTGCCCGATGGCTCCGTTACCCACGGCCCGCAAGCCGGCTGGCCCGCGCCGGGGCTGGGTTCCCCGCCGCTTCAACCCCTCGGCACCCTTCAACCGCTTCTCACCCTTCAACCCCTAGAACCCTTCAACCCCTTCTCACCCTTCAACCCCTAGAACCCTTCAACCCCTAGAACCCTTCAACCCCTTCTTACCCTTCAACCCCTTGAACCCTTCAACCCCTTGAACTCTTCAACTCCTTGAACTCTTCAACTCCTAGAGTTCTCCGACCCTTCTCACTTTCGAACCCTTTCAACCCTTAAACTCTCGGCCCCTTCCCCTCTCCCTCCTAGGGGTCAAGGCTCCCATCGCCTGCCACTGGCCCCGGCGCGCCGGGACTTCCAGCCCTTGTGGGTGAGGAATCACCCGATAGCCTTGCGCCACTTCGAAGCGCTGGCACCCTCGCAGCGCCGGCGGTTTTACGCCTGGATTGAGTCCGCCAAGCGCGAGGAAACGAAACTCAGGCGCCTCAAGGAGTCCATTCGTCTCCTTGCCTGCGGCAAAGAGCTGGGACTGAAGTAACAGGCCGCCCAACATCCGCTTGCATCCGACGGCGGCCGGCGCGATGATGCGCCGCCGCTGGGCCGGCCGAGGGCCAGGGCCGAAGGGCGGAACGCGACCAAACAGGAAGCGGCGATGATGCGACTGGCACTGATCGTGAGCGTCTGTGCCGGCCTCCAGCTGGCGGCTTGTCGTCAGGACCCCCCAAGAGGAGTGCCATCAATGGACGTTGCAGAACACATCATTTCCCTCGAACGAGCCGCTCTCGACCGCTGGATCACGGCAGATCCAGACGGTTACCTGGGGCTCTACGCAAAAGATGCGACTTACTTTGATCCGTTCTGCGAGAAGCGAGTTGATGGACTTGCGGAACTGAATGCGCGGATGGCGGCTATGCGAGGGATGACGTTGCCATTCACTGAGCCTCGCTACGACATGATTAACCCAGTTGTGCAGGTTGATGGCAACGTGGCAGTTCTCACCTTCAACCTAGTGAACTAGGGCAAGCCTTCAGGGAGGGCTGACGAGACGATACTGGCCCGCTGGAATGCAACAGAGGTGTACCGCGGGATAGACGGTGCGTGGCGAATCATCCACACTCATTGGTCTTTTACTCAGCCTCAACTCGCCGGACCAGCGGGGGGCATCTAAACTGGCGGTGTTGTGTAGACCTGGAGACTAATTGCACTGTGGCGAGGATGTCCCATCCATAGTTGAAGGTCGGCGGCGGCTCGGGTCAGGTTATCCTACTTTTTTCTGACGGTCCATTGTTTCATCCGCCTGTGATTCGTTGAGACAGGCCTCGAGCATCCAGAGCTGTTGGCATCCCATCA
>CAZYEX010000034.1:0-3925 GCA_964646605.1 uncultured Phycisphaera sp. | reverse complement strand
GCGGCAAAAAGCTTTAATTCGTTATGCGGCTCAGCTCCGCTCGTGATAGAGGTACCACGGGCCATCAATGTGTCGGTAACCGATTCCGTCGCGGAGGATTTGTTGCCTTGCCGGCCCACTGTCTAGGTCGGCGTACGTGGGAGCCAACGGTTCGCTAGACCAGATGACGCCCTTGCAGCTGCCATGTGTGGCCAGGCCACTGCACGAAGCAACGAAACGCACCGCGGCCTTGCTCCCACTCTGCCGTTGCAACCCGCGTTCAACGCCAGCTTCTTGGAACAGCCGGATGTACACATTCCACCGCTGCTGGGAGAGAAGTGGCGGCGAGACCGGCCGCGTGTCCAGCGGCTCGGTAAACAGCGGCACTCGGTCGATTATGGGAGTTTGCGAGTCTTCGTCGCTCATACGCTTCAGCGATTCGAACTGGGCCCGATGTTCGCTAAACCGTGATAACAAAGTTTGGTCTGAAGGATCGCCACAGGCGGAGAGCGAGATGCCTGCCGCCAGAGCGAAGCCGATCATGGCTCCTCGAATTGGTTTCACTTCCTTCATAGTTCTGTCCGCATAACGCCCGCGTTCCGCGGCGCGCCGCGCGGCGCGACCCGTGCTTTGCACGGGGCGTGACGCGCGAGTGCGTCCGCTGGAACGCGTTGTTGGGCCGCACCCGGCTGACGAGGGGGTACCGTTCCGGGCTGGTTAGCGATTCCACCGCCAGATCGACGTCGAGATCTGGCCAATACAAATGATGGGGCGCGGGCCGTTGGACGTTGAGCAACTGACCGATCGACGCGTCTTTGAACCACGGGAACTGCTTGAACTCCACGAACACTTCTTCGGTGTCGAGGAGAAGCCAGAACCCGTTACCCGAGACATTCGTCACTTCAACGGCGGAAGTGCGTTTTCCAGGCTGCGCGGATTTCATCTTCATGCTCCCGAATTAGTCGGAGGGCCGTTGCGAGCGACCGCCGACTGAGACCGTAGTTCTGAGCGAGTTCGATATCAGGATCGAGCCAATACTTCGCTTCAGCTCGACCCCCCTGAACATGGACGTGGAGTCGTGATTCTTCCCTGGAAAAGAAGTAGAACCGAAGCCCACCCTTCTTGAAGATTGTCGGACTCATTCGAAAAGGCTAGCACGTCCGGTCTTCCGATTATTTCAAGTCGGCCCAACGCTCCGCGTAACCCGCGGGTCGCGCCGGCGCGGGCCTTGCGTCTTCTGCAAGGCCCGTGACGGTGCGGCCCGGCGGGTTCACGCGGTTGTTGGACGGCGCGTGGACGTA
Source organism: uncultured Phycisphaera sp. (assembly GCA_964646605.1). Classification (GTDB taxonomy): domain Bacteria; phylum Planctomycetota; class Phycisphaerae; order UBA1845; family UBA1845; genus SBAX01. Next base: position 2,645 of record CAZYEX010000034.1, on the reverse strand, counting down.
GCTCACCGCACCTTCGGAATGTCCTGGGTACACGAGATACCCCGTTCGCAAGCTTCACGTGACAGTGGGAACGCCAGCGTATTTGACGACACGGTGAGGTTGGACTCGATGGCCGGCTTCACCGAGTGGATATCTACGATCGAAGCCGCAATCGACCACTCGCGGCGCGAAAGCACATCGAACACCTCGGTGTCGGACAACCGAGCGCCACCGCCATCGCGAAACTGCAATTCTGTGAAGCCAACGCCAACCGACAGGATGGCCCCCGGTTGGAGCGTGAAGACTCGCTTATTCAGGTCGGGGTTGGCCGCGACACAGTAGAACCTACGGTCGACCAGTATGGTGAACGCGAGCGCCGTGCCCCTAAGCGTGCTGTCGCCTAGATTCTTGAAGTGGATGTTCACGGAGGAGGGTCGAGAGGGCATCACCTGCGGACACGGGGGGGAGATCAGGGTCAACGTTTCTGGCGATGTGATCTGGACGGACCACCGAGCTCGCCAGTCGTCGGGACCCCCGAAGAGAGGTTCAGAGACAAGTACCACCCCCGCGAGAATGACCACCGTCAACCGCCTGATTGAGTGGATACCCATCATGACTGTCTAGTTCTCGTCCGTCCAACGTTCAGCATCAGCGGCGGCGCGCAGCGCCGCCCGCTGCATGCTGTTGTTCGGCGGCGTGATACTCACCGACCGCCCTTCGTTTGCTTCCCGCACAGCCCGGGCCACGGTGACAGGATCTGTTCCGCCTCTGAGATCGATAGCCGCTCTGCCTGCCTCATGACCTCGCTGGGCACCCACTCGGGAAAGGGCATGCGCCGGGATCGGTGCGCGCCGGTCGCGGTGTGCTCGTTCCAAACCTTGGCCAGCTGATCTTTCCGAAACCGCAAAGAGAGCTTCACGAGCGCGGGCCACAACCGTTGGTGGATGTACGTGACCTTGCCGGCGACCAGCTTACAGACCAAAACGTCGGGGCTCTCACGAACAGCCTCGGCCACGCTGAAGATCTCATGGCCTTTTGGATGCCCCCACCAACTCCCGCGGATCGGCCCGCCCGCGATTTCCTCCGCAAGGCTCGGGAAGGGCCCTCGAGCTGATTGGAGCACGATCCCGTGACGCTTGACGAACGCCACTCCTTGTTTCGGGTTCACATCACCCCCGCGGTGCTGAACGTACAATTGTGTCCGCCGAACGCCGGCGATAAGCTGCGGGCCGGGCCGGCGCGCACCTTGCGCAGGCAAGGTGCGTGACGGGACGGACCGACAGCTTGATCGGCATGTTATGCGGCTCGGGCGCGGCGCATCGCTGTTCCGTGCGCGACCGCGGCCACCAGCGACGCACATGAGGCGAGAACGGCAGCAAACATGGCTTCGTTGAGAATGCCAAGAACAATCACGGTCCCGGGAGTATGGACGTCGAACCCATTGCCGGCCGGATTCACGGGGCCGGCGAGCTGCAGTCCCTGGAGCGCCGCATTCGACACCGAGTACCAAGCGGCCATCGGCGGGCCGTCGAGCAGCCAGCGCGCACCAAAGGGTGGAACACGCGAGTCCCACACGCCCCACCGGTAGAGAATGAAGCTCACGGACCACGCGAACACGCACCAAGTCGCGACGATCGGCCCAGCGAGGAGAGCCGCGACGCGATATACAGGCCCGGGAACGACCTTGGGCACTAGCAACTGAAGTCCCATCCATAACAGCGCGCCGCCAACCAACCACCCAGCCGAGGACAGTTGAACGTTTTCCTGTGGAGGCCACGCAGTTCCGAGGAACCAGGCCATTGCTGAGTGCCAACCGACAAGAACCGAGACGTAGCAAATGACAACACAGCAACCAGCGCATGCGCCGACCAGAAGCAGTCGCCCCACCCTACTCTTGGTCATGCCCCATTCCGATCCGCATAACGCAACGCGTAACGCGCGGGGCGGCCGGGCGCGACGCTTGCGACAGCAAGCGGCGTGAACGGACGAACCGTCGCGTTGACGCGTTTGTTAGACAGCCCCGCGCTCATTTTGGCGCTATCGGATATCCAGCCCGACGGCCTACCGCAGCAACGGTTCCCTTTGTGATGCTCCCGTCGTCGCCTAATCGGACCCAAATCGAGATCTCCTTTATGACGCCTCGATCACGTCGTTGAGCATCGCGATTGAACCACGGTCCGTCAATGGCGAACATTGGCTGGACCATCACCGGATCGGCGTCGCCGCCAAGAGCCACAACCTCGCCGGCGACGTGCGCCGCGCAGTCGGTCGCTTCGTCAGCCTTGACCACCCCCGAGAATCTCAGGGTGCGGCCGACCTTGGAAAAGCACAGGACGACCTTGTCGGAAAACTTCAGACCGGGAGCTGCCTCCGGTGCGACCGGCACGACGACAAGTACCGATCGATCAAGCCAACCCAAAGGATGACCGAACTGCGGATGGTAACCCTCTAGATCCGTCAACAAATACTCCGACGACGACGGGTGACAACCTCCGGTCAGGACGGCGATCATTAGCGCGAGGGCCGAGAGCCGTGTCATGTCTGTCTAACGCCCGCGGTAACGCGCGGGCCTTGCGGCGCGGCGCTTGCCCTGCAAGCGCCGTGACGCGAGGACCGTCGCGTTGACCGCGTAGTTCGACAGCGCGTCGACGATCATGCGCTTAATG
>CAZYEX010000033.1:0-4123 GCA_964646605.1 uncultured Phycisphaera sp. | reverse complement strand
CCGGGCGGCAGTCGCTGGCCGCAAGCCTCAGGGCGGCGTAGGACCGGTCGTCAGGGGTTCCGAGCCGGGAGCCCTGTCCGCGTAGGCGCGGCCCCGGAGCGACCATCGTCACGGGCGGCCCCACGACCTCGCAACAGGATGCATCGGATATCGATCTTACACTGAATGACGTACCTGCATGATACAATTCCCACACTCGTCTTCCCGCCGGGGGAGGCGGTGAATTGTGGGGAGTTGCCATGCTGTCTCTGACCCACCGCCAGCCAGCGGCTGAGCTTGATTCCCTTCTCAGTGGTGCTTGGGCCGGCAGCCGCGAGCGCCCAGGGACACATGGACAGCGACCCCGCGTGCACAGGCCCCGGCGCCGAATCCCGAGGTTTGAATGTCAGCGACGGTGGAGGCGGGGCGATCATAGTTTGGAGCAACTTCAGGATCGTTCAACTCATTGCCATCGCTCGAAGCGGAGGTTGCCATGAATAGACCTTTGCTTGTTGTGCTCCTCGTGCTGGGCGCTTTGCTCCACGGCGTTTCCATGGCCCAGGCCCCGACCTATCTCCTCCAGTGGGGCTCGCAGGGTAGCCTCGGCGGGCAGTTCCAATTCCCGCTCAGAGTGGCGACGGATGCCGCCGACGATGTCTTCGTCGTGGATAACTACAACAACCGCATCCAGAAGTTCACCGGCACCGGCACGTATCTCACCCAATGGGGCTCCTTCGGTGGCGGCAACGGACAGTTCGACTCTCCCGAGGGAGTGGCGACAGATGCCGCGGGGTACGTATTCGTTTCGGACCTCCTCAATCACCGCATCCAGAAGTTCACGGGCACGGGCGTGTACGTGGCCCAGTGGGGCTCATTCGGCAGCGGCAACGGACAGTTCAATTATCCTCGCGGCGTGGCCACCGACGACGCCGGGAACGTCTATGTCACGGACTCCGGAAACTACCGCATCCAGAAGTTCACGGGCACGGGCGTTTACGTGATCCAATGGGGCTCATTCGGCGACGGCAACGGACAGTTTGACCTTGCCGGTGGAGTCGCAACGGACGCCCATGGGAACGTATTCGTTTCGGACCACTACGACAACCGCATTCAGAAATTCAGCAGCACTGGCACTTATCTGACCCAATGGGGCTCAACTGGCACCGGCAACGGGCAGTTTGACTTTCCTGCCGAAGTCGCAACGGACGCCGAGGGGAACGTATTCGTTTCGGACCACTACAACAACCGCATCCAGAAGTTCACCACCACGGGCACGTACCTGACCCAATGGGGCTCACCCGGCACCGGCAACGGGCAGTTTCACGGACCCTGGGGGATGGCGACGGCCGACGGCGGCTACATTTTTGTCGCCGACATCCGCAACTACCGCATCCAGAAGTTCGGGCCAGTCCTGACGCCCACGAAGTCCACGACCTGGGGCCGCCTGAAGACCCTCTATCGATGACATGGAGGCATCGACCACCTCCGATCATGGCGGCGGTCGTTCTGTTGATGGTCCGAAGTTGCGGACGGCGGCAAGGTCAGGTCTCTTCGACTAACCCAAGAGTCCCGCGGCCACCCCGGAGGGTGGCCGGGAGGAGTGAATCCAGTGCTTTCACGTAGAGTCGTTCCAGGTCAGGGAGTCACGACTACCGTGCGCCGCGTCACGCTACCGGGCAGCACCCGATGCTCAAAGTAGACGCCGGGGTTCGTGACCTTCACCTTCCTGCCTGACAGGTCGTAGAGCTCCCGGTCGTAGGCTTCCTCGAGCCGGAGGATGTTCGGCTCGATCGCGGGCGCAGGTCCTTCCTCGCGCGGCCCGCGCGCCCTCATGTCGTCGCCGCCACCGCGAAACTCGGTCTCGCAGGGCGTCAAGCCGCCCGTGGCGAGCGTCTGCCGCATGAGGCCGTGGCCGGGCACGCTGACGTAGACGTGGTTGTTGTTCCCGTTCGCCACGATTGCACCCCCGAAGCGGTAGCGGTAGTCGCTCCCGACTGCATCGACCTTGCACTTGGAGTAGACGAAGTTGCCATATGCGTCCAGTGGACAGGTGAGCTTGCCGGAGGCGCGGTTCAGCGCGGTGCCGCTGTTAGTGCCGCTGGTGTGAGGTGTGCCGGACGTTATGTGAACTCGTCGGTTGCACGAATCGACCGCGACCCCCCGCCGGACGGTGGTATCCATGACCGACGTGAATGTGACGCCGTAATCGGTGCTGCGCCAGATGCCCTTGTTGGCGGGGGTCGTGGTGGCCGGGCTGTAGTCGTGCTTCACGTAGGACACCACCCACACGTCCACGTCGACCAGGATCTGGTGAATCCCGTGCCAGGAGACCCGGTTGAGCTTGTCGAGGTCGCCCCTGTCGTCGTCAGCGTCGGAGAAGTCGAAATCGCTGCCGGACGTAACCTCGGCCCACGTCGAGCCGTGGTCTGTGGATCGCCACAGACCCGCCCACCCTCCGGCCAGGACGATGTCGTTGATCGTCGTCACGATGAAGATCCCATCGGTCGGGATGCCCCCGGATGTATGCTCCGTCCACGTATCGCCCTTGTTGTCGCTGTGGTGCGCCCTGCCGTTTTTGGTCACCCACATGCGACCAGTGCTGATGTTCTTGTGCAGGCCGTAAATGAAGCCCGTCCCGAGACTATTATTGTTGATAGTCTCCCAAGTCGAGCCACCGTTAATGGTTCGATACAGCTTGAAATCGTAGCTGTATTCGTTTGGTGACCCAGGATCATCATTGAAGGCCATCGTCGCGAACACCGTGTCGGCACCGCTGACCTGGATGCTGCTTGCGTTGCCGCCGTACCCGTGCCAGCCGTCCCCGAGGTCCGGATTCTTGTTGCTCCACGTGACGCCGTGATCGGTCGATTTCCAGATTCCGAGGTCGTGGTAGCCGGCCCAGATGGTCGACTGACTGTTGCCCATCGCGATGACCCAGGGGTTGGCGTTATCGATCCCCTTCGTCTGGTAGGTGCTGCCGGAGATCGATGTAAAGGCGTTTTCGTACTTGTGAGCGCCGCTGGTGTTGTGGCGCCAGAGGAAATGGCCGGTCACCCAATACTCGCCGCGCGGGCTCAGCGTGAACGCCACGCTGTTGCGCGCCCGTCCGCGCGCGAGGGCGCAATTGGACCAGCCCAAGTCCCACATCGCGGTGTTTCCTTCGGTGCCGATCCCGTCGTCCTGGCGGGAGATTGCGACCGCAGTGTGCGTGGCCCAGTTGTCGCCCGACGTGAGCAGGAACTTCCCCGCCCGCGCGGGCGCCCCGGAACAGGCGTCCTCCATGACATTGATGACGTAGGCGTTGCCGCCGTTGAACCAGATCGCTCCGGTGGTCGTGTTGGTGATCTGATTCCAGGCGCCACCGTCGTCGGTGCTCATCTGAATCGTCCCGATGTTGTCGTCTCCAGGCGGCGCGGTGTTTGAGGTCGTCATCAGGACGAGCTGGCTGTGCGTGGAGTCCACCGCCACGTCGATCGCGTAGTGGCTGGCACTGATCAAAGAGCAGTTGCTGCCGCTCGCCGTGCTGAGATAGAGCTCCTTGCTGGCGTTGGGGAGCCCAAAGTCGGCGCCGGAGACGAGGTACACCTTCGAGCCGTCGCTGGTCTTCGGATCGACCACGATCTTCACGATGCGGCGGCCGGACGGGATCCCGTGAGCGAATGTGGTTGTCGCGAAGCTGACACCGTCGTTCGTGCTTTTCCACAGCCACACGACTTTCAGACTCTCCGCTTTCGCTTGGTCGCAAGACCCTTCCGTTGGGCAGTGGAGAGAACTCATCGCATGGATCGTGGCGACATAGACGGTGCTATTCGTGGTGCTCCAGCCGATCGCGCTCACGTCATCTACCGCTTCCCACGGGCTCGCGACTACGGCCCAGGAAGCGCCACCGTCGGTCGTTCGGTAGAGGCCGTTGCGGGTACCGGCGAGCGCGACCGTGTTGCTGCCCGGCTTCCACTTGACTGCATCCACCGCCGTAGCAGTGATGCCGTCAGAGTGTCCGATCCGCACCCAATCACTGGTCGCGTTGGCGCGCCTGTAGAGCCCGCTGAGGTCGGAGCCGACCAGCACGGTGCCGTTGGCGGACACGTCGACGGATGTGAAGGCACCGCCGGCGCCAGGGCTGGATTTGGTCCAGGTCTGCGCC
>CAZYEX010000032.1:0-2675 GCA_964646605.1 uncultured Phycisphaera sp. | reverse complement strand
CCGACGATCCGCGACTTGGTATCCTTGCTTCATGGTGGTGGCTCCTTAAAGAATTCACAACCCTACCCGCCTACACAACGGATAGGATCGAGCCGCCACCATCTTTTTCAACCTTCAACTACGAACGGGACATGCTCGTCGTACGAGGCCAGGACAAGTACGGATTTGCGGCAGAGATGGGTATTCGTGCAATGGAACGCAAGCACGCGACTACACTTGATCGCGTGCTCTGCGACCCAGAACTCGCAGCCGAGTTCGATTCCGTTGCCGGCGCAATCGCTTCAGGCTTTTCTTCCTTCGAATATCGTTGGGCCGCGCTCGGGCTTCGAAAGGCAAATCGGCTCAAACCTGAAATCCTGGCCAGGATCGTCCCCTCAGCTGTAATAGGCCCGCTTCGAGTGAGGAACCTCGACCTGTCGCAGGTTCCCTCAAGACAAGGTCTGTACGTTCTGACGACGCGCAAGGGATTTCTGTACGTTGGAGAGGCGCAGGATCTGCGTTCGCGGCTGAAGAAACATCTGGACCACTCGGACAACAAGCATCTTGCACGCTACATCTGGGAGTTCGGAACGGAAGATCTCTTTCTCGAGTTCCATGTTCTTCCGGAATCAACCCCAACACGAGTGCGGAAAGCGATGGAGCTCGAGTTGATTCGATCTCGCAAGGCGGACTTCAACGTGCAACGATGACAGACTTCGACGACGAGCAACAGAATTCGCAACTGGACGCGGCAATCCGCTTCTGCGGGTTGTTCGAGGCGGAATTGCTCGTCGAATTGATGCTTAGGTTTTGGAAACATCCGGATTGCGACGATCGCGAATCCGTGAACTATCTCGTCGAGGCCGCCGCCGAGATCCTCGCCCGATCACGCGGCGGGGATCGATTCTTCGAAAACATCGAACCGGAGGACATGAACTTCGTAGCCGCCGTTTGGTTTGCAGAGCTGTCCCAGGTGTCCGACTTGCCACCTGACCAGACGACCACGCGGAGAGCTTGGTTAGAGACTGTCCGACGTTCGCTCCCCGGGTGCTTCTGCGATCCGGACGACCTTGTCGAGCCGCTCCCCTCCGGGGGCCCTTAAGACGCAATCCTCAGCGCCCCCAAGACCAAGGCCGGACGAAAGCTCGACCGATCGAAGAACACCGAACGCCCCGTCAAACGAAAACCCCGCGCCGCCTGAGAAACCGCGTGCCTGATCCGTGTCTCCAGCCGTGAACGTCCAGCGTTGGTGATCCCGGCCTCCAATTGGCGCGTGAACTGGCAGTTATCCGAAGTTGTAAGCCCGCGTCGCCGACGTCCAAGTGGCGAAATGCGCGAATAGCGTGTACAATAAGGACGGAAACAATGACCGTCTGTCGCCTGAGAAGATCACCGAAACGCAAGGGCTTGTGGACCTCATGGGACGTACCGTAGAAAGAGTGACCGTTCGAAGTTTCGAGGATTTTCTCGAGGTCGCCAAGGGGCGTCTTGAGGAAGGGAAAATCCGCGCCGTCGAGATCGATGCCTTGGTCGATGCCGGGGCAACGTACCTCTGCCTGCCGCCGAAACTCATCCAAGACCTCGGCTTGACCTACTTGCAATCGCGTCGAGTGAAGACCGCCAACGGCGACGTCGAACGACGCGTGTTCATGGGCGCGAAGATCACCATCCAGGGTCGCACGGAACAAATGTCCGTCATGGAGAACGACGACGGCACCCCGCCGTTGGTCGGAGACCTCGTCCTCGAAGCTCTCGATCTGATCGTAGACCCGCGATCCCAGAAACTCATGCCCAACCCGGCCCACGACGGAAAATGGATGGCCGACTTGTACTGACGCCCGGTGTAGGCCATGCGACTTTTTAGCCTCGAAACCATCCGCCTGGGTATCGACAACCTTCGCTTGCACAAGCTGCGCTCCTTGCTCACTTCGCTGGGCATCATCTTCGGTGTCGCCGCGGTGATCTGCATGCTCTCCATCAGCGAGGGGGCGTCGGCCGATGAGATGCGCTTGATCGAGCTTCTGGGCACCAAGAACATCATCATCAACTCCGTCAAACCGACGGACACGGCGCAAGTGTCGCAGCGCAGCAGCAACCTGATTGAGTACGGCATCACCCGCGACGACGTCTCCGTCATCGAGCAAACCGTGCCCCACGTCGCCCACGTCGTTCCGCTAAAGACCGTCTCCTACCGCATCCGCAGCGGCGAGGTCCAGGCCTCCTTCAATGTCGTCGGGACGACCCCCGAATTCTTCGAGATCGTAAACATCAAGGTCGGCGAGGGTCGGGCGATCACCGCTTCGGATATGAGCGAACGGGGCAACGTCTGCGTAATCGGGGAGGCCGTTCGGCGCGAGGTGTTTCGTTTCAAGGACCCCTTGGGGGAGACGATCCTCGTGGAGCGTTTTCCCACGGCGATACCCTTCGTCGTCGTCGGAGTCCTGGAACAGGTCCTGACGGCGGGCGCCCCGGCCCGCGGTGTCGAGGAGCGCGATCTGAACCGCGAGGTGCTCATCCCCTTTTCCACCGCCACCACGCAGTTCGGCGAGACCACGCGGCGTTTGAGCGCCGGGTCGCGCGAGTTCATCAAGATGCAATACTCCGGACTGTACGTTACGGCCGACCATGTCGACTTTGTGAAATCGGTGTCGAAAATGATCGAGCGCGTCCTGGAGCATAAACATGCCAAGCTCGAT
>CAZYEX010000031.1:0-40501 GCA_964646605.1 uncultured Phycisphaera sp. | reverse complement strand
GGGTCGGTCACCAAAAAAAATTTGCACAGGCGGAATTCTCTTGCATTCCCTGGACGCGGGTTCTATCATGCGTGTTCGGTATTTGTTTAGATGGCAAGTATTGGGAGCCGAGTCCATGACGGAAGACCAAGCGATTGCGGTCGCGGACGCATTGGGTGGTGACACGTGGCAAAGCGGCGGGGATATTTGGTTGGTTCTGCGGAAGCGAAATGACGGACGGATGGTGGTTATTTCCGACGAGTGCGTTTGCGAGTACTCGGATCAAGATGCGTTCGACCGGGTCCAGCCGTCGAAGTCGCTTTTGCTCGTTTGAGGTTGAGGTGCTGATCCGACTGCTTTGAATCCCCGTTTAGGAATCGGGAGAGTCGCCGCCTGAGCGCCTCGCGCCTTCCGGGTCTGATTTCGCATTCCCAAACGACAAGCACGCGCCATCGGTCCCGGCGGAGTTCGGCCAAGGTCTTGCGGTCGCGCTGCCGGTTCTTCGTTCGCTTGGCTCGCCAGTATGGGACGTGCGTCGCGGGGGTGCTGCGGCCCCGCTTGCATGTTTTCGCCCTATCGGGGCGATGGGATTTAGCCACGGGTGGAGCCGACGCGGAACCCGTGGAACTCAGTTTTTGTGCGGTTACCGCCCCGAAGGGTCGGAGGAACTGCCACGACGCATGTCGGATCAATCGAACACATATTGCTCGTCGAATTCGATCTGATGCAAGCGAAGCATTTGACGCAGCTCGGTCTTGAAGTCTTCTTTTTTGTGGTGCTCAGCCTGATTGGCGATGTACTTTTTGACCGCCTCCTCTTGAGACTTGCTGACGGAAAACGCGCTGTACCCCTCCTGCCATGCGAAGGCACGGAGGTTCGGGGATGTCTGGTGTATCCAAAGCGAAGAGCGGGCTTTCAGCGTGCGCATCAAGTCTGAGAGTGCGGCATCGGCCCGCCAGCGCAGGTACAGGTGGACGTGGTCCTCGATGCCGCCGATGTCGTAGAGCACGCCCTTCTCCGCCCGGATCATGCCGCCTATGTATGAGTAGAGGCGCTCGGCGATGTCGGCCGCGATCCAGGGCTCGCGGTTCTTGGTTGAGAACACGATGTGCAAGAGAATCTGCGTGTATGTGCCGGGCATTCCGGTCCTTTCTAGTGTGTGGAGACAGCCCTTCGCCCCTCCAGGGCGAAATGAGAATCCGGGAGATCGCGTTCCACGGGTTCCGCGCCGCACCAAGCGGCGTCGCTCCACCCGTGGCTACAATCCATCGCCCCAAATGGGGCGAAAGGCGGTCACGGCATGTCGACCGAGAGCGCCGAGTTTCAGAGGCCCGCGTCGCCGTCTTCGATTTCCAACGCGTCAGCCAGCGCTTGGGCGTTGCGGAGGATGCTTGTACCGTAGCGGTGGGCCAGCTTGAGAATCTCGCGCGCACCCCTTGGGGTCCAGTCTGCGTTGGCAACGAGGGTTCCGATGATCTGCTCATCGGTTGACGATTCCGGCAATTCGTCGACGAGAGTCTCGTATTCAGAGACCAAGTTAAAAGCTGCCCGCTCGGCTCCCAGCGCATCGAATACGGTCTCGCGCAGGGTCTTCTCGACCGTGCCGATCGCAATCTCGCTTGGATCGCGGTACCCGCGGGGCGCATCACGCCCGGCGTCGTAATCCCAGAAGACGTCGCCCATCTCTGAGACACAATCGATGGCAGTTTGGCGAAGGTCGGTTGAAAGTGATGTGTTCATAGCGATGAACTCCCGTTCCCTAGCAAGTTAGCGTTGTCTACGCCGCCTCAAATCGGTTTTCCCGGTGCCAGCGTAGGCAAAGCGGGTCGGGATAGAAGCGCGCGGGGGGGATGATCTTCCGCCCTTGCCGTGCGGCGACCTGTTCAGCGACAGCACAGTCGGTCCAAACGCGCAACCGGTTACTGACGCGTAACGTCAGGTCGTCCTCGATGGTGATAAGTCCGACATCGAAAAGGCGGTCGAACGTCGCGGAGAGGCACACGCCGTTGGTCGGGTCGGCGCGACGGTGCTCGTCCACACTCCATGGAATGATGTGCCCGGCAACCAAGCACTCCACGATCGGCAGCCCGGTGACGCAGCAACGAGAGTTGTAGCTGCTGAGGACCGCGTCGCGGAAGAATGACTGGTGCAAGCGCTGCTTGACGGTAACGGTTTTCTCCGATGGGCCTTTCGGCAGCACCAGCGGTTGCCCGGTTGTCTCGCTGGGTTCTAGTCGGCGCTTGATGTCATGGGCGCGAATGACCAACCCATTCCAATCACGATGAAACTCATCCCAGATAGCCCGGTCGAGTTTACTCCCGTGCGTCAATCCCGAGACATTGCGTGCCGCGAGTTCTGGATCGAACGCCCCGAAGTTGCCGAGTTTGCGAGTGACAGAGGCCGGGGTTCGACCGAGCTTGAGAGCCAGGTCACGGATGAGCGGGTTGCGGGTGGAGATGCGGCCAAAGGGTACACGGCAGTACAGCTCGAACGCGATGATCAGTTGTGGGCGCGTCCACGGTTGACCATCGTTAATCGGTCGCGTACTCATCCTGTTACCTTCACAAGGCGCTCAATAGAAATTGTGTCTCGGTTTGATGCCGGGCCTGGCGAAGAATTCTCCGACCCAGGCCCGCTTGCGGAAGAACCGGCGCGGCTTGCCGGACCTCGCGTCGGTCGGAATGTCCGTGTAGATCGGCGAGGGGAGGCCCAGCACGTCCAGGCGGAGCGGTTTGCCCGTGCCGCCTTTTTCCGATGAAGCGCCGTAGCAATCGGCGGGGAAGAAATCGCCGTGGCCGGTCAAGTACAAGTGGTTCGCACGCAGGTTGCCCGCGTTTACGCAGATCAGTCGTTTGCGATGTCCCACGCGTCCGCTCATGGTCTAGGCTCGTCTGGTTCCGTGGATGGTAATCGAACCAGTACCGTGTCGCACCTTTATTGACGCGCGAGCCCGCGTCGGGACCGCGTTGGTTTTTCTGGGGCCGGACATTTTCCGAACGGTAGCCTAACCCGTGGGCGGGGCGGGGTCAAGGGTTGGCGTTTTGCAATTGCGGGGGCGGAGCGATGGGCAGGGAGAGCTGTTCTGATTGCACGACATCGGTTTTTCTCAGGTTCGCGGGGCAGCTCGGATTTCGCGGGGACGTGGTTTGAGCAAAGTGGAACTTTGCTCTCCCCGGTGTTGGGGGGAACGTTGCTTTCTTTGCTGCGCCGGCAAAGTGGAACTTTGCTCTCCCCGACTGGCAAAGTGGAACTTCGCTCTCCCCGGCCGGCCAAGTGGAACTTTGCTCTCCCCTGGAGTTGGGGACGCGGGGGGTTCCTTCGTGGAGCCCGGTCTTCGCGTTGCTCAGGCCGGGCTTGGGGGATGGAGGGTGGGAACAGGATGGGGACGTCTTTCGGGTCGCTTGCGCTCCACGCTCTGATTGGTGTCGTCTGTGTGGCAGCGATGACCCTCACCCCCGGCCCCTCTCCCTGCAACAGGGAGAGGGGGGATAGGTTTGGGGGGATGACGTTGACCCCCCAGTGAACTGGGGGGCTAGGTTCGTGCGTCCCTGACGGGGCCTTGAGAAAGGCGTTCACTCGTGGACCCCGGTCTTCGCGTTTCTCAGGCCGGGCTTGGGCCCCTCCTACCGATCAGGGTTTTCATCGGCGTTCGGCTCTGCGCGGTGGTCCAAGGCCGGTCGCTCGCGCTCCCGGTTCGGATCCGGCGGGTCCTACGCCTGCGATCCACGGCCCTACCTGCGAGGGGTGGCGCTCCAGGGATGCGGTCGAAGAGATCGTTCGGCGGGGGTGGGCGATGGCGGAGGGACAGGCACTGGCAGACGAGTTGCCAGTGGCACCCGCGCGCATCGCGTGCGGATCGTAGTGAATCGGGAGGTCGCCTCGCCTCATCGCGCACGATCCTCGATTCGGTGCCTCGTCGTCGTCCCCTTATAGGATAGCATCCGGGCCCGAAGTCGAAAAGGCCCAGAGTAGTCACACATCCCTCAGCTTGTGCCCCATCTTATCCCGTTTGGTGCGGAGGTAGTCGCGGTTGTGCTCGGTGGGGGGGATTTCGATGGGGAGTTGTTCGACGATTCTGACTCCGTAGACTTCGAGGCGGGAGATTTTTTTGGGGTTGTTGGTGAGGATGCGGAGTTGGCGGAGGCCCAGGTCGCGGATGATTTGGGCGCCGACGCCGTAGTCGCGGCGGTCGACGGGGAGGCCGAGTCGCTGGTTGGCTTCGACGGTGTCCAGGCCCTTGTCTTGCAGCTCGTAGGCCCGCAGTTTGTTGTGCAGTCCGATGCCGCGGCCCTCTTGGCGTAGGTAGACGACCGCTCCCTTGCCGATTTTTTGGATCATCTGCATGGCGTTGTCGAGCTGTCCGCCGCAGTCGCAGCGGACGGAGTGGAAGACGTGGCCGGTCATGCACTCGGATTCGACGCGGACGAGCACCGGTTCGTCGTGGACGACGGGCTCGCCGTTGGGTCCGAGGGCCCCGACTCCGCCGCAAGTGAGGGCGAGGTGCGGCTCGGGATCGACGGGCGAGTGGTACTCGATCAAGGTGAATTCGCCGAAGCGGGTGGGCAGTCGCGTGCTCACTCCGCGCGTAATAAAGGACTCGCGTTGCATGCGGTATTCGATGATGTCGGCGACGGTGTAGAGGTTGATGGCGTGCTGCTTGGCGATGCGAGTGAGGTCGGGCAGTCGGGCCATGCTGCCGTCGTCGTTCATGATTTCAATGATGGTCGCCGCGGGGCGCAATCCGGCGAGGCGACATAGATCGACCGATCCCTCGGTCTGCCCGGAGCGGACCAGGACCCCTCCGTCCACGGCCATGAGCGGGTTCACGTGTCCGGGGCGGATCAGGTCGGTGGGTTTGGTATCCGGCGCACAGGCGACTTCGATGGTTTTGGCGCGATCGGCCGAGGAGACGCCGGTGGTGACGCCGAAGTTGGGATGGGCATCGACCGTGACGGTGAAGGCGGTGGCGAAGCGGGTCGTGTTCTGCACGCTTTGCAACGAAAGATTGAGTTCTTCGCATCGCTTGCGGGTGATGGGCATGCACAGCACGCCGCGTCCGACCTTGAGCATGAAGTTGATGGCGTCGGGCGTGATGTGCTGTGCGGCGATCACTAGATCACCTTCGTTCTCGCGGTCCTCGTCGTCGAGAAGAATGATGAACTTACCGGCGCGGAGATCGTCAAAGGCGGATTCGACGGGAGAGAAAGGAGGGTGACTCATGGGGGGTCCTTGGAAAAATGACGAGTTACAAGTTACGAGTTACCAAATTACCAATTACCAATTACCAATTACGGACGGTCAACGCCGACCCAGGGCGGCGCCGAAGGTGGTGCGCACAGCGAACCCTACGTTCTTGCGGCGTGCTCGGCGGCGAAGCGGTTGCCGATGCGAACGTAGTCCACGGACGCAACCACCGCGGCGGCGCTGGCCAGCCACCACAAGATCGGCCAGGGGCGTTGCATCCACACCGGCATGTCCGGGGCCGCCAGTACGTAGCCGATCATCAGCAATTGTACCAAAGTGCAAGCCTTTCCCAAAATCCGAGGCCGGACGAAGAATTGACCGGTCACGGCGTACACGAGCAGGAACCCGATGACCGTCAGAGCGTCCTTGCCGATGGCGATTACCGGAACCCAGCTGGGCAGGCGAAACCCGTGAACCGAAGTCGCGTCGATGGAGAGCAGGATGACCGAACAGGTGACCAGCAGTTTGTCGCCCAAGGGGTCGAGGTAGCGGCCCAGGGGCGTGGACTCGTTCAGGCGGCGGGCGAGGTACCCGTCCAGGGCGTCGCTCACGGCCATGAGTACAAAGAGCACGAGCGCCACATACCGCCACCCCCTCCACGGTTCGTTCAGGTTCAACAGGCAAATGACATAGGGCGTCACCAGTGTGATGCGGGCGACGGTGATGCGGTTGGGCCAGTTAAGCCACATGGGAGAAGGCCGAAGACTGAAGAACGAAGACCGAAATCGAGCCGGCTGATCCGAGCATCCCCATCGCCTTTTCCAACTTCAGTCTTCCAACTTCAGCCTTCGGGCGTCGGCGAAGCGGATGACGGATTCGTAGGAGGTGGGGAGCTCGAGCGCATGATGGGAACCGTCGGGTTGGAGGATGACCAAGGCCGGGAGGTTCGTGACGCCGAAAGTCTGGGCGACCGCACCGCCGCCGCCGAGCACGCCGCCCGGTCGGCAATGGATCATGTTGACGAACCGTGCGTGAACTTCGGGACGATCGAGAAGTTTGTGCAGCCGCCGCCAATCGCGCGACATCCAGCGGTCCAAGACAATCAGGACGGATCGGTTCTGGGATTTGGCCGCCGACTGGGCCGCGTCCAACGAACGCATCCAGGCATACGTCGCTTGGCGAGAAATAAACGGGTCGTGCGCGGGAATTGTCCCGGGGGGATGGGCGGCGTCGAAAAAGCGGGCGAGTTGTTCGCCGGATTGGGGACCGGTTTGGGCGTGATAGGTGCCGTCGGCGTGAATCAGAATCACCGCGGGGGCGCGCTGTACGCCGAACTGGGCGACATAGCGACGGTCCGAGGCGTTGGAATGAAACAAACAACACCGAACGCAACCAGACGTACGGGGTTTGATTTCGTGGGAGTTGAGGGCGTCGAACATGGGGTCGGCCGCGGTGCGGTCCTTGGTGCGGTAGAGGATAAACAGGGGGCGTTCGGGGGCTTCTGCAAGCCGCTCGGCGGATTGATAGTCGTTGACCCACCCGCCTGGGACCCATCGCACCCACCCTGCGGAACAGCCCGGGAGCGTAAGAATCAGTAAGCTCGCCGCCCAACGCTGTCCATCGGGCGACGGCTGACGTGGGCGGTGGTATTCTCGTGGCGGTTTCATGGTTTTCCGGGCGGGCACAGAGTAGCCAACAATGGGCGTCGTGGGAAGAGTCCCGCCGCAACGCCCAAGGGGATTTCAAGTTTGATTCCTCGAATCCACGAGTCAGGCCTCGGGTCGCGCGACCAGCGGTGGTTGGGGATGGTGCTGCTCGCGGCATTCGCGGCCTTTACCTGCTTTTACGGTTTGAGCGTCGGTCCTCCGCTGGGCGATCACGAGTGCATCAACGCCCTGGCGGCGGGCAACGCCTTGCAAACCGGCGAGTGGATGATCCCCGAAGTCGGGGATGCACCGCGAATCCGCAAGACTCCGTTGGGAATCTGGGCGATTGGCTTGGCTTCGTGGGCCAGTGATCGCGGAAGCGGAGAAGTGACGGCGTTTGCGGCGCGGCTTCCGTCGGCGATTGCGGCGTTCGGGACGGTGCTGACCGTCTGCTGGCTGGGGTCGATGATGTACGGCCCGCGGGTGGGGCGGACGTGCGGGTTCATCGCCGCGGCCGGTCCTGCCACGCTGATGTTCGCCCGCAACGCCCAAGTCGACATGGTGTTGACCTTCTTCACCACGCTGTCCTTCGCCTGTTTTTGGCGAGGGGCCTTATGCGGCGAACGGGATCGCCGGTTCCTGGCCGGGTTCTACGTCGCGTTCGCACTGGCCATGCTCGCCAAAGCGCCGCTGCCCCTGGCAACCATCGGGTTGGCATTGGCTGCGTATTGGTTCGTTGGTGGGCCGCTCGCCGATGCCTCGCAAGGTCCACGCACTGAGGGTTCCATCTTTCGTCACGCCTCGCAGGCGATGGGTTCGCAGTTGCGTCGCTTGACCACGCTGTGGTTGGTTCCGGGGATCGTGTTGTGGGTGGTGCTGGTCGGTGTGTGGCCTGTGTATGTCAGTCTGCACATCGACAACGCACTCGAATTGTGGCGGATCGAGTACCTCAGTCGTTTCACCGGAGAATTGAGCGATAAGGTACGACCCTGGTGGTATTACCTGCCCTATGTGCTGGGTTGGACGCTTCCGTACATGCTTTCGATGTTCGAGGCCGCGGCAGCGCCGTTTCTGCCGAAGTACGCCGCGCAGCGCCGCGGGCTCGTTTTTGCCTTCATGTGGGCTTTGGTGGGAACCTGCTTCCTGAGTACGTCGTCCTTCAAGAGACCGCATTATCTCCTTTCGATCGTTCCCGCGTATTGTCTGCTGCTGGGTCCGGTGATCGACCGGTTGTTTTTCGCGGTGGGGGAACCTTCTCGTCTGGGCCGGGCGCTGTGCGGTGTGGTGATCGTCGTCGTAGCGGGGGGGGGAATCATCGGGCTGCGGGTGCTGGGCTTGACCTACCCCGAACTGGCCGCTCTGGGCGGCGCGGCTATCGTGGTCGCGGTCATCCTGTGGTCGTTGGCGTCCTGGGCCTATGCCCAACAGTGTCGTGTCACCTCGTTCGCGCTGCTCAACCTGGGCGTCGCCGTTCTCTTGGCGATTGCCTGGCCGGCGATGGGCACGCGTATGGAATGGCACCCCGAGGTCCAGGCCCTGGCCGACAAGCTTGACGAGTCGGCCGCTAAAGACGCGACCATCTATTGGGTGGACGGTCAACCGAGTCTTTCGCTGGAGTTCTACCACGGGTTCAAGGTGCGGCGACTGGTCACCGAGGTGGAGATGGCCTCGCTGCGACAGGGCCGCCGCGACGTTTCCGACTCCGTCTACGTCGAGGTCGCCCGCCGTCTCCAGGCTCGTCTAGCGGAAGATGCCCCCGCGTACTTCGTGGTCTCGGTAGGGTCGTATGACCTTCTCGCGCGTCGAACGGACATGGCTCTGCGCGAAGTCTTCCGCCTGACGGGATTTCACGAAGACGCCGAGGACGAACTGGTGGTGTTTACGCGCCGAGACGAACCGCCTCCCGTCTCGCCGTGACCCTACGATCGACTGGCGATGGCCGCGGCCAGGGGATTCACGAAGTTGGGAACCAGCTTGTCCGCGGCCAGTTCGTCGGCGATGCCGAACAGGCCGGCCAGGGCCTCGGAGGGCGAGGCGACGCCGTCCAGCCCCCAGTACTTGCGAACGGTCAGGAACACGCTGATCGGTTCGCCCTCGAAGTTGGCGGCGCGGACCTCGTAGGTGGTGGTGCGGGACTTGATCTCGACGTAGGCCTGCAAGTCGCACTCCGGGGTGAGAGCGATACCGAAGTACGGCTGGGAGTCGATGATGTGGGCGGCGCGGTCGCCGAAGAGAAAGCCCGTGGCGGCATGATCGCCGCACAACGTCTCGGCCACCAATTGGTCGTGGTTGCCGCGATAGCGCAGGTCGAAGCCGTAGATCAGTTCCAAGTGATCGTACACCAAATCACTGAGCGTAAGGTGATAAGGGGCCTGTTCGAGAATGAGCTCTCCGAAGCGGCGCACGTCGTCGGTGTCGGCGGGGGCGAATTGCCCGAAGCGGAGGCTGTTGCGGTCCAGACGCAGCCAGCGCCGCGACCCTTGCTCGTCGGCCTCGTCCTCGATGGTCATGGACCCCGCTTCGCGGCGGCGGAGCTTGCGAAGCGAGGGATACTCCTTGCGAATGCGGTCGAAGAAGTGCAGGACGGCCTCAGCCTGCAAACTCATATCGAGTTTGAGGTGAAGGCGGCTGCTGACGTAAAAGTCATCGCAACCCGCGCCGAAACCGTTGCTCATCGCGGCCCTCCTCTCTCCCGGCACCCGATCCGTCGGTCGTGGAACGGGGCGCCGCACCATGGTTCCGCGGCGGCTTACGATCCGCGGCTCGCGGGGTTGGCGCGTTGTCGTTCCCTCGAACGGACGTCGTCCTTATTATGGAGGTGCGACCAGACGAATTCAAGCGCTCCATCGATCGGCGACCGCACCCCCTACCTCGCCGCGGACCCTGCCGGGCTCGGTCGATCGTCAAGACGACGGTTTTGACTCCGCGGGCTTGGCTTCCTTCTGCTCGCTGGGTTTTTGGAGGTCGCCGGCTTTGACCTTCACGTAGCGGCTGGGGTCGATGAACTTGGCGATCGTTTTTTGGATCTGCTCCCGGGATAGGCCTTGGACCTGCTGATCGAGCTTGGCGTGGAACTCCATGGTCCGGCCTACGAAGAGCCCGTTGGCGAGTTCTCCGGCCACAAAGGCGTCGTTGGCCATGTTGCTTTTGAGGTCCTCGGCCAGACTCTTCTTGGCGTCGGCCAACTCCTCGTCGGTCACGCCGCTCTTGAACCAACCGTCCATCTCCTCGAGCAAAACGTTATAGGCCTTGTCGGCGTTCTCGTTGGCGCAGATTCCGAAACCGATCAACATCCCCCTGCGGTCGACGTCGTCGACGCCGAGGAAGGAGCCGGCCCCATACGACAGGCCCTCCTTTTGCCGCAGGCGGTTGAGCAAGCGAGACTTGGCGCTGCTCCCCAGGATGTGGTTGGCGACGTTCATCGCCGCGTAGTCCGGGTCGTCATCGCGGAGCTCGACGTTGAGTCCGGCGGCCACGATGGACATTTTCTTGTCGGGCGTGAAGATCACTTCCTCGCCGGCGGCTACGTCGCTGCGGAACGGGATGGCGATGCGCTCGTACTTGCCGGGCGATTTCCACGACGAGAACAGCTCCTCGATCGTCTTCCTCACCGCGGCTTCGTCGAAGTCCCCAACGGCCGCGAATTCGCCGCGGCTCGCTCCGTAGAACTTCTTGTAGCACTCCTTGACCTGATCGAGCGTTACCGCCTTCATCCGCTCGATGCCCTCGGCGATGGTGGGTACATAGCGCACGTTGTCGGCGGGCCAGGGGGCGAGGCGGCGCATGATGCTGGTGAAGGCCAGCGCTTGCGGATCGGAAAGGGCTTGTTCGAGCTGGGCGAGCTGCTCCTTTTTCAGCACGTCAAGCTCGTCGCTGGGAAACACGGGGTCTTTCAGGATTTCGCCGAGGAGGCGCAGCACGGGCACCAGGTTCTCGCGCGTGGTCTCGATTCTGGCGGTGACCGTCCCGGGCTCGCCGGCCCCGAAACCGCCGCCCGAGGAGAGGAACACGCGGGCCTTGAGCTTATCGAACTCGTCGCGGATTTGCTGGTAGGTGTGCTTCGAGGTGCCGCGCATGAGCATCTCGGGCACCATCCCCAGGGCCGTGGTCTTGCCCTTGATTTCGGCTTCGTTTCCAAAACGCAAGGTCAGTCGGGCGCGGATGGCGTCCCCGCGAGTCTCTTTGGGAAGAAGTGCGAGCTTCAAACCGCTCGGCAGGTCGGTGCGTTTGGTTCGCTTTTCGATGTTCTCCGGAGTGGCGTCGAAGGCTTCGCCTTCCGCAAGCGCCGCCGCGCCCTTGTAGTCCTTGACCAAGGCCAGTGCCTCGGGCGTTTCCGGGACGATGGATCGAATCGGGGCCTTGGTGGGAATGAAGACGCCCGTGGTGCGGTTGCTTTGCAAGAGATAGTGGGTCGCGACGCGCTGCAAATCGTCTGCCTTCAGTGCCTTGACCCGATCGCGGTGCAGGAAAAACAACCGCCAATCGCCCATCGCCGCCCATTCGGACAGCTCCACACCGATGCGATCGCTGCGCGTGAGCATCAGATCGATGTTCTTGAGCAAGGAGGTCTTCGCTCGTTCGGTTTCCTCCGCGGTTACGGGCTGCGTCGGGAAGCTCTCCACAACCTCGATCATCTTGTCGAGCACCGGCTGGGGAGCCTGTTCGATGCGCACCTCGGCCATGAACTCGGCGACCCCGGGTTCCGCCCAGCCATAGGCGCTTCCCCGCACCGACGAAGCCAACCCCGACTCCACGAGGGCCTTGTAAAGCCGCCCCGAAGGTTCGTTGGTGAGCACGTGCTCGAGGGCCTCGACGGCGGCGAAATCGGCGTGCGGACCGGCGCCAACGTGGTACGTCGCTCCGACCGCCCCGACGTCGCCGTTGCGGCGAAGAATCACCTGCCGCTCGCCGTCCTGCACCGGTTCGACCGTATACGTTTGTGTTAGTTTTCGTTGCGGACGCGGAATGCCCGCGAAGTACTTGGCGATCAGTCCCAGCGTCTTATCCACCTCGAACTTCCCGGCCACCACCAGCATGGCGTTATCCGGCTGGTAGTATTTCTTGTAGAACGCTTGCAGGTTCTCGATGGGGACGCGTTCGATGTCCTCTTTGGAGCCGATGGTCGATTTTCCGTAGTTGTGCCACAGGTAGGCTGTCGAAGTCATTCGTTCGGAGAGCACCCCCACGGGGTAGTTTTCGCCGGCCTCGAACTCGTTGCGGACCACGGTCATTTCCGTGTCCAGGTCGCTCTTGCGGACGAAGCTGTTGACCATGCGATCCGCTTCGAGGTGCAGGGCGAAGTCGAGGTTGTCGTCGCTTGCGGGGAGGGTCTCAAAGTAATTGGTGCGATCGACCCACGTCGTGCCGTTGAACCGCGCCCCGTGATCCTCCAGCACGCCCCACACGTTGTCGAAGGTCGGCGTGCCCTTGAAGACCATGTGTTCGAGCAGGTGGGCCATGCCCGTCTCGCCCAACCCCTCGTGGCGCGAGCCGACAAAGTAGGTGATGTTGACCGTCACAGTGGGCTTCGAGGAGTCGGGAAAGAGCAAGACCCGCAGACCGTTGTCGTATTGATACTCGGTGATCCCCTCGACGCTGGTGATCGTCTTAGGCGCGGGCGCGTCGCCCCATGCGACGACCGCCGGAAGCATGAGCGATCCAGTAACAACCAGCCGTCGTACCCAGTTTTTCCTGATGTGCCGCGTCATAAACAAGTCCCCTTCAATGGCATGTTTCCCGAGGCGCTCCGCACGGGGATTCACTTGCGTCCCGGCGGGAATCGACATCGACCCCTCGTGCGAAGGATCATACTGGACGCCTGGCCGCGGGCCAATGATTTGACGAATTTGCACAATTCCGGTCGCGGGGCGATTCCGGCTTGCCAAAAACGCTGAATGGGTAAATCATAGCCCCGCCGGCGTCCGCCAAGGGTGGTGGAGGCGCTTGGCGAGGAGGAACGTGTGCTGGCAGCCAAGCGTTACCCCAGTGTGTTGTTGTTCGGATGTCCCGGTTCGGGAAAGGGCACCCAGGGTGCGGTTCTGGGGGCCATGCCCAACCTCGTCCACTTGGCCATGGGGGACATCTTCCGCGGGCTGGATAAGACCTCGCCCATCGGGCAGGAGTTCCTCTCCTATTCGACCCAGGGAATGCTGGTCCCCGACGAGTTGACGGTCCGCGTTTTCCGTCACCACGTCGAGGCCTTGGTGACGGCCGGGAAGCTCAATCCCGGCTACCACACACTTCTTCTCGACGGCATTCCTCGGACGACGAAACAAGTTGAACTCCTCCACGAGGTGATCGACGTGAAACGGGTCGTCTACCTGATGATCGAGGACCGCGACGCGCTCATTGCCCGGCTGGTGAATCGCGCGGCCAAGTCCAACCGGCCCGACGATGCGGACCGAAAGGTGATCGAGAACCGCATTCTGGTGTACGAGCGTGAAACCCATCCCGTTTTGGAGGCCTACGCCAAGAAACTCATCGCCCGGGTGAACGCCGATCAACAGCCGCTGGGGGTCTTGCGCGACGTGGCCGGCGCTCTCGTGGGCGCCGTCTCGGGAACGATTTAGCGCGGCGCGAGGGGAGTTGGCCCACGTATCCTCAACTGTGCGACGGGATGGTCAGACGAAAGCGAGCGCCGCCCAACTGCGGGTCGTGTCGGGCGACGAGGTCCAAGCGGCCTCCCAGCAAGGAAGCCCAGTTCCGGGCCAGGGCCAGACCCAATCCGATCCCGCCGCGAGCCGCGGTGTCGGCGTCGCGCCCGCGGCGGAAAGGCTTGAAGATGTGATGGGCGTCGGCCAAGTCCACCCCCGGACCGGAATCGACCACGTCCAGGTGCAGCCGCCCGTTGTCGGCCCCTAGCTGCACGAGCACCTGCGGACTCTTGGCCGACCGCGCGTGGCGACAGGCATTATCCACCAGGACCGCCGCGATCTGATTGACCAGGCTCACGTCCGTCCGCACCCCGTGCTCATCGGGCAGATGGGACTGCGTCTGAGGTTCGACGGCATGCTTCAGGCAACGCTGCCGTAGCGTCTCGCCGACCGTCTGTAGCAACGCCCCGGCGTTGGTCTCGGAAACGTGCAGCCGGACCTTGTGGTTTTCCAATCGCGCGTACTCGAGGACGGCCTCGACCAACGTCGAAAGACGCTGCGACTCGCGGTTCAGCGTATCCAAGTACTCCTGCCGGGACGCCGGCGGGACCAGCCCCGCGGAGAGCATGTCGGCATACAATCGAAAGGTCGTCAGCGGCGTGCGCAGCTCGTGCGTGACCGCGTAGGCGAACTGCAAGCGGCGCTCGGTGAGCGCCACCAAATTCCGCACCCCCCATCCCGCCGTCACCAGCACGGCCACCGCCGCCGTCCAGGAAATCACCAGCACGCCCCAAAGCGACCGCCACGCCGCCGCCGATGTGCCCCCCGGAATGTCCGGCACGCGCAACACCGCCGGCAACGAATGCAGCTTTACGGTGCTGTCGTCCGAATCCAATTCCGCGTCGTTGGGAATCGGTTCCAGATCCGCGTCCGCGAACAGGTCTTCGATGGGACGAAGCAACTCCGGTTTGAGCCTCTCCCAGTCACCGATAAATCCTTGGTACATAACGTCGGCATCGGCGTGGCACTCGCGAACGAACGCCAGTTTACTTCCCTGCGAGGGTCCGACCTGCACCCAAAACGGCGGCGCGAAGGGCCCGGCCGAGAACTGAACGGGGACGGGCGACACGTCGCTCTCGTCGAACCCGCTGTCGATGGCGACGGAAAGGTCCCCCATGTTGACTTTGGCGATCAGGGGCGCCACACATGCCACCGGCGGGAGATAGCGGCGCTGGGAATCGGTGACCCCGCCCCTTCGCACGAACTGACGCGACGCGGCGGTCGAGCCCGTCGCGCTCTCCGGCGCCGCGGGCTGCGCCACGCGCACCACCGTGGTGGTTTCCATCTCCGTTGCGCCTGCGGCCTGTTCGTCGCGGACCAACGCCTCGCTGACGTGGACGTGCAGGTTCAGGGAGGGAAGCGCCCTTTGGAACCAGGCCCAAGCGTCCCGCGCCCGACGTTCATGCGGCTCCAAGGCATCGAGCCTCACCGCGATCCGCTCCTCATCGAACTGCGGAGTCGAGGGGCGAGCCTTGTGGTCCACCTGGAAATACAGGTCAATCCAATCGTAGAGCGGCTTCTCATCGGTGAGCGGCGAGGGCAGCAGCGCCACCGCGTCCAGCTCCCGCGAATCCCGAGTGTACACCGCCTCCGGTCGAACCAAGTGGAAGTCCACGTAATCCGTGTAGGGACGCGAGGCCTCGAAGTAGAGGATGCCCTTGATCTGACTGTCGATTCGTGCCAAGGCGCGGGAGACGCGGGCGAGATGCTCTTCGCTCACCGTCTTCTTGGCCAACTCGAAACTGGCCAGCGTCGCCCAACTCATGCCCCCCAGAACCACGGCGAAGATGAGCGAAAACATCACCATCGCCGTCAGCGCGCTCTTGCGGGTGCTGGTCATGGCGGGGCCGTTTCTTGACCGGGCGTCTCCTGGGTGAGGCTCAGCCCGGAACCGAGCATGTAGCCCTTCCCCCGCACCGTCACCACCCACTCGAGGTCGGACTCCGTGTCGCCCCCCGCCAGCTTCTGCCGCAACCGGGTGATGTGCATGTCGATGGCCCGTGTCTCCACGCCCCCGTCGCGCAAACCCCACACGCAGGCCAGAAGCTCCTCGCGGGTCACCACCCGCCCCGCGTGCGAAGCGAGCCGTTGAAGAATGTCCGCCTCCATCTCCGAAAGTGCCACCCGTGTGCCATCGGGATAGCAGACCTCGCGCCGAGCGCAATCCACCACCGTCTTGCCGCCCGTGATGCGCACCACCGGCGCGGGACGCTCCGGCGTTCGGCGCAGCACGGCGTCAATCCGAGCGAGGAGTTCACGGGCCGAAAACGGTTTGACCACGTAATCATCCGCCCCCGCACGAAGTCCGCGGACGCGATCGTCTTCCGAACCGCGGGCCGTCAGGATGATCACCGGAAGCACCGGGTGCGTAACCCGAAGCTGGGTCAGCACATCGAACCCGTCCATCTTCGGCAGGAGCAGGTCGAGCAGCACCAGGTCCACCCCCAAGCGACGTGCCTCGGCCAGCCCCGCCACCCCGTCCGCCGCCTCCGTGGTCTCGAAACCCGACATGTTCAGCACGTCGACGATCCCGCGACGGATGGCGTCTTCGTCCTCGACCACGACTACGCTGCGTTTGTGGGCCATGTGTATTGCCGGGTCTCTTCCGACTCGGATGTAGCGCCACCCCTTGTAGGTGGCGCGCTCGGACCGGTTGAAACCCGGTCCCGCATTGGGCGACTCCATCCTATCATAGGCCGGACCATCCGGCACGACGATCTCGCCAAAGCGGCCTTCGTTAACCTCGTGTTACGAAGGCTCGCCGTCCGTCGGGCAGGCTGGTTCCGACAGCCCTCCCCCGCCCCGTCCGCGAAGAAGGAGGACGCTCGCCAAGGCAATGCCCACCACGTCCGCGATCCAGTCCGCAAGGCTCGTCGACCGCCCCACGAACTGTTGCAGCCATTCATCGACAATCCCATACACGGCGTAAGCCGCGGCCCAGACGAAAACCACCCGCCGCGTAAGGGCTCCGGTCGAAACCCCCCAAAACCGCCCGCCCAGATAGGTCAGGACCGCATACAACAGAACATGCATGACCTTGTCGGCGAAACGGATTCGCAGCCGCCCCACGCCCACGACCGGGGTGTGCATGATGACGAAAAGCCCGACCCAGTAACTCAACCAGAGGACCAGAGCACGGGTAGTGGGACGCCTCATGAGACCGCGGCGACCGAGACGAGTGCAGCCGATTCGCCGGCGGGCGTTCGAGCGGCCTTCGCCGACTCCGGTGGTCGGGCGATGGGCGCCGACGGGGTGACAGTTCCGCTTTCACCATCCGCGAGAAGCTCCTCGGCCAGCTTGGCGTAATCCGCGGCCCCGTGGCTCTTGGGCGCGTAATCAAAGACCGTCTGCCCAAAGCTGGGCGATTCCGCCAGCTTGATGTTCCGCCGGATCGGCGTGGAGTACAGGCGCGCCGCCGACCACGCGGTGTTCTTTCCCCGACCCGCCTCCAGGAATCGGACCATGTCCTCCACCACCTCCGCCGCCAACCGGGTCGTCGATTCGTGCATGCACAGCACGACCCCCCCCACGCGCAACTTGGGGTTGATCCGCTGCCGCACCAACGTCACCGTATCGAGGAGCTTGCTGAGTCCCTGCAAAGCGAAGAAATGGGCCTGCAAAGGAATGAGGACCTCGCTCGCCGCCGCCAACGCGTTCACCGTCAGAACACCCAGCGACGGCGGACAGTCGATGAGCATCACGTCGAAATCGTTCTCCACCGGATCGAGAGCTTCTCGCAGAAGGACCTCCCGCCCCGTGACGCTGACCAGCTCCGCCTCCGCCCCGGCAAGGTCGATATCCGCGGGCAATACGCTGACCCGCTCTCGAGCGCGGACAATCGCCTCTGCCGCGGGTGTCCCGGATGTCAAAACGTCGTAGACCGTGGGTTGGTCGTCGGCGACTTCCACACCAAAATGGAGCGTCAGGTGCCCTTGCGGATCGAGGTCCAAAAGCAGTACGCGGAGACCCTTGTCGGCCAGGGCGGCGCCGAGGTTGGCCGTCGTGGTCGTTTTCCCCACCCCGCCCTTCTGATTGATGACCGCGATCCGTCGCATGGGTCCTCCCTGACCGGAGGCGGAGTATAACCCTATTCCTAGGCGGATGTAAAGGGTGCAACGCGGAATCCACGCCGGCACAGGGCCGATATTTCCTTGCCCAGGTCCCTGCCCGTCCAACCCCTTGACGGGAACTCGCCGCCGGAGCCCACCGCCGGGCATCCCAGCCTCCCGCCACTTGTGATCGCCCATCCGGGCGGCTAGAATTTCGCGGGTTCGATGGAAGGAACCCTCTGGAATTCGTTGAGGAAGGAGGGAAGGTCTTCGCTTCCGGCGCCGTGGAAAGCTCGGTTTCGCCTCTGGACAGCAACGTCCTGCTGCTCAACGCGCATTACATGGCCATGCGCGTGGTCAGCGTGCGGAGAGCGTTCACCCTTCTGTTCAAACAGGATACCGCCCGACAACCCGTGGCCGAGATCGTCCACGTCGACGACGGGCGATACGTCTCTTATGACTTCAACGACTGGCGGGAACTGAGCGCCTTTCGCAAGGAGTTTGAGCCTCACGACCACGACTGGATTCGCACCGTCCGGTTCGACCTCGTCGTCCCGCGCATCGTCCGCGTCCTCACCTTCGCCAAGCTTCCCAAGCAGGAGGTCAAGTTCAACCGCCGCAACCTCTTCGCCCGCGATAACAACACCTGCCAGTATTGCGGCAAGCGCTACGGGACCTCCAACCTCAGCCTTGATCACGTGACCCCGCGTTCGCTGGGCGGAAAGTCGACCTGGGACAACATCGTCTGCGCCTGCCTGAAGTGCAACGTGCGCAAAGGCGGCCGCACCCCCCTCGACGCCCACATGCACCTCATCCGCCCCCCGCTCAAACCCCGCCGCAACCCGGTGCTGACCATCAGCCTGGCCGACCAACGCTATTCCTCCTGGCGACAATTCCTCGACGCCGCCTATTGGGACGTCGAACTGACCGCGTGAACCACCTCCCCCCTTACCAAGAGGGGACACAGGGGGGTTCAGGTGGCATCGAGTTCCAGCCGGTGACAACACTCGTTGAACGACTCCGCCGTCGTTGGTATGATCCGCGTCTGACCTCGAAAGGCCCCTATGGTCGCCATGAGCGCCATCACCGAACTCGCCCGCCGCATCGCCGAGGAGTTCCATCCCGACAAGATCATCCTCTTCGGCTCCCATGCCTACGGCGTCCCCAAAGAATACTCCGACGTGGACTTGCTGGTCATCATGCCCTATGAGGGCCACCCCTTCGACAAGGCTACGGAGATTCTCGGGCGCGTCAGCCACGAGGGATACATCGACGTGATCGTCCGGACTCCGGATGACGCTGCCCGGCGCTACCGCGAACACGATCCCATTACCCGCGATGCATTGGATCGCGGCACGGTGCTCTATGCCCGAACCGGTTGAGGAATGGGTCCGAAAGGCCGAGGGGGACTTTCGCACGGCGCTCCGCGAACTCGCGGTCGCCGACGAATCGGCCTGCGACGCAGTCTGCTTTCACGCCCATCAGTGCATTGAGAAGTTGATGAAGGCGGTTCTCGTAGCGCGAGACCAAGATCCGCCGCGAACGCACAATCTGCTCTTCCTCGCCGATCTGCTTCGGGCCGCGTGTCCGGCGTGGGACGCGGCGACGGAGGATGTCGAATGGTTGACACGCGGCGGCGTCGCCTTTCGTTACCCAGGCGTGTGGGCCGACCGAAACCACGCGGGCAAGGCGATGGAAATTTGCAAACGCCTACGCGAGGAATTGCTGAAGATTCTAATGGCGACGAACGGGTAGACTCGGTTCAGGCTGGTGTGGATTAGCGACCAATGACGAAGAAAAAACGAAACTGTGGTTCGGGTCCTTTGTGTTCAATACGGCAAGCGGTCTCTTGATTGCCGCAGTGACCGGGGGCGTAGGGTATTGGTTCGGCCAAAAAAACCTCTCCAGCGAGGTTGCCGAAGGATTGAGCTTGCTGGACCTTGATACGACTTCGGAGTCGCTCGCAACCCTCGTTTCGTCTTTTGACCGTCCGTTGTCGCTCGTATCTCAACGTAAACCGCATCCGGCAAAATCAAGTGTTGCCCAACTGAATGGCACTCTGGACAAACTGTCCAAAGCAATCGACGACGTGAAAACGAGCGAATACTACTCGGTTGAGGAACTCAAGAAGCTCGCCAACGAAGGCGGATACAGTGTAGAGTTTCTACCTTTCGGATCCGCTTCAAAGTACGAGAAATTCGTTCAGGCGAATATTGGGAAACCAAAGCGAATGGTCGAGGGGCTGGTGGAGTTAAAGCCACGATTGGAACTTGTACGAGAGGCGGCGTCCTCGATTGCCGGTCAACTGGACCAGGAATCCGATATCGACGCCAACGCCTTGGAGTCATTGTTGGCGGAGATGAAGCGCGAAGCGAGTAACACGCTGGCCGCGTTGCGTTGGCGGCAGTCGGCAACCCTCGCAACGCTCAAGAAGTTTGGCAAGGCGCGATGGCTATGCACGAAAACGCCCGTGTGGCGCTGATCGAACTCGTGAAGCGTGCTACTGCTCTTGAACAGTGCCGTTTGGTGACACCGTTCGACGGGCGGCGCTACGCCTTTTCAGCAGGCTGCAAGGGAAGGTTTACGTTGCGGCGCCTCGCCGCGACCGGGAGCGTCCCGGCAGTGGGCGGCATCGGGTTGGCGATCATGCTCGTTGCGCTGGTCACCGCGGGCGGATTCGTCCTGCGTAGGAATCGGTTGAACGCCTGAACCGCTGATCCGCGGACACTCTACGCCGAACGAGCCTTCCGCTTGAGAGGCAGGAACCGGATATCCACGCGCTTGTCAAGTGCGGCGGCGATTCGGCGAAGCATGGAAAGAGAGTGGCCCTCGTAATCGGCGTCCTCTAGCTGGCAGATCACGGAAGCGGTCGTGCCGACCAGCCGGGCGAGCGCACGTTGGGACAGTCCGGCCTTTGTACGGAGGTCGTAAATCTTTTGGGCGATGTCCATGTTGACTCGCGCCTCCTCGATCCAGCCCAGGCGCTCAGGGTCATCGCCGATGTAACGGTCGTATAGATATTGGATCGTCGGGGAACGCGAGGAGCGTCCCTTGGAAGATTTCTTTTTCATTTCAGTGGTCCCGGTCGGAACGTGTGCCGTATCGGGTCGTGCTTAACCTCCATCCTTCTGTTGATCGCTCGTTCGATCTCTCGCGGCGGAACCCTGCGCTCTTTCAGAATCCCGTGAGAAACGAGCGCAACCGCCCGATCATGGAAGAAGTATAGCATTCGGTAATTCACACCCTGGCAGCCGACTCGAAGCTCGTAGATCCCGTCCCTCAGGTAATCCGCGGCGGGCCGCCGAAGTTCGTACCCGAGATCCGCCAACCGCTCAAGGGCGTAAACGCACTTCGTTCGCGCTTTCGGCGGAAGGTCGTCAAGCCACTCGACCATCGGAACGCGGCCATCTTTCTCTCGATAGAACAGCACCTCAATGGGCGGCACCGGCGCCTCCCTTCCATGTTCGTAAGATTACGAACAAAAGTCAAATGGAATCTCGTCAGTCCAGGGAATTCCAATGGCGAAATCGTATCCGGGGCACGTGGTTGTGCCTACAGGGCAGCCGAATACAATATGCAGCGGACGGCAAGCCGGGCAATAGTTATGGACGATCGCGGGCATTTGACCACCGAGCATCGCAACCCGGGTCACAGCACCTCGATCGGCTGTCCATCCCCGAGGCGTTCGACCTCATCAACCGCGAGGACGCGGCGAAGGCCTTGGAAATCTGCAAACGCCTACGCGACCGACTTCTTGAACTCTTGAACACAGACAATGAATAGCGTTGCATTGAGGATTCACCCGCCGAAGACGCTTGTTCCACATTCCGGAATGTAAACCAACGTGCGAAAACTGCTGGCGGTCCCGATGGATCACCTATGTGAATCACGCCCTTGGGTCGTGTTCGCTTGTCGTTCCGCCGACCAACGAATGACGTGCAGAACTCCGCAGGGAGGGGGACGAGCTACATCCCTTCAACAGACCGCAGGGGAAGGCTGAGGGTGAGGTGTCGCACCGCGACGGGTGGCTGACGATGACCCGACGGTTTCAGCGCCCGATGCCGCTGACTTGACACTCCGGCCCTTGACGAGGCGCTCCTTGCGGGCACTGTGAAAACGAATGAGATTGGCGATCAAGACCGTGATCCCCAGTTGGCCCAGCCCGAAGGCCAGCAACCCCGCAAGCACGACGCGCGACCAATGCTCATGGACGTACCCGGCGGTGACCCGCGTCCAGACCCCGTGACCCACCAACGCCGTCAGGATCGGAACCACGAGGATCGACACAACGCAGAAACCCCCCACGGTGTACACTTTCTCCACGAGTGCGAATCCGAACGTCCTCGCCCGAGGCCGATCCGTCCATAGTCCGTGCAGCAGTTCCGACACCACGCCCCCGGACAACAGCGCCGCCCCCAACATCCCCGTGAACGCACAGAACAACAAACGATAGATCATGTCCTCCTGCAAATGCCCTTGCGTAAGCCACATTTCCACCGGGTGAAGTGCCAGCAGGATGACAACCATGAGGCACGCGACCGCCGCGCTGATGAAGAACTTCGCAGGTCGCCACATCAAGGACATCTCGAAAATCGTCCGCAAAAACCGCACCCCGTCGCGCACCACGTGCAGTTTGGACTCCCCGATCCGTTCCTCGTAGGACATGGGCCGCTCGACGATCGTCATTCGATCGTCCATGAGCACCCGGGCGCTCATCGCCGGCGTAAAGTGCAAGCCCGTCGGCAACGGATAAAGCTGCGACAGTGCCTCCCGCCTAATCACCCGCATCCCGCTGGCCGTGTCCGTCACCACCTTGTTGCTCAGCGCCGAGAGAATGAACGCGTAGATTCGATTGCCCAGACGCCGCACCCGCGGCATCCGACTTTGGGGCCCCATCCGCGATCCAATCGCCACCGCGGCATCTTCTTCCACGATCGCAGAGCAAAGTGTTGCAAAGAAAGCGGGGTCACACGTCCCGTCCGCATCCAAAAAGCCCACCAGTTCCCCCGTTCCCTCCTCGAACCCCCGCTGGATCGCCGCCCCGTACCCGCGGTTTTTCTCAAACACCACCAGCCGCACATCCCCGTACCGCGCCGCGATCTCCGCCGTCCGATCCGTCGAACCGTCGCTCACCACGATGACCTCGACCTCGCTCACCGGCGACCGCGCAGCGATCGCCTCCCGCGCCGCCAGCGTGCGCTCGATCGTCGAGGCAATCGCCTCCTCCTCGTTATAGGCCGGTATCACGATGCTTAGTTTCATCGCAGTTCCCATAATGTTCTCGGCGGGAATCGACGATCGGTTGAAACCGCCGTACCGACCGTCCGATACCTCAAGGCCGCCCCGAAACTCGTCGATGGGACCGATAACCGATCCGAGCCGTCCCATCCATGGGGGCTCGCCGGTCGCTGCGGAGCCTGCGCACAGTGATCTGTCGTGGCGGACTTGTCGTCGGAGGACCGTCGGGCGCCTTGACCACGCCCCTCGCCCGCCAAGCGCGCGCCGATTCCGCCGCCGCGACCCGACTACAACTCGCCGCCTTCCTCGCCACCATCGTGCTTGGCTCGATCGTGCTCAAAACACTTGCGAATATGCTGGCCATCTCTCCCCTCGTCGAGTCGGACTATTGCTATCTCCTGACCGCCGCCGATCGACTCGTCGCCGGACAAGGATTGACCTGCACCCCACCCGTCGCCCCCCACCAACCCTGGTCGTGGCAATACGACTGGGGATTCCTCACCCATTGGCCCATCGGATACTCCCTGCTCGTCGCCGCGATTCGCGCTTCGCTGGGCCTCACGACCCTCGAAGCCTGCGCATGGATCAGCGCCGTCGCCTGTTCGGCCGCTTTCTTCGGTTGGTTCGCCTGGATCCGCCGCATCGCCCCCCGCGGCCTGACGGGGTTCCTACTCGCCGCCGTCGGCGCACTCGCCGCCCTCCCGCCCACCTTCCTCATCAATCCCTCCACCGACGCGATCCTCGTGGCCGTCCTTCCCTTCATTCTCCTCCTGACCGCAAAGGCCGCTAAGCAAAATTCCGACGGGCCACTTCTCGCCATGGCGGGACTCCTCAGCGGCAGCCTGTTCTGGTTCCGATACGCAAGCGTCTTCGTTCCCTTGGCCATCGGGCTCTACCTCCTGGTGATCTGCCTCCGACGGCGCGTTCGATTCGCGCATCTCGCAATGTTCACCCTGGGCGCCGCCCTCCCCGTGGCCGGCCTCCTGCTCATCAACCGCATCTACGCCCCATCCACGACCCTCGCCGCACAACTCAACTTGGGCGACACAATGGGATTCGACGGCTCACTCGATCTGCTCGCCCGCGCCTGGTGGACCTTCACCAACTTAGGCTACTTCGACTACCGCTCGGCAAGTCACTGGTTGTTCGCAACCTCACCGCTCGCCGTGGTCGCCGCCGCAGCCCATTCCAAAACCAGACGCACACTCGTCGAGTTCGTCCGCTCACCCTCGGTATCGCTGAGCCTGTTCCTGACCATGACCCTCCTGGCCATGCTGATCGCCGCCTCGACCTTCTTCCACGGCAAATTCGACTACGTCGCCCTCGATCGCTATTACCTGCCCATCCGCCCGCTCTATTTCGTCCTCTTCGTCACCCCCATCGCTGCAATCCCGCGCCGCCTGGCGCGAGTCGCTTTGTGCCTTGTGCTTGTCACCGCGGGATGGTGGAGCATCCGCCAAGACTGGGTCCGATCCTGCGAGCGTTGGTCCGCCGCCCATCGCCCGTCCACCCCCTATGGCCAGTGGTCCCAATGCTTTCAGCCCGGCGCCGCCGAACTGTTCACCTGGTTACGCGAACACAACGCCCCCGAACTCGTCGTGGTCAGCAACTTCCACGAATACATCACCCTCGAAACGCAAATCCCCGCCCTGCCCATCCCCGCCGACCGCGCCACGCTCGACCAATGGACAACGCGCATCCGCACCGCCCGCAACGTCCCCGCCGTCCGCACACTCTTCGTTCTGCACCCTGACAATCTTTGGCGGAGCAATTGGATCCCGGCCCCGCAATCCGTCATCGAAACCTTCGCCCTCCAGCCCGCCGCCGCCCCCGACCCCCTCGATCAATACCTCTTCGGACTCCCCCCATCCGAACACGAAGCGCGCGCGACGGGCCTATCCGAGCGTGGAGCGGAAGCGACACGACCCATCCGAACCGCGGACGGCCCCCCTTTACGCGAAGCGTCAAGGGCAAACCCGCGGACAAACTACCGCCGCACGAGTGCGACGCGCTTCATGCGTGGATGAAGGGTTACCGCAGCGCGGTGAGCGCCGCGACGATGGCCGCCGGTTCCATGCGCTTGACGTAATCGGCGTCGGCGAAGGCGGCGCGGATGACGCCCGTGCGGTCGATGACGAACGTGGCCGGCAGCGGCAGCCGATCGCCGGCGTCCCCGTTGTGCTTTGCGAGGTCGATCCCCAGAGTTTTGTAGAATTCCCGCAAATCCGGCGGGACCTGAAATACCAATCCGTACGCCGCCGCGACTTTGTTGCCCGAATCGCTGAGCACGTCGAAGGTCAGTTGGTTTTTTTCCGTGGTGACCCGACCGGCGCCGGGTAGCTCCGGCGAGATCGCAATGAGCGCCCCGCCCGACTTCTCGATGTCCCCCAGCACCTGCTGGAGCGCCGACAGTTCGGCGTTGCAGTACCTTCACCAATGCCCGCGGTAGAACGCGGCCACCACCGGTCCGTGGCCAAGAAGATCGGAAAGCCGCACCGTGGTTCCGCGGGCATTCTGTAGCGCGAAGTCCGGCGCCCGATCGCCGACCTTGAGCATCCGCTCGACGATCCCCGACCGCGCAAGCTCATCCCGCGCGCTAAGAACGATCTCCAGCTTCTCCTTGGGCCAACGACCCCAGGACGCTTCACGCATCTTCTCGAGTTGTTCGTTGAGGGACACTCGCCCGATGATAGATTCTCGACACCGGCACGCAACCGCCGCCCGAATCCGAGCCCCAAGCGGCCCCCCTTTACGCGAAGCGTCACGGGCCGGCGCGGGGTCCTGAGCGGCCAGAAACGCGGACCCGTCGCTCGCGCTCCGGGCTCGGATCGGTGACCGCGCAACGGCGCGCCCACGGTCCCGCCGCAAGTGGCACGGACGCGCGTGAGCGCCATCCGGACGAGTGGGGGTTCCAACCTCGTCCCGCCGGCCTATAATAACCCTTGGCCGAAGGAACGGGAGCGCCGCGTATGGTCGCCTTGAACGAAATCCAGGAACTCACTCGCCGCATCGCCGAGGAGTTCCATCCCGACAAGATTATCCTCTTCGGCTCCCACGCCTACGGCACGCCGCACGAGGACTCCGACGTGGATTTGCTGGTGATCCTGCCATTTGAGGGCAGCGGTCTCCGCAAGGCCGTGGAGATCCTCACGCGAGTTTCACCCGACTTCCCCATCGACCTCATCGCCCGGCGACCGGACGACGCGAAGCGGTTTTACTCGGAGCACGACCCCTTGATTTGCGAGGCCTTCGATCGCGGCAGCGTGCTTTATGAACGACGCGGTCGCTACATCAAGATGCACAATGCGGCAACTGGGACGGATGGGGTTGCCGGGCTGAGAACCCGTCGCTGAAACAACCATGATCGCTCGATCGGGAGTTCATTGGATGACGGAGGCCGGGATGTTCTTTGAGAAGGCCGGGCGGGTCTGGGACACGCTGCGCGAACTGGAGCGGCGACTGGGCGAGTCCGGGCTCGACTACGTCGTCATCGGCGGACTGGCCCTCAACGCCTACAACTATCCGCGACAGACCATCGACGTGGACATCGTGCTCACCCCCACCGACTTCGACCGGTTCAAGGCGCAATTCGCGGGCCGTGCCTATCGAGGTCTGCCCAAGCTGCCCCGCCACTTCCTCGACCCGGCCACCGACGTGACCATCGACGTGTGGATCGCCGGACAGATCGCGGGAAACGCCAAGAGGAATTCGTCGGTGCGTTTCCCCAACCCCGCGGAGGCCGAGGTCCATGCCGACCTGCGGACGGTGTCGCTCGCCCGGCTGATCGAGCTCAAGCTGGTGACCTGGCGCTACAAGGATTGGGGCGATGTGGTCGAACTGATCCGCCGGAACAACCTTCCCGGATCGTTTGCGGAGAAGCTCGACCCGATCATCCGATCGGCCTACGGCGAGTGCTGGGACCAGGCCAACGACAAGGAATACGAGGAGCCGACGGGGTAAGTCCATCGAGATGTACGCGCCTGCGCGAGGCGCTGTTGAGGCGGATCGAAATGGTTACGAGTATGAATGAATCAGGAAACGTGACAACTCATAGACCCGACGAAGCAAATACACAACATTTCCTTGTAGAATATACTGCAACACAGGATGCGTATCTTCATTACGATAACTACTCTTGGCATGTAGGAGCGGTGCTGATTGCGGGAATCACCGTGCTTTGGGGCTTCATCATTGAAAAAGCGATCCAGTCGGAAACTCTCGAACCGATTGCACTCGCAGTCACGCTTCTTATGTCTGTTTGGATGTTCTACGCCCATCACAATAGACAAATCTATTTGTCCAAATTACATCGGATATGGGAACTTGAGGATATCTTAGGATTTCAACAGCACCGGCGCTGGCGTAAGGCTCCTAATACACGGTGTTCAGGATACCGAACGTTCGGGCCCAACGGTCATGTCTTGGATCTTGCTGTTTATTGGCTCGTATCACTTGGGACAGTTACCATCACTTTCTTCGCTGAGGCACACAGCTTCACTGAGGAACTCAAGTTTTGGTCTTTCTGTAGGTCCCCGTGGGTCATATTGGTCGCGATTGCGACATTGACCGTTTCGATTGTCGTCTTCATCAATGAGCGACGAATCAAGACGCATCTTGACGATATGTCAGCGGGCGCAACGCCCCAGTCGTAGAGAGACATGAGTCGTGTAGGTCGGGTCAACCGACCCGACAATGATTGAAGCGGGTTTCGGCGGGTCGATGACCCGCCCGGCGTGATGCTCGATGGAACGGCGGAGAGCGACACCATGGTTACACTGAGCGGGATCAAGATTCCGCACGAGCCGATCGCGGAGTTTTGTCGGCGGCACGGCGTAAAGCGGCTGTCGTTGTTCGGGTCGATTCTGCGCGACGACTTCGGGCCTGAAAGCGACATCGACGTGTTGGTGGAGTTCGAGCCCGACAGCCGCGTCGGCCTGCGGTTCTTTGCGATGGAGCGTGAACTTTCGGATCTTCTCGGTCGCAAAGTGGACCTCAACACGCCGGGGTTTCTGAGCAGATACTTCCGGGAGGAAGTGCTCGCCGAAGCGGTGGTGCAATATGACGCGACACGATGACCGTACGCGGCTCCGCCACATGCTCGACCATGCCGTGGAAGCGGTCGACATGATTCGGGGGCACGCACGCCAAGACCTGGACGCCGATCGTAAGCTGAACCTCGCCTTGGTGCGTTTGGTCGAAATCATCGGAGAGGCCGCGGCGCACGTGAGCGAAGCCGAGCGAAAACGTCATTCTCAGATACCCTGGGAGGACATCATCGGAATGCGTAATCGAGTGATCCATGGATATGATGAGGTGGACTTCGGCATCCTCTGGGATGTTGTCGAGTTGCACCTGCCTCCCCTGATCGTCGAGCTGCGACGCGCGCTTAGCGAATAACAGCAGCGAACACCTGACGATTGAATGAGGCCGTGCTCCCCCGCGCTTTGAGTAGCGCCAAGCTGTCCGCGAGTCCCGTGCCCGCTCCTGCCCGGGTTTCGGAATGGACCGCTCCCTTACTGTCGCGGTTCTGTTCACCCGTTTGATTTTGAACAAGAACGGAGATACCCTGACCTCAGCGCTGTGAGAAAGGAAACGCGAGGGATCGGTATGGGTGGGCCAAGCAAATACGATTTTTCCGCCATCGCCGCGACCGACCCGGAGATTCTGCCGGTGATGGAGGCCGAGGTCCGGCGGCAGCAGAACACGCTGGAGTTGATCGCCTCGGAGAACCACGTGTCCCGAGCCGTGCTCCAGGCCCTGGGCTCCGTGTTCACCAACAAGTACGCCGAGGGGTATCCCGGCAAGCGCTACTACGGCGGCTGCGAGAACATGGACGGCGTCGAGGAACTCGCCCGGCAGCGGGTGAAAAAGCTCTTCGCCTGCGACCACGCCAACGTCCAGCCCCACTCCGGCAGTCAGGCCAACGCCGCCGTTTATCTCGCCTACCTGAAGCCGGGTGACACAATACTGTCACTTAGCCTCGCCCACGGGGGCCACCTCTCGCACGGACTGAAGGTCAACATCAGCGGGCTGCTCTACAACATCGTCAGCTACGGCGTGGAGCGGAAGACGGAGCAGTTCGACTTCGCCGAGATCTGCCGCCTGGCCAAGGCCCATCAACCCAAGCTGATCCTCTCCGGGGCGTCCGCCTATCCGCGGACCATCGACTTCGACAAGTTCTCCGAAATCGCCGCGGAAGTCGGGGCCTTGCACATGGCCGACATCGCCCACATCGCGGGCATGGTCGCTGTGGGATTGCACCCCAGCCCCGTGCCCAGCGCCGCGTTCGTCACCTCCACCACCCACAAAACCCTTCGCGGCCCGCGCGGCGGATTCATCATGTGCAAAGAGGCCCACGCCAAGACCATCGACTCGCGCATCTTTCCGGGTACCCAGGGCGGACCGCTCATGCACTGCATCGCCGCCAAGGCCGTGGCATTCGCCGAAGCCCTCCAACCCGAGTTCAAGACCTACCAACAGCAGATTCTTCGCAACGCCAGGGCCCTCGCCGAAGGCCTGGTTTCCAAGGGCAATCGCTTGGTCTCCGGCGGAACGGACAACCATCTCATGTTGCTCGACCTGCGGCCTGCCTACGCCGATGTCACCGGTCAACAGGCCGAGGACTGGCTGGTCGCCGCGGGCATCGTGGTCAACAAGAACATGATCCCCTTCGACGAACGCAAACCGACGCAAACCAGCGGCTTGCGCATCGGCACCCCGGCCGTCACCACGCGGGGCATGAAGGAACCGGAGATGACCGCCGTCGCCGGGCTGATCGACCGCCTCCTTCGCGCCCGCGGCGAAGCCTCGGTCATCGAATCCGTCCGCGGCCAAGTCCACTCCCTCTGCGAACAGTTTCCGCTCTAGACGGATTGCCGATTGTCGATTTCCAATTGCCAATTCGAAAGCCGCATTTCCTTGGCTAGACAATTGGCAATCGGCAATTGGAAATTGGCAATCGTCGGTCTCGTCATCCTCGCGGCCTTGATGGCGGCCGCCGGCTGCACCGGCCACGGGCTGATCTACTCCGTTCCCTTGGGCACCAAACGGATGAGCGCCGTCGGTCCGCTTCTCACCCGTCAGACGCCGCAAGAGTGCTATTACTGGGTCAACGAGAAGGACGAACTGTGCATCACCCTGCGGGAGTTTCGCGGTTCTCTGCTGGGAAAGAGCTTCGAGCAGGAAACGGTGTTGTCGCTGGTCGTGCCCGGCGTTCCGGCGGGAACGGGGCGGGACTATCGCATGGATCGCCGCACGGCCCGGATGCGCCTGCGGGCCGGGTTTACCCATCTGCGGGCCGGTTCGCAAAACGGAATCCTTTCCGTATGGGACTACGGCCGCGGTGTGCTCCGCGGGCGGTTTCGGTTCTACGTAAGACAACAAAGTTATTCCGTGCTCACGGGTTGGAGTGGAGATGCGTCGGTGCTCGTGGTCGGGGAGTTCGCGGGCGTCCCCGATCGCGTGCGGGGAGAAAAGCTCCTCGCACGAACGGAAGAAGGAGCCCTGAACCGGCAGGAATCTCCGAGCCCGGCCAACAAATCTGCAGCTATGTCTGGCCCGTAAGGCGGGCCCCATCCGCGGCGCGCCGCGGATGGGGCGCCATGACTGCATGCAGGGATTAGTCGAGGCAGTACGGATACGGCAACCACGGAGCGTAGTAGCAGCAAGGCTCGCACGAAACCCGCGGCGCGGTCCGGTCTCCAATGGTGGCAATGCATGTACACCAGGGACGATTCTTGCACGGCTTGCAGCCCCCGGCCTGAGGCTGGGCGTCAGGCTTTGCCTCGCAGATCGGTTCCCCGTCCGATTCCGCCGTTGGGTCGACCTGCACGTCTTCGACCGGCGGCGCGTTCACCGGCCTCGGCTCGGCGGCGACCCAGGCCAACAGCCCGAGACCGCCGATGACCGCGAACATGGTTCCTACCGATGCACTGCCCGCGCGTGGTTTTCTTCCTTTCAACATGGCAAAGCTCCTCCCATTCTGTGTGGTCGAAATGGCCTAGCGGGGCGACCCAATGCCACCCCGAACGCCCCGGTAGAATAGCTTCGGGCGACGATGCAGTCAATAGCGGCCTTAGACGGCTCCGATGAGGCGGCGGATGTCCTCGACGATCCTCAGAGCCGTGACCCGGAGCTCGGCCTTCTTGGGGATCAGTTGTTCGCGTCTCGGATGCCCGCCGAAAAGCTGGACGTGAAAACGCAGGGCGTTGGAGGTTCCCGAGGGGCGGATGGTCAGGTGCGAACGGCGATCGGCGTCGAAGTAGAACCTGTACCCCTCATCCGGGAAACCGGGGTAGTTGATGGCGTCGTACTTGCCGGTGGGATAGACCGTGGCCCCGACGATGGGCAGGCCGCCTAGCCGGAGGACACTGGCAGACAAGCTGCCGTTGGCACCCGATTTGATCTTGGCAAAGAGAGCCTCGGCCTTTTCCAGGATTTCGCGTTTCTTGGTGTACCCCGCCAAGCCTTCGTATTCTCCGTCGAGGGGGTCGGGTTCATAGTGTGTGACGTACAGGCCGATGGCGGGGTCGAGATAGATTTTCTCGTCGAGCAGGTCGAGGAGGTTGGTGCCTTCCTGCTTCGCATACTGGGCAAGCTCTGCCACCAGAACTGCCGCCAGCGTGCCGTCCTTGTCGCGCACGTGCCCGTCTCGCCCCAGCGATCGAGCGTCGGGCGGCGGGCCCCCTAAAAGAGTGAACCCGTTGCTCTGTTCCAGTGCTGCGATGTTGATTGACCTCCGCCGATCGTCCATCCCGATCCACGAATGGAACGTGCGGTTGCAGACCGTGTCGGTGGTCCGGAGGCGACCCTCGTCATGGGCAGGCAAACGGCCCCCGACGGTCATTCCCGGCGTGTCCTTGCCGTCGTGCAAGTCCCACACGGCCCGGGTCCCGGCCGCAAGCTGCGCGAATCCGACCCACGTTTTCAAAACACCCAATCCAAACTTCGTCGCCAAACAGGTCAGCAAATCCGTCGTGGTGTGAGACAGAACGATGAACTTCGTCTCCGCGTCGCGGATGGCCCCGTCGCGTTCGAACTCGAATTGCAGCCGATACCAGAGAATGAGCGTCCACGCCTCGTCGGCGGAAAGCAGGGAATAATCGCGGAGTTCGCCGGTTCCTCGGTGTGGGTAGGCCGGGCGCTGATGCTCGGGCACTTTCACGATTACCCCGCAACGATCGGCGTCGGGGTCGGTGCCGACCATCAGGTCGACGCCCTCCCATTCGCCCGGGTACTCCGCCTGAAAGGCCGCGACGGCGATGTCGGCCGCACGCCAGTCGCCGGGGTCGGGCTGTTGCTCCTTGCCTGGATCGCTGCAAAACGCGGGGAACATCCCGTCGAGGGCGTCGAGCTTCATGATGCGGCGGACGTTCTTGAACCCGACCTCGCCGAGCAACCGCGGGACGGCCTTGCGTCCCGAACCGTTGAAGGCGGAGAAGGCGATGCTCAGCGGCCGCCGCGCGCCGGTGATCATCACCCGCCGGCACAGAAATCCCTTGAGGTGTTCGATGTGCAGCGTATGCAGGTCGATGATGCGATGCTCGCGCTCCGCGTATCGGTCGCCGCAATCCGGGAGGGGATCGCCCTCCGGCATCCCCGCGTGTTCGCCGCGCTGAATCTCCCGCCGCTCGCGGCTCGGCACTCCGCCCAAAAACCACAGCCGCTCCTCCCGCGCCGCCGACAACGGCAAGGTTTTGATGTCCGCGAAGGTCGTCGTGCGAATGTAGTTTTGATAAAGGTCGTCGCGCTGGGCGGGGTCGAACTGCGAGCCGTTCTGGCAGGAGAGTTTGTATCCGTTGTAACGGAAATCGTTGTGACTGGCGGAGATGAAGACGCCGATGTCGGCCCGCAGGGTCGGCACGGCGAAGGTCACGCTGGGGTACATGCAGGCTTCGTCGAAAAGATAGACGGTGAAGTCGTAGGCCAGGAACAGGCTGGCGATCAATCGCGCAAAGTCTTGTCCGCGCACCCGGCTATCGAACCCGATGACGACCCGGTTCAGAGCGGGCTTGTGATGCACGCCGAATCGCGCCACGCCCGCGGAGGTCAGCAGCAGGACCACGTCGTTGATGGTGTTGGGACCCTTGATGATCGAGGCGTGAATGCCTTCGTTTTTCAGGCGGAGCACTTCGTCGCGGCGGGACCCCATTTTCTCACGGATGCCGCCGGTGCCGAAGCTGACGTCGCGGGAGTAGGCGTTGGTCAGCGCTTCCCACTGCTGCTTGCGAATCGCGTCCCGCAGACCGTCCCGCAGATTCGGCGAAATGCGGTCCAGCTCCGACGCCAGCAACCACTTCCGCAGGTTGGGAAGGGTCTTGGCGACTGCGTCGTCGTAGTACGTTCCGGCGATGCGCCCCGCGTCGCGCTGCGCTTGCAGGTACGCGCCGATGCCGCGCTCCGCACGATCCAGAAGCTGCTGATCGCTGTCCTCCATCACCGACACGGCTGAGATACTCCAAGCACGAAACCATCCCCGCGACGCTACGCAACAGGTTGCGACGCACGGTAGAGCGAACGGGGAGCTGGGTCAACCGTTTGGAACTCGGCTCGAAACCACGTCTGGTCAACTCCGTCCGTCGCGGATAGCGTAATCCATGCCATGCCGAGCCTTCCGACTTCCAGCGACGCCGAGGTGGTGTGCATGAATCAACCGTCCGTCGCGTTCCGGGCGAGGATGCGGGACGCGCTGCTCGCTTTCGTCGTCGGGGCGGCGCTGATGTACGGCGTGTACGGTCGCGGGGCCGTCGGCGTGCCGGGCAACGACTCGTTTTATCACCTCAAGATGGCGGCCATGCTGCCCGACGTCGGCCTGCTCCGCGAATTCCCTTGGTTGCGCTTCGTGTACTTCACCGACGAGGGTCAGGGTTTTGTCAGTCATCACTATGGTTTTCACGTCTTGCTCGCACCGTTTGTGTATGCGTCGCAACGGCTGACCGGCGACGGGCTCGCCGGCGGTCGTTGGGCCATCTGCCTTTTCTTCGGGGCCGTATTCGTCGTGTTCCATCGCCTGGTTCTCGACGCCTCCCGGCACTGGGGTTGGCTCTGGTTGCCGCTTTTTGCACTCCTCCCTTTTCAGTTCTTCACTCGCCACGCGTTCGTGCGCGCTATTAGTCCGTCCGTGTTTTTCATGCTTCTGACGGTATTGTTTCTCTTCCGGCGGCGGAACCTGCTGCTGGCTCTGACCATCGCTGTCTATATCCATGTGTATATGGGTGCAATTCTCTATGTTCCGGTGATCGTCGCGGCCTACGTTCTTTCGCAATTGTGGGTGGGCGTCGATTGTCGCCGCGTCAACTACCGTGTACTGCTCTGGTCCATCGCGGGCTGGGCGGCGGGAATCGCCACCCACCCCTATCGAGACGGAATGTGGGAGTTCCTGCGCTTGCAGGTTCTGGGAAGCGGACTCTCCCCCGACATTGCGGTGGGCAAGGAATGGAAACCGTACTCCGACCTTTGGTGGTTCGTGCAGATGTCGGGGATCATGGTCGGCGCATGGCTCACGGCGGTGCTCCTGCGGCTGGGCCATGGAAGACCTCTCGACGCCAAGGAGTGTACGCTGTTTCTGCTCAACATCGGTTTCGGTCTGCTCACCGCCAAAGCCCGGCGGTTCATCGAATACTGGCCGATGTTCTGCCTGTTGAGCGCCGTCTACCTCGCCGCGCCGACCGTGGATGCGTTCGTGACGCGCCTCGAAAACTCGTTGTCCGAGCGGGGCCTGC
Source organism: uncultured Phycisphaera sp. (assembly GCA_964646605.1). Taxonomy (GTDB): domain Bacteria; phylum Planctomycetota; class Phycisphaerae; order UBA1845; family UBA1845; genus SBAX01. The sequence goes on along the minus strand of CAZYEX010000031.1, from coordinate 6,032 downwards.
GCAGAGGGTCCATGCTCGGCGGAATCCTCGTCGCCGCGGCGATCGTGCTCTTTTCACCGAACTGGACTCGAATTCGACAGACGGCCAAGACTGACTTCGACCTACCCGCCGTGCAGTCGGCGATGGCGTTCGTTCAGGAGCACTCCGCGCCGGGCGAAGTGGTCTTCACCGATGACTGGGACATTTTTCCGGTCTTCTTCTATTTCAACTCCCACAACGATTACATCGTCGGACTGGACCCCAAGTTCACACACGCTCGGCGACCGGACCTGTGGGAACGATATGTAAAAATCACCCGCGGCCAGATTCCCGCCAAGGTGACCGTCGCCATGACCGACCGCGCCGGCCGTAAGGTCCATGAATCCTTGGACATTGGATTGGAGGACATCCGCGAACACTTCGGCGCTGCGTGGGTGATCACGGATCGCGATCACGCGAGCCTGGCTTCAAAGCTCGCGGAGGATACGGACTTCGCCGAGCTGCTCTATCCCTCGACGTCCTATTCCAAGTCCCGCGACGCGCCGTATCTTGTCTTCCGAATCCGAGCGAAGAACGTCGGCGGAACTCAACCGTAGTGTCTTGCGAACGTCGGGCGACGATCGGGAGTGGATCAAACCCGTCTAAACACCAGGGCCGCATCGTGACCCGTGAATCCCGTGGAGAGCTTGAGGATCGTGTTCACCGGCCGCGCCGCCGTCGCCGTCAGAAGCGGAACCGGAAGGCTGATCGGGCCATTCGTGGCGTTGACTGTACCGGGGACTCGTTGTTCGCGCATGGCGAGTAGCGCCGCCACGGTTTCGATGATCCCGCTGGCGGCCAGCATGTGCCCAACGGCGGGCTTGAACGCTGCCCCCGCGGCCCGCAAGGGAACGCCGTCGAGCGCATCCTTCAAACAGGCGGCCTCATATCCGTCCGACAGCGGTGTGCTCGCCCCGTGCGGGACCACCAAGTCAATCGATTCGGCCGCGACGCCGCTTTGGGTCAGCGCGTCCTTGATGACCGTTCTGAGTCGCGCGGCGCGTACGTCGGGGATTACCTGCTTCCAGGCCTGTTGGGCAAAGGCCCCGCCGACGTACTCGGCGTAAGGGTTCGCCCCCCGCCGCTGGGCGTGGTCGGCGGACTCCAGGACAACCGCAGCCGCCCCCTCGCCGACGTAGAAGCCTGACGACGACGAATCGAAGGGTCTCATCCCCGCCCCGTCGGGGGCGTAGAGGTCGAGTCGGCGAAACCACTCCAAGCGCACTCCGGTTTCGAAGGCCTCGCCCCCCGCGACGATCATGACTTGCGCTTGGCCCGATCGGATCCGCTGGGCGGCGATTTCCATGGCAAAGGGACCCGACGAGCACGCGTTGTGGACGCTGGTCGAAAATCCGTGCAGACCGAACGCCTTGCCCACCAAATGCACGTACAAAAACGCCTGCATGTTGTAGAAAGACGGGGCCAGCAAATCATAGACCGGCGGCGGTCCCGGACCACTGCCCGCGGCGGACATCAGCTCGAACAGACCGACGACGGTCTTTTCCACGCCCGGGGCTTCGAAGGCCTGAATGACGCCGATGTCGTCACGCGGCCCGCCCTCCGCAAGCCCGGCGTCGGCGAGCGCCAAGTCGATCGCCAGGAGCGTGTAGGCCAGATCGCGGTATCCGGGACAATCTTGTTCCCCAAGAAAGGCGATGTGTCGCTCCAGCCCCGCGATCTCGCCGTCGGGCGGCATGGACACTACGGGCACTTCGAACACGCGGGCCATGTCCACGCGGAGCGGGCGAATCCGCGCCGCGGACCGTCCCTCGACCAGAGCGGACCAAAAGGCGCTCCGGCCCACGCCGATCCCCGTGACCGGTCCGACGCCGGTCACCACGATGCTCTGATCTGCTGCTCCCATTCGTTGATTCTCACGCGGCGGCAAGGACGATACTGCTGTTGTATCCGCCGAACCCGGCGGAGTTGTTCAGTACGTATCGCACCCTGGCGGCTCGCGGCGCACCCTGCAGGGCCTCCAAGGCGCAGGGCTGGAGCACCTTATCGAGATGCCACGTGGGAATCAACGTCTGGTGTTCGAGGGTCGAAACGCACGCGGCCGACGCTCCCCGGCAGCGCCCGGTCAAGGCGTCGATGGAGCTGAACTTGTCGCGCGCGGAACCACTGCCTGCGGCGAGGCTCCCATCTCGCACCCGCTACGGCGGGAATCCCTTCCCGCCGTGCGGAAGGGGATTGGAATCCGCAGTTTTCCGTGCGAGAACGGATACCCGCACGGGCGGTGCGTGCGTTCGCGCGTGCGATCCGTGTCACTTGCCCCCATGTTCCACGAGCAGCGCCTGGACGGGAAACTCAACCGCTTCCAGGCGAGACAGGTCGACAATCTGACTGGCTTGGTCGATGTCCACGCCGACGAGGCGGCCCGCGGCGTCGAAATCGAGCACCACGCCCGGCGCAACCTCCCGTGATTCGGCCCCCGGGCGGTCGGCAAAGTCGATGTAGAGCGAGTCGGTCTCCGCATAGTAATGGAATTTCATGATTCGGCCTCTCTGAAATCACGGTCGAAGAAGGCGTTATGCACGGTTTGTCCGTCCTCCAGGACGACCACCCGCAAATACCTGTCCACCTCTGCCACGTACGCCCAGAGACGGATCCGCCCGTTTGCCCGAACCTCGCGCCGAGCGGGCTCGCGAATCGCTTGTTCACACCATCGGCGTTGAAGATAGCGTCGCTTTCGCATCACTTGCTCGTCGAAATAGCGAACTGATTTCATCGGCTCAAACCGCACGGTTGGGGTGCGATGGTCGCCCGTCCGCCCTTCATTCTATCGGGAACGGCTCGCTCGGCCAGAGAACGCGGGAGCCGGCGCCTAGGCGGCGGCGAGGACGATGCTGCTGTTGTATCCGCCGAACCCGGCGGAGTTGTTCAGCACGTATCGCACCTTGGCGGCTCGCGGTCCACCCCGCAAAGCCTCCAAGGCGCAGGGCTGGAGCACCTTATCGAGATGCCACGTGGGAATCAACGTCTGGTGTTCGAGGGTCAGAATACAGGCTGCCGCCTCCAGCGCCGCCGCCGCTCCCATGCAGTGCCCGGTCAGAGCCTTGATGGAGCTGAAAGCCGTGCCCGCGGGGAAGCAGCGGTTCATCACCGCCACCTCGATGGCGTCGTTCTGCGGCGTGCCCGTGCCGTGAGCGCAAATGTAGTCGATGTCGCCCGGGGCCAACCCCGCGTCGCGGAGTGCCTCCGCCGTGGCACGCGCCAGCCCGTCGCCCTCCGGGTGTGGACGAGTAGGGTGGTAGTTCTCGCAGGTCACCGCGCCGCCCAGAAGCCGGGCGCGGATCGCCGCCCCGCGAGCCTTGGCCGTCGATTCTCGCTCCAGGACGAAGATCACCCCCCCCTCGCCGACGAACAGCCCGTCACGCCGGTCGTCGAAGGGTCGGCAGACCTCGGCCGCCATTACCCGCAAGCGCATGAAGCCGATGAACGCCAGGCGGCTGAACCCGTCGGCCCCGCCCGCCAGGGCAATGTCGCATCGACCGTCCAGCAGTTGCCGCCGCGCCGCGGCGAGGGCCATGTTCCCCGCGGCGCAGGCCCCGTACAGGTCCACGGTCGGGGCGGCGAGGCCAAGATCAGCGGCCACGTTTTCGGCAATGCAACCGGGCCGGCCGCCGAGAATCCGCCGCATGTGCTCGGGCGACAACCACTCCGCGGGCGGGGCGGTCAGCCGTTCCTCGATGAACTCCGTCTCGCCCATGGTGGTTCCGACGGTGATGGACACCCGCGCCGCGCGCAGATCGGCAGGCTCCAAGCGCGCGGAGGAAATTGCGTCCCGCGCCGCGGCCACGGCAAGCTGCGACGCCCGGCCCCGCGACGCATCGGCACCCACCTCGTCACGGACTAGACAGGCGAGTTTGCGCGACAGATCGGTAGTGTCGAGGGTGCTGACCGGCGCGGCCGCGGACTTGCCCGCGCAGAGCGCATCCCAGAACGCATCCTCGCCGCACCCGATCGGGGAGTACACCCCCATCCCGGTGATGACTACTTCGTCTGCCATGGCGCAATTCCGGCGTCAAGCCTATCCGGCGGACACCGATTCCTCCATAGACCCCAGCGACAACCCCGAGACCGCCCCCGACGGTCCGCGCGGCATTGTGCCTCAAAACCATCCGGTTTGCGCCGCCAACGAGCCAACGCCTGCGACATCCGGTGGTTCCATTTCGCCACGACCTAGGCGCAAACGGGCGTACGCGTCGTTCTAGGGACACGCGCCGTTGAATAAATTTAGTTGCGCGAACCCGCTGGGCGCACCGCCGATGAAGGCCGCGTTGATAAAGTTGGCGATGTCTTTGAGCGCCGAGATTGACGTTATCTGTGCGCCACCGCCGAGTGCCGTGTTCGCGTGCCCGGCGAACGTTCGCACCGTCATGCCGTTGAGGGCGGACACGGGTGTGTTGCAGATCGTCAGGTTGCCGACGTGGAGCCCGGTGCTGCCGTCCATGTGCACGGCATCCGCGAAGTCGATGTTGAGCTTGAGCGCGACGACCTCGCCGCCGAACGATCCCGACGACGTCGTGGTCGGATCGACGAGATCCGCGTTCAGCGCGCCGACCGCGCCGACCGCGGGCTGGTACGCGAGGATCGCGGTGACGCTGCCGAAGGCCATCGAGAAGCCCGCGCCACCGATGATGCCGACCTCGAGCTCGCCGCCCGTTCCTGCGTAGACCGAATTGAAGTGCGCGGCGAGTAACGCACCGGCGGCTGTGGCTGCCTCACCCCACTGGTTCTGCGTGTACGTGATGACCTGGCCTTCTTGCCATCCGCAGCCCGCCGTGCCTGGGATGCAGGGACACGCGCCGTTAAACAGGTTGTCTTGCGCGAACCCGCTGGGCGAACCGCCGATGAAAGCCGCATTGATAGAGTTGGCGACGTCGTTGAGCACCGTGATCGAGTGGGGCGCCGGGCCGCCACCGAGCGCCGAGTTCGCGAAACCCGCGAACGTACGAACCGTCACGCCGTTAACGAAGAACAGCGGAGTGGCGCAGATCGTCAAGTCGCCAATGTGGATGCCGGTGCTGCCGTCCATGTGACCGGCGTCCGCGAAATCGATGTTTTCCTTGAGGGCCACAACCTCGCCACCGAACGCTCCCGAAGAAGTTGTCGTCGGATTGCCGAGGTCGGCGTTGAGTGCGCCGGGCGGTCCGATCGCGGGTTGGTACGCGAGGATCGCGGTGACGCTCGTGAAGGCCATCGAGTAGCCGGCCGTCCCGATGAGGCCAACCTCGAGCACGCCACCCGTTCCTCCGTAGACGTTGTCGTAATGAGCGGCCAGCAACGCACCCGCGGCGGTGCTTGCCTCGCCCCACTGGTTCTGCGTGTACGTGATGACCTGGCCGGGCTGCCACGGCGGGCACGCCCCGTTGAACAGATTGTCTTGCGCGAACCCGCTGGGCGCACCGCCGATGAAGGCCGCATTGATCGAGTTGGCGACGTCGTTGAGGATCGAGATCGTCGTCGGGGCTGGGCCACCGCCGAGCGCCGAGTTCGCGTACCCCGCGAACGTCCGCACCGTCACGCCGTTGACGGCGGACACCGGCGTGTTGCAGATCGTCAGGTTGCCGACGTGAAGCCCGGTGCTGCCGTCCATGTGACCGCCATCCGCGAAGTCGATGTTGAGCTGGAGGGCGAGGACATGGCCGCCGAACGATCCCGATGACGTCGTGGTCGGATCGAGGAGGTCCGAGTTCAGCGGGCCGACCGGGCCGATCGCAGGCTGGTACGCGAGGATCGCGGTGACGCTGCCGAAGGCCATCGAGAAGCCCGCGCCACCGATGATGCCGACCTCGAGCTCGCCGCCCGTTCCTGCGTAGACCGAATTGAAGTGCGCGGCGAGTAACGCACCCGCGGCGGTGCTCGCCTCGCCCCACTGGTTTTGCGTGTAGGTGATGACTTGGCCCGTTTGCCACCCGCAACCCGCCGTTCCCGGGATGCATCTGGGCGAATCGTCCACGAGGCCAAAGCGAGCCACGTCGCGAAGGTCCACGTCCTCGTCGCCGTCC
>CAZYEX010000030.1:0-18314 GCA_964646605.1 uncultured Phycisphaera sp. | reverse complement strand
ACCTTGTCAACATCTCTACCTTGCACGGCCAAGTCTGACACATTTGCGAGACACCCACACTAACCCGAAGCGTAAGTTTCGATGTTGCGCAGTTTGTCAGCCCCGGCAGGGGCGAAAGGTAATAGCCCACGGCGTAAGCCGTGGGTCTGCGGAAATAAGAAAAGGACAAGCCCCGCAAGGGGCGACACAAGTCCCCATGTGCGAATGTGCCGCCCCATCCGGGGCCCGCCGTCCGATTGATCCGTTACCCACGGCCCGCAAGCGGGCTGGCCCGCGCCGTGGGCTATGCCTGTTTCGCCCTTTCAGGGCTTCTTTCGTTCCGGACGCTAAACACATACTGACGCGCAGCGTCGAGGGTTCAGCCCCCGCGGACGCGCGACGCGATCCGCCGTCCGGCGCTCCTTTCGAAATGCGTGGTGTGACCGCCCCTTACGCCGCCGGCGCCAGCCCGACTTGCTCACCAATGGACCGCAGCGCCGCGAGGCAATTCTCGATGTGCTCCGCAAGCGGCAACCCGATCAGCGCCGCTCCTTCATGAATGTCATCGCGTGACACCGCCGCCGCAAAGGACTTCTGTTTGAGCTTCTTGACCACTCCCGCCGCCTCCATGCCCTGCAAACGCTCCGGGCGAACCAGCGCCGCGGCGTACAAGAACCCGCACAACTCATCGCACGCGAACAAGGTCTTGCGGATCGGTCGATCGCGGGGATATTCCTCCGCATTCCACGGCACGTGCGACAAGACCGCCCCCACCACCTCCTCGTCACACCCTGCCGCACGCAACACCGTCGCACCCTCCCGCGTGTGCTCGGGCGGCGTCGGAAAGCGCTCATAGTCGAAATCGTGCAGCAACCCCGCCAGTCCCCACACCACCTCGTCTGCGCCGGCCAGACTTGCATACCGCCGCATCGCCGCCTCCACGCAAAGCGCGTGACGAATCAGCGCCGGATTCTTCGTATATTCGTTCAGCAAATCCCAAGCCCGCTCACGATTCATGCCCTCTTCATCCCTTCATCCCTTCGTCCCTATGTCCCTTAGTCCCTATGTCCCTTCGTCCCTTCGTCCCTCCGTCCCTTCCCCCCACCCGCGCATACGTCTCCGGATCATTCACATTCCAAAACGACTCCAGTTGCGGATCCAGATCGGCGAAGTCCTGAGCATCCATGCACCGCGCTCCACACCGTTCCGCAAACGACTGCGCGCGATGGTCCCCTCGCTCCACAAGTTCCTCAATGACTCCCCGCGTCTCCAGCCGGTACACTCCCATCAGCGGATTCATCCGCCCCTCGAACCGAATGACCACGGCGCGATCCCCGCCCAACGCCTCGGTCATCCGTCGCACGACGGAGCCCCGCAGCAACATATGATCACACGACGTGACGAACACGGCATCGCACACGCCCGCCAACCGATCCATCCCCGCCGCAAGACCCGCCAACGGCCCCACGTCTGGCAGCTCGTCGTGAACCACCCACACATCCTCCCCCAAGCTCGGAAGCGACTGCCCCGCCCGCGCACACACTGCGATCGGCGCCACCACCTCGCCCACGATCCGCACCAAGCGCTGCAGAACGCTCTCCTTCCCCATCGCCAGCCACTCCTTGGCCCGCCCCATCCGCGCGCTTCGCCCCCCGCAAAGCACCAGTCCACCGATCCGCCAGGAGTTCGTACCCATCGCCGCCCTTCGGCCATTCTGCCGCGCCGCCGACGCCCGCTCAACCCGGGTCGCCGCTTTTCCGATAACTCGAAGGAAACAACTGAGAGGAACCTCAAATGCCCACACTACGTATACGTCGAACGCTCGCCGCGATCCTCATCGTCCTCGCCGCCGCGGGTTGCGAAAGCGGTTTTGTCCAAGACGCCGCCCGCGCCAGCCTCTCCTCCTTCATCGTCGATATCGTCGACACCGCCGTCACCGAACCCATCGGCCCCTGACCGTCGGCGAAGGGTGCCCCGAGCGTTCGCGACCGGATCGTCAGACCCGCGGGCGCCAGCCCGCGGACAATCCGAGCGGGGAACGGAAGCGACCCGATGATCCGAGCCGGGAGCGCAAGCGACCGGTGTTGGACGAATGCAGAATGGCGAATGGCGAGGATCGAATTCGAACAACAATCAGAGCGTGGAGCGGAAGCGACACGACAATCAGAACGGCGACCGTCCACGCACCGGCTCCGTTCCGCGGAACGGTGAAGTCGTCTAAAACTCCCCGGCCGTATACTCGAAGATCGCGTATTCTCCGAGAAACACGCTCTTGTCGAACGTATCCTCGGCCGCCGTCCCCAACCGCGCGATCCGCATTCCCAGGTGCTGTCCGTGCTGAAACGTGCCGCCCGCGTAGCTGTAGCCGCTTCCGCCATCCAACGTGATCACGTTGTTGTTCGTCGTCACCCAATTGGTGGGCACGCTCCAATCATAGGTCAGATTCGCATCCGCCCGCGTGCCCCCGTCCGCCACCCGCGTATCGGAAAGCTGAAACCGAATCGCCTGCCCGTTGGTCGTGGCGCTGGTTTGGGGGGAAATGAGAATCTCGACGTTGCAGCTTTTGGCGACGTCCATGTCGTCGGGAATCAGAATCGGCGTCAGATAGTGCCCGCCGGTCTGCGTGGCCCCAACGTAGAACGCAGCGATCGCCTGTCCCAACAGACTTGGGGTGATCGTGCCGTAGACTCGCGCCGAGGGAATGACGATCCGCCGCATCGGCGCCGCCGTTCCCGCGGCGCTGATCTTCGCCGTCGCCGGATCGACCTTGATCCAAGCGCTCGGATCCGTCGCGCTCACCACCTGCAACGGCCCGGTCAGCGCCGACGGCAGAACCGGCCCAATGTCATCCGTGTAGGTCTTCGGCATCTTCAGGGTCCTCGTTTTCCGTGAAGTTCAAAGTGCGAAGTTCAAATCTCGAAAACGGATTGGCGGATGCCCTCCTCACTTCGAACTTCGAACTTTGAACTTCTTTTCCTAACTCGCCAGCGCCAGCCCCACCTCCAGCCCCCAGGTCATGGTCCCGCTCGCCGGATTGGTCCATTGCACCCAGACCTTGTCTCCCGCCTGGAAGGTCCAGGCCGAAGGTTCCTCCGCATCCCCGCCGCCGATCCGCAGATGGAGGTCCTTGCCCGTTCCCGCCTGCGTTACGGTAAACAGCTTGGCGTCGTAGGCCGATCCCAGCGCCGAGTCCACGGAGATCGAAAACGCCGCCGTTCCCGCCCCGCTCACGAAATGACAACGTACGAACACCAGCCGAAACCGCCGATCCAGCGAGAACGTCGAGCTGATGTTCCCGTTGCCCGTCGCCGACCTCACCGCCACGGAGCGCAGCTGCCGGGCCCGCACCTCGGCCAGTTCCACGGTCTGCTGCGTCAGCGCCCTTTCCGTGACCGCCAGCAATTGAGTGACATCTTGTGGCACGCCTAGGACTCCACCGCGTCGGTCACGTGTTGCCCCAGCGTGTTGCCTTCCGGAATCTGTACCCGAAAGGGAACCGCGATCAGCTCCGACACGCCCGCGTTGATGCTCGGAAAAACCACCGCCGCGTCGCCCACGAAAACCACGTCCGAGAGCGTTCGCTTGCGTTTCTGGCCGTTGGCCCGGTAACGAAGGATGAGGTCAATCCCCGCCGTAATGGCGAACAGCGTCTCCGCCGCCGAACCGTGGTACGAAAACACGAACCCCGAAATGCGCGTCAGGCCGCGTGCATATGTCCCCAGCGCCCCGGCCGTCGGATCGTCCCCCGAAAACGGAACGGCCTCGATCCCCGGTTTGTACGCCAGACTGTGGACGCCTTCGATCGCCGCCTCGGTAAAGGGCGTAGCCCGCAACTTCGTCGCCGCCCCTCTTGTCGCCAAAATCCAAATCATGGTTGCCTCGCCGCCCTCAACCCTTCACTCGCCGGCGACAAATCCAAACTCTCGTGTCCGCCGCGTCCTCGTCCAACTCGCCAACTGACCGACGTTCCAGGTAATTGGTAATTCGTAATTCCGCAGTTGAGCTATGTCGCCGGTATCCGGTTGTACGTCCTCTGCACCTTCACCACGAACGTCTGCTCCGCCTCTGCCGTCGCCGTCCGCGCCCCCGACGTCGTTCGCGGATAGTCGAAGCTCCACGTTCGATCGTCCGGCCCTTCCGCGCCGGAGATCACGCCGCTGTCGCGAATGGAATCCAGGTAATCCTCCACCGCCCCGATGCGATCGAGCACCGCTCCGTGCGGATCCGATGCCGACACATCCGTCACCATTCGCATCCGCACCGTCACCTCGAATGCCTTGTCATCGTCACTGGTCCCCACGACGCGGGCGCGGAGCATATGCACCGTCAAGAACGGCCGCGGATATTCTTCCACGCCCCCTGCGCCGACCGCCACCTTCCAAAACGGTTTCGTCACCGTCGGCGGATTCGCCGAGAGGTTGCTCCGCAGCTTGTTGACCAGCTCGTCAACCGCCGCCCGTATGGTCGTTCGATCCGCAGTAGGCACGTTCTACCCTCTGAACCCGATCGGCAATGACCTCCGCCGCAGTCATGGCGTCATTGGTCATTTGGTAATTGGTCTCTCGTAACTACACGTCCGAAAGTTCTTCACGCGACAACACGCGTGCTTCCCCGGTCGTGGATGCGATCGTCCCTTTCGTCGAACTCGCCGCGACCGCCGAAAGGGCCGGCAGTTCAAGGCGTCCGTCGGAGACTCTGGCCAGCCAGTCAACGGCCTGCGTGTGCCGCCGCCGCGCATCCTCGGACACCGGCGGTCTGCGCGACCGCAGACGGTACTCCGCCAAATCCAGAGAGATGGACACGAGTAGGTCGGACAATGATGGATGCAAGCCGAGGTCGATCGGAGTCTGGAACCGCTTGGCCAGGTAACTGTTCACCTCGCCTTCGGCCCCCAGACGGATTTCATCCACGATTCCGACATCCGCCACGCCGTTGCCGTCGTCGTCGGCAAGCTGCACATACGCGGCATTGCCCACCCGTTCCTCAATGTCTGCATTGGTGATGTAACCCATACTCATTCTCCCGGTACGGCTGTCTCGGGGAGCCGAACGCGGCCGACAGCCAAAGAATGCGGAATGCGGAACTGGGAATGCGGAAACCGGACAACTTCACCGTTCCGCATTCCGCATTCACCATTCCTCCTACGTCGGCACCGTGAAGTCCGTCCGAACTCCAAACTGCCAATACCCGTACGCCAGGCGATACCGCGCCCGCACGCCGTAGAGGAACTTTTCACGACGGAATCCTTCATCACTCTCTTCCGTGAGCGCCGTAAACTCCACCGGCTCGCGGTCCTGGAAGATGAACGGCCGGATCACCCCGTCGGTCTTCAGCAGATACCACTTGCTGCCGTCGGTCAGCCACGGAAGAGCGATGATCCGCGCTGCGCCCTGTACGACATTGCTCGTACTGCTGGTCACCGCGGCGCTCACCGCCTCCAGGGCCCGCATATACATCGTCGTCGGCACAACGCACGCCAGCCCCGTCGCGGAGATGGACATCGGCTCGCCCTGGTCATCCTTGAACGCCAGCATGGCCCCGATCCCCCTGGTCAACGCCGCCTTGAATTCCTCCGTGGTCGGATTGTTGATGTCCACGGCCGTGCTGGTCAACTTGTTGTCCTGCGAGCCCGAAGCCCCGGAGACGTGCGCGTCGTTGAAGAACGTCACGCCGTCGTAGCTGTTGAATCCCGACGTCGCCCCGTTGATGAGCAGTTGCGAAATCAGGAAGTCTTTGTGACTCGCGGCCCGGATCGCCAGTTCTCCGATCCGCACGCGGATCTGACCCGTCTTGTCGTCGGAGACTTCATCCCGATCGACCTCCAGCGTGGACTCATATTTGAGGTTTTCCACCGAATACGATTCCGTCCCCAGTCCTTTGGCCAGCCGGCCCGTGCCCCATTCGCGCATCCTGGGCATGGACCCCAGCCACTTGTATGTTTCCGTGTCCGAATTGGACTGAATGCGCGTGGTGAGGTCTTGGTAATGGGTGACAGCCGCGTCGTAGCGCGAGAAAAACTCGCTGCGCAGCCCCTTGGTCAATAAGCCTGTGTTGATGATCGCCATCGTGGCGCTCCTTTCTTTTGTGCTCGTTTCACGTGAGGATTGTCAACGGTGAATGCGGAATTGGGAATGCGGAATGAAGAGGTTTTCCGCATTCACCATTCCGCATTCCGCCTTCTTACAGATAGTCCACTTCCACCAGGAACGGTCCGGGGTTCGCCGTCGCCCCATTGGTGACGGCCAGGGTCATGATGTATCCGCCGCGAACTTGGGTGTTGCTCAGCGCCCCCATGTCGAACTTGGTATTCGCCGTCGGGAACACGGTCGTGGCGTTGAAGGTCGTACTCACCACGGCCCCCGCATCCGTGGTCAGTGTCACTACGCAGGTATTGGCGTTGTCAATGCCCGCCGCGGCCGTCGCCTGATTGACCACTCGTGCCGAGACGAGCCATCCCGCATTGTCGAAGTGGTGTACGGCCCGCGCCGCGATGTCCGCTCCCGCGCCCAAGTCCTCCACCGCATGAATGATCGTCTTGACCTTGGCCCGCTCCGGGTCGATGCGCAGGATGATCTCATTGGTGGTGACGAAATCCTGCACGTATCCGACATACGAGTTGCCCATGGCCGTGAAGGTCAGGGTGTCGTCCGCCGAGGCGAACACCGGCCGGCCCAGATGCGCAATCGTCGCCCCGCTGAGCGTGTGACCGAAGTCGCCGACGGTGTACACGCGCACGGTGAGCGCCCCGGCGGCACCGCTGGTGTTGTCCGCCTCCTCATACGCAATCCCCACGAACGGGTCTCCGGCGATCAGCGGCTGGGCATACCCCGCGGCGCTGAGTCCCACATTCCCGCCCTTGAAGATGCGCTTGGCCGCCGCGACCTGGAAGGTCCGCAGCTCCTGATCCACATAGTGATCCACGTCTCGATTCTTTGTTAGTGCCATCCGATGTCATCCCTTTCTGATAGGCCGTTTCGGCGTTTCAGTTTTTCAGCGTTTCGGCGTTTCGAACCGCGTCCGCGACATAGGCCTCTTCGGTGGTCAATCCGGCGAGAAGGCGATGGGTGCGGAACTCCGCTCGAGCCCCGGTCGCGGCCGTCTGTTGACGCCGCTCGCCCACGTCCGCCGTCAGCGGCAGCACCGTCCGTCCCGCTGCGACCACCACCGGCGCCGTTCGAAACCACTCCTCGAACAGCGCCTCCTCGCGGGCGATCAGAGCCTCGGCCCACGCCCGTTGTGCTTCGACCAGCTTGCCCGCCCGCATGGCCTCGCGGACGCGCTCCTCGACGACGTGCTGCCTCTGCCGACGCTGCAGGTCGAGCAGACGCTCACCAGCCGCCAGCAGAACCTCCTCCGCCCCGACCTCCTCGGGAAGGTCCAACCCCCGGCGCAAACGCTCCAGAGGCTCACCCTCCTCGGCGTCGGGCACCGAACCACCGTTGACGATGGGCTGCATCCCCACGATCGCGGGCTTGTTGGTGAGTGCCGCGGAGTGAATCGCCACCAACTTACGGTCGCTCTTACGTACGATCGCAACCGGCGAGAGATAGCGGTACTCCTTGGCCGACAGCAGCTGCCGCGCCTGATCCGTCCACTCGATTTCCGCCAGCAGTCCCACGCCCGGCTCGGCGACGATCCGCTTGATCCATCCCGCCGCCGGAGCCTGCCCGCTGGGCGAGGCGAACGCTCCGCCCAACGTCTGATGCTCGTAGTCGATGGGCAGATCCGTCCCGTGTTCCTCGAACGCGGCCACCGCCATCTGCGCCGATTCCTCGTCCACCACGAAACGCCCGCGGGTGCTCTCCACTTGTCCCCACGGAGCAAGCAGGACGCGCTGCGGAAGGCTCTCGCCCGGCAGGGCCGCGGAATGCAGAGCCCGCATTTCGTCTTTCATCGCATTCACTGTCAATCGCGTTTTGATCATCGTTTCCTCGCAGTCATTCCTCATCACTCATCCGTCGCCCTAGATAACTTGCCGGGCGCTCGCCCGATTGTGTCTGTTCCACCGATCACCGCCCCGATCCGGGCAGAGCCGCCTCCTCCGCGCCTACCGAGGGAATCCCCAGCGCTTCATGGGCCCACGCCAGCGGGACCTTGGCCCCCAGTTGATTCACGGCCACGTCCAGAACGTCGGCCAGTTCCTTCGTGGTTCCCGGGCGAGCCGAGCGGCGGGTGAAAAACGGCACGGGGGCGTTGGCGCCGAAACGCATGCGCACCATGGGCGCCAGCAGATCGCGGCGGACGGTGCGGGCCTCCTTGCGTATGTCATCGGCGAGAATGTCCTTCCGTACCGTCTCATGAACCTGACTGGCGGCGATGGAGCCGCTCTGTCCCGTGATGTCGGTGGTCAAAGTCTGCCCCAACCAGGCCTTGCTCATTTCGCGGTTGAGGAAGTCCACCAGATTTTCATACGGCGGGCCGGCGCGTCCGCGGTTGGCTTCCACGATCTGCAACTCCACCGCTCGGCTGAAGATCCCCGCGGCATTGCTCCCCAACGACTCCAACATGTGCAGCAGTTCTTTTTTCTCTTCCGCCGTTGCCGTCGGCTCATAGCGCGCGATGCGCACCGGCATGCCGAAGATTTCCGCGAAGATCATCCAGTCCTTCAGAGACAGGTTCTTCGCCAAATAGGCCATGGCCGTCACGCGCAGCAGACCGCCGCGCTGCGGATGACCGCTTACACTGTGCGGGGCATGCACGAGAAATTTGTGGCGCGGAATGTCCATTCCCTCGTGCGGCGCCTCGGCCGTGAGAATGCGAGGGCGGTCCAACTCGTCGAAGACGATGCGCGTGAAATCGACGGGAACAAACTCCACCGGGCGAAGTCCGTCGTCCACAAAATCCCAGACGATCTCCGCGATGGCGATATTCCGCCCGACGGCCAGAGCCAAATGCTGCAAGGCCTCGTCAAACGACTCCGCGTCCAGCAGGATCGCACGGCAGTAGTCCGCGGTTTCGTCGGCGAGTCTCCGATCGAGGTCTGAGCGCATATCGGCGGCGCTGACGATTTGCCAGTCCAGTCCGGTCAGCGCCAACCGACGCGTGTTGGCAATGGAGTACAAGTGTGCATCCTTTTCCTCCATTTGCTCGAACAGTTCCATGGCCGTCGATAGCGCCCCGTCATCCGCTTCGCGAAGAATGGCCGCCAGTCGAGAGGGCGTCAGTCCCGCACTCGGATAGTCACGGACCGAATCCTCCTTACGCGGCATGACCACCAGTCCCGGTTTCGGTCTGTCCGTCGATGCAGACCGGATTGCGTTCACGATGCGTCTAGTCCATTTCATATCGCACTCCACTCCGCATTTCGTTTCACCATGTACCTCGTCTTGCAAACTGCAGCGGCCTTAGGGACATACTTTCGACGGGACCCGGATTGCATTGCGCCGCATGGACCGCCAGGGCCGCCGCCCAAAACCGGTCCGCGTGACTCCCCTCGCGGCGCGGCGCCGCCAGACGGAAATGACCCGCCTCGGTCATGGACCGCTCGACGGAATGCCAGTCATTGCGAATTTTCTCATCCGCCGGAATGCGAATGCGTTGGGACTCGACGGCGATGCGGAGCGCGGAGGCCAGTTGTGATTTCAGCGCGGCAGTGAAGGTAATGGGCTCCACCCGATGGGCGCCGAAATGTTCGACCGCCTGCTCGGCCAGTTGCATTCCCAGTCCCCCGGCGTCCATGCAACACTTTCGCAGTGTGTGCAACGACAATAATTGCGTCAGTTGCTCGAACTGTTCGGCAAAGGGAGCACTGGCCAGCTCGACCAGGGCGACCGTCTGAAGCTGATCCCCCTCCAGGGCGAGAACCCATAGGACGGTCAGATCGCGCACCCGGCCAATGTCCACTCCCGCGAACAGCTCGCGTTTGTCATTTTCGAGCGCCCGCAGATCGTCATGCGTGACCAGAGTCGCGTCCGTGCAGCCCGCGATCTGTTCGTAGGTCAGGAACGCGGCGGCCTCATCGAGGAATTCGCAGAGGAACTCCTGTCGATAGAGCTCCTCGTCGCCCATCGCCCGGCGCATCTGCTCGGCATCCACGTCCAGGCCCTGCTCAATGGCGTCGGGCAGTCGAACAACGCTGGTGGAGAACTGCGGGTTGTCGCGCAGTTCATAGAACATGTTGCCGCAGCCCTTGGGCGTCGAGGCGATGTCCAGTTCGCCCCCGCCGCGAAGTAGCGTGGGAAACATCGCCCCCCAGATGTCGCGGTCGAAGGCGTGCATGGCGAACTCGTCGAGAAAAACGTCGCCGGTGTATCCGCGGGCGGTCTGGGGATTGGCGGGCAGTCCGATGATGCGCACCCCGCCGGGCAGATGGATTTCCAGTTGCCGAACGCCCAGGTCGCGGAAAAAGCGATTGTCATAGTAATCCGTGGCGATCTTGAGCGCCTGGCAGTGCTGCCGCGCTTTGAGCATCAACTCCCGGCTTTGCCGCTCCCCGGCGGAGAGAAAAATCTGCGTTCGACGGCGGACAAGTCCCCGTAGAATCCGGCGCAGGGACTTGGTAAAGCTCTTACCCGTCTGCCGGGCCCAGCAGTTCCACCGGAAGCGGGCGTCGCACTCGACATCCCGCCGCTGGTAATCCAGCAGGGGGATGATCGGCCTGACCCGCGCGGGTTCCTTGGCATGTCTCGCAACCACACCCTAACAACGCGCAGGGTGATCGGTGGAAAACATGTTCACGAGCGATCGGCGAATGAACGAGGGGAGCGCGAGGCCATACGGGGTGGCGACGCTTCGACCCGTTCGGCGTCACCCTTAGCCCGGCGCGTCGCCGTGGGCGACGCTTTGGGGACGACGCTCCCTGTTCGGTCGCGTCATCGGGGTGACGCTACATGTAGTAGGTTACGGCGGCGTGGTCGCGAGTTCGGTTTCCACGACTTTGAGGAATTCGCGGGCCTGGGAGTCGTCGGGTTGAAGGCGGAGAGACTCCTGGATGTGCGGAACGGCGGCTGCGGGGTCGCCGCTCATGAAGACGGCAACGCCGAGGTTGTAGTGCGCCTCGGCGAACGCCGGGCGCTCGGTCACGACACGGCGGAGTTGGGCGACCGCCTCGGCCAGGTCAACCGGGTTGCTCTCCCGACCGGCTTCGCGCAACAGCGTCAGCGCCAATGCGTAGCGCATTTCGGCTTGGTCGGGGTCAAGCTCGAGCGCCCGCCGCAAATGGTCCGCGGCCTCACCGACCCGTCCCATGGATTGCAGCAGCTTCACCAAATCCATTCTCGCCCGAAAGTGATGCGGATCGAGGCGAAGGGCCTGTTCGTAGGCCGCACACGCCCCGTCCAGACGACCCGTTTTCTGCAACACCCCCGCAAGTCCGCGGAAGGGCTCGGGTTGCGATGGATCGAGGTCAATGAGCCGGCGCACGACGCTTTCCGCTGCGCTCGTGTTTCCTTGCGCCAGATGAACCCAAACCAAGTCTTGCAGGACGGCGGGAGTCGAAACCAGCCCCCAAGAATCTGCGCGTTCCAATTGACGAACGGCGCCCTCCAACCCGGCGAGCGCCTCCGGCTCGGCGCGCTGGGCCCAATGGACATTGGGGAGCCAAACCTCATCGCCCAGTTGAAGTTTGGCGAGCGAGGCCCGACCGCGCCAGGCGTTGTATTGCACCACCCCACTGTGCAACGTGAACACGAAGTAGAAAATGGAAAACAGAGCAAACGAAACGCCGACCCTCGTCCAGCGACCGCCGCGTTTGAGTTGCCAGTTCTGCAATCGCACATTGGCCGAACGAAGCATGTGCAGCGACTTGACGGCGACGAACCCGAAGACGGCGGCCAATCCCATGGCCAGCAGCAGGGGGATTTGACCGTACAGACCGCGGAAACTCAGCAATGCTGCGAGTCCCACCACCCCAAAGAGCAACTCCTCCCACAACGTGAAGTCGATCGGTCGATCCGATCTCGGCGCTGGACCCGCCGCCTGAAGGGAGCCGCTCGGGGTGGATCGGGCCGCGAAACCGAAGTAGAGGGCGTCGTTGGGGCAGACGCTGACGCAATCCATGCACTTCATGCAACCGGGGTCCACGACCATCCCATACAACGCGACCTCTTCGTGAACCCGGACATTGGACGTGCAGACCGCGGTGCAGTGACCGCAGTGCTCGCAGTCGTCGGTCACGCGGATGCGACCCGGCGCCACTCGATCGACCACAGCAAACAACCCGCCGTAGGGGCAGCCGTAGGTGCAGAATCCTTTGGCGCCGAGGAAGTACACGATGACGAATCCGCACACCAGCACGGTCAACACGGCGACGGCCGGACCCGGGAACGTCTTCCAAAAATCGGTGGTGAGAAGGTGATTGGCGAGCGACGGAGCGGGCGCCCCGGACCCCCAGCGATAGAGTGTGGGCCAGAAGAACATATAGAACGCGAGCGCCAGCGGCGCGAGCACGAGCAGCCGCGATCGGAAGGGCTTGACCTTGATTCCGATTTTCTTGAGCAGCCAGGCGCAGAGGTCCTGATACGCCACCACATGGCACCCCCAACCGCATACGAACCGTCCGAGCAGGAGCGTGGAAAGGAGGGCGACAATCAAGAAGATGCAACCCGCGTTCAGGTGCCCCTCGTTGAGGGTATACATGGCCTCGGAAGGTTCGACCGGCGAAAGCGTCCGCCCCGTCATCCGCCAGTGGACCACGTGCCCGATGATCAAAAGATGAACCGCCACAAGCGAAACCGCCCGCCAACGACTATTCCGCGATGGCCGAACCCGCGGCGGGACCGCAGCCAGGATGGGCAGCCCCACGTCGCGGGCACGCGCCTTCGGTGTGGGATGAGAACATCTCAATTTCGATACGGCGGCGCTCATTTTCGGTCTTTACCCGTCCCGGCCCGTCGAAGTGGCCGCTCATTATACGCCCCATCCGTGGTCGAGGACCACACCCGTCTCGCACGATCCTCGCGTTACATAGCCCTAGACCTTGCGGGGCTACGCTAGCCTAACGAGAATGGTCCCTTCCGACGCCGAAGCGGACTGTCGGGGAGACCGATGTCTTGAACGATCCCATAACGGAGACGGAAATAGCGGCTCGCCTGGACGAGCACCTTCGCACTCGTCCGGCGCTCGCCGAGCGCATCCAGCGCGAGTTGCTGATGGAGCTGCACCGCCGCGGGATCGCCGCCATCGACGACATTTACGACCAGGCCCGGGTCCAGGCGGGGGTCCCCGTCAGCAACGTGGGCGGCGATCCCAACCAGGCGGAACGCGATCGCTGGGACGAACGCGAACGACAACTCGTCGAGCAGATCACGCGGCAGTACGTCCATATCCACTTTACGCTGGCCGACATCGACGACTTGGTGAACCTCACCATGAAACGCGAGGAGGTTCACAATCTCGAGATCGTCGCCAACCGCGGAAACGTCTCCTTCCGCGAGCTGGCCGACCTGATTCAGCGGTTTTGCAAACTCCCCCTCGGTGAAACCCGCCTTGCCCCCGCGGAAGTCGTGGGCACGCGCGTGGCCCTCACCCGCCATTTCATCAGCGACCAGCTCGAATTCATCGGCATCGCCAAGACCCACCTGCAAATCCGCGATTTCGACCACATCACCCGGCGGATGCTGGGCAGCGACAGCGGCATGGGACGAATCGGCGGCAAAGCGGGCGGCATGATCCTCGCCCACCGCATCCTCGCCTCCGCGGAACAGGACCAGACGCCCTACCTGCCCGTGGCCATCCCCGAGTCCTTTTACCTGCGCAGCGACGTGGTCGAGGATTTCTTGCGTCTGAATCGTCTCGATGAATATCAGAGCCAGAAGTACAAACCCATCGACCAGGTGACCCAGGAATACCCCCTCATTCGCGGCGTCTTCCGCAACGGCGATTTCCCGCTCAAGGTCGTCCATGACCTACGGCGCATTCTCGATCAAATGGGCACACACCCCATGATCGTGCGCTCCTCTAGCTTGCTCGAGGACCGCTTTGGGACCGCTTTTTGCGGGAAATACGCCAGTGTCTTCGTCGGCAACCAGGGGACGCTCGAACAGCGCCTGCGGGCCTTGCTGGGGGCGATCGCGGAAGTGTATGCCAGCATCATGGCGCCCGATCCGATCCTCTACCGCCGCGAGCACAACCTCATCGACTACGTGGAGGAGATGGGCGTCTTGATCCAGAAGGTCGTCGGCGTGCGCTGCGGGGATTTTCTGCTGCCCACGGTGGCGGGCGTGGCCTTCTCCCGCAACGAGTATCGCTGGTCGCCGAGGATTCGCCGCGAGGACGGGTTCATGCGTCTGGTCATGGGTCTGGGCACCCGGGCCGTGGATCGCAGCGGGTCCGATTATCCGCGCATGGTCGCCCTCGGAGCCCCGACCCTGCGCCCCGAATCCACCGTCAATGAGATTCTCCGCTGCGCCCAGCGCACCGTGGACGTGGTCGACACTCGCAAGAACCGCTTGCAGACCGTCCGTCTCGACGAACTGCTCTCGGGGGGCAACGAGTTCCCCATGCTCGACAAAATCGTCTCCGTCCATCGCGACGGCGATCTCTATCCCCCCCCCGGGCTTTGGGTCGACGAAGACGCCTCGCGTCTATGCATCACCTTCGACAAGCTCCTCCGCGACACGCCTTTTGTCGCCCGAGTTCGCGAAATCCTCCGCCTTCTGGAGGACGCGTACGGCGTGCCCGTGGACATCGAGTTCGCCTCCGACGGAGAAAAGTTCTACATCCTGCAGTGTCGGATGCAGTCACAAGCCACGGAGGCCGATCCCGTCCGCGTGCCCACCCACATCGCCGACGCCGACGTCGTTTTCGACGCCCACAAGTTCGTGCGCACGGGGCTGATCGACGGAATTGAGTATGTCGTATACGTCGACGCCGCCGCCTATGACGCCTTGGAAACGCGCGAACGGCGTCTAGAGGTCGCCCGGGTGGTAGGGCGGATCAATCACGCCTTGCCGCCCAAGTCGTTCATCCTCGTGGGGCCGGGGCGCTGGGGCAGCAACGACATCACCCTCGGCGTGCCCGTGCGTTACGCGGACCTCAACCGCTCGGCCATGCTCATCGAGGTGGCCCGACACAAGGACGGCTTCGCCCCGGAGGTTTCCTTCGGGACCCATTTCTTCCAAGACTTGGTCGAAGCCGACATCCACTATCTGCCCCTCTATCCCGACGAGCCCGGCAACCGCTTCGACGAGCAGTTCTTCCTGCGAGCGCCCAACGCTCTGGCCTCGATCGTTCCCAGCGACGCCGACTTCGCCGCCGACGTCCGCGTGATCCACGTCCCCGCCGTCGCCCGAGGGCGAAAACTCACCATCGCCATGGACGGCGAAACCGACACAGCCATCGCCTATCTCAAGTAGCTACCCGCGCACGCCGGGTCCGTGACCGTCTACGCCGGGTGCCACCTATAAGAAGCGAGAAGTCAACAGACGCTCCCCGTGGGCGCCGTATCCCCTTGACTTCTCGAGGGGCGCTTTTCGACTGCTGCTGCGTCTCGTATTCCGCCGAGGTCGGCGGACCCGTGGCGCCCGATCCCGTCGGCAGACGAAGGCCTGAAACGCCTTCTTACTCGAACGCGAAGCCCTTGGCCTTGGCCTGCTCTTCGATGGCCGTTCGCACCGCATCATCAAGCGCCGTCTTGCCGCCCGTCGCCTGGGCGCGGGCCTCGCGCAGGAACGTCTCGCGGGCGGCTTGCACCTCGTTGATCTGACGTTGGACCTTGGCCCGATCGTCGCGGGTTTTCTCCACAAACGCGGGACGCTCGCCGGCCGGGAGAGCCTGCATAGCCGGCGGCAGCGCGGTCTCTTTCAGATCCTTGACCTCGACTTGCCCCTGCCCAACCGCGTCCACCAAGTCCCAGCGGGCGTTGTCATAGAGTGCCGTGGCCTTGGCAGCGACGCGACTGGCCTCCGACGCTGCGCCCATCCCGTCCGCAGCGCGATCTTGCTCCTGTTGATTCGCGGCCCCCGTCGCGCCGTGAATCCCGTACGGCAGGTAGGTCGCGTTGAGCTTGAGATTCAGCTCCAGCAGGACCTTGTCGTGCGGTGTTTCGATCTGCACCGTCCCGCACTGCATGTCGATGGTCGAATACGTTCCGCCGCCGCACGAAGCGACCTGGTCCCAATGCTCGTTGATCCCCGCCTGGTGGTGGCCCGCGTAGATCGCATTGATGGTAATGTCTTTGCCCCGCGCCGTGGTTGCGACGGTGCGGAAGTTGTACACTTCCGCGGCCTGATCCGCCGATTCGTTGCCTGCGACGAAGACCAGACGCAGGGCCTTCGGATCGCGCGACCAGTCCATCTTCTGCACCGCTTCGTGCAAAACCCACCCCACGAACTCGTCGCCGCCGTGGATGGTCATGCTCATCATTTTTCCGTAGACCGTATCGAGATCAGTGGTCAGGTCGGTGTGTTGGACGATCCATCCCGTGGACGCCGTCGAGTTCGACGGCGAACCGTAGGTCAGAAGCCCGACGCGCAGCCGCGGAGTGGGCTTGGCCTGGGCCAGCGAATTCACCACGTCCCATAGCCGCGCCCGAGCCGAGTCGATCAAGCCTTGCATGCTGCCCGATGTGTCCAGACAAAGAACCAGGTCCACGTCCCTCCGAGGAGCGTGACACTTGCGTTCCGACTTGATCGGGTCCGTAGGATGGGCCTGTGCCCAACCGACCATGCACAACAAACCCACCACTGCCATCCGGACCGACCAACGCTTCGTCTTGTAGGAAGGTGCCATAACTCGTTTCCCTTTCCGCGCCGTCGCAAGTTGCGTCCACCGTGCAAGCGAACGCTTGCGGCTCGCAGTGAACGCCCTCGCTCCCACGCACGTGAACTTGGACCCGGATCACGCCGCGAAGTTCCTGCAAAGATGTCGGGCGAGGTCACAGACCGGTCACGACCCTGCGCGAACCCCATAACCGACGGCTCGGGCGGGGCGAGGAATGGCCCGGCAAGTGACGAGTTACAAGCTACGAGTGACCCGTTAGGATGTGCGCCGGACGAGGTGGAAGACCATGCGCATCGCATTGATCCAACAGCACGCCACGGCGGATCGGCGGGAGAACCTTCGCCGAGGGCTCATCGCCCTGCGGCAAGCAGCCGACGCGGGCGCGAAGTGCGCTTGTTTCGCGGAACTCTCCTTCGAGCGGTTTCACCCCCAGCGGCCCCCTCAGGGCGACGTTGCGTCCCTCGCCGAAACGGTTCCCGGTCCGACGACCGAGGCCGTCGCCGAAGTCGCCGGAGAGCGCGGCTTGGTCGTGGTGTTCAACCTCTTCGAGCGGAGCGGCGAGCTTCTTTACGATTGCTCGCCGGTGATCGACGCCGACGGTACCTTGCTGGGCCGGACGCGGATGATCCATATCACCGATTACCCCTGCTTCCACGAAAAGGGATACTACGCACCGGGCGACACTGGCGTGCCAGTATATGACACTTCGATCGGACGCATCGGCGTGGCCATTTGCTACGACCGGCACTACCCCGAGTACATGCGGGCCCTTGCCCTGCGCGGAGCGGACCTGGTCTTCGTGCCCCAGGCTGGAGCCTTGGACGAGTGGCCGGAAGGGTTGTACGAGGCCGAGATGCGCGTCGCCGCTTTCCAAAACGGTTACTTCCTCGCCCTCTGCAACCGCGTCGGACAAGAAAAGTGCCTGACCTTCGCCGGCGAATCGTCCGTCTGCGCCCCGGATGGAACCGTCCTGGCCCGCGCCCCCCGCGGCGAGGACGCCATCCTCTACGCCGATCTTGATCTCGCCGCGGCGCAGACCAGCCACGCCCGCCGCCTCTTCCTCCCCGACCGCCGCCCGGAACTCTACCCGGCGTGGCTCGAATAACTTCCGCGAGGGCGCTCATCCCCTCGGGGTAGGAACCAGGGTGTAACTGGTGTTCAACCGATCCGTGCTGTACCCTCTCCCCCGGCGGCGCAGCTCGGAATCCGGCCAAGCGGTGATTCAAGATGCGATGAGCTACGGGTCAGGCGCCATCGAGGGCGTGGAACAGGACCGAGGTTATGCCGGTTACGAAGAGGACGAGTGCGACTGGACCGCTCGCTGACACCGGAGATTCCTTGTTGGCGGAATTCGCCTCAGGGGGGACCCTTGACGATCTTATCCCCACGCTGGCGCGTGATGAGCGGGCTATTCGCCGCATTGAGTCCGTCGTCCAACGTCGATCGACCGCCCACGAACTCGTCCTGGGAGACGCGCGAAGGATGTCCGACCTTGAAGAAGGCTCGGTCCAACTTGTCCTTACCTCGCCACCCTATTGGACACTGAAGCGGTACAACGAGCACGATCGACAGCTTGGTCACGTCGGCGAGTATTCCGAGTTCATCGAAGCCCTCGATCACGTCTGGCGACATTGTTGGCGTGCTCTCGTCCCTGGTGGTCGGTTGGTATGTGTCGT
>CAZYEX010000029.1:0-4382 GCA_964646605.1 uncultured Phycisphaera sp. | reverse complement strand
GGGCTCAAGCAGCCGCCGGCAAGCGAACTCAACCCCGCCACGACCGCGACGGTGATGCCTTCGTTTCTGTTGCGAACTCCGTTTCGATGCGATGACACCGGCTGCGGGCTCCGTGTTTCTTGGGTCATTCGGCGGCGGCGTCGGACGCGGTTAGTCATCGCATCGACGACCAACGCCGCTGCCGGAGGCATCGCGGGTCAATCGCCGCGCCGTTTCGATGGGCTGAGACCGTACTTGTTTGAGCAGGTCCCTCCCCTTTTCGGCCGGGAGTGTCTTGACCAGGTGCTGCTCGGCCGCGGTCAGGACGCCCTGGAGGCGGACCACGAGAAGATCGCCAATCAGGAAGGTGTGGATATCCTTGGGTCCCCGGCCCATGTCCTTCTGCTCAAAACGGCTCATTCCTTGGCAGATGGCGGCTTCGATTTCTCCCTGTGTCTTCATCGTGACCTCGCACGCCGCTCGACTCCCTGCCAAAGGCCTGCCCGGGCGTCGGCCTCACCTAGCGCCAGAACGCAGCACCCCTGTTCCCGCGCAACTCGCGGAGGATGGTACGAAACGCGAAAAGAAAATCAATATTCTCCTTGCGTTGCCCGTTCCGCGATGTACAATCATAGTGGCGATTGGGGTCGTGGTACATTTTGCGTCGATTCCAGTCGGTATTATCGGCTGACTAGCTAAGGGGCACCCCGGCCTGACGGGGGGCTCGTTGTAGAGTAAGCCGACGTGGTTGGGTACCTTCGGGTGTCCGACCATGTCGGCTTTTTTTGTTTTTCTTGTGAGGCGCGGTCGCCGCGACCACAGGGGCCCCAACGGATGGACGACTCCAGTTCGACGATGGCCCAGCAGATCACCGCGGCAGCCAAGGCCATCGAGTTGCCAACCACGGGCCATGTTCCCAACGCGGTGACCGTGGTGCTGAGCGATCACACGCTGGTGATCACTGTACACGGATCCCTATCGCCCGCGGAGCGGGCCTGGCCGCAAGTCCGATCGGAGCCCGTCAGATTCAGGAGTTTCACCAACGACTGTTCGCAAACGCCTCCGGCTCGCTGCGACAGGAGATCAAGCGAATCACCGGAGTGGACGCGCGCGAAACGGCAGCCGAACTGGAGACGAACGCGGGCTCGGTGTTGAAGGTGTTCGTCACCGGCGCCGTGGTGCATGTATTCCTGCTCGCCGACAAGGTCGCCGCGGGCGCCTGGAGCGGGAATGGACGGCGCGATCAGCAATGAGAACGGAGGCTCAAGCATGTTGGTCTTGTCGAGGAAGTACCGAGAATCCGTGGTCGGCGGCGGCCATGACGGCCTTGAGAGTACGGTGAAAGTCACGGTACTCGAAATTGGTCACGGGAGCGTAAGGCTGGGTTTTGAGGCCAATAGGGATATTCCCGTTCACCGGGAGGAAGTGCGGGCACGAATCCTTACGAGCCGTCCGCGCGACCCTCCGGCCGGCGGTTTTGGTGGGACGGGATCGCGCAACGCCCATGGAGAGGCGGCCGTGCTTTCCGGAATGGGAAAGGGAAGGAGCCCGAAGTTTGTGCGGGGACGGTCCGTCCGCGTGGTTTCCGGAGGACGAACCGACGAAGAACCGGACCATGGCATGAATCGAGGCAGGGAGGTTCGACCGTGTTGATGGGGCCGGGTGCTAGGGACACCGACGGTACGCGTGCCAGCGCCACCGCACTGAATGTCCCGTATGATACCTCGTTGGGGGATTCATGTTGGGTGCGGCAGTATCTCGAATGGTGCGATCCGGCGATCGCTGTTGCGGCCAGAAAAGGCGTCGGGTTTATCCCTGCGAAAGTACACCGGTTTCATGCGACATGATCCACGCGTGCCTGTGCTATTTCGTCACGGTCCAGGTTGCTGCGGGCGACGAGTTGCGGCCCTTGTTTCGGGCGAATCGCGCCGTCGAGACCTCCGCTATGGCAGCGCCCGATCGCGCCGTCGGAAACCCAGGGCGGTCCGAAGGGTCAAACGAAACGCGTGACCTGGATGGATGGGCAGAAGGTCAGGAAAAACCTGGTGAAGACCACGAGCCCGGCACCGCCGAGGCTCGCAAGATGCTGTACGTGAAGTGGAATTCAGTGCACGTCTCGAGAGGCGAATCGTGTTTGCGTCTCGTTCGGCGTGGGAATGTTCGGAGCGTACCTTTGAAGAAGATTTATGTTGGGAACCTGGCGGCCGAGGCGACAGAGCAGGGTCTTGGGGCGGCGTTTGCCGCTTTTGGGGCGGTCCAAAAGGTATCGGTCGTTCGGGACCGCCATAGCGGCGAGCCGCGGGGGTTCGGGTTTGTCGAGATGGAGAGTTCTGATGAAGCCGACGCGGCGATCGCGGCGCTGAATGGGACCCAGCTCGATGGCCGCACCTTGGCGGTCAACGAAGCGCGTTCGCCCGGTGTGAAAACCGCCTGATGCAGGCGCCAGGGCCGGTTTCGCCGTCGTGGGCGGCGAGGGTCGTTGCCCGAATCGGACGACCGCACGTTGCCTGTAAAGTAGCCCACGGTCGAAAAGGAGACGGTTTCATGGTTTGCGTAGTGAAGACGAAAAGAGTGCTTGCTGACAGGAGGGCCGCGGAATGCTGAGTCTAACCGAAGGCGCCGGCGCACGCTTGGCGGACAAGCTTGCGAAAAAGAGTGGTGGGGATGATGTCGCCCTGAGATTCATCCGCCAAGAGAAGCGACGACGCTGGACGCTACGGCTTGATAGGCCCTGTTCGTCCGACGCCACGTTCTCCCACGGAGGCCACATCGTGCTGGTGCTCGATGAGCAGTCCTCGCACTTGCTCAGGAACAGGATGCTCGACATCCGGGAGACCGACGAAGGTCCGAGATTGCGGTTGCGCGCCGGCTGACCGTCCACCGCAGGTCGGGGCATGTACGAGAGCGACGATTGCTTTCAGGACCATGCACTAGGGCTGCCGGCGGGCTTTGTCGTCGCTTGAGCGAGGAAGCGGTCGTGTGAACTGATGAGTCTGGGCCTTTTGTTTGCCTTAGCGCAGTCTCCGGCATGGTCGGGCTGGTGGATCGCCACGGTCGTCGGCGGCGTGATCGCATGTGTTGTCCTGGTGGTCGCGGCACAGTTCTTTCGCTTGTGGCTGCAGGCCTACATGAGCAACGCAGGCGTGTCCTTCTACGACCTGATCGGAATGCGCCTACGCAAGGTCGAATTGACCACGGTCGTGTTCGCGAAGATTCAACTGGTCAAGGCCGGCATCCACGACATGAGCGTCAATGACCTGGAGAGTCACTTTCTGGCGGGCGGGCGGGTCAAGAACGTCACCCGGGCCATGATTGCCGCCAACCGGGCCGCTTTGGACTTGGATTGGAAGAAGGCGTGCGCCATCGACCTGGCCGGACGGGATATTACGGACGCCATCAACACCAGCGTGAACCCGAAGGTGATCGACGTGCCCAACCCGGACCGAGGTCGGCAGTCCATCGACGCGGTGGCGATGGACGGGATTCAGCTTATGGCCAAAGCGCGGGTCACGGTTCGCACCAACATCCGACAACTCATCGGGGGAGCCACCGAAGAAACGATCATCGCTCGCGTGGGCGAGGGCATCGTCAGCGCGATCGGATCCTCCGAAACGTACAAGGCTGTGCTCGAGAATCCCAACCGAATCAGCAAGGCCGTTCTCGGCAAGGGACTCGATTCGGGAACCGCGTTTGAGATTCTGTCCATCGACATTGCCGACATCGACGTCGGTCAGAACATCGGCGCCAAGCTGCAACTCGACCAGGCCGAGGCCGACAAGCGGCGGTTCCAGGCAGAAGCGGAGAAGCGTCGGGCCATGGCCGTTGCCCTGGCCGCCGAGCACCGCGCCAGGGTCGAGGAGAACCGCGCCAAGGTCGTGTTCGCCGAAGCGGAAGTGCCTTCGGCCATGGCCGGAGCCTTCCGCACGGGCAATTTCTGGGGGAAGGACGGTTGACCTGTGCTACCCAGTTGGACCCACCACGGCGGACGCGGCATCGGTGGCCGACGTTCCGAAAGGACCGTGCAACCTTCAACCCCGAGGGGGGCTCTGTGTTTCGGACCGCCTTGGAGCCCAGCATGACGAGCAAACAACGGAACGTCGTCTTTCAGCACTGGAGCGGCGTGATTCGACGCGAAACAAGGGATCTTGCTTCGCTGGCACAGGTTAGCGCACGGGCGGTGGGCGACCCGGACCTGCGCGACGACGCAACGCCGCAGAGTATGATTCGAAGTGAACTCGAGCAACGCCGCGCCCTGACGGCTGGGAGGTGACCCGTGTATCCCGTTCGACCGCTCTTTGTATCGACCTATCCGCCGGAAGAATGCGGCTTGGCCACGTTCACCAAAGATTCAGCCGATGCGGTGGATATGGCGGCGGGGGGGCCGGTGTGTTCGTTGGCCGCGA
>CAZYEX010000028.1:0-13462 GCA_964646605.1 uncultured Phycisphaera sp. | reverse complement strand
AGTACGCCGCCGGCCTCGTCGCTTTCAACTCGGTGTTCCAGGTGCTTTTCTATTCGGTCTATGCCTGGTTCTTCATTACCGTGCTGCCGCCGCTGCTCGGTCTGCAGGGCGCGACGGTTCACGTGACCGTCAGGCAAATTGCCGAGAGCGTGTTCATCTACCTGGGCATCCCGTTCCTGGCGGGGATGATCACGCGCTTCATCTTGCTGCGGCTAAAGGACCGCACGTGGTACGAGCAGAAGTTCATCCCGAAGATCTCGCCGATCACCCTCATCGCGCTGCTGTTCACAGTCGTCGTCATGTTCTCGCTGAAGGGCGAGAAGATCGTCCAGCTTCCGCTCGATGTCGTGCGTATTGCGATCCCGCTGTGCATTTACTTTGTGCTGATGTTCCTGGTCTCGTTCTGGATGGGCAAGAAGAGCGGCGCGGATTACTCCAAAACGGCCACGATCGCCTTCACCGCTGCCAGCAACAACTTCGAACTGGCGATTGCCGTCGCCGTCGCGGTGTTCGGCATTCAACACGGCGCCGCGTTCGCCGCGGTGATCGGGCCACTGGTCGAGGTGCCGGTGCTGATCGGCCTCGTCAACGTGTCCCTGTGGTTCCAAGGACGTTACTTCGCAACGTCCCTCGATCGGGCCCAACCGGCCGCCGTATGACACTCTCCATTCCCGACGTGCGCGTGCTGATGCGCGTCGGACCGTCGATAGCGCGCCGCCGCGACGGCAATTGCGCTCCAAGGTGCCGCATCGGGCGCTGCAAGCGTTATTGTGGTCGGCGTTCTCGTCGAGGGTCCAGTGATGCTTAGCATGTGCTCCGGCTGCAACCGATCCAGCGACTGGTTCGAGGCGACGGCGGAAGTCTGCCCCAGCCCGGCGCCCGGTTGCTGCTCGAACTGGGCTACGTTGGCGGCCAGACGACTGCGCGACGTTTCCGTGGGATAAGCCCATGCGGTGCAGATCGCCGCGTCCGGGCCGCTTTTCGTGATCAGCGCGTCACGGCGGATTTCGTCCCGTCATTTGCCGAACCGTCTGATAGACGGGTTGTCCGTCGGGGCCGAAGGGGTCCATGAGGACCAACCGATCGAAGACCGGTGAGTCGAACGTGTCGGGTCGGTGGCAGTCGCGGCAGCCCGTGCGCGGGCCGACCGTCGAGCCCCAGGCCTCCACGGCCCGCCGCGGGTTGTGGTTGATCCCCCAGATGCCTCCTTCCCCTTCGGCTTTAACTCCGGCGGCAACGGAGTCGAACGAACTCACACCCTCCGGGGCCTTCGGATCCTCATACCAGACGAGCCGACCCTTGACCAGCACGGGATTCGTGGCGACGGGCCGTCCATAGCTGTCGTTGCCTTTGAAGGCCTGAACATAGGTCAGGATTTCCGCGGGTCGGTTGACTTCCAGTTTGCCGTCCCCGTTGTCATCGGTAACACCCGCGAGCGGCTGACCGTTGAGGATCTGATTCACTCGCCACGCCGCAATGGGCGAGACGAGGTCGTCGCTTCGGTCGCCGGGAGTGCCGCGGTCGTCAAGGTCGCCCCAATAGATCGTGACGTTCGGGGGGATGGCCGGAAAGAGGCGGACCACGCCGTCGGAATCCACTTTGGGATACAGCGCCGGATACCACGCACTCTTGTCGGGATCGGACGGGTTCAAGGGATCGGCGGAATAGAATTTGTCCGCCGGGTAGGTGATGGCCGCTCCTGTAACAGAGGAATCCCGGAATGCCCGCATGGCCGTGGGAGGCACCCAGGGCAGAGGAATGTGACATGCTTGGCAGGAGAGTGCATCCGGCTGCGACCACATCGCTTGATGGATGGGGAGCGAGCCGGGCACGGGCGGTGCGTCGGGGTGCCGCGTCGGACTGTTCTCCAAGTGGCAACTGCGGCAGTCGCGGAGGTTGACCCAATCCAGCTCCTGTCGGGAGTGCTGGACGAGGCTGTTGCCCTTGGCGAAGTTGTGGTCGATGTCACCTGGGTGGCAGTAGTTGCAAGCCTTGCTTCGGTGCGGCGGCACGTCGTTGGTCGGGTCGGCGTCGGATAGCTGATTCAGCTTGGCGTAATGAAAGTCTCGGGTGTCGAACCAGACTCCGCCGCGAAGACTGACCCACCCGATGGGCCCGTGGCAAAGCCAACAGGCGTTGTCGCGCGGCGGGAAGTCGATGGTCCCCGGCGACAGGGCCACGGTGTCCATGTCGCCGTGGAGCAGGGTGCCCCGCCCCACGCCGACGCCGTAGTCGATCTGCAGCTTCGTCGCCCGGCCTGAGACGATGGGCATGCTGGAGAACCATCCCTGCCCGGCGACGCCCGCGGAGGCGAACGCGGAGACCGGTGCTCCGTGGTCGTCGACGAGGCTTGCTTGGGCGGCGGCTGCGGCGGCGCGTCGCGTGTAGCGATCGGTGTTTGGCCCGCTTTCCCATGCGGGATCGGCCACGTGGCAGTGCAGGCAGTCGGCCTCGGACACACCGGTGACGTCCCAACGCGCCGGCGACAGGTTTCCTGAGGCGTCCATGTAGCTATAGTCGCCGTCCAGCCGAACCTCGTCGGACGTTTTCCCCAGCTGCTCGTAGCCGAATTGCCCCGTGGATGCGTCGTAGAGGCGTATCCCGTCACGATCGAACTCGCCGGGACCGTTTCCCGGATGGCAACCGGTGCAGTCGGTCACCCATCGGAAGGTGGTCAGGTCGATCTCGGATTCGTTGTCACTCTGCTTGGCGGCGAGAATCCTCATCCCCCCGGCGGGCGAACAGGAGCCGTATCGTCCCGGCGATCGCTGCCACCGACGTCCGTCGTTGAAATAGTCGTCGCGGACGATGATCCGACCGTCGAGGTCCGTTCTTCCCTGCTGGAACTTGAAACCGTTGACGACACGGTTGGTGTCATGGGCATGGCAGCTTCCGGCACAGGTCTGGCGGCCGCTATAGGGAGTGGTGCTGCCGATGGCAATCGGGCTCCCGAGGGTATCGCGGAGAGGAAGGGGCAAGTGGCCGCGGGCCGGTTGAAAGAAGGCGAAGTCCGCGAGGTCCAGATCGGCGTCCGCATCGGCGTCGAAAAGTCGGATGCACTCCGCCGACCCCGATGGTCGATCCGGGCCGGACAACCGCGAGCAGGCAACGTACGCGGCGTGGTCCACGGGATCGACATAGCCGTTGTCGTCGAAATCGAACGTCGGAGGCGCCGCGATCGCAGCCGAAATCGCACCCGTCCACAACACCAAAACCCTAAGTGAAAGTCGGCTACTGCTGATACTGCGGTAAGACATGGATTGTACCTCCTATGACGACGAACAAGCGTCCATTTCGCGGTTGCGCCGCGAATGGGTCGCCACGCGCTGAAGGAATCGGAAGACCCCTCTTCATCGACGAGGCCCCTTGCGCAAGTCGTGGAAGAACCCGTAATCGTTGAGGTCTATGTCCTGGTCGTCGTCGAAGTCGAAGCGCGATAGACATTCCTGCGGCGGCGGTGCAAAGGCCGTGGTGTCGTGCGAAGCGCTGTAACAGTTTTGCAGACCGCAGAAGTCGTCGGCATCGAGGTCCCCGTCGCCGGTCCAGTCTCCCAGCAGACACCCGTCACGACACGGAACTTCGAGGCAGTCGGGCGTGCCGCCCAGCTCCAGACAACTGTCGCGCGGATAACTGAGTATGCAGAAACCGTTGGAAAAGCAACATTGATCCCAATACGGACACTGGCACGCCCCGGGCGGCGTGGAGGCCGGGCAGAGATCGAGGCAGTCCACCAACCCGTCGCCATCGGCGTCGCCGGGCGGTACGCAGTCGTCGGGGATTCCGTTGCCGTCGCAATCGGCTTCACACTCGTCGGGGACGACATTGGCATTGCAATCGGTGCAGGAGAGATCGCCGGGCGGACAATCGGCTATATCACATCCGTCGGCCACGCCATTGCCGTTGCAATCCGGTTCGCAGTCGTCTGGCACGCGGTTTTCGTTGCAGTCCGGAACCAGTCCGCACGGCGGCACGCAACCGGGCGCGGAACAGTCAATGTCGCAGACATCGGCGATGAGGTTGCGATTGCAGTCGATTAAGGCCAGCCGGGGAGCCACGGTATTGGCGGGGACTTCGGTCGGCCCTCCCGGTTTGAACAAACCGATGAGGGCCTTGCCCGCGTCGGGTTCCACGTTGGCGTCAAAGCTGAAGGCGTAGGCGGTGGCAAAGCGCAGGGCGTTCGCATTGCGGTCCACCTCGAATGAGTCCGTGGCCCAGGTGATGTATCCGTCGGCGATGAGCGCAGTCCAGTCGGCGGTGGAAAACGGTTCTCCGCTGTGGGAATCGATATCTCGAAAGGCGATATTCTCGAGCACCGCCCCGGTGGGCAGCGCCACCGCGAAGGAACGAGCGGAACGATCCGAGTTGAGGTTGTGTAGAGCATAGGTGTAACGATAGGTCCCCTCGCCGAGGGAGCTGGACCTCGCCGCCAGGATGAACAACCCCTCGCCGGGCACGCGGACGTCCGTTTCGACGACGCCGGGGTCCACATCGTGCCAGGCGCGGACCGCGGGCCGGCCGCGAACCGTCGGCCAAGACGAGGACACGATGAGATTGTAGACGCTCGGACCGGTCACCGCGACGGTGACCTCCCGGTAGGAGGCGTTGTTGTCGTGGGTGCCTGCGGCGGCGTCCTCGGATGTCACGTAGT
This sequence comes from uncultured Phycisphaera sp., assembly GCA_964646605.1. Classification (GTDB taxonomy): domain Bacteria; phylum Planctomycetota; class Phycisphaerae; order UBA1845; family UBA1845; genus SBAX01. Next base: position 8,814 of record CAZYEX010000028.1, on the reverse strand, counting down.
GACCCTCGATGAAGTAGCGAGCGCCCGGGTTCCGCGCCGGGTCCAGGTCGTGGTCGCGGACTTGCAGGCGGCGTTCAATCGTGTTTCCCGGGGCGGGACCGTTCCAGGGATAGGGGAAGTAACCGGTGTGAGCGTTGACCGCGGCCCGCGGACTCATGTTGGTCTGCACGCCGTTGAGACTGGCGCTGTAGGGGTCCGAGCATCCCACGCCCAACTCCGTGCCGTTGGTGGGATCGTTGCAGGGTGAACAGAGGCCCTGGGAGACGGCAAAGAAACCGTGTTTGATCCAGGCCATCCCGATCTGCTCCAAGCGATCATCCCTCAGGCGAAAGAGATTCTGCATGATCACCGGGTGCTGATTGGTGTACTGGGCCCAACTCACCCGTTCGGTCCCGATGTTGCAGGACGTGGTGCCGATGCCGAAGGCGGTGATGTCGCCCACGCGGCTGAAGCGGACGGTGGTCTGCAAGTCGGCGACCAGCACGTCCGGGCCGATGGACGCGGCCGATCCAAGCGAGACGCCGGCGTCGGAGGCAGGCGTTCCGCCGCGGCAGGTGGCGTCGAATGAGACAACGCGATCTGAAGCGGCGAGTTCGGCAACGAGGGTTACGCCGCCCAGGGTCATCCCCGCGTCATCTCGATCGAACCAACGCTCGGCGGCCGCTTGGGACAACGATATCTCCGCGCTCAGACGCAAGCCCGGGCCTCGTCGGCGTGCGTCCACCCAGATGTCGCTCAGGTCGAAAACGGGGCGCCCGTCCGGGCCGTCGTCGAACGTCGTGTGGAGGGTCATGGCTCCCTCCGCGTCGGCGCGGAGCGTAAGATCGGTTAGAACGACGCGCTCGCCGGGTCGATCGAGCAAGAGGGCTCCGCAAGTTGCCAGCCCGACCGTGCTCAAAGTCGTCACGCCGTCGGATTCCACTCGCCACTCGAGAACAGAGGACGGATCAAGAGCGAACGTAAGGGAGTTCTCAGTCGAAACGAATTCCTCGTGCCCATGAGCGACGATGCGAAGGCCCAGTTCTGCCAGCGCCGCGGGGTCGAAGTCGAGGGTCAGCCTCCCGTCTTCCACAAGGAAACGGTCTGGGGTTGGTCCTTTCCCGCGGGAATCCGCGAGGGCTGTGGAAAACACGACCAGCAAGGCCCCTACGACAGCCAACGCGAACGGCAGAAAGAACCGGCTGGCAGAACGTGCGAACCTAGTCACTGCCTCCCCCCTTCGGGCCACGCCCGACAATCTCGCTTCCTCCCCTCCGGCGGCGACAATCCGGACTCTGCTCGAACCCGCCGGGCGAACGCCGGACCGCGTTTTCTCGCCTATGGGAAGGGAATTCCTATCTGCGAGACGCGACGACGCACCCCCGCCCGGCCAACGCGGCGGCAGAGTCGGGTTTGTTTCGCGACGGGTGTGCTGCAAGACCGGTGCCAGACGGCGGCGGATAAGAGTACGCGGAGCGAATCCCCGTTACCGATGCGGTCATGGATCAAGCCGTAGGCGCGATATGGGACCCACAGCGGACGAAGCCGTCATTCGCTAGCGGTTGAAGTGTGGGCCCTATCGACTGCGCCGTGCGACGGCTCGACGATTCGATGGCATTGTCCGAGCAAAGCGATGTGATACCCGGCGCCGAGCGAGGTCACGTGTGGGCCCGACATGCGCCCCGCGACGCCTAGGAATGGTGCGCTGAAGAGGCCCAACAGCCTGAGCCAACGTCACCGTCGGCGGCGAGTGAGCGCCGCACAGACACCGGCGAGCACGAGCAGACCCGTGGCCGGGTCGGGTACGGGCTGGACGAGGAAATCGTCGATGCCCACGTCGCGCCGCCCGCTGTCGGAGAGGATGATGCGGTCCACGGGTTCGTCGAAGGCGAGCCAGCCGCTCTGGAACGTTTCCTCGCCTACGTTGCGGGAGAAGGAGAAAACTTCAACGTCGCCATGAAACCCTCGGAACCGAAAATCCTCCGAGGACGTCGCGTCAATCACGTGTCCCTCGAATTGGGCGCCAATGATCGGGACGTCCGCAAACTCGATGACGAAGTCGCCGCGGCCAAGGAGCTGCAACGACGTGGCGATGAAGATGTCCGCGGCGCCGCTGGCTTCGCCGACGCTCCGAGCGCCGTCGGTCGAAACCGTGGAACCGTACGCCTCGGTCATGTAGTCGCTGATGGCGAAGTCGCCCCTGCGTTCCGGGACGGCGTCGAAGTCGAAGAGCACCGTCCCGCCCGCATGGGCCAGCGAAGCCCCCAGTACAAAGTACGCAACCACCGCCGTATGAACAGCTCGCACGCCGAACTCCTTCCGCTTTGGTCGTGAGACCGAATTCCCCTCCGATGGGATTTGCGGTCCCGATCGGTCGAACCCGCTATCGGGTCGTTTTCCCCGCCGCCGGCTATTCTCCCCCCCGAGTCCCCAAACGAACCCCGTCGCCGGGCCTACTGCGCCGGTGCATAGGCCAAGCCGCCTAACTATATCGCGTTTCTCGACGCTCTTCAACGTCGGTCGTGGCCCGAAAAAACGCCGCCCAGGCCCACCCGTCCCATGAACACCATGACCACGAGTAGTCCGAGAATCCCGCCGAAACCGCACGCCCGTGGCTGTCCGGAACTGGGGCGCGGGGGTGCGGTGATCCGGACCAGAAGCGAATCGGTTCGCGTCGCGGCACCTCCCGAGGTCAGCTTGGTGTAACTTGCGACGATCGTGGCTTGGGAAGTTTGCTCCACGTCAGCCGCCGAGAAAGTGCCGGCGATGACTTCACCCAGCTCGGCGGGGGCTACGGTCCATTCGGCATCCTCGGTTACGTCCAGCGACGATCCATCACTGAACGTCGCGTTGAGCACGAAAGTGCCCGAACCACCGCCCACGACCTCGGCCGGTCCGTCGAGCGTCACCGCGTCGAGGGTCACGCCGTTGAGGGGATCATCGTCGCCGAGGCTCGATATTTGGAAGTAATCAAAGTCCGCGGGGATGGAGACGTCGCAGTCCGCGCCGCACTCCTCGAAATCGCCGTTTGTTCCGCCGATTCCGACCAGGACCCTGTCGGGAAGGGCGTTGGTCACCGAACCGACGTCGGTGAAGGTGATCCCGTCGGCGCTGTAACCGGCCACGAATTGATCGCCGCTGCGCAGGAGACGAAGGAAAACGACGTTGGGGTTGTCGCTCGTGTCTTCGTCATAAAACGCTGCAGGTCGCTGGGCGCCGGTGGAACCGGACGCAAGACTGACCATGCCGATTCCGCGGAACACGCCGCGTTCGCCCGAGGCATACGCCAAGCCCAGCGCGATTGCATTCTCGTCATCGACGTAGACCAAAAGTCCGGCGAACTCCCGGGCTAGCTGCGGGTTGAACTCCAGGCGGGTCTGAAGGATGAAATCGCCGGAACGCGGACGGACCAGCAGATTGTGGATTGCGCTGCCTTCGCTGACGGCCCCGCGCTGCGTCAGGATCCGAAAAAAACCAGGGTTCGCGGTGAGCGAATAGGCCGAGGCATCCTCGCGGATGAACTCCCAACCGGGTTCCAGCAACCCGGCGTCGAAATCGTCGCGAAACACGACCTCCGCCGCGGTTACGTTCGAGGTTCCTAACCAGCCCAGGGTAGCGACCAGGTTCATCGCCGCGACGATCACCCGCCCGCCGAACTCATTCCGCATGAACGCCCTCCGTGACTTTGGCAATCTCAAAAAAATCGAAATCTGCGGGTGCGATTTCCTCGCACGCGCTGTTGCACTTCTCGCTTTGCGCCGTTCCCAGTCCCACGCGCACTTCGTCTGACAAGTTCAACACCACCGTTCCCACGGCCTGGTAGGCAACCCCGTCGGCGCTATGGGCGAGCGCGAAGCGATCCCCCACTCGTTGTATGCGAAGATAGATCGCCGTGCCATCAAAGAGCAAGGCGGTGCGATCCAGGTCCAGTTTTGCGGAATCGCCGGCGATGGGCAACACGCCGCGGAAGCTGCCTCGCGTTCCGCTGGCCGTCAGAAGTCCAAACGAGAGGATCTGACCGTCGTCGCCCTCGATGGCCAGCCCCGCGATGTGGCGATCCGCGAGCGGGTCGAACTCCAGGAGGGTGGTCAAGACGAAGTCCCCCTGAACGGAGCGCAGGAGCAGACTATTGTCCGAATCCGAGGCAACCTGCGCCAGGTCCTGCGCGAGGAGCCGCAGGAAGCCAGGACGCTGGTCGAGAGACTTCCGCGTTTCGTCGGCGCCCTTGAAGTTCCATCCGGAGACGAGTTCACGCCCGTCAAAGTCGTCACGGAAGAGGATGCCCGTTTCCGGGGGATCGAAGATGCCTGGAGTCGTGGATGAACACCCGGTGTACGCGGCGGACAGGGCGCAGACCCAGAGAATCGGAATTCGAACTTGTTGCATTGTGTCCTGCTTCCCCTTTCCCCCCGGCGCGTTTCAACCGCGCGTATGGTGCGACGTCGCTACGCCGTGTTGCGTACCTTCCCCACCTCGTGAAACGAATTCCCCATGCCCCGCAGGCGCGCGAAACGCCGTTCGAGGAGGGCATCCGGGGAAAGCCTGGACAGCTCGGTCAAACTCTCCACCACGAACCGCTCCAGCGACGCGGCGGCTTCGGCGTGGTTGCGGTGCGCGCCGCCGACGGGTTCGGAAATCACCTCGTCGATCAGGCGAAAGCGCAGAAGGTCGTTGGCCTGCAGTTTCAGCGCTGCGGCCGCGGCCTGAGCCTGGTCGCTGGTACGCCAGAGGATCGCCGCGCAGCCTTCCGGCGAAATCACCGAAAAAATGCTGTGCTCAAACATGGCCAGCCGGTCGGCCACGCCGATGCCCAACGCTCCGCCGCTCCCGCCCTCGCCGATGACGATGCTGATGAGCGGGACACGGAGGGTGGGCATGGCCCGCAGGTTGTCGGCAATGGATTTGGCGATCCCGCGTTCCTCCGCCCCCATGCCCGGATACGCTCCCGGAGTGTCAATCAGTGACACGATCGGGACGCCAAACTTGGCGGCGAGCCGCATCTTGGACAGGGCCTTGCGATACCCTTCGGGGTGGGCGCATCCGAAGTTGCACGCCACGCGATCCTCCAGCGATCGCCCGCGGTTGTGCCCGACGATCATCACTCGACGATCGGCGATGAGCCCGAATCCCGTGACGATCGCGGGATCATCGCCGAATACGCGGTCGCCGCGCAGCTCGCAGAAATTTCGGACCACGTGCTCGATGTAGTCGCCGACCAACGGTCGCCGCGGGTGACGGGCGACGAAGACGGTCTCCCAAGGTTGGAGGTCGCCGTAGATGGCCCGGGCGGTTTGGATCCATCGCCCGCGAAGGCGCGACGCCTCCGCCGTTCGCCGGGCGCGGCTAAGATCGGTGCGGTGTTCTAGAGAGGCGATGTCGCTTTCGATTTCCGAAAGGGCTTGTTCGCGCGGAAGCTCACCGCTCAGTGCAAACGCACCGAAGGCGCCCCACCCGCGACGCTCGGGCTGGATGTTCATGACCCGCGCTGCCCCTCCCTCTCGTTCATTGGCGCACCGTGGAGGCGACCACTGTTCCCCGCGTGAGACCACCCCCCCATGCCCTTCTCCCGCGAGGATACCCACTTTAACGAACCTTGGGGTCATTGTCAAGGTTCGAGGCCGGGAACCGCTATTCCCAGGCCTGGGAGTCGGATCGGAATGCCCTCGCGGTGGACGCTTCCGTGCTCGATGACCGATAACTGAATGGCCGCTTCGGGCGGCGAATCGAGTCGGCCGGACGCCCTCCCGCGGCCTATACTGGCCGCGTTGCAATAGGAGACCTAGGAACGATGGCTTCGTTAGGCGGAAAATTGACCGGAGAGTTCATCGGGACATTCGCTCTTACGTTCATTGGCGCGGGTGCCATTTTGACCACCACCTGGACCGGCGGTCAGCCGGGGTTGGTGGGGATCGCGCTAGCGCACGGGCTCGCTTTAGCGATTGCGGTTTCAGCCACAATGAACGTGAGCGGTGGACACATCAACCCGGCTGTGACCGCAGCCATGATGGCCACCGGTCGAATCAAACCCGGTCCGGGGCTGGCGTACATAGTCGCACAATGCGCGGGGGCGACGGTGGGGGGAATCTTGCTCGCCCAGATTTTCGGCGGGCTGGGGGCTGGGGCTGGGGCCATGACCGGGCAGGCCGCGATCGAGGCATGTAAGCTCGGAACTCCGGCTTACAACGCGGCCGTCATCTCACCGGGAATGGCCTTGCTCGTGGAAGTCCTCCTCACCTTCCTCCTGTTGTTCGCGGTGTTCGGAACGGCCGTTGACGAGCGGGCGCCGAAGATCGGCGGGTTCGGGATCGGGTTAACGGTCGGCATGGACATTTTGATGGGCGGGCCGATTACGGGGGCGGCGATGAACCCGGCGAGAACAATCGGTACGTTGATCGGCGGCGGCTCGGCGACGTCGTCGCTGTGGTCACAGCACTGGGTCTACTGGGCCGGTCCGATCGGTGGAGCGCTGCTCGCCGCCATGATTTACGACGCCTTCATCCTGCGACCGGCGAAGTCGTAGTGCTGCAAGGCACCGACGGGGTGGCGGAAAAGCGGGTTGACCGAAGGCGGAAGGAACCGGCCCGCCATCGCCGCTAGTGTCCGGATTGACCGGCGAGGGCGCGGACGATATCACCGACGACGGCCTTGGCGTCGCCGAAAACCATCAAGGTGTTGTCCGCGTAGTACAGCTCGTTTTCGATGCCCGCGAAACCGGGATTCATGGTGCGCTTGATCGCCAAACAAGTCTTGGCCTTGTCGGCGTCGATGATGGGCATGCCGAAGATCGGGCTGCCCTTGTCGTGTCGAGCGGCGGGGTTGACCACGTCGTTGGCCCCGATGACCAACACCACGTCCACGCGCGGCATCTCCGAATTGATGTCGTCCATCTCCACGAGCTTGTCGTAGGGGATTTCCGCCTCCGCCAGCAAGACGTTCATGTGCCCCGGCATTCGACCGGCCACGGGATGGATGGCGAACTTCACGTCGATCCCGCGTTTGGTGAGCTGGTCGTATAGTTCCCGGACACGGTGCTGGGCCTGGGCGACGGCCATGCCGTAACCCGGTACGATCACCACCAAATTGGCCGTCTCCATGAGCTGCGCCGCATCCTGGGCCGTGGCGCTCTTAGCAGTGCGCTTTTCGACGATGGCAGACGACGCTTTCACCTGACCGAATGCCCCGAACAGTACATTGGTGAACGACCGGTTCATCGCTCGGCACATGATGACCGAGAGGATGAACCCCGACGACCCGTCCAACGCTCCGGCGGTAATCAGGAGCTTATTCTCCAGAACGAAACCCATCGCAACGGCCGACAGCCCCGCGTATGCGTTCAGCAGCGATATTACCGTGGGCATGTCCGCCCCGCCGATGGGGATGATGAGCAGCACACCGAACGCCAGCGAGAACAAAATGACCATCGGAAAAAGCCACCACAGCATCGGCTTGAAAACGATGAGCACGCCCACGCCAATCGCCACCGCCAGCAACGCCAGGTTGATGAGGTTTTGATTTTTGTACGTGATGGGCCGCGTCGGAATCCACTCCTGCAACTTCCCGCACGCCATCAAGCTCCCCGTAAAGGTGAGATATCCAAGGATGATCTCGACGATGATCGCGGTCATGCGAAACTTGGTCAGGGCACCTTCGCCCTCGGCGTACCACAACATGTACTTCGCGGTCCCCACCAGTCCCGCCGCCAATCCACCGAATGAATGCGAAAGCGCCGTCCGCTGCGGCACCGCCGTCAGCGGCACCATTGCCAGGGGAATGCCCACGATCGTTCCTGCGATGATCGCTATGCCGATCCATTTCAACGCTTCGAAGAAGCCGGATTGCCCGACAACATGCCGGATTTCATGGTGTAGGAACGTGCCGCCGATGGCGGCGGTCATCGCCAAAACGCCCGCGAGAACTCCGCGCCGCGCAGTCTTGGGATGGCTTAGCCACTTCAGCGAAAAAACGAACAGCGCGGTGGCAACCAGGTACGTAAACTGGGTTAAATTTTCGTAGAAATTGTCGTTCACTTACCCGGCTCCCGCTTCTTGAACATCTTGAGCATGCGATCGGTCAGCAGGAAGCCGCTGATAATGTTGGTCATCGATGCGAATACCGCGATCGTACCCAGGACCGTCGTCGCGGTGGTCTTCTGCTCCCCCGCGATGATGATTGACCCGACCACGGCGATGGCGGAGATGGCGTTGGTTAGCGACATCAACGGCGTGTGCAACAGCCGCGACACGTTACGGATCAACTCGAACCCGATAAAGGTTGCGAGCATGAACACGAACAACATCGACCATAGGTCCAACTGTTGCATTTGCAGTTTCTCTCCGCGCCGTCCAGTTTCCAGTTTCTAGTTTCTAGTCTCTAGGTCATCGCCGCCTTCGTCGGCTCATGCACGACCTGCCCGCCGTGAGTGATGACCGACGCCTTTTGAATATCATCGTTCAGGTCGAGCACGAACGCCTTGTCTTTCCAAAACGCCGACACAAACGCCGCCAAGTTCCGCGAGTACAATGTGCTCGCGTGCAGCGGCATTTCCGACGGCAGGTTCAAGGGCGCGCAAATTTTGACCCCGTATTTCTCGATCGTCCGCCCCGGTTCGCTCAACGTGCAGTTGCCGCCGCCCTCCGCCGCCAGGTCCACCAGGACCGACCCCGGCCTCATTCGCTTCACCATCTCCTCGGTGATGAGCTTGGGGGCCTTGACGCCGCCGATCAGTGCCGTGGTGATGACCACGTCATTTGCCGCGCACCGATCGCTGATGAGCGCCGCCTGTTTCTCGTAGAAGTCCTTGGATAGCTCCTTGGCATAGCCGCGTTCATCCTGGGC
>CAZYEX010000027.1:0-40258 GCA_964646605.1 uncultured Phycisphaera sp. | reverse complement strand
TCTTGCTGTTACCCACATTTTTGCGGTCGTGCGTGATGGTGTCCCGGCGGGACACACTGAAAATAGCCCAGCCATTCATGGCTGGGGGAGGCGAGTGGGTTCAAACCAAGTCCCGGAGGGACGGTTGAGCGTTTCAGTCGTCCCTCCGGGACTCGGGATGTAGGACGATCCGTTTTCCCAACGTTGAAACGCTGGGCTATTGTCGCGCGTCCCTAACGGGACGCTATCAAAGATGTGGGTAACAGCAAGATTTCAATCCCTGGAATCGGGTTCCTTCTTGTACCTCTCCGCCCGGAGGGCGGACGAGCATCATTGGGAGTCCGCGCTCTCCTCAAACTGGATTCCATGCCGACGAAGCAGCTCAAGGAACTCCGGATACGCGCGGACACATCTACAACTCCCGACTCACCAGGCGCATCACGATTCCTTGAATGGAAAAGTCGCGGGCGGCGTCAAGGAGTATCGGGGCTACGCGGGGGTTGTCGCCGCGGAGGATGACGAAGCGCTCGCCGTCCCGCCATTCGACGAAGACGCGCTTGAGGGTCGGTTCACCTTCCAACAGGCAGGCGCAGACTCTTCCCTGCACGTGCTCGGGCTCCACGTCCGGGCGATAGTGGACGAGCACGATGTCACCGGGTTTGAGCGTGGGCTCCATGCTGTCGTAGGAAAGTCGAAGGCAGAAAAAATCCGCCGACCATTGATGGCGCAGAACGGGGAACATCTCCAGTTGCTCCTGCGATTGCGAGGGCGGGCCGGCGGGGATTCTCCCGAAGAGCGGCAGTTGGCGCGTTTCGAGGGGCTGGGGGTTGTCGTGATCGGTCCCGCCGCCGACGAGCACGCCGTGCGGGAGATTGAGGGCGACGGCCAGGGCATCGAGCGTGCGACGGCGGGGCTGCACGAGGTTCCGCTCGATTTCGGAGATGTAGCCTTGGTTCACACTGGCGGTCGCGGCGAGCTGGGCCTGGGTGAGGGTGAGTTCCTTTCGCCGCCGACGAATACGATCGCCGATGGTTTCCTTGGTCCGTCGTTGGATCTTCCGGCCGGCGGTGGACATTGCGGGAAGGTACCCGATTTGAGATTGCCGGGCAATATACTGGTTCGCGAGAACGTTACGGTCCCGAGCCGGCCATTGCCGCGTGGATGGCGAGTTCCAGTTGGGTCATGTCCAAATCCCAGCAGTGTTTGAATCGGATCACGCCCTGCGGGTCGATTACGTAGTAACTCGGCCACGTGCGGACGTTCCAATCGTCGACGATGAGGGATTTCTTCCCGTCGGCCCCGGACCAACGACCCCAGAAGGAGCGCCAGGGAATGGGTCGCTGCCTCTGGGCGGCGAGGGCGGGCGTGCGATCCTCGTCGCCGTTGATGCCGAGGAAGACGACGGACTTGTCCTTGAACTTGTCGAAGACGGCTTTTTCGCCGGGGATGGCGTTCATGCAGTCGGGACACCATGTGGCCCAGGCGATGAGGACGACGGTCTTCCCGCGAAACTCGGAGAGCTTGAACGGTTTCTCTTCGAGGTCGATGCCGACGATGTCGGGGGCGGATCGGCCGGGGTAGAGGTTCTCAAGCTCGAACTTCGCGGGGCGGACGAACGCCTCGAACGTCGTTTGCCCTTCCACGGGGACGGCGAGGTAATCCTTGGGCGCTCGCTGCACGGCCCCGAGGACGGCGTCGCGCTCGTCCTTGGGAAGCCCGCCGGCGACGCGGTCGACCATGAGCGCGGCGCGGAGTTTGGCGGCCAGAACCAGCGTCTTCATTCGCGTCGTGGTGGCGGCTTTGTCCACGGCGTCGAGGTGGGCGAGGCTTCGCAGCGACGCGTCGCGGTCGAGGTCGGGACTGGGTTCGCCCAGGGCCCGGAGTGCGCCGAAGACCGAGGACCAAGCGTCGTCGGAGAGTTCCTTGGCGTCGAACTTTGCGGCTGCGATACGGCGGACCACGTCGTTTTCCGTGGCCACGGCGTCATTTCCTTGGGCGGCGCGGGCGAGCGCGAACAAGGCCCGCAGGGCATCGGCCTTGGGTCCTGGTCCGGGATCGGCGTCGAGGAAGGCGAGCAGTCGAGGCTTGAGCTTGCCAAACTCTTCGGCGCTGGCGCGATCATCCTCGAGGGCGGCCTGAACGTCCTTCTTGATCGCGTCGAACTCCTCGGCCAATGCAGGAGCCGTGGTCGCGAGCATCACGCAATACAAAACGGCGCACATCGGTTTGCATGGGGGCATGAGGTTCTCCTTGCTCCGCTTGGGTCTGAACTACTACCTTTGTAGGAGACGATGCTACCGCGATTCGCCTGTCGTTGGCAATAGGGCGATGTCCAAAGTTGTTTTGACGGGCACAGATTTGGTGCGGTCACGGAACCCCGGAACCCGTGTGAGGGGCGAACGGCTGTCCGCGGGTTTGCGCCGGCGGCTCTGAGCATAGCGGATCGATACCGGTAACTGGTCGGGTTTGTACGGTCCATCCGGCGCCACGCCGATGTGAGCCTCGCCGTCCAGCGAGCGACCGCAAACCACGCCGGCACACCCCCAGCCCAGTGAACCGTACGACACGCGGCACTCAGGTCAAAGGGAGGTTCAGCAGACCGCGGCAAACGGTTCGTACCCGTTCCGCGGTCCCCAACGCTTCGACCGCCGCTCTCTTGTTCGCAAAGTACCCTGGGTACCTCGCTGTGACGGACAATTGCGAAAGAGCGGCAAGCGCTCCCCGAAGCGGATCGAAGGCGTCGCCGCCGGGCTCAACCAACTTGGCCAGGACCGGCAGATTATGGACACGCGGGACAGGTTCTCCGCGTTGCTGAAGAACGGCCTCGATGAACTTCTCCGCCGCCTTTTGGGCATGGAAGCAGACGGCATTGAACGCCGGTTCTTCGGTTCGCGCCGCCTCCCGACGGGCCACGGCGAGATCCTCTTCGGCCTTGGCGATCCATTCAGTCGTGAGCGGGTGCATGGAGGACCTTGCACGTTTTCATGATCTCGATGAGAAACCAATCCTGCTGGGCCAAACGCCGTTGTAGATCATGCGGATCGCGCACGATGACTTCGATCGGAAAAGCCGCTGGAATTTGCCGACAGATCTCCGCGGCTGCCCCCAACGGATCCCCGCCGTCGGGCATGACAACCAGAAGGTCTACATCGGAGTCGTCCTGCGCGGTCCCCGTGGCATGCGATCCAAACAGAATGATCCGTTCCGGACCGAATCGCCTGGCGACACGGTCAGCGAATTCCTGGATGTGAGTCATCGCAACCATTGCCGTCCGTCACGTCGATCGACCGTTCGATTCTAGTACCTGTAATGCTCCGCCTTATACGGTCCGTCGGGCGCCACGCCGATGTAGTCCGCCTGGTCGGGGCGGAGGCGGGTGAGTTTGACGCCGAGTTGGGCGAGGTGCAGGCGGGCGACCTTCTCGTCCAGGTGTTTGGGGAGGGTATAGACTTTCCTCTCGTAGCTGGCGTGATTCTGCCACAGTTCGACCTGGGCGATGACCTGGTTGGAGAAGCTGTTGCTCATCACAAAGCTGGGGTGGCCGGTGGCGCAGCCGAGGTTGACCAGCCGCCCCTCGGCGAGGACGAGGATGCAATGGCCGTCGGGGAAGGTCCACTTATCGACCTGCGGCTTGATGTTCTCTTTTTTGACGCCGGGGATTTTCTTGAGGCCGGCCATGTCGATCTCGTTGTCGAAGTGCCCGATGTTGCAGACGATGGCCTGGTTCTTCATCCGCTTCATGTGCTCGGCGAGGATGATGCCCTTGTTGCCCGTGGTGGTGACGAAGAGGTCTGCGGTTCCGACGACGTCTTCGAGCGTGAGCACCTGGTAGCCTTCCATGGCGGCCTGAAGGGCGCAGATGGGATCGATTTCAGTGACAATCACGCGGCACCCCTGCCCGCGGAGGCTCTGGACGCAGCCCTTGCCCACGTCGCCGTAGCCGCAGACCACCGCGACCTTGCCGGAGAGCATCACGTCCGTGGCGCGATTGATCGCGTCCACCAGCGAATGCCTGCATCCGTAGATGTTGTCGAACTTGCTCTTGGTCACGCTGTCGTTGACGTTGATAGCGGGGAAGAGCAGCTTGCCCGCGTCTTGTCGCTGATAGAGGCGCTTGACGCCGGTCGTCGTTTCCTCGCTGACCCCGACGATGTCCTTGACCATGCGCTGCCAGCGCTGCGGGTCGCGTTGCAGTTCGTCGCGGATCACGCCGAGGATAATAGCCAGCTCCTCATTGTCGGCCTCGTCGGGGTTGGGGAGCTTGCCGTTCTTGGCGAAGGCCTGCTCGGCTTCATAGCCCATGTGGATGAGCATCGTCGCGTCGCCGCCGTCGTCCACCAGCAGGGTAGGTCCGCCTTCGGGGAACTTGAGGGTCTGGTCGGTACACCACCAATACTCTTCGAGCGTTTCGCCCTTCCAGGCGAAAACGGGCGTGCCGGCTTTGGCGATGGCGGCGGCGGCGTGGTCCTGGGTGCTGAAAATATTGCAGCTACACCAACGGACGTCGGCCCCCAGGTCAGCCAGCGTTTCGATGAGCACCGCGGTCTGGATGGTCATGTGCAAGGAGCCGGCGATCCGCGCCCCGACGAGGGGCTTCCTCGCTCCGTACTCCTCGCGGATGGCCATCAGCCCGGGCATCTCATGCTCGGCGAGGATGATCTCCTTGCGCCCGAATTCGGCCTGGGCCAGGTCGGCTACCTTGAAATCTTCCGTCAGGGTCGTCGTCATCCTCATCTCCGGGGCTTCCATGAATCCGCGGCCATCTGGGGCCGCTAACCAGGGGCGGTACTCACGCCGCATCATTCTATCATCGAGACGTTGGTCGACCAACTCGACCCGCCGCCGCGTCGGACCCTGCCTCGTTCCATCCCTTTCCCAATCTTGGCAGCGGTCGAACATGACTGGTTGACAACGTTCGTTCGCTAGGGTAGCTTTGGCCCGTGCATCGCAAACCGCGACAAGGTGCCGTGGCTTTTCGTACCCGGTGCTCTCATCTCGACTCCGTCCGAAAGTTCAAAGTTCAAAGTTCAAAGTTCGAAGACCGGCGGGATACCGCCGTAGGAAACGTCCGCGTTTTTGAACTTCGAACTTTGAACTTCGAACTTCCCCGTGTCCGCTCGCTTTCCAACGCAGGTCGGAAGCGCGCCACCCACGAGGGGTGGCGCTACATTCTCGCTTCGGAGGCGGCATGACCACGGTGGCGGTCATTCCGGCGCGGTTCGGGGCGGTGCGGTTTCCGGGTAAGCCCCTGGCCAAGGAGACGGGCAGGTTCCTCGTCCAGCACGTGTACGAGCGGGTCCGAGAATGCGATCGGATCGACCGTGTGATCGTGGCCACCGACGACGAGCGGATCGCGTCGGCTGTGAAGTCCTTCGGCGGCGAAGTGCGGATGACGCGAACCGACCATCCCTCGGGCACGGATCGGGTGGCCGAAGTCGCCGAGTCGCTGGCCCTTTCCGACGACGATCTGGTGTTGAATGTGCAAGGCGACGAGCCCGAGATTCATCCGACGGTCCTTGACCGGCTGGTTGTGCGAATGAAGGATCTCACAGAGGAGGTGTCGATCGGCACGGCTGCGGCGGCGTTCGACGACGCCGGTCCGCGCGAGGGGCCGGGGTCGCCGCTGGACCCCAGCTGCGTAAAAGTAGTGGCCGATGGGCGAGGGCGGGCTTTATACTTTTCGCGGAGCGTGATACCCTACCCGCGAGACAGCGGTGGAAAGATCGATCGCCCTTCGCGCTGGCTGCTGCACATGGGCGTGTACGCGTTTCGCCGACCGGTACTGCGGCGCATTTGCGGCGGCGTAATGCCGGTCGCGGTCTTGGAGAAGTCCGAATCGCTGGAACAGCTTCGCTGGTTGCACGGCGGTTTGCAGATGGCCGTGGTGATCGTCGAACAACGCTCGGTGGGGATTGATACGCCGGAGGATTACGCGAGTTTCGTAGCGCGATGGCGCGGGCGAAAGGGACCCTGACCGAAAGGACGCCGGTGAACAACCGGCGCCAAAACGATGAGACCAGAAAACAACCTCTCGCGGCTCGGCCAATTGTCGGAAGAAACCGAGTTTTTCACTCCCATGCCCGCCGGGTACGAACCGGGTAAGACCAAGTACGTCGTCGTCGTTGGCACGGTGATGAGCGGGCTCGGCAAAGGTATCTTCTCCAGCTCCCTGGCCAAGATTCTGCAAGACAAGGGCGTGACCGTCACCCCGATCAAACTGGAAGGCTACCTCAATCGCGACAGCGGCACGCTCAACCCCTTTCGTCACGGGGAGGTCTTTGTACTCGACGACGGGATGGAGTGCGACATGGACTTGGGCACCTACGAGCGGATGCTCAACCAGGACCTATCGCGGCTGAACTTCACCACCAGCGGGCAGATTCTCTCCTCGGTATTGGAAAAGGAGCGCGAGGGGCGCTACCTGGGCCGCGACGTGCAGATGATCCCCCATGTCACCGGCGAGGTGAAGCTCCGCCTGCGGGAACTGGCCACGGCCACCGAGGCCGACGTCGTGTTCGTGGAGATCGGCGGAACGGTCGGAGACGTGGAGAACGCCTACCTCATCGAAGCCGTCCGCGAGATGTCCTATGAGGAGGGACCGGCGAACTTCTGTTTCGTGGCCCTGACCTACATCGTCGCGCCGAGCGCATTGGGCGAACAGAAGTCCAAGCCCGCGCAGCTCAACCTCAAATTGCTCAACGCCGCGGGGATTCACCCGGACATCATCGCGTGCCGGGCGGCAGCGCCGGTAGGCAAAAAGGTGCGCGAGAAAATCGCCCTGTTCGCCAACGTGCCCATGGACCGCGTCTTCTCCATGCACGATTGCGACAGTGTCTACGTAATCCCGGAGATGCTTCGCGGCGCCGGCATCGACGCAGCCGTGGTCGAGTTGCTCAACCTCACCGACAAGGTCGACGCGACGAAGGAAGAACAAGGGCGGAGGATCTGGAGCGGATACATCGCCCGCTTCCGCGGTGCGGAACACGCCATCACCATCGGGATCATCGGCAAGTACACCACCGTCCGCGATAGTTATGCCAGCATCATTCATGCCATCGAACACGCCGGAACGCACCTTGGGGCCAAGGTGCAACTCGAATGGGTGGACAGCGCGGACCTCAACGACGCCAACTCCGACGAGCGGCTGGGCAGGCTCGACGGGGTGATCGTGCCCGGCGGATTCGGGCATCGCGGGGTGGACGGGAAAATCGCCTGCATCAAGTACGTGCGCGAGCAGGGCATGCCCTATTTGGGCATTTGCTACGGAATGCAGATCGCGGTGATCGAGTATGCCCGCAACGTCTGCGGCCTGTCGCACGCATGCAGCACGGAGATCGAACCCGACTGCCCCGATCCGGTGATCGACCTTCTACCCGAGCAAAAGAAGATCGAGGGTTTGGGCGGGAACATGCGCCTGGGCGGTTATGACGTCGTGCTCAAGGCGGGCAGCGTGATTTCGGAGCTGTGCGGCGGGGCCGATCGCATCCGCCTGCGTTTTCGCCATCGTTACGAGGTCGAGCCGCGATACATCCAGGCCCTGGAACGCGGCGGAGTCGTCTTCTCCGGGCGCAGTCCCGATCATCCCATCATGCAGGTCATGGAACTGCCCCGCCACAGACATCCTTTCTTCCTGGCGACCCAAGCCCATCCCGAACTCACCAGTCGCCCGTTGCACCCCCAGCCGATGTTCGTGGGACTCGTCCGCGCCGCCCTGCGGCGCCGAGGCGTCGAGGTCGCCGATCCCCAACCCGCCGAATCCCGCCAACGAACCCCCACCGACTCCCTAGGCGCCCCCACGGCCTCGGCGTGAGGGCAGTCCCATGCTGACCCGACTGCGCGTCCGAAACTTCAAGCGATTCGTAGATGTGGACATCGAGCTTGGACGGGCTGTCGTGCTCATCGGCCCCAACAACTCAGGGAAGACCACGGCGCTCCAGGCCTTGGCCCTCTGGGAAATCGGACTCCGACGCTGGAACGAAAAGCGCGAGGGCAAGGCCTCGCCCGAAAAACGGCCGGGCGTCACGATCAACCGGCGCGATCTCATCTCGATTCCGGTCCCGGACGCCAACTTGCTCTGGCGCGATCTGCACGTCCGCGACGTCGAGCAGGTTTTGGATGAAAAGACCGGAAAGAAGAAGCCCAAGACTGACACCGTTCGAATCGACCTGATCGTTGACGGAATCACGAACGACAAGGCATGGTGCTGTGGTCTTGAGTTCGATTATGCGAACGACGAATCGTTTTATTGTCGTCCGCTTCGTACAGGGAACGGTGATAAGCCTCAACGCATGGAGGTTCCACGCGAGGCGGCGCACGTTCACGTTGCTTACTTGCCGCCCATGTCGGGGCTCGCCGCGATGGAGCCGAAGTGGGAGCCAGGCAGGATCAACGTGCTCATCGGTGAGGGGCAGACCGCCCAGGTGCTTCGAAATCTGTGTTTTCAGATCCACTCCAAAACGGAGGCTCAGTCCGATTGGGACGCGCTCGTGGTGCATGCAGAGCGCCTTTTCGGGGTCGGGCTTCTAGCCCCGAAGTACATCGCCGAGCGCGGCGAAATCACTATGGCGTACCGGGAACGGACCGGCACGCGGCTTGACCTTTCATCGGCCGGACGCGGACTTCAACAGGCGCTCCTACTTTTTGCGCATCTCTATGCGAATCCACGGAGCGTGTTGCTGCTCGACGAGCCCGACGCGCACTTGGAAATCCTGCGGCAGCGCCAGATCTACCAGCGGTTGACTGACGTCGCCTACCAGCAAGGTTCGCAAGTTATCGCCGCGAGCCACTCCGAGGTTCTCCTCAACGAGGCGGCAGGAAGCGGGACCGTCATCGCGTTCGTCGGCAGGCCGCACGCTTTGAACGACGGGAAGACCCAAATACTGAAAGCGCTCAAAGAAATTGGTTGGGAAGACTACTACCTTGCCGAGCTGAAGGGTTGGGTGCTGTATCTGGAAGGTTCCACCGATCTCGCCATCCTTCGCGCCTTCGCAGCGCGACTCGACCACCCCGCCGCCGAGATACTCGAGGACCCGTTCGTCCACTATGTCGGCAACACGCCGCAGGCCGCTCGGAATCACTTCCGGGGGCTGCGCTTCGCGCACGAAAAACTGCTCGGCGTTGCCATCTACGATCGGCTGGAAAAGAAGCTGGACGAGGCCCCCGAGTTGTCGGAGTTGATGTGGATCCGCCGTGAGATCGAGAACTATTTCTGCACCGTCGAGGTCCTTGCGGCCTATGCCCGCCATGACCTGGACGACGACTTGTTTGGACGTGCTGAGGCTGAGCAGCGCGAGCGGATCATGCGCGGTCTCATTGCGGATCTGGTCCCTCCCGTGGCGCTTCGGGACCCTTTGCATGCGTGGTGGGGGAACAAGAAGCTCACCGACGATCTTCTCGATCCGCTTTTCAAAGCGTACTTCGAGAAGCTCCAACTTCCGATCGAACTCCGAAAGTCTGATTACCACATGCTCGCCTCCCTCACGCCGAAGGACCAAATCGACGCGGAGGTCGCTCAGAAGCTCGATGGAATCGTGGCCATTGCAAGCCGCGCCAAACGCGGCGATGCCGAGTAGGGATGCATGACGGCGACGACCCCGACGCTGCCGGGACTCCCATTGCACCGCCCGCAATTTCCTTCGACCCGCTACCAAGGCAGCAAGCGGAAGCTGGCCGCGGGCATCGTCGAATATCTAGGCGGTTACGACTTCACTACGGTTCTTGACGCCTTTGGGGGGACCGGGGCCATGGCCCACGCCCTCAAGCGCGAAGGCAAGCACGTCACCTACAACGATGTCCTGGCGTTCAACCATCAGATCGGGCTGGCCCTCATCGAAAACGATTCCGTCACCCTCACCGAGGACGAGATCGATTCGATCGGTCGCCGTCGGACCGGTGTGCCGTATGGCGACTTCATCGAGCGGATGTTCGAGGGCGTCTATTTCACGGCCGAGGAGAACCGTTGGCTAGACGTGGCCGTCGGGAACATCCGTGCCATGACCGACAAGTACAAGCGAGCCCTCGCCTGGTTCGCGTTATTCCAGTCGGCGATGGTCAAGCGTCCATACAACCTTTTCCATCGAGGAAACCTCTACATGCGTACGGCGTCGGTGACCCGCACGTTCGGCAACAAGGTGACCTGGGACCGGCCGTTCCCGGAACATTTCCGGCGCTTCGCCCACGAAGCCAACCGCGCCGTGATGGACGGGGGCGATTGCAGCCGGGCGACGTGTGGAGATGTCCTGACCATCAAGCCCGATTTCGATCTTGTCTATATCGACCCGCCCTACATGAACGGGCGCGGTGTGGGCGTCGATTACCAGCAGTTTTATCACTTCCTGGAAGGGATGGTCGACTACGATCACTGGGAGGAGCGGATGGACTTGCGCTTTCGGCATCGTCCGCTCCGGCGACAGCCTCAACCCTGGACCGATCCGAGGCGGATTCACGAGGCATTCCGCGACGTGTTCGACCGCTTTCGGAAAAGCGTGCTCGTCGTGTCCTACCGCAGCGACGGCATTCCCTCGATGGACCAATTGGAACGCATGTTGCGCGACGTGAAACCGCGGGTCCGCATTCTCGAGGGTCACCCTTATCAGTACGCCCTCTCCACCAACCGCGCCAGCCGAGAAGCCTTCCTTCTCGCCGACTCCTCGTAACCGCAAACCCGCATCGGAGTCTTCGGACCCCGCATCGCCGTCCCATATCGTATGCGGGAAAACCCTTAAGGTATTCGCACAGACACGCCGATGTTGTCCGGGCGGTTGGATGGCGGTCGGGGCCCGACGATCGAAAGGGTCCGTGAACACTACCTCTGACAGAATTTCCCAAACGGTCGGCTCTCCGAAGAGTGCTGTGGCCGCAACGAACCAAGCGCTGAAGCGTGGCGCCGTCTTCGGAGTTCGAAAACGGGAAAGGAGTCTGGCAATGTTGGCGGATCTATTCTCACGTTTGGAAAAGGGCGGCAGGCTTCCCACCCCGCCCGGCGTGGTCCTGCGCCTTCTTGAATTGACTCGCCGTACCGACGTGTCGGTGAAGGAGATCGCCGACACGATCGCCATGGACCCGGGGCTGTCGGCCAAGATTCTTCGATTCGTCAACTCCCCCATGGCCGGCGTGGGACGCGAGGTCACCTCCCTGACCCAAGCGGTGAGCCTCACCGGGATTCGGGGCGTCAAGATGATGGCCCTGTCCTTCTCCGTCCTTTCCGGCGGAGGCGCGAAGATCTGCCCCGGGTTTGATTCCCACCATTTCGCCCTGCAATCGCTGACCTGCGGCGTGGCCGCTCGCGTGCTTGCGGCACTCACCAAGACCGGTTCGGCGCAGGAGGCGTTTGTCGGCGGTTTGCTCAGTCAGCTCGGCCGCTCGGCGCTGGCCTCGGGATTGCCGGAGGTGTACGCCCAAGTCCTCGCGTCCGCCGAGTACATTCCGCGGGACCTGCCCGCGTTGGAAGAGGCGGCGCTTGGGGGTACCTACCCCCAGATCGGCGGGCAGCTCTTGCGCGCCTGGGGAATCCCAGAGTCGCTGTGCCGCGCCGTGGAGACGTTCCGCACCCTGGAAGATGGGGGCGAAGCGACATGGTTGGCGCAGATCCTCGAAGTCGCGGAACTCGCTGCGGGTGTCGTTTGCCCCGATAGACGCGGGCGGCGGTTGGAAGCCAATGTTTTTCTCGAAGCCGCCCACAGCCGTTTCGGGTTGGAACCCGACGCTGGCACCGCGGCGTTGGCCCAGGTCTCTGCGGAAGTCGAACAAACCCGGGTCATGCTCGAACTCACCAAGGGGCGACTGTTGTCGGGACCGGAGATCGAGACGGAAATCCGCGAGCGGATCACCGAACTGAGCATGGCCATGCACCTCGAAAACCAGTCCATGGCCCGACAACAGGAGGACCTCTTGCGACGGGCCACGACCGATCCGCTCACCGGAGTAGGCAACCGGGCGGCGTTCGACGCCCGCTTGTCGCTGGAGATCGAGAGGCTGGCGCGGAGCGCCGCGCCCTTGGCCTTGCTGATGATCGACGTCGACAAGTTCAAGGCCTTTAACGACACCCACGGACACCTCGCGGGCGACCGCGTGTTGCAGGCCGTTGCCCGAGTGCTGGATGAGAACATCCGCAAGATCGATTACCTCGCCCGCTTCGGCGGCGAGGAGTTCGCGGTGGTCGCCCCCGGTACGGCCGCGGAAGGGGCCGTGTTCCTGGCCGAGCGTCTGCGTACCAGCGTCCAATCCCTCGCCCTGCAATGGGAGGGGCGCGACTTGAAGATCACCATCAGCGTCGGAGTCGGACTTCTCACCGAGATGACGGAAGTGAACGCCGCGGCGACGCTGATTCGCGCCGCCGACGAACAGCTCTACGCCGCCAAGTGTGCGGGACGAAACCAAGTCGCCTTCGCCGGACCCAAGCGGGCCGCCCGCGCCCCCACCGCGGTCAGGGCCCGTTAGGTCGGCGCTTCGCCGTCGGCCAGGATCCAGGGCTGCGAATCGGAGAGGCAGCTCGCGCCTCGACAACCACCTCCACCGATCCGTCGGGCAAAAACCGTGTGGACACGTACCGGAATGGCGGAACGCCAGTTCGACGGGTGGGGTCCACCTTGAGTGCCAGATTCCTTGTTGCTGCGACCTCGGCCGCGCGCCGTGCCATCAGCTTTCCCTGCGCGGGGCTCATGCCCCGAGGCGGGTATCCGATGCCCGTCGCCTGAATCGCTGGACGAGGTCCGACCGGACTCACCGGTGCGGGAGGTCCGCCCAGCACGAAAACCAGAAAGGTGAGCGTCAGAAGTTCCATGGCTATCGTCCCTTCATCCAGCAAGACAGTCGGCATCTCCGGGAGTTAGTTGCAATGGGGCGGTTTCCGGTCCGCCAAGGCCGGCTAACACGCCTGGAGGGGTGGTCGGTGGGCCGATAAGCTCGCCGAGGCCATCCGCGGCACGCCGATCTGCACCCGTTCGCCCAAGCCATCCGCAACGACCTCCACCCACACCGACTTGAACGCCGGGGTCCGCGACTCCCCATCCGCCTGCGCGGGGACCAGGACGTTGGCCTCTGGATAGTACATGGCCGCGTTGCCGGCGCGGATCGGCGCTTCACGCACTCGAATCCGCCCCATTTCGCCGCAGGCGCTCCGCACCGTGACCGATTGATCCATTTGCAATCCGAGTCGGGCGATGTCCGCGGAGTTCATGAGGATGACGTCCCGCCGCTCCTGGCCGCGATAGATGTCCTCGTCTTCGTACACCACGGTGTTGAACTGCCCCTCGCTACGGATGGTCATCAGGCGCATGCGACCGTTCAGCTCGTCACCATGCGGCAGGGTAACGACGTGAAACTTTGCCCGCCCGTCCGCCGTAGCGAACTTGGGTTGATGGAACGTTCGCCCGCCGACGTGGAACTCTCGCCGCGTGTCGTCGATGTCGGCGATCGACTCGTACCCCGGGACGACCGTCGCGATCAACTTGCGAACGTTGCGATGTTCCAGCAGAGACCGCCAGTCGATCGGTCCGTCGTCGCCCAGGACGCCGCGAGCAATAGAGGCGATGGTCTCGACCTCGCCGCGCGGACCGTCGTGCCGACTGGGGCCTCCCTCGCTGAGCCGAACGTAGCTGAACATCGACTCCTGCGTGGTCGGTTGCGACTCCTCGTCGCGGACGCGCATGGGAAGAACCATCGTCTCCTTCGCCCGACCCCAGGCATGTCCCGTGTTGAGGGTCGTGCTGAAGTAGACCATGGAATCGAGCTTCCCAAACGCTTCGCGCGTACGCCGGGCATCCGGGCTCGCCCCGAACAGATTGCCGCCCAGACACCACCCGCCGCGCATCCGACCGTCGTGCATCGCGTCGACGCAAGAGAGCGTGTCCAGCCCTTTCGACGTCGGAAGGTTGACACCGAAATGTTCTTCGAGCCGGGTAAACACCGCTTGTCGCAGCGCCGGCGTGACTCCCATCGACCCAATGCCCTGCACGTTGCTGTGTCCGCGGATGGGCAGCAGTCCGGCCCCGGGACGACCCACCATCCCGCGAAGCAAGGCCAGGTTCACGATGGCACGGACGTTGTCCACGCCGTGCAGGTGATGGGTAATCCCCATGGTCCAGGCGAAGATCGCCCGCTGGGCCGTCGCATACTTCTCCGCTACACGTTCGATGACCGCCTTCTCCACGCCGCAGCGCTCGACGATTTCATCCCACGAAATCCGTTCGACGTATTCGCAAAACTCCCCGCCGCTCGTGGTGCAATTCTCCACGAACCCTGTGTCGCCGCGGCCCATTTCGAGGATCCGCTTGGCGATGCCGGTGAGCAAAGCGATGTCGCCCCCGATGTGCGGTTGAACGTATTCGCTCGCAATCGTCGAGCCGAACAGCAGACTCCGCGGATCGGAAGGCACGCTAAAGTTGACCAGCCCCGTCTCCCGAAGGGGGTTGATGACCACGACCTCACCGCCTCGTCGGCGAAGCTTCATCAGGGCCCGCATCAGACGGGGATGATTGGACGACGGATTGCCCCCGATCAGAAAAAGAATGTCGCAGCGCTCCAAGTCTTCGAGCACCACCGTCGCGGTGCCCGTCCCCAGAGCCCCGCTGAGTCCGACCCCGCTCGCCTGGTGACAATAGTAACTGCAGTTGTTGACGTTGTTGGTGCCGTAGAGCCGGGCGAACAATTGCAAGAGGAACCCGGCCTCGTTCGACGACCGTCCGCTCACGTAGAAAAAGTTCGCATCCGGCGCTGTTCGCTTGAGAATCGTGACACAACGTTGGATCGCGTCGTCCCACGAGATCGCGCGATAGTGCGTGTCCCCCGGGCCCGCGTAGACCGGCTCGACGAGGCGCCCCATGGCCTCCAGTTCGCGTGGGGAGAATCGTTGCAGAGCGTCGAATCCATAGTCGGCGAAGAAGCGCGGTTCGACCCGCCCCTGCATGTCGGCGGCCATGGCCTGCATCGACTTCTTGCAGACCTCGGGAAACCGACCGGCCTCATCGACCATGCCGCCCGCTTGCCCGCCCATTCCCAGGGCGCAAGTCTTGCATGCGTTCCGCGAGGATAAGCTGCGAACAAACTTGACGACCCCGCCCGAACGCCGGGCCATGCGCCAGGCATACCGAATCGCCGACCAACCTCCGCCGCTTTGAACCCTCTGCATACTCCCCGCGTCTCCGTCGCCGCGGCATTCTCCGTTCTCCATCCACGATTGTCGATCGGCGCGACTGTCCCCCGGGCGGTCCTTGCCCCTGCCCAAGCCGGCCCGTACGGGTCGTCCGATCGCAGTCTTGGGCGTAGGTAGCCGGCCTGATCGTCAGCAGCACCACCCGATGGGTCTTCGTGTTTGCGGGTGGGGCGGCGGATCGGGGCAGACACGGCGCGGCCGGCTGCTTTCAGATTGCGTGGATTCGAGGGGTTCCGGGGTCGGTTCGATCGGGACGGTTTCACAAGCTGGTCGTTGGGGCAGAGCACGCGGCAAGCGTCGCCAAAGGCAACCTGGAGCCGTCGAGCAGCGGGTTGAGGGGGATTGGGTCGGCGGGTAGCTTGTATGAGCGAGCGATTACGAACTTGCCGATCCGGTAGTCAGCGGGCGAGACAGCAACATGCCGGTTGGCTACAATGGCGAAATCGAATTGTTGGGGAGCCTAGAATCATTATGAACACTTGGCCGCATCTCAGTAGGGCTCCGGTCGTTGAAGGGCTGATCGATATCCGTATAGAGCGCTCGCCGGCGGTGACGCTCGATGTGCTGAAGGCCGCCAGCGACGAATTGGCCGCCGACTTTCCATCGAGAGAAGAGCTGCGTACCTTCAGCGGCCAATTCAGTTTCTCGGCGGAAGGGGGCCCTAGCGTCTCGGCGAACGCACCGGCGCCGATCGGAGTCATGTTGCGGTCCGCAGATCAGAAATGGGTCGCACAGTTCCGTCTCGACGGGTTTACGCTTTCACGACTCCAGCCTTACACCTCGTGGGACGAACTAACGAAACGGGCGATGGGGCTCTGGGGTAAGTACCGCAGCGTGGCAAAATCACAGAAAATCGTTCGCGTCGCCTCAAGGTTCATCAACCGTATCCCGCTGCCACCGGGCGAGTCCTTCGAGAGGACCTTCACGACGACGTTCACCATTCCCACGTCGTTGCCCCAAGCGGTGGCCGGCTTTTTACTTCGGGTCGTCATCCCCTTCGAGCAGGAACAATGCTTGGCAATCGTTACCCAGGCGCTACCCGAGAACAGCCAGGACTGCACGTTTGACCTCGACGCATTCGCAGTGACTCCCGACGGAATCTCCGAGAGCGACGCTTGGATCAAGCTCGGACAGTTGCGTGACGTGAAGAACCGTCTGTTCTTCGAAAGCCTCACGCCCCAGGCCCTGGAGAATTTCAAATGAGCTCGACCGATCCAATACGGCGCGTGCCGATTCGAACCAACTTGCCCGTTGTGCTGGTCGGCAACGTCCTCCTCGCTGTGTCTGCAGCCGGGGCGAGTCCTCAGTCCATTCAGTTGCAAGAACAGTTGCGTGAGGTGCGCATCTATATCGAGTCTGCTGCGTCGAGCATTCGTGATCGCCGGCGTGAGCGATTCCGCGGGCTTTCCCGCCGCTGGCGCGAGGATACGCAGTGGCTGTCCTCGACCACCGAGATTGCGATGCACCCCGCCTACCAAGCCGTCATCGGAATGGGGCCTGAAGCGCTCCCCATGATCCTCGAGGATCTTCGCAACAACTCGGGCCATTGGTACTGGGCGCTGAAGGCTATTTCGAATGAAGACCCAGTTCCTCCGCGCGACCGAGGAGCGATCAAAAAAATGAAGGGGGCGTGGCTTCGATGGGGTGAGGAAAAGGGATTCGATGCCGCATGACCTTCGCAGACTGGCTCTACTTGGCGCGGGCCAAGTTCCCGCTCCTCAATGACAAGAACAGCCGCCCCACGAGTCCGGTCGATGAGGGATACAACTGCATCGCGTGGGCGGCAGAAGATACGGCACGCTGGTGGTGGCCCGATCCGCAGGAGCAAGACTACTGGCCTGCGACTGTCCCGCGCGCCGAAACTGTTGATGCCTTTGTGCAGGCCTACGGGCTTCTGGGATACTCCCACACAAATGACGCCTTGCTCGAGGCAGGAATCCAGAAGCTCGCCATCTTTGCGAATGACCGTCGGAAGCCTACGCACGCCTCGCGCCAACTTCCTGATGGATGGTGGACAAGCAAGCTCGGCCCACAAATCGACATTGAGCACGAGCTGTCAGCCGTAGAAGGGCCCGAATACGGCAAGGTGACGATCGTCCTCGCACGAGTCCGTGGGTCTATCGGGCAAATGGCGGGCGCGGGCCAATCCGAAACGGGCTAGGTACGGCTGAATAAACAACGAAAGGAGAGTCCGAATGCTCTACGTCGATGGATTTGTCTTGCCGGTACCGAAGAAGAACCTCAAGGCCTACTTCGCCATGTCCAAGAAGGCGGGGAAGGTGTGGAGGGACCACGGGGCGCTCGAGTACCGCGAGTGCGTGGGTGACGACCTCAAGGTGAAGTTCGGGGTGTCGTTCTTGAAAACGATCAAGCCCAAGCCCGGCGAGACCGTGGTGTTTTCCTGGATCGTCTACAAGTCGCGGGCCCATCGTGATCGCATCAACGCCAAGGTGATGCAGGACCCGCGACTGGCCGCGATGATGGACCCCAAGAACTTGCCCTTCGACTGCGCCCGCATGGTCAGCGGCGGATTCAAGGTCATGGTCGACGCCTAACGCCCTGTTTCTCGGCACCGGGCACCATGCACGCGTCGAACGCCCGGATCGACGCTGGTGATGGCGGTCCCGGGACGGTTCCCTAACTCGTTGCGCTGGGCGCGGGGTAAGCGCCCGGCACTCCGCCCGCGGGTTCGGTGTGGACGAGCACATCTGCGATCTGCGGCCAGCGGTTGCGGATGGCGTCCTTGACCTGATGGGCGATGCGATGGGCATCGAGGACGGTCAGCATTGGATCGACCTCCAGGTGCAAATCGACGTAGAGAAAGGGACCCATCTTGCGGACCAGGACCTTCTCGACGCGCTGCGCGCCGTCGGTTTGAAGCGCGGCGAGGGGAATGGCTTCGATCAACGCCAGGTTCGGGCGCCGGTCCATCAGTTCGCCGATCGCGGTGCGGATGAATCCCAGGGCGTTGAAGGTAATGACGGTGCAGGCGAAGAGTGCGGCCCAGTCATCGGCGGGTGCGTAGGCGGCCCCACCGAGAAGGGCGATGCTGATGCCCACGGCCGCGGCGGCGGAAGTCATGGCGTCGCTGCGATGGTGCCAAGCGTCCACGATCACAGCCGTGCTGCCTATGTTCTCGCCGGTGCGCCGCGCGTAGCGGTACATCCCCTCCTTCACCGCAACGACCACCAGCAGAACGAAAAGCGTGTAGGCCGCCGGCACCTCATGCGGTGTGCGGATCTCGTGAACGGCTTGCACCGCAATGGTCGCGGCAGCGCCGATGAGCAGCAGGGCCACGCAGAACGCCGCAAGCGGCTCCGCCTTGCCATGACCGTAGGGATGATCCGCGTCCGCGGGACGCGAAGCGATGACCAACCCGCTCCAGACAATGAGGGAACTGAAGATGTCGCCCAGGGACTCGATGGCGTCGGCGACCAGGGCGTAGGAATTGCCGGCGATTCCGCAGACCAGCTTGACCACGGCCAGCGCGCCGTTGACGCTCAGTCCGAGGATGGAGACGCGGCATCCCCTGGCCAGTCGATCCTGCATGTTGCGGCCCCAAAAAAGATCGGCCCGGAGCCAACGATCGCCCGCGTTCGGGCCGGAGAGTGGGGAGAGTATGTCGGGCGTCTCGTTGGCTCCGAGACCGAATGTTGCCGCGTCAACTCTACCGACCCTCTTGCAACCGGCGTGCCAGAAAACCGAGCCGCCGCCCGCTCCTCCTATCGACCAAACGGCCTGATAGGGCCGCTGGAGGGGGGCGAATCGCACGCCGTGCGGTGATTCGCGCAAACCCATGTGGGATACCCCGCAGTCACCCGCCGGATGCGGACGGGTAAGATTTTCTTGATTGGACGGGTCTGGCTGGAACGGCGTATGCCGTGTTTTGGCTGCGGCGAGGCCGAACCGCGGCCGGTCCGACCATGGGAGTGCGTAGATGCAAGCCACCGAGATCCAAAGCGGGCCGACGTTGACGGGCATTCGGCTCCTCCACGACAACATGCTCAACAAAGACGCGGCGTTTTCGCGCGAGGAGCGTCGCCAACTTCGTCTCGAGGGCCTGCTGCCGTACCGCAAGCTTTCGATCGAGGAGCAGATCGCGCTGGAACTGGAACACGTCCGGGCCAAGGGCACGGATTTGGAGAAGTTCATCGGGTTGATGGCGTTGAAGGATCGCAATGAGACGCTCTTCTATCGCGTGCTGGTCGAGAACCTGCCGGAGCTTCTGCCGATCGTCTATACGCCGACGGTGGGTCAGGCGTGTCAACGGTACAGCCACATTTTCCGGCGCTCGCGAGGAATCTGGATCACGCCGGACGACGAGACCCGCATCCCCGATCTGCTGCGCAATTGGCCGCATCAGGATATTCGTCTGATCGTGGTCACGGACAACGAGCGAATCCTGGGGCTGGGCGATCAAGGCGTGGGGGGAATGGGCATCCCGATCGGAAAGATCGCGCTGTATTGCGCCGCGGCAGGAATTCACCCGCAACACTGTCTTCCGGTGAGCCTGGACGTAGGGACGGACAACGCGGAACTGCTGAACGATCCGCTCTATCTCGGGTTCCCTCAGCGCCGGCTTCGCGGCGAGGCGTACGACCGGCTGGTGGAGGAGTTCGTGGAGGCGGTGCGCGGGGTTTTTCCTTCGGCGTTGGTTCAGTGGGAGGACTTCCACAAGAACATCGCCTTCGCGGTTCTGGATCGCTACCGAAAGCGGCTGCCGAGTTTCAACGACGACATTCAGGGAACGGCCGCGGTGATCGTGGGCGGCATTTTGGCGGCGCTGCGCTCGAGCGGCGGCAGGCTCATCGACCAGCGCATTGTGTTCGCGGGGGCGGGTGCGTCGGGCGTGGGGATCGGTCGTTTGATGGCCAAGGCCATGATGGACGCCGGCGGCGACGCGCGATCCGTGCGTCACGCGGAAGTGTTTTTGGATAACCGCGGACTGATCTACGAGGGGCGTACCATTCACGACCCGCACAAGCGGGCGGTGGCCATGCCTCCCGAGGTCATGGACGCCTATGGTTTCACTCCCGGCGAGGACATCGGTCTCTTGGAGGTCGTTCGGCGGGTCGAGCCTACGGTCCTGATCGGGACGACGGCGACGCCGGGTCTGTTCTCGGAAGCGGTCATTCGGGAAGTCGCTCGACATGTGGATCGTCCGATCATCCTTCCGCTTAGCAACCCAACGTCGAAGACGGAATGCACGCCGGAGGAAGTCATGAAATGGACGGAGGGCCGGGCGCTGGTGGCCACGGGAAGTCCGTTTCCGCCCGTGCACTATGGGGGCCGGAACATCGTCGTGGGCCAAGCCAACAACGCCTTCGTTTTCCCGGGAATCGGGCTGGGGTGCATCCTCGCCGACGCCTTCGAGGTGACGGACGGGATCTTTCTCGCCGCGGCGGAGGCCCTGGCGGAGTGCATCACCGAGGAGCGCCTGCAATGCGGAGCGTTGTTTCCCGATCCCTCTGAACTCCGCGAGGTCAGCCGTCGCATCGCCTGCCGAGTGATCCGCCAGGCGCGCGACGAGCACGTCGGGCGTCCCATCGCCGACGAACGCATCGAGGAGCTGGTGGCCGAGGCGATGTGGTATCCGGAATATTCCACGTTCTAGTATGACAGCCCCGCCTGGCAATCAGGGCCGCGGGCGCGAGCCCGCGGACGTTCGCGCGACCTGGAGCTGACGGCTCGCCGTAGTCACTGATTCCGCGTTCGTACTTCGTTCCTAGTCACACCGTCCGCAGCGGTCGCGGCAGAAGCCGGACCCACACGTACCCGGCGCGCACGTACCGCCCGGGCAGTCGTCGTCCGCGTCGCACGGGTAGCTCACGCGCGTGCCGCCCACGCACTGGCCGCAGTGTGACGGGGTGATGCAGGCGAGCGCCTGGTTGGGACCGTCGGTGCAGGTCCGCACGCACGTCGCCCCCGCCCCGTGGGCCGCGGTGCAATCCGCCGCCGTGCCGCACGACGTGACATTACATGGCACGGTCGAAGGGCACGGGCACGGTCCGCTGAACGGATAGGCATACCCCTTGAAGGCCTCCAGACATGCGATGATGTCCAGAGCGCTCACATCGGTGTTGGGGTCCGGCGCGTTGGACTCGATCCGAGCCACGTATTTCTTTGCCGCACCCGGAAGGTTCTTGAACTTGACCACGACCGCGTTTACGTCCAGACCGTCCGGCTGGAAGCACGCACACCACGTATCGTGTGGTTGTGTAATGTCGCCCGAGCGCAGCGTCGACATGGTCATTCCAGCGGAAACCGCAAGACAGGTGTCCTCCGAACCCTGGCACGAGGACCCGTAGGTCTGCACGCTGAATGTCGAACTCGGGGCGATCTCCGCCCCCACGACGTTGATCGGCGAGTTTGCGGTTTCCGTGATCCAGTCGAAATAGAAGGGTGTACATTGCAGCCGCGCCGCACGGTAGCTCCCGCGGCTGGCGTCGTCCTGAGATTCAAGGAACGTCCCCGGCGGACCGACCCAGCGGCTACAACATCCTTGCCCCATCGCATCGGGTGGAACCGACTCCCCTGCGGCCGAACATGCCGTCCACTCGAACGCGCTGAAATCCGGCGGAGGAAACTGCGGTGCATTGGGCGGCATGGGATACTGCAGGTCAATCATCCGAACCTTAATCGCGTTGGCGGAAGTCGCCCCGGTAGCGGTCACCGGGGCCGTCACTTTGAACCTAAGCGAGCGAGTGGTTATCCAATCGGAAACGGACTGGTTCCACTCGAGGACACCCGGCGGCGGCGTTTCGCATTCATCGGGAATTCCGCTTCCGTCGGAGTCCTGCGAGCGCCCCTCGGCGATGTCGGCGGCGTCGAGAATCCCGTTCAGATTGCAGTCCGGAAAGGCAAGCGTGAACACGCGCGCCGATCCAACACCGCGGGATTCGACCAAGGCCTTGTCCCCGCTTACCGCGACGGACCCTCCGAAGGCGCCCGATACGATCCCGGATGAGGGGGTCAGTCCGCCTTGCTGCACCCAGACGCCGCCAACGAACTCGAAAACATATGCCGCGCTGCACCAGGTTACGGTCCCACAAGAGCCGCCGGCAGCCCCAACAACGATGGTGTCGCCTTCGATAGCCATCGCACTGCCGGTCCCGACTGGTCCCTGGTCGTTCCACGGCGTGAGTTGCGACTGCTCCACCATCATCCCCGTCGCACCGGGATCGAGCTGGTAGACGCGGACGGGACCGGCCGTAGCGCCGACCAGCGCGGTCTCGCCGCTCAGCGCCACGGAGTACCCGAACCACGGAACATAGTCCGACGCGATAAGTTTGAGCGGCTGGTCCCATCCGGACGTGATCGGATTGAACCGAAAGACATAGACGTCCCACAGGCACGTGCCCACGCGCTCGGGGGGGGGAGGGGGGGGAAAACACTCCTGCCCCTTCGCTCCTACCAGAGCGGTATCCCCGTTCACCGCAACCGACCAGCCGAACTCGCGGGCGCTTGTCGCGCTCGAGGAAGGAGTGAACTTCGCTTCCTCGACCCAGGGTCCGGGGCCGCCCGGATGGAACCTGTAAAGGTACGCCGCGCCCCAATTCAGGTCGGGCTCGTGATCGTCACCGTGAGCCCCCACGACGATGACATCCTCACTGATCGAGACCGAACGGCCGAAAAAATCGAGCGCCGCGGCGTCCGATGCAGCAAGTTCTTGCTCCTGGACCCAAGCGCTTCCGTTGAACCGGAAAACGTAAGCCGATCCGCACGCGACTCCATCGGGGCAGGTGTGGTTCGGGACCCCCACGACGACGGTCTCGCCATCGACGGAGAGAGACGAACCGAACTGATCATTGGGCGTCGCGTCCGTAGCCGCGAGCTTGCCCTCCTCCACCCAAACAGCCCCGTCGAACCGGAAGACGTACGCCGAACCGCAGTCGGCACCCGCATCGCAATCATCGAGCGGCGCCCCGACGACGGCTATGTTGCCGCTCAGGGCGACGGGATAACCGAACCCGTCGCCTGGAACCGCGTCTGACCCGACGAGTTTGACCCCCCATTCCAGATCGCACTGGGCGACGGACTCCCGCGGCCTCCCGCAAAGTATGCCGGCAGCGGTCACAAGGCCGAGGACCATGTACGTCGGGCAAGGGGGGCAAACGGAAAGTACAGCGGCGCCCAACAGGTTCAATGGGCACGGATGACTGACCCGCTCGCTAGGCTTCATGATAGGCTCCTACGCGCGACGAACGACGATACCCTCCGTGAGCGCCCGTCGTCAATCCTAAGGACGGTCCGGAACTCTCCCCTTGTCGGCGAGCACCCGCCGCCTAAAGGCGACGGCTCGGAGGGTATGCGCGGCGTGAACGCGAGGGCTCGGAAGGGGGCGCGACGATGGGTGATCGCTTTTAGCGGACGTTGGGGCTCGCATTTTCTACTGCGAACGGTTATGATAGAAAGTTCGGAGAGGCGGGAATGCGTTCACCAACTTCAACGTGTGCGTTTCATGTGCGTCGTGGCCGGCGACATGGTCTGTCACCAGTGCGAGTCTGCGCTTTCATTCTTGTGCTCATCGGATGTTGGGTGAGCCCTTCCCTGGCGATCATCATCACCGTCAACCAGACCGGCGATCAGGGCGACGGCAGCAATGGTACGAGCATCTGCGACATCGACAATAATATCTTCAACGGGATCCAATGCACGCTCCGTGCGGCGATCCAGACGGCCAACGCGACCGCGGGGACGGATACGATCGTGTTCAGCATCGGGACGGGCATCAAGACCATCGCCCCGGCCAGCCAGCTTCCGTCCATCACCGAAGCGGTCATCATCGACGGCTTCACGCAGAAGATCGTGATCCGGACCCGGGAGGTCGATTGCCACGTGCAATTGGACCACCCGTGCATCGAGATCAATGGGGCCGGGGCGGGGGCGGCGTCGGGGCTGAACGTCTTCGCCAGCGGATGTACGGTCCGAGGATTGGTCATCAACGGGTTTTCCGGCTCCGGGATGGCGGTGGGCGGATCGAACAACACCATCGGGCCCAACTACATAGGGACCAATATCACCGGCGATGCGCCGATCAGCAACCTGGGCAGCGGGATCACGGTCTCGGGCAACAACAATCTCATCGGCGGCGCGCCGGTCGCCGGGATCCGGCAGGTGATCTCGGGCAACGGGACGGACTTTCCGGAGGGCGGGATCAGCATCAGCGGACAGAGTTCGACCGGCAACCGGATCGAGGGCAACCTCATCGGCACCGACGACACGGGAACGGTCGCCTTCAACAACTTGTGGAACGAGACGGGCGTCATGGTCGTCGGGGGCACCAACACGACGATCGGCGGAACGACCGCGGCGGCGCGGAACATTATCTCCGGCAATTTCGGAGACGGTATCTATGTGAACATTGCGGGGTCGGTGGGCATCGTGGGGAACTTCATCGGGTTGGACATCGGCGGAACGATTGCCCTAGCCAACAAGGACAACGGCGTGAACCTTGTGTATCAACCCGGGATGGTGGCCGTGGTGGGAGGTGCGACTCCGGAATCCCGGAACGTCATCTCTGGAAACTTCGGAAGCGGCGTGCGCGTCACGGGGATACCTTCCTATCCGCTGGGCGAGGTCATCGTCGGCAACTACATCGGCACCGATGTCTCGTCGCGCTTCGCGCGCGGCAATTTCTTCGCCGGGGTGCGGCTCGACGTCGGCACGACGCGTTGCGTGGTACGCGGCAACGTGATCGCCGGCAACGGCTACGGCGTGGCCATCTTCGGGCCGCCCGTCGCCCCCTACTTGACCTCGCAAAACCGCGTCGTAGCCAACTACATCGGCACCAACGCACTCAGCGATGCGATCGGCAACTTTGGGGATGGCGTCTGGATCAACGCCTCGACCAACAACTTGATCGGCGGAACCGTGCTAGATCGCAACTACATCGCCAGCCACGGGCAAAACGGGATCCTGATCACCGGCCCGGAGGCAACGGGCACCGTGATCCAATGGAATCTCATCGGCTACGGTCCGGACGCCGCCACGCACCTCGGCAATGGCGGCAGCGGCGTCGCCATTCTTGACTCCTCGGGCCACACCGTCGGCGGCGGCGGACCGATGGTGGGAAACGTCATTTCCGGAAACCTTAAGTACGGTGTACTCATCCGCAATACGGGTATGGGAGCGTCAAACAACGTCGTTTACGGCAACTACATCGGGACCGACCCGACCGGAAGCCTCGCTCGCGGCAACACGCTGGGCGGTGTGCAGATCGAAAGCGCCAGCGGCAACACCATCGGCAGCAGCGGATTGGGAACAGGCAACCTGATTTCCGGCAATGGCGGCGCCGGTGTGCGCGTCCTGCGGGAGAACTTCCTGCCCGTCGACAATGGCATCTTTGGCAACGGCATCGGTATCGACCGCACCGGGAGGCTAGACTTGGGCAACGCCGAATTCGGCGTGCATCTGGAGGGGGCCGAGCGCACCGACGTCGGCGGGCCTGTCGAAGACGAACGCAACATCATCTCCGGGAACAATCTAGGCGGAATCTTCATCACCAATCCCGCCCCGACGGGTCCCGAGCAGACCCGCGTGCTCGGCAACTACATCGGAACAGATGTCAGCGGCATGGCAGCGATTCCCAACAGCGGCAGCGGGGTTCTGATTTTCGACGCCTCGGGACAACGGATCGGCGGCATCCACCCCGGCGAGGGGAACGTCATTTCCGGCAACAACGGGGCGGGCATCTGCATCGCGGACGCAGCCGCGTCGGCGGACTCCAACGGCGTTTTCGGAAATTTCATCGGGACCGACGCGACGGGAACGGCTCGCCTCGGCAACTTTACATTCGGCGTGGATATCAGCCACGGTTTCTACAACAGCATCGGCCTGGCCGAGGTCGGGGGCGGGAACGTCGTCTCGGCCAACGGGATTTCAGGCATTTTGCTTCACGACGGGGCCTCGCGGAACATCCTCTCCAACAACTTCATCGGCACCGACGTGACGGGGCTCGTCGATCTGGGCAACAACGTGGACGGGGTGATCGTCGAAAACGCCCCGGAGAACTACATCGGCGCGGACTTTTTCGGCAGCAGCGTGGTAGGCAACGTAATCGCGGGCAACGATCGTCACGGAGTCCACCTGCTGGATGCGGACGCCTTCGACAACGTCATCGAGCGCAACTGGATCGGCGTGGGCGTCGATGAGACGACGGCTATCCCCAACCTCGGCAGCGGCGTGTTCGTCGACCGAGCGCCCGACAATGTGGTGGGAAGCGCCGACGACCCGCCCCAGGGCAACATCATCGCCCACAACGGCGAGGACGGCGTGACCGTCAAGGAAACGGCGGGGACGGCGATCCTGCGGAACTCGATGTCCGCCAACGGCGGTCTGGGCATCGACCTGGACGACGACGGGGTGTCGCCCAATGACATTCCCGACGACGACCTGGGGGCCAACGAGCTGCGCAACTTTCCCAGGATTCTCGCGGTCGTCAACGGCGAGGTGACCCACGTGACCGGCGTGCTGGAGAGCGTCGCCGACACGGCGTTTCGGATCGACTTTTTTTCCAACGCGAACTGCGACCCGAGCGCTCATGGCGAAGGGGAGCAATACCTCGGCGGCCTGAATGCGCTGACCGGAGCCGACGGCACCGTGTCGTTCCACATCGCGCTGCCCGTGCGGGTGGACCTCGGGCGGCAGATGACCGCCGCCTCCACCGATCCGGCCCGCAACACGTCGGAGTTTTCCGTTTGCGCGGAGGTAGTCCCGTCATCACCGGCGGACTTCGACTTCGACGGCGACGTGGACGGCGACAACTACTCCTCGCTCTTCGACTGCCTCACCGGACCGTTGCACGGTCCGCCAAGCAAGAGCTGCGAACCCGCGGACTTCGATCACGACGACGACGTGGATTTGGACGACGCGGCGTTGTTTTTCCTGAAGTTTACCGGCGCACCGTAGGTTCGGTCGCGCTACGCCTCGGGGGATTACAGCAATTCATGCGCGTCTGTCGATAAGACACGCGCGTCGCGGTTTTTTCGGTTGGCGGGGCACCTTGCGGAGTATGCGGGATGGCGGAGGTCTTGTTGGAATCGGCGGCGGTCGGAGACGGCGAGTCGTCCGTTGTCCACTGGCCGTTGGAGCGGATTCCCATCGGGTTCATCGGACAGGCCGGAGCTTGGTTCGACTTCCGGCGGGATGGCGAGTCGATCGAGATTCGTCCCACGCGTCCGCTTCCGAGGCGCTGCACCATCCGCCCCGCGGCGCTCTTCAGGCAGGATCGGGGCTTCCCCGACGTCAGCACGGTGATGGGGCGCTTGGTTTTCGCCAATGGCGCCACCGAGTCGGAGCGCTACACCCCGTTCACCCGCGATCCGCAGCGGCAACTCTGCGAACTCTTCCTGCCGGTCGAGCCGATGCCGGATGACGACTGGCTCAATTCCTCGGTGCGCTGGTCGAATACGACGGCGATGGTCCGCCGGTTGCTTTCGGCGGCCGAGGTGCCCTGGCGGGGATTGACCTCCTCGGAGATCGACGAACTGGTCACCTGTGTCTACTGCACGGAACCTGTCGAGAGCTGCACACTGCACGCGCTGACCCAATGGACGCACGCTTGCGGGGAGTGCGTGATCGAGATTGGGTCATATCGAGGCCGGTCGATTTCGATGTTGGCGATGGCATTGCGCGGGGTGGGTAGCGAGGCCAAGATCATCTCCATCGACCCGCACGGGGAACTTCCGCTCAACCAACAGCAAGTGCGACTGGCCATGGCCCAACTCGGCGAGGAGCGGCGCTTGGTGCAATTCGTCGGGACTTCGGATGAGGCCTGGAAGATTCTTCGACCCGGCGGCGCGTCGCTGATCTTCATCGACGGGGATCATTCGTATCGCCAGGTCGTGAATGACTTTGGCAACTACAAGGATTTGCTCGCCCCCGGCGGGTGCATGGTGTTTCACGACTACGGGTTCGGCAATCATTCCGGTCAGCCCGACGCCCAGCCCGATGTGCGTCGAGCCGTGGATAAGCACGTGTTCGGCGATCCCGGGTTCCGGCCTCTGCTGCTGGCCCAGGTCTTGCTCGCGTTTGTGAAGTCGTAGGCGCAGGCGGTGCGGGGTCGTTTACCGGACCTTGCGGGCGCGTGATCCTCATGTCGATGCGGTCTCACTTCCTTCCAGGCACAGGGGCGGTGTCGGCGTGCCGATGAATCGACAGGGTTGCGATTCGGGTTTGCAGGCGCGGGCGCTGGGTTCATGGGTACGTCGAAAACCGTCTATACGACCGGCGAAGTGGCCAAGATTTGCAACGTGGCCCCGCGCACGGTGTCGAAGTGGTTCGACGCGGGGCGACTGCGCGGGTATCGCATCCCGGGCAGCAAGGACCGCCGCATTCCCGCGGATCAGTTGATCCGCTTCCTGCGCGCCCACGGGATGCCCTTGGGCGATCTCGAAACCGGGCGCAAACGCATTCTAGTGATCGACGCCGACACTTCGTTGACCGCCGCGCTGCAACGGACCCTGACCGGTCAAGGGTACGAGGTCGGACTGGCGACGACGGCGCTCGAAGCCGGCGCGGCGGCGCACGAGCTGCATCCCCATGTGGTCGTCGTGGATGTGACTCTCTCCGACCTGCCTCCCGAAGCGCTGGTCCGCTTCTTTCGGTCGCTTCCCGCGGCGGCGGTACCGCGACTGATCGGGATGGGTTCGGGACTATCCGAGGCCCGCAGGCAGGGGCTTTTGCAGATGGGATTCGACGCGACTCTCCGCAAGCCGTTTGACTCGCAGACCCTGCTGGACGCGATCGACGTTCGCACGCGGGCTCCCGCGGTTCCGCAACTGGTATAAGGCGTCAAAACCAACGAGCCCCGGGCTTCAGCCCGCGCGGACTTTGGGATATCGCGACCCGCCGACCACACTCTGGAATCGCTCGCTCGGGCCGGTATGATGCACCCGCGAACGAAGGAGTCGAACGTCCATGAAAGCCGAGCCCATCCTCGCCAAACTGAACGAACTCCGCCACGAGGCCGAGGACGATAAGACCGACCTCGAATACCTCGCCCTGCACCACGCGTTCTGTTTTCTCTCCTACAAAATGGGCGAGTTTCAGAAGTATCTCGACGAGATGGAACGGCAGAAGAACGCCCCCAAGACGTGATCGCGCGTTATAGGCGGTTGGATTCGCCGATGCGAGTTTCCAATCTCCCACCAGCGACGCCCGCTAGGTCGGTAGTTTCGCGGCGATCCACTCCGCCGCTTTTTCGAGGGCCTTGGACAAACCGTTGGGGTCGTTCCCGCCGCCTTGGGCCATGTCGGGGCGGCCGCCGCCTTTGCCGCCCACCAGGGGGCAGATTTCCTTGATGAGGTCGCCGGCCTTGAGGCCGCGCTCGACGAGGTCCCTACTCATGCCCGCCACGAGTGTCACCTTGCCGTCATCGACCGCCGCCAGCAGGACCGCCGACGAACCCTTCTTGTTTCGTACGAAGTCGATGCCGCTGCGCAGGGCGTCGGCGCTCGCCCCGGGCACTTCGCCCACGACGACGGTCACTCCGTTGACGTCGGTCGCGTGTGCCGCCAGCAGGTCGCCGACGGCTTCGACGGCCCCGCGCTGCGCCTTGGCTGCGGACTTTTTCTGATCCTCCTTGGCTGACTCTTGCAGAAGGGCGATCGTGTCCGCCAGCCTGTGTCGCGTAAGGATGGGAATCGGTTTGTCGGCGTCGGCGACTTCGCGAAGCAGCCGAGAGAGGTCGTAGGTTTCGCTGCCTTTTCGAACTTCGAACTTTGAACTTCGAACTTCGCGTCGCAGATCGTCGGCGATTTCCAAGAGCGACTCCCCGCGCTGTCTCGCCCTGGCCGCGGTCTCTCCCGTCAGCCCCACGACGCGCCGCACGCCCTTAGCGACGGCCTCTTCGTGAACCAGCACGAAATCGCCGATTTCTCGACTGTTCTTCACGTGCGTGCCGCCGCAGAACTCCACCGAATATTGCATCCACTTAGCGTTCTTCGGATCGGCGAGCAGTTCCTTGATCCCCGGGCCGATCGAGACCACGCGCACGAGGTCGGGATACTTTTCCCCAAAGACGGCCCGTAGGGTGTTGATCTCGCGGGCCTTGGGCTGTGGGACCTCCCGCTTGCCGTCGAGCAGATCATGAACCTCGAGGTTCTCGCCGATCTGCTTTTTCACGAGACTCTCGATCCGCGAAAGCTCCTCGCCGGACAGTGCATGATTGTGCGAAAAATCGAACCGCGTCTTGTCCGGATCGACCAGCGACCCCTTCTGTTGCACATGCGGATTCTCGCGCTCCTCCGCAGGACACAACACCTCCCGCAAGGCCCAGTTGAGGACATGCGTGGCCGTGTGGTTTTGCATGGTGGGGACGCGATGGTCCTCGGACACGCCCATCTCGCAGGCGTCGCCGGAGCGAATGGGACCCTTGGTGACGACTCCGCAATGTGCGATGACTTCCCACGCCCGACCAAGTAACTTAACTTTGCGTCGCGTGACCCGATCGATTTGGATCGCCCCAGTCGGAGTAGTGATGATCCCCCTATCATATTCTTGCCCACCCTGT
Source organism: uncultured Phycisphaera sp. (assembly GCA_964646605.1). GTDB lineage: Bacteria > Planctomycetota > Phycisphaerae > UBA1845 > UBA1845 > SBAX01. The sequence continues at coordinate 9,614 of CAZYEX010000027.1, read as the reverse complement.
TCGGCGTAGAAACAAGTTGTCGCCGTAGAAACTTGAATGTGCTCGTCCTTGTTCCACTGTACTGGCTCGGTAGGCGACGCCCCCACAAATCCGGAGATGGCGACAATGTACGTCTTATGCTCCCTCCAATCATCGTACTTGAATTCATCGGGACATTCCCCTCGCAAAATGCGCTCGCGGAGCGAAGGGTCGCTGATGACCTGGTTTACAATTTGTTCGTGGTTTTCTGCGTGCCTTCGTGCCAGTTGAGCCTCCCGCTCATCGTCTGCACCATCAGCAACACTTGCATCGCTTCCTCGCGCACGGTCGCGAGCCTCTTCCATCAGGCGCTCATACTCTCCGATATCGACCTTGAGCCCCTGCTCCTCGGCCATCAGTTCGGTGAGGTCGACGGGGAAGCCGTAGGTGTCGTGTAGCCTGAAAGCGTCGGTACCTGAGATCGTCGGTCTGTCCGAACCAGGGAAGGAACGCCAAACGATCTCACCCGACCAGTAAGCTAACGCGCTGGGGTCGGGCTGATAGGTCGTGGTCTTGATGTGCCCTACAATTCTAGCTTTGAGCACAGGATCCGCGGACTCCTCAAACCGCTCGCTAGCCCTTGCTCTAGCGTCGTTGAAAAGATGGATTCCACGATCGAGCGTTTTGAGGAACGATTCCTCCTCCTCGCGGATGAGGTTGGCGACGTGTTCGACGTTCTTACCGCGATGGGCGGCGCGCAGTTCGGGGAATACATCGCTCATGTGTTCGACGACGGTGGGGACGAGGTCGCAGAGGAAGGGTTCGTGCATGTTGAGGTACTGTCGCCCGTAGCGGACGGCGCGACGAAGGATGCGGCGAAGGACATATCCGCGGCCTTCGTTGCTGGGGATGGCCCCGTCGGTGAGGGCGAAGGTCAAGCAGCGCAGATGATCCGCAATGACGCGATACGACACGTCAATCATGAGGTGCGGGGAGGGCAAAGATTCTCTTTGCCCCTGGTCTCCTTCCGAACCCCCTTCGCGCAAAGAGGATCTTTGCGTTCCCCCATCGTGCAAAGGGGATCCCAGCGTTCCCCCTTCGTGCAAAGAGGATCTTTGCGTTCCCTGTTCGGGGAGGGTTCCTCGATAGCCCGCCGCGCCGGTACGCCTCTGAATCGCGTCGAACAGCGGCGTGAACACGTCCGTGTCGTAGTTGCTGGTTTTTTTCTGCAGTATGGCGCAGAGGCGCTCGAAGCCCATGCCCGTGTCGACGTGCCGGGCCGGGAGCGGTGTCAGCTTGCCGTCACTGCCGCGGTTGAACTGGATGAAGACGAGGTTCCAGAGTTCCATAACCCGGGCGTCGCCCTTGTTGACCAAGTCGCGGCCGGACTTGTCCGGGGTCAGGTCGATGTGGATCTCGCTGCACGGCCCGCAGGGGCCGGTCTCGCCCATCTCCCAGAAATTGTCCTTCATGTTGCCAGGATGGACGTGCGACGGGTCGATGTCGGTGACGGACAACCAAAGGTCGCGGGCGTCGTGGTCGGGCTCGAGTTCCCACTCCTTCGTCCCTTCGTCCCTTCGTCCCTCCGTCCCCTTCCGCAAGCCCCCGAAATACGTCGCGTGGAGGCGAGTCTTGTCGATGCCCCAGACCTTGGTGAGCAGCTCCCAGGCCCACTCGATGGCTTCCTTCTTGAAATAGTCGCCGAAGGACCAGTTGCCCAGCATCTCGAAGAAGGTGTGGTGGTAGGTATCCTGGCCCACGTCATCGAGGTCGTTGTGCTTGCCGCCGGCGCGGATGCACTTCTGGGAATTGGCGACCCGCGGGTGCGTCGCCCGCTCGGCCCCTAGGAAGATGGGCTTGAACTGGTTCATGCCCGCGTTGGCGAACATCAGGGTGGGGTCGTTCAGCGGCAACACGGGCGAGGAGGGCACGCAGGCGTGCCCCTTGGACGCGAAAAAGTCGATAAACTGCCGCCGAATCTCGCTGGATTTCATGGTTTCCACCGTTCCTCCACTCCCCTTTCAGGCGGCACAGTGTAGCAGAAAACGCCGCCCTGGCCGAGTCCAATGGAAACCGCCGCCCGCTTGACAGTCAGGGGGGTTCATCTTAACGTCCCAGCCCATACGAACGGGACTCGAAAACTGTTTCAAGGAGCTACCATGCGAGCGTTTCGCCTTTTGATGCTGTCGTTGATCGCCGTGGCGGGCTGTGCGTCGGATACGGGCGGAGGGTCGCCAGGGTCCAACAATGCGGGCGCCAAGCCGAGGTCCTCGGTTCCGCCTTCGGCATCGACAAACCGCGCGCGTTTCACCGCGGAGAATAATCCGACCGCACTGGCCGGCAGGGGTGCGCCGACCTTGGACGAAGCCGACCGACCGGCGGCCTGGATCTACATGGACGGCAAGGCCGGGAAGTTCAGCGACCGCGACGGTCGGCGGATGATCGAGTGGGTGATCTCCCAGACGGTGGGCTCCACGCCGACCTTCCGCGTCGAGGCCTACGAACCGCTCGTGGGAGACGCCCGCGACTTCAAGTGCATCCTGCGGAACATCGACTCCACCGAGGGCACCCAGTTCAGTTACGGCATCACCGCCGCCGCGGGCAGCTTCGCCCTGGGGCAGGACTATTCCGTGGTCAACCCGGGCGACAACTTCACCATCCGCAACGGGCTGACCGGCGATATGGTCCGCGAGATCGCCCCGCTGGCGCCGGGCAAGTACGCCATCACCGCGGGCGCGAAGAACTCCCAGACGGGCAAGGAAGCGTTGGCGGTTACTTACTTCACGGTCGGCGAGGGCAAGTAGGGTCTTCCCGCGCCGCAGGGTTCAGCCTGGTACGTGTTCGTCGGGTAGGCCCCGTCACCGGCGATCGACGTCAAGCCCACGCCACGACCCGCTGCTGGTGCGAGTCCGCCTTCGGCGGATTCTCGCATCCCGCGATGGATCACGTGATCGCACACGTCGCCCACTTCGCGCCCGCATCCTTCTTGAACTCTGAAACCTTTCGCCCTCCCCCTCTCATCCCTCCGCCGACGTCGAATAATTCAGAATGTCCACCTTTTCGTCGATCGCCTTTGTCAAAGTCCCGTAGGGACGCGCGAATGTAGCCCCCCAGTTCACTGGGGGGTCACAATCTCCGCCCCCAAGAACCTCCCCCCTCTCCCTCCTAGGGAGAGGGGTAGGGGTGAGGGTGGTTCAGCATCTCGGCGTTTCGGTGTTTCAGCGTTTCGCCGTTTCAACCTTCGTCGCTTCCTCGACGACCTTGATTTCGTCGTCGGTCAGGCCGTAGAGTTCGTACACGAGCTGGTCTATCTGGCGGTCGGTGGCGTCGATCTGGCGCTGGATGGCCGTCTGGTCCGACGGCGGTATCCGAGCCGCGACCGTGAGGGAGCGGATGGGCTTGCCGTCGACCCAGGGCCCAATCACAAATCCACTCCCTGTCCCTCGCACACATATTGGCAGGCGGTCCGGACGTCGCGAGCCTTCCATAAATAGCGCGTGCTGCCGTGACGGGTCCACATCTTGGTTCCACGATCGACAAGTTTCGCCGCAACCAATGCGCGCGTGGTCCACGATTTCAAAACATTCATCACCCGCTCCGGCGACTCCGGTGCGCTCACCACGACATGCACGTGGTTGGTTCGCACGTTTGCGGCATGGAGTTCCCAATCAAAGTGCGTGCAGACACGCTCGATCGTTTTCTGCACGATATTGCGGTGTTCACGGTTGAGTTTCACTTCGTTTGATTTCATCAGCCCCGTCACCATGCGTCGTCGCGGCGCACTGGGTTTAAGCAACGCCGTGCCCGGAATGTTATGCTCACGATCGACCGATCCCCGTTCATCGCCGTGTACCCAAGTACCGTATGTGGTGAACGTGATTAGATAGGCGCGAGCGTCGCAATAGATGTTCGGCGATTCCTTGCGCGGGCGCGCTCTCCCATCGGCGGAATCCGAGCCGGGACCGTGAGGGAGCGGACCAGCGTCGTTGCCGCGGCGTGACGAATCCGCTCCCTTACGGTCGCGGCTCTGAACGTGGTCGCGGTTTGGATCAGCAGTCATCGCTGCGTCGCCTCCTCTACGATCCGAATCTCCTCTTCCGTCAACCCGTACAACTCATACACGAGCTGGTCGATCTGTCGGTCGGTCGCGGCGATCGCGGTCCCGTCAACCACTCTTCAAGACCGTCAAGGCGTAGCCATCGCGCCGATCTTCAAAAGTGGTCGGCATCTCGTCGTAGGTCCGCCTGTTCAATTCGCGGCCCGCTCGCTTCTTGTTTACGCCACCCCATTGCTTGAAGAAAAACGGGACATCGGCCTTCCGGCATTGCCGCAGAATGTCAGTCGCCCATTCACGCAACATCGGGCGAGCGCCGGGGCCGGACTCTCCGCCCACGATAACCCAATCGATCCCAGTCAGTTTAAGATTGCGTAGTGGCCCAAGGAGCGGTTCCAGGGAAAGAAACTTCGTTCGAGCGCAAGTTCTCCGAAGATCGTCGATTCGGGGAAGATATTGTTGAGTCTCGACGCTCACGCCCATCCAAACATTGGGCGGCCAGTCCAGCAGCGGATCAAGCTCGCGCAGCCTCTTGGATCTCTTGGTGAGCACCTGAAACTCGTGCCAATGTGCGCGGCGCATGACATCAAAGACCGCGCGAATGTACGACGACGGCACTCCCTCGTGGAACAGGTCGCTCATGGAGTTTACAAAGATGCGCTGCGGTTTTCGCCAACGCAACGGGAGGTCGAGCATGTGCGGTTGGAGCGTGAGCGCGAATCCGTTGCGGTAGTTGGGCTGGCCCATCGCTTGAAGGCGCTCAGCCATCCGCTCGGCGTAGCAGTGCTTGCAGCCCGGGCTGACCTTCGTGCAGCCGGTGACCGGGTTCCACGTCGATTCGGTCCACTCGATCGTCGAGTGATTAGCCATTAGACACCCCCACCGGCACCGTATTTCTTGAAAATGCTGCTAATGATCTTGTGTGCCGGCGCATTGTGTGACGCGAAGAACAGAAAATACACGATCGCGTTGGTTGAGTTACGCATCGGCAGTGGCTTGGCAACATACTCGAATCCAGCCGCTTCCCTGAGGCGCTCCGCGAAAGCCTTTGCGATCGCCTTCCCCGGTGCTTTTTTCTGAACATCTCCGAAAAGTCCGGGCTCGGTCGAGTACGCCACCAGCTTCCAGGATTCGTCACCCCAATAACGGGTCATCCTCGCAGCCTGTTCAGGTTTCACGGAATCCGGGTCCTGCCAAAGGACGTTCATGTTCATGTCCATCAGCGGAAAGTTCAACAACAAATCGATCGTTTTTTGCGCCCCAGCCTGTGAAATCACGCTCCACTCAAGGTCCAGCCCATACGGGTCGAGAAGACACAATGCCCGGCGGTATCTCTCGTAGGTTACCTCTGGAAGAAGTGCATTGAGGACAATATCGTTGCAGTCGCCTTCGTGGACTCGGACATCCGGGTCTCCTTCAAAAAGTTGGCGAAGGTGAGCAGCCTTCCACGGGACAAGCTCAACGAGGTGATACTCCCGGAATCTGGGCTGAACGCCGACTACATTCAACGGACTGCCGGCTATCTTTTGCCGCGTTCCCTTAGCAATGTGAAAACCTGCGCCGGCGAAACCGTCAATGTAAAGGTGGTACAGTTTCGGCTGCTTCGCCAGGATTTGCGAGTACGGCCTAGCGTACTCCCGGATGATCGCCAACTTGATCTCTGACCATCTGCCGATCTCATCGAGGGTCGGTTGACTCACCTGTCGTCTCCTGTCACGTCGCCCCCTCGGATCGTGTACCTCAGATCGTCCGAACCGGCAACTTCACATTACGCTCATGGCCCTCACCGACGTTATTTTCGGGCGGACCAGATGGAGCGCCGCCGATGCGAAAGCAATAGTCCGGGGCCTTGGTCGAACCGCCGACCTTGATCGCGTCTTCGTGGATGACGTCCTTGTAGGCTTCGGCGTGCCCGGACTCATTGTCCACGTCCCAGCCGAGCGATTTGAAAAACGGGTCGATGAATTCGCGGCGGACCTGAGTCTCGTTGTAAGTGTCGCGGCGGTAGGTTTCAGCGTGCAACTCGAATCGTTCGATCAGGTCGAGGATGGGTTGCGGACAGGGTTGCGTTGTCGTACGGGAGCGCTCGGGCACAGGCGCATGATACCTGCCGACCGTTGCCTTTCCTAACGGATCGGCGTGTTAGGGTGCGTCGGCGGGGTCATCGTCGGGCGTAGGCCCCAGCCCTTCGGCCACCGGATCGTACCCGGCCTCATGCTCGACCTCGTGGTCGTCGTAGGTGAGTTCGTCCTCCAACTCGACGAGGGATTGGGCCTCGGTCGGGCGTTTGGACAGGATCGTTCGTGCGAGGTCGATCCGTTCGACCACGGCGGGCATGTCCGGGGTGAGGTCCTTGGGCTCGTTCCGGCAGCAGTCTTCGATCAGCCGGGCGACGCAGGTCGGCAACTCGCGGCGCGGTGCGGCGATAACTTGTGGGTGTCCGAGCCGAGGGTCACCGGCTTGTTGCGAAACTCCAACTCCCGGACCTCGGGGCGGTCGTCGGTGAGCGTTCGAACGTTGGTGAATTCCAGACGCCTGGCGCCTTCAACACAGGGATTCCCAGAACTTGGGCTTGCTCTTCCTCATGAACAAGAGTGTAATCCGACGCCCTCGGAATGCCATGACCCGCGTGGGGGGCGACGGGACGTTCAGAACCGCGAGCGTAAGCGAGCGGTGTTGGTTGAGCGCAAGCGACCGGAGTCCTTGAAGGAAGACGAACGCGTGCCGAAAAAGAAACTCACCCTCGGCCACAGCCCCGACCCCGACGACGCCTTCATGTTTTATGCCCTGGCTGCGGGAAAGATCGACACCGCCCTTTGGGAGTTCGAGCACGTTCTCCAGGATATCCAAACCCTCAACGACCGCGCCGTGCGCGGAGAATTGGATATCACCGCCATCAGCATCCACGCCTATCCCTTCGTCGCCGACAAGTACGCCCTGACCAATTGCGGCTCGAGCATGGGCGACGGCTATGGACCGATCGTCGTCGCCCGCGACCCGATGCCTCTCGAAGCGCTTCGCGGAAAGACCATCGCCGTCCCCGGGCGGCGCACCACGGCCTTCCTCGCTCTCAACCTCTGCCTGGGTCGAGGATCGTTCGAGCCCGTCGTGGTGATGTTCGACCAGATTCTGCAATACGTGGCCGACGGTCGCGCCGATGCGGGGCTTATCATTCACGAGGGTCAACTCACCTTTCAACGCCACAAACTGCACCAGGTGGTGGACCTCGGCCAGTGGTGGAAACAAGCGACCGGCTTGCCTCTCCCGCTCGGTGGAAACGCGATCCGCAGAGAGTTGGGCCAAGCGGCAATGGTCGAGATCAGCGGCATTTTGCGACGAAGCATCGAATACAGCCTCGCCCACCGCGAAGAGGCCGTTCACCACGCCCTGGCCTACGCCCGCGACATGGGCAAGGAACTCGCCGACCGTTTCGTGGGTATGTACGTCAACGAGTGGACCCTGGACTACGGCGAAGTCGGCCGCCGCGCCGTCCGTGAATTGCTCCGCCGGGCATCCGACATCGGTCTCACCCCTGCCGTCGAGACGATCGACTTCGTCGGCGGAACGTGACTCGGAGTGTCGGAACCAGCTCGTTCACGGCGCCCCCGCATCCGCTCCCAACAACCGCGCCGAAAACCAGAAGTACATGCTCAGCGTGGCGATGTCGGCACAGGCGAGGACCACCGGCCCGGCCGCAATCCGCGGGTCCCCGCGCAGGGCACGAACACCGACCGGAAGCGCAACCCCCAGCAGGCACGCCGTCAACATGGCCAGTGCGATGCTCGCCCCCAACGCAAAGGACACCTGCGGTTGACCTTTCCAAACGTAGGCGATCAGCGCCACCAAACCCCCGCACGCCAGCCCCAACATCCCCGCAATGGCGAACTCGCGGCGCAGCGCCCGCGACACGAAGCTCCACCCCAGCCGGCGCTTGTGCAGGCTTTGCAGCGTGATCGTGGTCGACTGGATGCTCACGCTCTCCGCCAGGGACAGAACCACGGGGATGAACAACGCCAGCACGATGAAATGGTCCAGAAAAACCTCGTAACGCGAGGCGAGTAAAGCGCAGGCCATGCCGCCCAGAACGTTGAACAGCAACCACGGCAGACGAAACCGAACGCTGATCCACGGCGAACGCTCGCGCGTGGACTGAATTCTCACTCCAATCAACTGGAAAGCGTCGTCGATCGCTTGTCGTTCCGCGACGTCCGACAGTTCCTCGGTGAAGACCGTGATATCCACCACGCCGAGCATTCGGCGATCGGCGTCCACCACGGGCAGGGCCAGAAGGCGATGGTCCATGAAGAGCTGGCAGGCGTCGATCACGCACGCCGTCTGCGGCAAAGCGACCACGTGCCGGACCATCAGGTCGGATATCGGCGTCGCCGGCTCGCTCATCAAAAGCCGCCGCGTCGGCACAACGCCCACCAACCGACCCTCCGCGTCCACGACGTAGAAGTAGACGATCTTCTCGCCGATGACCCGCGAACGAAGGGAGGCGAGCGATTCCCCGGCGCAATGGTCGGCCTGCAGCGTGATGAAGTCGCGGCGGACGTGCGCCGCGATGGGCTCGTCCGGAAGGTCGGGGCGCAGCGTCGGCGTCATGGCCATGGCGTGAAGCCTACCAAGTGCCCGAACTTTTTGTAGGGACCGCGGGGACTAGGCAGACCCAGCGCCCGCGTGCTAAAATGGAGCGAGGTTTCGGCGGCGTGGATGGACACGCGGATTCCCGAACGCAACGACGAAAGGAGGCCTTGGCCATGGGCAAAGACCGCGATCCCCGTTCGGATCGCTTCCACAAAAAAGAAGAGCAGCAGAAGGACTATAAAAAACAGCTTCCCGGTGAGGACGAGGCGCCGTTGCCGCCGCCGGTCGAGCCGATCCAAGCCCAGTCCAAACCGGGCCGCAACAGCCCCTGCCCGTGCGGCAGCGGCAAGAAGTACAAACAATGCTGCGGAAAAGGCGCCGCTTGACCATCCGCCCTTTTCAGAGCCGCGGGCGCAAGCCCGCGGACAACATAGCGTCGCCCCTTGTGGACGGCGCGGGAGTGACCCCATCCGAGCCGGGAGCGCAAGCGACCGGACAATGTAGCGTCGCCCCTTGCGGGCGGCGCAGAGCAGAACCGCAACCGACGATGCGACCAAGGAGGGAGCGTTGTCCCCCAGCTTGCCATCCAGGACGGCGGGGGCGAGGGAGCGGTGTTGGAACAGCAACGAAGGGGATCAGAGCCGCGAGCGCCAGCGACCGGACGTACTCCGAGACGTAGTAGGGTGCGTTCTACCCGCCTTCCATCGTCGGTATAGTGAATCAGCGAACGAGTCGCGGCGGGCCGAGCCCGCCCTACTTCGCTGGTTTGTGGGCGGTTATAACTCCCCGCCGAAAAAGTGCTTTTCGACATGAACATGGCCCCAGTTTTCTTTAATTGTGTTTAGGTCCAGGCCGTGGCCCCTTGCCAATTCCAGGAGCATGTCCCGTTCGTAGTTGAAGGTTGAAAAAGATGGTGGCGGCTCGATCCTATCCGTTGTGTAGGCGGGTAGGGTTGTGAATTCTTTAAGGAGCCACCACCATGAAGCAAGGATACCAAGTCGCGGATCGTCGGGAC
>CAZYEX010000026.1:0-2078 GCA_964646605.1 uncultured Phycisphaera sp. | reverse complement strand
GGGGTACCGCCGGCGAGAAGTTTACTCTTATTATGAGGAGGGTGCCCATGTCCAAGATGAACCAAGCTGTGGCACCGGCTTCCCATGTGGCACCGGCTTCCCATGTGGCACCGGTTTCCAACCAGTGGGCATCCCATCTCGGAATTGCACCCAACGAAGCACGCGACCCCGCGCGCGGGGGGGACCTAACACTACACCGCTATTTTCGTGGCCAGTGACAAAGGCGGCAATCGGTCAGTCTCACGCCGATTGCGTGTAATTTCCGTAGGGTTCGCTGGCGATGTCTGCGGCGGGCAAGGGCGTTGCGTTGCTGGGTACGTTTCAAGTGGGCACTGATCGACTCAGCCAGCCGTCGCGAGCAGCGTCCGCGTCGACTCCAGACCGGGACCAAGGCCCGGGTGGCGGTGCGCACTTGGCACACGGTCAGGTCCGGGTTTTTTTCCCCGATGCGTCAGACGGAATTTAGCCAGGAAGAGATGACTGACACAGGTCAATATCAGATGTCGCCAGACGGAAATGTACTTGCGGACCTCGAAGTGATCGAGGCCCAACTCGGTCTTGGTGTCCTCGAAGAGCCGCTCGATTCGCCATCGGGAATAAGCCACCAGCAGCAACACCTCCGTCGACGTCGATTCGGGAGCATTGCTCAGGAAGTACTTCACCTCGTCGGGTTGCAGCACCGGCCGAACCACCAACAAGGAATACGGGCGCGAAGGAAGACCCTGCTCATCCTTAATCCAAAAGGGAATTCGTTTGGTCTCCACCACCATGGGACCTTTCTCGCCATCCTTGACTCGGTATTTTTCCCAGGGGACTTTCCGCAGCAAAGGGGAATGCTGGAACACATTGCGGACTTGGCCGACCTTGGCGTTCTTGACTTTCAATCGCGGCTTGCGGCGCTTGCCGGCCGCGATCTCCTTGTCGCGGGCGTGGTCGCGATACATCACTTCCGGCGGTTGCGTCCAGCCGTAGAAGCGGACCGGAATCTCGGCCACGAAGTTCTGTCCCAATCCCTCCAATTCCCGCAGAAAAGCCGGGGTTCCGCCGTAGTATTCGTCGAACGTGAGCCACCCGAAACGAACCCCGTTGGCCAGGGCGCGGCGGATCTGGCCCACGGCGATCTGCCACTTGGGACGGTGACGACATCGTCGGGAATGCCAGCCTCGTGGCATCGCGGCCGGTCCTGATGCCAGGTCTCTTCGGGCAGAAAGAGCTCGCCGTCCAGCAGGGTATGAAAGTCTCCGGCCGCGTAACCCAGGTGCACACTGACCACACAGTTCTCGATTTTGCCGCGGCTGCCGCAGTATTGTCTCTGCACACACGCGGTCTTCTTCCCCTGTTTATGGAAACTGGTTTCGTCAATGAGGCCGACACTGTGCGGGTCCGCGTGATCGGCCGCGACACACTGCTGCAAGCGATCGCGAACCGCGTCCTCGTCCCAGCGGAGCAGGCTCAGGAACTCCTGCAGCGTTCGGGACGACTCCCCGGCCGCGTCGGCCATCGGTTCGATGCTCTTGCGATCGAGATCGGAGAGTTGTCCCGATACATAGGTCTCCAGGTGTCGCCGGTTCGTGCTTCGGCCCATACAGGAGTCGAAGTGATGAAGGAACTGAGTCAAAGCGGGTTTGATTCCCAGAACGGTTGAAACGTCCATGTCGATGATCTCCAAGATCCAGGTTCGACGCGCTCCTCCGCGCGCCCAACCTGCCATCGACAGGCCGCATGAAGTTTCTTGAGCTTTTTTAGCGGTGTAGTGTTAGAAGGAAGGTGCCCATGGTCGCTAAACTCGTTGCTGCACTCGCGGGGTTGCTCGTCATGCTTGCGAACCCGATCTTTGCCCAACCTTTCACAGCCTCCGACGTAAACGGCGTCTGGACGATTCGAATCATTTACGAACCGGATCTGTCGTCGTCGGGGGACAACAATTTTCGTTGGGCGAAGACGTATGCCGCGATCTTTCTAAAGGCACTCGATGACGAGGCCGGCCGCAAGCTCTTCCATAATCAACTTGTCCGCTACTGTAGTGTCTCACAATTAACTAACCTTATCTCCGCTTGGGGTGTCTTCCTCTTTGAAGG
>CAZYEX010000025.1:0-27267 GCA_964646605.1 uncultured Phycisphaera sp. | reverse complement strand
CGCCACGCAGGCCGTCCTCATGAGCGTCTATCGCACCCTCCGTCTCCGCGGACTCGATCCCACCAAGACCATCACCGCCGCCCTGCGAACCTGCTTCCAAACCGGAAACCTGCCCCCGTTACCCCACCAACCCCCTGCAGACGGCTGCCGAGTTACCTTTTGTTTTCATCGTGCCACGTCGTGGCGCCATCGATCGGCGGTTGTGGCACCGCGGGGTGGTCCGCGGAGCGGACCCTACGATTTGCTCAAGACCGCCTTTGGAATGGAGAAAGACTTATGACGAAATTGTTGCTGGTACTGACGCTTACAGTCTGCGGTTGCGGTAGCGGTGGAGCCGTCGGCCTCGCCGCAGCAAGGGCACGATGCAACGAGTCTAGTCCGCTGACCGATGCGGAATGGAACGACTTGGTTGCGACGCACACGGAGGCGCGCGACGAGGGAGTATCCCGTGACTTCGCAATTGCTTTCGGCAATCTTACTTGTGGGGGCAACGACCTATGTGTCCGATGTAACGAGGCCCTCGTTGACGCCCTTTGGCCATAGAGGCTTGCAGCATCCGGCCTCCGGAGACACCATACTCATTTTCCGCTTTTTTTCTTCTTTCGACGGGGTCTCTGCGGGCGGAGGGCGCGGCAACGGACGGCCGGGGCCCCACACCGGATCGTCATAATTTCAACCGTCTTATGGCAGGGCGCGACCCTGGGTTCAGCGAAGTGTGCCGATCGTTTTCTCGACGGCCTCGACGACGCGGTAGGAGCGCAGCAACGACAGTGAGGCCTGGATGTCCTCGCCGAATCGTCGGTCGCCGTCGGCGAAGAGTATGCGCTTGCGGATTTCGGCGTGGGCGAGGCGAGGGCCCAGTCCGGGCCTGAGTGGGGCGCGGAAGTCCAGGGCCTGGGCGGCGCACAACTGTTCGATGGCTAGCACGGTCTCCGTGTTTTGCAGTACCTTCATGCACTTGACCGCCGCCCGGGCGCCCATGCTCACGTGGTCCTCTTGCCCCAACGAGGTGGGAATCGAATCCACCGACGCGGGCGTACACAAACCCTTGTTCTCGCTGACCAGCGCCGCGGCGGTGTATTGCACCACCATGAACCCGCTGTTGACCCCGGCGTCACGGATCAGCAGGGGCGGAACCCCGGCCACACCGGTCAGCAGCAGATAGGTCCGACGTTCGCTGATGGAGGCAAATTCAGCGAGTGCCATGGCCAGATAGTCGAGCACCAGCGCCAACGGCTCACCGTGGAACGACCCGCCGCTGACCACTTCATCGTTCTCGAAGATCAGCGGGTTATCCGTAACGGAGTTGATCTCGCGCTCCACGACCTCGGCGGCGTGGCGAATCGCGTCCCGGGCCGCCCCGTGGACCTGCGGAACGCAGCGCAGCGAATAGGGGTCCTGCACGCGATCGCAATTCGCGTGCGAGGCGAGAATTTCGCTTTCGACCATCAGACGCCGCACATTTTCCGCTACCTCCACCGCACCCGGATGAGGACGCAGACGGTGCAATCGTTCGTCGAAGGGTTTGACGCTCCCCGCGCATCCTTCGAGCGACATCGTCGCGGCCAGGTCCGCGAGCTTGGCCAATCGCCGCGCCCGGACCACGATCTGTGCCGCATAGGCGCTCATGAACTGCGTGCCGTTGAGGAGGGCCAGACCTTCCTTGGGTTTCAGGTCCAAGGGCTCCAGGCCCAGTCGCTTCAGGACCTCCGCGCCCGGTCGGACCTGCCCCTCGAAGTTCACGTCTCCTTCCCCGATGAGCGGCAGAACCAGATGCGCAAGGGGCGCCAGGTCTCCGCTTGCCCCCAAGGAGCCCTGCGTCGGGACGACGGGCAGGGCGTCGGCCTCAAGAAACCGGATCAACGCTTCGACGGTCGCCCGTGACACGCCGCTGACGCCATGCGCCAGGGCAAGAATCTTGAAGAGCAACATCCACCGCACGACTTCCTGCGGGGCAGGCTCCCCCACCCCCACGGCGTGCGAACGAACGAGGTTGGTCTGCAACGTCCGAAGCTGGTCGGGGGCGATCCGCGTGGTGCAAAGATGTCCGAAACCGGTGTTGATCCCATAAGCCGCCGCCGTGCCCGCCGCGATTCGCTCAACGGCGTCACGGCTTTGTTCGATTCGCTTCCAACCGGCGTCCGTCACCCGCACGCCAACGCGAGTCGACAGCGCGGCATCAAGGGCCTGAAGGGTGAGTGGCGAACCATCGACCACGAATTGGACGGTGTCTGCGTCGTCCCGGCGGGTGGGCGACTTTCCCTGTGTGGACTTCGTCATAATCACGCGGGAGTATACAGACCCAGCAGGCTAGGGGCGAGCCGCATGGCGAGATGAAGCACCCCGCAGGTGTAGGCCCCCGCGATGAGGTCGTCACCGACCACGCCCCACCCGCCGGGCAGCCGCCGCTCGACCCAGCCCGCGGGCGGGAACTTGGTGACATCCAAGGCTCGTTCCAGGAGGAACGCGGCGGCCGCCGTCTGCCACGTAAATGGCACTCCGATCACGGCCACGAAGAACCCCGCGAGCTCATCCCACACCAGCTTGCGGCTATCCTTCTCCCCCAGCACCCGGTCGCCCCATTGATGCAAGGCGACGGCCAGTCCCGAGAACGCCAGGGTCAGGATAAGGTGCGCGACCACGGGTAAGCCCGACAAGCACCAAAAAAGCGGGACGCCGACCAGGGCGACGGTGAGCGTCCCCGACGCCGGCAAGTAGCCCAACGGTCCGAGCGACCCCACGCGAAGCAGCCATTTCGCGCGCCTCGAGACCTCGCCGACGGTCGAATGACGCGTCGCATGGCGTGACGGCGTTTCCTTTGTAACGTTCGTGTCGCGCAAGGTTATCCCGTCCGTCTGAGAATCCGTTTCACGCGGGGCGCATGCCGCCGAACTCGACTCCATTCCAGAGAATATCGTTCACCGCAGCCGGTAACGCTACCGTAACTAATCTTCACCCCCATTGCTAAGTGGCTTGTCCGGTCGTTATAAACAATCGACCGTTGACTCGAATCCGTTTGGCGGCGCGGCCCCGTGGCAAGTCGCCGACGTGGGATCGGTCCTCTTCGATTCGGATGGGGAACTCCCGAGGACGTGGTGTCCGGCAATTGTTCGGTTTAGCAAATGGGGAACATGATTTATGAAAAGCACAGAACGGAAGAACCCAATAGGCTTGCAAGCTGACGCGAAGTCTCGCCAGGCGCTGGTCCTGATCGGACCGGCGCGGTGGCTGATCGCCGCATCCGTGGCGTTGGCCCTGGCGGTGAGTTCCACGCTCGCCAAGCCGCCCATTGAGGACAGCGCCCGCAAGAAGAGTGTGCGCGCCGAAAAGGCGGTCAGGGCGGGCGCCGATGTTGCCGGTGAGGAAGCCCCGGCGATTCCACCCGCGGACGTCAAGGGCCCCAAATCGGTCATCAAGGCCGACGAGACGACCCACGACTTCGGTTCCGTCTGGGTCGGACCGCCGCTCAAACATGCGTTCAAGATTACCAACAACGGCGATGCCCCATTGGATATTTCCAAGGTCAAGCCCGCGTGCGGATGTACGCTGGCCGGCGACCATCCCAAAAAGCTCGAGCCGGGGCAATCCGGCGAGTTCCCCTTCTCCATGCAAAGCACCAAGCTCCGCGGCACCTTCGAGAAAGGGATCACCATCTCCTCGAACGATCCCGTGACGCCTGAGCTGCGCTTGAAGCTCCGCGGAGAAGTGAAGCGCTACGTCGAGGTCGTGCCCGCGGCCGCCAACTTTGGAAAGATCACCTCCCAAGAAGTTCAAGAGCGCATCGTCAACGTCACCAACAACATGGACACCCCGCTGCAGTTGACCCTCAAGCCCGCAGGGGAGAGCAAGTTTAAGTTCGACCTGGTGGAGAAAACGCCCGGAAAGCAGTTCGACCTGCACGTCACCACCAGCCCGCCCTTCGAGGAGGGAACGTTCAAGACCTCACTCACCTTGCTCACCAACGTGGAAGCGCAGAAGGAAATCCAAGTCGAGGTGAACGCCGCCGTGCCGGCGCGGCTCGAAGTTCAACCGACGGTGGTCACGCTGACCAGGGCCAAGGCCGATTCTCCGACCGCCGCCGAGCCCGTGTCGCGGGTCATCAAGTTCACCAACTACGGCAAGAATCCCACCAAGGTCCTGGAAGCGACCTGCGACGATGCCGCCGTGACCGCCACGGTCACGGAGCGCAAACCCGGCGAAGCCTACACCATCCAAGTGCAGATGCCGGCGGGATATCAACCTCCGCCCGAAGGCCGCACCCTTACCATCAAGACGGACGACGCCCAGAAGCCGGTCATCACGGTTCCCATCCAAGGCGCTCCGGCCCCAGGACCGACGGTGACCGAGCGTAAGCAGGTACGCCCCGCCGACGCCATGGTCGGCCAACCCGCGCCGAGCTTCAACCTCGCCACCGTCGAGGGCAAGCCGGTCAACAACGAGACCCTCAAGGACAAGGTCACCGTCCTCGATTTCTTCGCTCCCAACTGCGGTTTTTGCAAGAAGCAGATGCCCCGCCTCGAGGCGATCCGCGAGAAATTCGCGGATAAGGGCGTGCGCTTCGTGGCCGTCAGTCAAAAAATGGGCAACAAAGAGTTCACCCAGATGGAAGTCGAGGACATCATCAAGGGCGCGAACTTCAAACCCGAGTTGGTGATCGACCACGGCAACACCGTCGGACCGCTCTTCAAGGCCAACAGCTACCCCACGATGATCGTGGTGGGCAAGACCGGCAAAGTCGAGGCCGTGAACAGCGGGAACCTCGGCGATCTCGAGTCCCGCCTGACCGGTCAGATCGAAGCCCTGCTCGCCGGGAAACCGGTTCCGGTCATCGAAGCGGTGGCTGCCCAGGCTCCCACGGACGCCCCGAAACCCGCCCGTCCGGAAGACTTGGTCGGGAAACCCGCCCCCGCGTTCTCGCTGAACACGGTGGCCGGAAAGCCGCTCGCCAATGCGGACTTCACCGCCGCCCCGGCGACGGTCCTCAACTTCTTCGCCCCCAACTGCGGCTATTGCAAGAAACAAATCCCGCGCTTGGAGACCGTACGCAAGACCTACGTCGAAAAAGGCGTTCGCTTCGTGAACGTCGCGGAGACCATGGGCAAGGAGTTCACGGAGGAAGATACGGCCAAGATCCTGAAGGACCTCGGCGCGGAATTGGAATTGGCCCGCGACCCGCAGAACAAAGTCGGACCGCTGTTTAACGCAACCGGCTTCCCGACCATGGTCGTGATCGGCAAGAGCGGAAAGGTGGAAGCCGTCA
The DNA here is from genome assembly GCA_964646605.1 of uncultured Phycisphaera sp. Taxonomy (GTDB): domain Bacteria; phylum Planctomycetota; class Phycisphaerae; order UBA1845; family UBA1845; genus SBAX01. The sequence continues at coordinate 22,007 of CAZYEX010000025.1, read as the reverse complement.
ACGTCGGCAACGTCGGCGACCTCGAGTCGCGTCTCCAGGGTCAACTGAATGCCCTGATCGCGGGCAAGCCGGTTCCGGCGGCGGCCGGGCAATCCGCGGCCGCCCCGACGGATACGCCGAAACCGAAGCTCACGACCGAAGAGATGATCGCCAACAAGCAGATCATCAAGGCCCCGGATCAACCGGCCGCCCCCACACCCGGTCAGCCTGCCGCCCCCACACCCGGTCAGCCGGACGATCTGGTCGGCAAACCGGCCCCAGACTTCTCCTTGACCACCCTGGGCGGCAAAGCCCTGAGCAAGGCCGAGTTCGCCAATGCCCCGGCGACCGTCCTCAACTTCTTCGCACCCAACTGCGGATACTGCAAGAAGCAGATTCCGCAGGTCGAGACCATCCGCAAAACCTATGCCGAAAAGGGCGTCCGATTCGTGAACGTGGTGGAGACCATGGGCAAGGAGTTCTCCGAGGAGGAGACGCTGAAGATCCTCAAGGACATCGGCGCAGAACTCGAAGTCGCACGCGACCCGGGCAACAAGGTCGGGGCGATGTTCAACGCCAGCGGGTACCCGACCATGCTCGTGGTCGGTAAGAGCGGCAAGGTCGAAGCGGCCAACGTCGGCGCTCTTCCCGACTTGGACAAACGCCTGACCGGACAGTTGGATGCGCTCATCGCGGGCAAACCGGTCCCCGCGGAAATTGCCAAGGCCCCGGCCGCCCCGGCGCGGGCTCGACCCGACGACATGGTCGGCAAGCCCGCCCCGGCGTTCGCCCTCACCACCGTCGGCGGCAAACCGCTCAACAACGCGGAACTCGCCAACGCCCCGGCGACCATCCTCAACTTCTTTGCCCCCAACTGCGGCTACTGCAAGAAGCAAATCCCGCAGCTCGAGACCATTCGCAAGACCTACGCCGAGAAGGGCGTTCGTTTCGTGAACGTGGTCGAGACTATGGGCAAGGAGTTCCCCGAGGAGGAGACCCTCAAGATACTCAAAGACCTCGGCGCGGAACTTGAAGTCGCCCGCGATTCGGGCAACAAGGTCGGCGGAATGTTCAACGCCACCGGCTTCCCGACTATGGTCGTCGTCGGCAAGAGCGGAAAGGTCGAAGCCGTCAACGTCGGGGCGCTCGCCGATCTCGAAAAGCGCGTGACCGGTCAATTGGACGCCTTAATTGCGGGCAAACCGATTCCGGCGGAACTTGCGAAAGGCCCTGCGGCTCCCTCACGAGCCCGCCCGGAGGATATGGTGGGCAAGGCCGCTCCGGCGTTCAGCTTGACCACAGTCGGCGGAAAACCGCTCAGCAACGGCGAACTCGCCAATGCCCCCGCGACGGTGTTGAACTTCTTTGCTCCCAACTGCGGATATTGCAAGAAGCAAATCCCGCGATTGGAAACGATTCGCAAGACCTACACCGACAAGGGCGTGCGCTTTGTGAACGTCGTCGAGAGCATGGGCAAGGAGTTCTCCGAAGAGGAAACGCTGGCCATTCTCAAGGAACTCGGCGCCGAGTTGGAAGTCGCCCGCGATCCGGGCAACAAAGTGGGTCCGCTGTTCAACGCCACGGGATACCCGACGATGGTCGTCGTGGGCAAGAGCGGAAAGGTCGAAGCGGTCAACGTCGGAAACATCGGGGACCTCGAGTCGCGCTTGCAGGGTCAGCTCGATGCGCTGATCGCGGGCAAGCCGGTCCCGGCCGTCGCCGCGGCCCAAGCGCCCCCGGCGCCGACTCCGGCCCCGGGCGCAGCCCCCGGCGCCACGCCGCCGCCGCAACCGCCGCAACGACCGGCTATGCAGCTCGTCGGCCAACCGGCCCCCGCCTTCGCCATCGACACGCTTGAGGGGAAGAAGGTCTCCAGCGAGATGTTCAAGGATCATCCCGCGACGGTCCTGAATTTCGTCGCACCCAACTGCGGTTACTGCAAGAAGCAGCTTCCCGGCGTCGAATCCGTTCGCTCCGAGTATGAGGCCAAGGGCGTCCGGTTCGTCAACGTCGCTCAGAAGATGGGGCAGAAGGAGTTCACCACCGAGGAGGTGGTCGACGTGTTCAAGGGCGCCGGATCGCGCCTGGAACTCGCCAAGGATACCGAGAACAAGGTCGGTCAGATGTTCAAGGCCGTCAGCTATCCGACAATGGTGATCGTCGGACGCGATGGTAAGATCGCCCACGTCAACATCGGGGCGCAGCAGGACCTCGACAAGTCCCTGAAGACCCAGCTTGACGCACTGATCGCCGGAAAGCCCGCGGCCGGAGCTCCCGGAGGAAACTAAGCGTGTGGGACCGGCCCTCAAGCCGCTCCGCTACGTAACGAAGTCATCACCAACGCCCTGTTCGTCGGCTGCCGCAAGATGCCACTGGCCGCCGACGACAGGGCGTTTTTTTTCGGCGCGCCGCGAGGGGTTTGTCGCCCGACGTGGCATGGTTCAAGATGCGTGGGAATGGTCTAGAATACAGCGGCTATGAGCGCGGGCGAGCTAACGTCGTACGTCAGCCTGGGTACCTTGCAGCAGATTCAGGACCGCTTTGCGGCCTTGGGGCGGATGTCGGTGTGTATTGCGGCTCTCGACGGAGAGCTCATAACCCGTCCTACGTGGGGCAGTCCCTATTCCGAACTGCTGGGAACCTCGCCGCGCGGACAGCAAGCTCTCCAGGAGGGTATCCGTGTACGCTCGCGGTCCGCCGACCCCAAACGCGCCGTGACCTGTCACGAGGGGATGCACCTCTATTCAACGCCGATCTCCGACAACGGGACGGCCCTGGCGCTATTGGTCGTGGGCACCCGTTTGCACTCCCCCCCGCCGACCGAGCAAGTCCAACACATCGCGGAGGACTATGGGATCCGCGGTGAGGACCTCGCCGTCGCCGCGGCGATGCTCGATCCGCGGCGCGGCGGAACGCGCGAGGCGATCCACCGTTTCGCCGACGTGTTGGCCGATATCGTCGCCCTGCTTTTCGGGCAGGCCCGGCGGATCGGGCGGCAGCTCGAAGACCTTCGCACCGTCCACGAATTCACCGACCTCCTCTCGGGCACGCAGGACTTGCAGGAAATCCTCAATCGTACGGTCCGCCGCGTGGTCGAAGTCATGCCCGTCAAGGCCTGCGCCATTCGCCTGCTCAACACCGACACCGGCGAATTGGTCATCAAGGCGGTCTGTAACCTGTCCGAGGAGTATCTCCGCAAGGGGCCGGTGGTGCTGCACAAGAGCCGCATCGACGGGGCCGCCTTCGCCGGGCACACCGTCTACATCGAGGACGCCCGCACCGATCCGCGCATTCGCTATCCCGAAAACGCACGCCGCGAAGGCATCGTCAGCGGTCTGTGCGTGCCGCTGAGCTATCGCGGTCAGACCATCGGCGTGATCCGCGTCTACACCGCCCAGCCGCACCGCTTCAGCGAATCGGAGGAGTCGCTGCTGGGTTCCATCGCCTCGCAGGCGGCCGCCGCCATCATCCACGGTCGCCTGTACGCCGACCAGATCGAGGCCGAGCATGTGAAAAGGCAAGTCGATGCCGCGGCGCAGATTCAACGTCGCATGTTGCCCGCCCGGCCTCCCACGCTGACCGGTCTGACCATCGGGTGCGTCTATGACCCGACGCTCGAAGTGGGCGGCGACTTCTACGATTTTCTGGAACTGTCCGACGGGCGCACGGGCCTGTGCATCGCCGACGTGGTGGGCAAGGGCCTGCCCGCCGCCCTTTTGATGGCCTCGATTCGATCCGCACTACGGGCCTTCGCACCGTCCGCCGCCGACGCCGCCACGGCCATCGCGGAACTCAACCGCCACATGTACGCGGGAACGCTTGTCGCCGACTTCGCCACATTGCTGTATGCCGTTCTATCCTCCGACGGACGGACCTTCACCTACTGCAGTGCCGGGCATCTGCCGCCGCTGCTTTTGCGCGGCGAGCGGTTCGTGGAGTTGAACGCCGGCGGGTTGGTCCTGGGCATCCAGCGCGACGAGTCCTATGAACAGGAAAGCGTGGCCCTCAAACCCGAGGACCTTATCGTCCTGGTCACCGACGGCGTGACGGAGGCCATGGACTTCCACGGCGAACCGTTCGGCGCCGCCCGACTGCGCTCCTCGATCTGGCGGCACAAGAGGCTCGACGCCCAGCAACTGGCCGGGCAGATCCTCTGGGACGTGCGCCGCTTCGTAGGATTGGCCCCGCAGTCCGACGACATCACCGTCGTCGTCCTCAAGGTGGTGTAGAACGGCTCAGAACGACGACCCTAGGCGAGCCGTGTGCGTAGCGGAGAGGTCTCGAGCCCCGTCGCTCCCGCGCCGGAGTCGGATGCGGCCCGCCGGCGCGGAATTGCCCGACGAACGATGCGGACTATAATCGACTCCAGAAGGCGCGGGTGCCTACGTATGAAGCTCTATACCAAACGCGGCGACGACGGGTCCACCGGGCTGATCGGCGACGTTCGCGTCGAAAAATGCGACCCGCGCGTTGTCGCCTATGGCGACGTGGACGAGACCAACGCCGTGATCGGCTTGGTGCTGGCCGAATGCGACGATCCGGATACGTGCGGGGCACTGCGGCGGATCCAAGCGGAGCTATTCGAGCTGGGTGCGCAGTTGGCGACGCCCCCCGGACGTACAGCGCAACAGTCCGTCACCGAGACCCAGATCGTCCAGCTCGAACATTGGATCGACCAGGCGACGGCGGAGGTGGAGCCGCTGAGGAACTTCATTTTACCGGGCGGTTCGCTCACCGCGGCACGCTTGCACCTGGCCCGAACCGTTTGCCGCCGCGCGGAACGGACCGTGGTGGCGTTGGCGAAAGAGCAGTCCATCGACCGGACCGCCGTCGTGTATCTAAATCGGTTGAGCGACCTGCTCTTCGCCTTGGCGCGGCGGACCAACCGGCGGGCAGGCGTCGAGGATATCCCCTGGAAACCCCCTGCGATGTAGCGCCACCCCTTGTGGGTGGCGAGGATTGCCCATGGCGCCGTCCACGAGGGACGGCGCTACAGTTGTGGCCAGGACCCATTTCGTCCGCGGATCGGACGCCGAAACGGATGCCGCATTCGTGAACCCTTCCCCACGCCCCGTGGATGATCCGCTGCGTCCGCTCCAGGTGGTCTTGATTCTCCTGACCACCGCGACGCTGGGCGGCGGATTCCTCCTGCTCAGCGCCGCCGAAACGACGACCCTCGTCGACGGAGCCATTCCCTGGAACGAGGAGTCGCCGCTGCGGACGCTGGTGCGGCTTCTGTGTCTGGATTATCGCTTCCCCACCCTCAACGCGGGCGAAATCAAGGGCTATCTTCTGGGGATCGGCGCCGCGGCCGGACTGATCGCCTTGAGTCTCGCGGGGCTGGTCAAACCCCGGGGCCGTGACGATGCCGTGGCACTCGACGCGGCATCGGCCTCGGAGGACGGCAACGGACAGGAGACCCCCATCAGCCGACGCGGCGCCTCGCCCCTGCTCACCGCCCAGATCCTCGCCCTTCTTTACGTTCTCTGGTCCCTGGCGAGCAGTCGCTGGTCGTCCGCGCCGCGCTTGGCGATCGGCGGAAGCGTTCTTCTGGCCGCCGGATTCGTCTGGTCGTTTGGCCTGGGGTTGGGACTCGGCGGACGCGGGGCGCGGATCGTGTCACGAGTCTGGATCGTCGTGACCGGCGTAACGGCGCTCATCGCGGTGTCGTATTACTACGGTCGGAATCCGACTCTGCGAGCCAAGTTCCCCTTCGGAAACCCCACGTTCCTCTCGGCGGCGCTCATGCCCGGCATTTTGTTGGGTCTGGCCACAAGCGTGGAGAGTGTCGTTGCTGTGTTTCGCGGCGGCGGTCCGCGCTCCGTCGTCGCGGCGCTTGGCTACGCAATAGCCGTCGCCGCGAGCGGTTGGGCCATGTGCCTCTCCGACTCCCGCGCCGCGGTCGTAGGATTGTGGGTCGGCGCCTTGGGGATGCTCTTCTTCGTTCTTCGCCGATGGTGGAAGCTCATGCCCGTTGCCCTTGTCCTGATCTCCGTGATCGCAGGATCGTGGTACTTCGTCACCTTCATGGACGCCCCGTCCGCGGCGGGCCGAAGCGCCACCCTCCGCCTTCGCGCCTACGCCTGGAGCTACGCCTGGCGCATGTTCGTGGAGCGCCCGCTGGTTGGTCACGGGCAAGGCGGCTTCGCCATGAGCGGAGATTCGTTCGCCGTCGAGGACGTGTTGCGCGACCCGACGGTCTTTGAGTCGCGCATCGACCACGCGCACTGCGAATGGCTGGAGGTGATGGCCGATCTGGGCACGGTAGGGATCGTCCTCGCCGTGGCCATGCTTCTCCTGAGCCTCCAAGCCGGCACCCTTCGGGTTCGCCAAGGCGCACGCACGCCCGACGGGATTTTGGTGGGGCTCCTCGGGGCCTTGGTGGCCTTGGTGGTCGAGGAAACGTTCAGCGTCGGACTGCGAGTCTGCGAGGTGCCGCTGGTGTTCTTCAGCGTTTTGGGCCTATTGTGGGCGGCATCAGCGTCGCGGAGCGAATCGCGAATCCTGTCGGGCTTGGCGACTCCAGGGAGGCGGACGCTGGCGGGAGTCGTGGGTCTGGTCGTCGGAGCGGCCGTCCTGATCGCAACCCAGCAGGACTTTCGTGCGGCGCGCTCCGCGTTCGCTCGGGATACGTTCCTTCAGAAAGGCGATCACGACTCCGCGCTTCGAGCGGGCATGTCCGCAACCGACCGTTTGTACCCCCAACGGGCGCTGGTGAGCCTGCTGCGACTCGCCCAAGTCCACGTGACCATCGCCGAGCAGGTCCACGCCCGAGCCGCGGACCGTGAACAGCGCGTCCGGCACGCGGATACCCCCGCGCCCCGCTTGGAGGCCCTGATCGCCGAGGACTACCAGATCGCCGACGAGCACTGTCGATTCGCCACTCGCGCCTTGAAAGAGATTGTTTCCGCGGCGCCCGGTTTCATGGACCTCGGCCATTTGGATTATGCGATCAACGTCCTGCAGGCGCGGACCGCGGTGCATCGCGGCGACAGCGGTGCGGCCAGCGCCTACCTTCGCAATGCGGTCGCGGCGCTGGAACGGGAAATTGTGCGACAACCCTTCGAGCCGGTCCTCGCCGTCGAGATCGTCCGCGCCGCGGGTCCGACGACCGATGTCGCGCGAACCATCGAGCTCCTCGCCCGCCCTCTGCGCTACCATCGTCTTTCCGATGCCTATGTCGACTTGCTCGGTGAACTCCTGCCCGCCACGTCGTTCCGCGCTGACCTGAGCCGCGTGGTGAACGAGGCCATGCAGGCGCTTCTCTCCCCGCCCGACGAGGCCGCGGGCGGCGAGGCGGTCGAGAACTGGGCGCCAGAAAAGTTGCGCCTTGGGGCCGCCGTGGACTTCCTGGACGGCGAGTATGAGCAGGCCGTCCGCAAGTTGGAAATCGCGGCGCTGACCTGTGAACGCATCGCCCACCAAGCGCCCCTCGGCGCCGCAAGTGCCTACGCGGAGCTGGCCGACTGCCGGTTTTACGCCGACCCCGAGCATCCCCTCGCGGCCATGCATGACGCCCAGCGGGCCATCGAGTTGGCGCCGGATTCGCGCCCGGGGCGGGACCTCGCAACCGGCGTTCGCCAACGCCTGATTCATTATCATCTCGCCGCCGATGACGAACCCCAGGCCCGCCGCCTCTTGCGCGAGCTCGCCCCGGCGGGAGTGCCCGAACCCATCATCGAACACGAACTGGGGACGCGGTTTCGCCGTCTATGCGAGTCGTTGTTGCGCCGACGTGAAACCGAGAACCTCCGCCGACCCGCCGAGAGTTTGCTCCCGAAATTGGATCGGTGGTCGAAACGGGCGTTGGAACTCGCTCCCGACGATCCCGCCGGGCGTCTTCTCGCCGCCGACTTGGCCTTCTATCGAGGCGATGACGTGGCCACGGCGAAGCACCTTCAGGACGCGCTCCAGGCTGGACTCCCCCTCGACGACGCCCTTCGCTTCCTTCAGATGGCCCTCGCCAAGAACCCGCAGAGCCAAGCGTTGCAGGACCTTGCCCAGCGCCTCAACCAGCGGCGCGACGATCCATCCCCCCCGCCATGAAGCGGACGGCGACGGTGGAGTTCGAGGATCGTGGGCCGGAAACCCCGGTGTCCTATTTCAACTTGGCAACGTCGAAGGGCGCGCCCTGCAAGACCTTGAACTTCTCTCGTTGCGACGAGGTGAGCACGTCGAGGAGTCGTTGGTCGGCCGCGCGGTTGTGCTCCGCCCAATAGGCGTCCTGGTCCTCCCGACTCTTAAACCGAATGCCCTTGGCCTCTTCCCGCTTCTTGCGGAGGGCGATCTCGTTCACCTTCCGAGCCTCTTCCAGACCACGCTTCTGCTCAGACGAGATCTCCAACTTCTGGGCGAGGTCCTCGTCGAGCAGGGCCGTCCCTCCGCGAACCTGAAGACTAATCTCCCCCAACCGGCGTTGCTGATCCGCCGTGAGCAGTGACTCCTGGATTCGACGCGCATACCGGGCCTTGGACTCCATCGCCTTGGGCGGCGGAGTTCCATCGGGCGCGTCCTGCACGCCGGGCGCCGCGTAGACCGCGCGAAGGTCGCGGCGGAATTCTTCGGAAAGTTCCTTGGCGTCCCCCCGCTGCTTCTCCGTCATGCGCAGTTCATCCTGCACCGCGGGGAACGCAATGAGGGCGATCAGGTCCCCCGGACGGGTGTAGCCGTCCGTCGTCTGCCCCGCGACCCGGGCGCCCGAATTGCCCCACGCCGCAATGATCAACGCCGCCAAGACCCAGAATCGGTTCCGTACCATTCGGTCCTCAACTCTCTTGATAAGGCGGTCCCGCTGAAAGTTCCACCGCGGCCGCCGCCGCCTTACCTCTGGTTAGATGCAGGAAACGCAACGGGGTTCCCCAAAGTAGGGCTGGTTTGCCGACGCCGACAGCGACGCCAAGGCCCGATCCCGCGAACGAACCGGGCCCCGCGTCACCATTTTCGATAACCTCAGCGGACTCTCCCGCCGATCAGTCGGTCTTCACCTTCGTGTAGCTGGTCTTGGCCGTGAGCGCCGGAGCCAGAAGGTCGCCGCGATACGTCCCGACCATCTGCCGAACCCTGGCCGCCTGTCCGGACGTGAACTGATTCATGCAGGCGTCGACCGTGTAATCCATGAAATTGGTGATGGGGTCCATCCCCGGAGCCGGGCAGGTATCTCGGCTCTGGTTGTCCTCGCAGGTACCGTTAGCGTCCGAGCCTTCAGCCGGCGTGTCGTCGACCTCATCGCCGGGCGGCGTACACCCGCCCTGGAACGTGTGGTAGAGCCCGAGCCAATGGCCGACCTCGTGCGTGGCCGTGTCACCAAGGTTGAACGGGACCTCGCTTCCTCCCGGAAGCGACGAGTGCAACACCACGACACCGTCGATTTCGGGGTCGCCGGCCAGGTCGTCGGGGAAGGTCGCCCAGCCTAGCAAATTGCCCGCCAGATTCGCCGTGTAGAAGTTGAGGTTCTTGAGCGGATCGGCTTGTAGGGCCTTCTTGGCTTGACGTTCCACGGAACCCTTGTGCGTCATGAGGAACCACTCCGGCTTGTCGTGAAATTTGACGGCCGCCTTCGTGAATTGGTACCCGTGCGCCTTGTACGCGTCGTTCAGGACCTTCACTTGATCGTCAATCTGCCCGATCGGCACCTTTCCGGCGGCGCCGTTGTGGATGATATGAAACTGGATGGGGATGGTGATTTCGTCCTTGCCCGCGCAGAACGCCGCGTTGGCGCCTTTGAACTTACCGATATCTCCCCGCGCTTTTGTTCGTTCGGCTTCGTTGGGCACCTTGGCGGCACAACGGCGTCCACGCGAAGGCGCGGCATCGCCGCCCCGTTCCTGCGCGAACGCAGCGCCCGCCGCTAATGAGAAGGAAAGCAACCCCAGTAAGACCAACCGACCATTCAACAACTTTGACATAGCCTGGCTCCTTTCGGAAGAAGATGTCACTCGCAGCTCCAGCACACGCTGAAGACAGCGCTCAGTTCAAAAATAACTGTTGGCTCCCGCCACTGGCTTCAATCTATGCCAAGCGTGAACGGAAGGAAAGTCCCTATGGCCTTATAACCGAGAACGTGCACGCAAAGTACACCTTTATGGCAGTCTGCGTTCCACCGAGTGGCTGGCGCTCTGGCTAGGCGACGCCGGTCGCCGAGCCTTGGTAGACCTCGGGACGGGTGGTGTCCGCGTCTTGGAACGCCTAGGAGCATCGGGACGAACCCATTTTTGCCCGGTTTTCCGCTCAAACGAAGCCATTTCGAAGCCACGGAACTGCGTTTTTGACCGCGCCAGAGTGGTTTTTGGGTTCGTTTCATTGAAATCATTTTCTCATTTTCAGGCATCGAGGCACCAAAGAAATGTAGAAACGCCGAAACCACGCGGGCCGGGTGCAGCGGGCCGAAGCGATTGCAGGCGGAGCCACGCTGGTACAGCCACGTCTGGACAGGCGAGTGGGTAGTCATCAGGAGAATAACTTGGGGGGTGATCGGTCGGGAGAGGGCGGCCCACCAATCGGGCGGAGAAAGTAGGTGACTCCCCCTCGGCCCCCTGGCCCTCGGGTGCCTTATCCCAGAACGCCCCTTGTCCCCCGAAGAACCGTTGCTCCGACGACTCGCCGTGGAACTCCTGCTCGCGAAGGACCACTGCTGAATCGCAGTGGCACAGCCGACCGTGCCCCCCAGCCAGGAGAGTCAACACCGGGCGCGGGTCGGCGCCGATTCATTTTCGTTCAACGGAAGATGACACGCCTGACAGGTCGCCGGCCGCGCACACGTCACGGGCGGATCCGCCGACGAACCGCGACCTGGTCCCCGACTTCGATCACCATCAAGTCCTCGCCGACTTCCAACGGTCCGTCGTAAGCCGTTCGCGTCGGGGCAATCAACTCCTCCGGCGTGGCCTGAGGCATGACGATGTGCGAGTACACGGCGAGTCTGGGTTTCACTCGGGCGAAGACCTCGCCTGCCTGCTCGGGGGTCGTGTGATGATGGATCACGGATTCGATTCTTTCGGGCGGCACGCCCGCGCGGCGGAGGGAGTCGGGGGCGACGACCTCGTGGATCAGGAGATCCACGCCCTGGGCGTTGCGGATCAGGTTTTCCGAGAAGCGCGTGTCGCCGGAGAGCACCACGGATCGCCCTCCCGCGTCGATGCGATAGCCGAACGCAGGCTTGACCGGTGCGTGATCGACCTCGAAGGCCGCGATCCTGACTCCGTCTTTTTCGTAGACCACGTCCTCGACGATATCCGTGGCGACGATGATGACGCCATCGGGCTTGGCATGGTCGTCCTCCACGCGGATGCGGATGTCGAACTCGAAGGCCTGCCGGAGATGGTCGATCATCTTCTTCGTCCCGGCCGGTCCCCATACGTGCAACGGACGGTCACGCCCCGCGCCCACCAGCCAGCCCGTGAGCCAAAGATCGGGAAAGCCGACGACGTGATCAGAGTGCAGGTGCGTCACAAATAGACCGTCCACGTCCTGCCAGCGGATATCGAGTTGCCTGAGACGCTGCAACGCCCCGCGCCCGGCGTCGAAGAGGAACTTATGCCCCCCGGCCTCGACCAACGTGCTCGGCCCGAACCGATCCATCACCGGCGTGGGACAACCCGTGCCCAGCAGGGTGACCTTGATCCCCTCGCCGTGGACAAGGACGGGGAGTGAAACAATCAATAGGAATACGGTTCCGATTGTCCTATGGATCATCGCCGAACGTTCCCTCCGCCCCTTCGGGGCGGGTTGTGTGTGGGTGACAGCGTACCACGGGTGCCGCTTCGCGTCACCCGTGGCTAAACCCCTGCGCCCCTCCGGGGCGACGAGCCTGAGCCGCGCCAACGGCGTTCCGCGAGCCTGAGCCGCTCCAACCGCGTTCGGCGCGAGCCTCAGCCGCTCCAACGGCGTTCGGAACGAACATCGGTCGCTCGGACCGCGTTCGCGTTTGGTCAATCGGTCTTCGCCGCGCAGCCGGCGCAGGAGTTTAGCCACGGGTGCGGTGTAACCGCACCCGTGGGACAGGCCGCGCTGAATCATATCCCGCCGCGCAAGCGGCGGAGGACCCACGGCCCGTCAGCGGTCGTTCCGGAGGTAGCGCGGGTCGTACGCAACGCCATGAGCCTTCAACAGTCTCTCCAGCTCTTCGTCGAAGGCCAATTTGCTATGGTGCTTTTCCTGATTGCGAATGTATGTGGCCAGCTTGTCGGATTGCGAAGAGCTGACCGTGAAGGCACCGTATCCGTCCTGCCAGTAGAAGGATCGCAGGTGCGGGAATGTCTCGTGTACCCAGGTTGAGGATCGGGCCTTCAGAGTACGAAGGAGACTCGACAACGATTCGTCGGTGCGCCAGGTTACGAGTAGATGAACGTGATCGGCTACGCCGCCGATCTGGTGACAGATGCCGCCATCCGCCCGGATGATTCCGCCCATGTAGGCGTAGAGGCGCGGTTGTATTTCGGCGGTGATCAGTGGAGCGCGGCGTTTGGTGGCGAACACGATGTGATACAGCAGTTGCGTAAACGTTCCGGGCATCGGGTTTTTCCTCCGCCACTTCGTGGCGGGTTTTTCGGGCGCGACAAGCTGCCACGGGTGCCGCTTCGCGTCACCCGTGGCTACATTCCCCGGCCCCTCCGGGGCCAACGACGCCGGGGTCAACCGCGACTCAACCGCTTTCGATCCTCCTGTTGTCAAAACGGCTCGCTGCCGCACTCGGGGCATGGGGCGGCGGGGCTGCTACGGCGATCGTAGCCGCATGTGGGACAGAGCCAGCGAGGATGACCGCAACTGGGGCATTCAGGCTCGCCATCCGCGGTCCATCTCCGTCCGCAACGCTTGCAGCAGCCTTCGGGGAATGGGCGGTCGGCACGGTAATGACGGATGATCAGGACGAAGACAGCGAACATGGGTGCGACGAGCAAAACAAGGACGAGGGTGCCGAACCAGGGCGGAAAGGCGATCATCGCGCTTCCGCGTCGGTGAGGATGAACTTGATTTCGGCTTCGGCGGCGAGGTCTCCGGCGACGGTGGCGCGGCCTTTGACGTGTCCGGAGTTGGAGCGGACGCGGAGGGCTACGGCTTCCAAGATCAGTTGGTCGCCGGGTCGGACCGGGCGGCGGAACTTGACCTTGTCGAGGCTGAGCAGCACCGCGACCTTGCCCTTGTGTTCCAACTCTTGGCTGAGCAACACGCCGCCGATTTGCGCCAAGGCCTCGATGATGAGCACCCCGGGCATGATGGGATCGCCGGGGTAGTGCCCCTGAAAGAAGGCCTCGTTGATGGTGACGTTCTTGAGCCCCACGACGCGGCGGGTGCCCTCGATCTCGATGATCCGGTCGATCATCAGGAAGGGGTAGCGGTGGGGCAGGATGCGCTGCACGTGATGGATATCGAGGGCGGGTTTCGCGGCGAGAAACGCCCGTCGCCGACGCTCTTCCTGTTGGTCTTGCAGAGCGCGGACGAGGTCGTGGTTGAGGGCGTGGCCGCTCTTGCGGGCGAAGACGCGGCCGACGATCGGTCGTCCGAACAGGGCCAGATCGCCAAGCAAGTCGAGGATCTTGTGCCGCACACACTCGTCGGGAAAACGAAGCTGGTTTTCGATCGGACCGTTGGGACCGAAAACCAGGATATCGTCATAGCCTAGATGCACGCCGAGTCCGGCGGCGCGGAGCTCGGCGGCTTCTTGCTCCAACACGAACGTCCTCGCGGGGGCGATGTTGGCCTCGAAGCTGTCGGGCGTGAGGGTCAGCCGATAGGTCTGTCGTCCGATCGGGGAAGCGTCTCCGTAATCCAGATCATAGGCAAGTTCCAGAACCTCCGACGCGGCGTCGAGCAGAGGAAGGGCCACGAGTTCGCAGTCACCCTCCACCACGCGAACGACTTCCTCGATGCGGAAAAGTTCCTGTTCGCTGGGTTGGTCGCAGACTCCGGCGGATCGCAGCGTGGTGACAAATCCCTGGCAGCTTCCGTCCAGACCGGGGAGTTCATTGGCGTCTAGTTCGATCTGCAGATTGTCGAGCCCCAGCCCCGCGCAAGCGCTCAGGCAATGCTCGACGGTTTCGATGGCGACCGTCCCGTTGCGAAGCGAGGTTCGGCGGGCGCGTTTGGAGACGTTCTCGACGAGGGCGGCAATCGCGACAGGAGGCGATTGGTCGGTGCGGATGAAGCGGATGCCGGTGTTGGGTGCGCCCGGCCTGATGCGAAGGTGTACGGGTTCGCCGGTAAAGAGCCCGCGCCCTTCGAGTTCGACGTCACGGGCGATGGTGTGTTGAGGCCTCAAGTTGTTCCACCCGACGTAGAAGGTCCTTCATCCGCTCGACCATCTTCGGCAAGCGCCGGACCAAGGCTCGCTCGCGAAGCTCCTGTCGGTGGTCGCGGGCCGGCTCTCCGGAAACCGTCACCCCAGCGGGGACATCCTTGTCCGCCAGGGACCAAGCCGCCAAACGCGCCCCCTCCCCCACCGCCACGTTGTCGAGGATCGCCGCGCCGCCGCCAAGAACGACGTAGTCGCCCACGGATGAGCTTCCGGCGATCCCGCTGGTCGCCACCAATACGCAGTGGTGACCGATGCGGACATTATGGGCGACTTGGACGAGGTTATCAATTTTGGTGCCCCGTCCCACGACGGTGTTGCCGAATTTGGATCGGTCGATGCAGGAGCAGGCCCCGATTTCGACGTCATCCTCAATGACCACCCCTCCGATGTGCGGAATCTTGTGGTGTCGGCCTTCGTCGAAGAAGTATCCGAAACCGTCGCCGCCGATGACGGCATTGGGGTGGATCACTACGCGGTGGCCCAAACTGCATCCGTGGAGGATGACGACGTGAGGGAGGATTTCGCAATCGTCGCCGAGGGTGGTTCCGCGTCCGATGAAGACGCCGGCGTGCAGCGCACAGCGCGACCCGACGCGGGCGTCGGCGTCAACCACGACGTAAGGCCCGATGGCGGCGTCGGCGGCGATGCGGGCCGACGGATGGACGACGGCCGTGGGATGCACGCCGGGGTCGGGGCGCGGTGTCATGGGGGCGAACGCCGCGAGCAGGCGGGCCACGGATCGTTCGATGTTATCGCAGAGGATTGCGGGCATGGGCGTGGGTCCGAATCCCGTCGGCACCAGGACCACCCCTGCCCGGCTGGCGGGAAGCGCGGCTGCATAGCCATCGCGCGAGACCCAGGCGACCTGGTCGGACTTGGCCTTGGAGACTTCACCCACCCCGCGAACGACGGCTGCGCCGTCCCCGCGCAGGACGCCGCCCACGAGCTGCGCAAGCTGCTCGACTGTGTAGGTTAGCTCCACAACGTGTAAGTGTGCCTCGCCTGGGCCGAAACTGCAATGATCTGACGTTGTTCGAATTAGGCCGCGGGCCGACGACGGGACCGGGCGGTCAAGCCTGGTACCCGCCGATAGGGTCGCGCGTCCTTACAGGACGCTGCGGAGCTAACATTACGCGAATTGCGTGTTGGGCAATAGAGACTCGCCCGTACCCAACGCGGTCGGGATTGTCGTGTCGCTTCCGCTCCACGCTCTGCATGTCCTTTGGATTTGATCCTCGCCATTCCGCATTGGTTCAACACCGCTCCGTTACCCTTGACGTTTCGCATAAAGGGCAGGCGGTCGCGGTTCCGAACATCGACACCGGTCGCTGGCGCTTGCGGGTCGGGTGTTCGGGTCGGCGACGGGTAGGGGATAGGCTTATTCGGCGCGGACCGGGCCGCAGAGGAAGGGGCCGGGGTCTTCGGCGCGGCGCTGGCGGGCGGTGTCTTCGGGGCAGTTGGTCTGAGGGGAGAGGAAGCGCTGTTCGCTCAGAAGTTCGTCGAGGGTGTGGGAGGCGAGCATGAGCTCGGCGAACAGGCTGTGCTCGGCGTCGGCGGAGTCGCCGCGCTCCACGTGGCCGTAGCCGACCATGTGCCCGATCTCGTGGGCGATGACGTTGGCGAACATGACGGCCCATTCGTCCACGGTGTAGGGTCCGCCCAGGTAGAGAAATTCACGGCCGAAGAGGACGGCTTCGTTGTCGTGCTCGATGTTGCAGACATCGTAGTGTCCCTCGCCGATTTGCCCGTGATACCGAGGTGACTCTAGGTGGGCGACGTAGACGGTGCTGACCGGCGTTTCGGAGGGCCCCTCGCCGGTGCGGACGGCGACGGCAACGTCGGGAAAATCGCAAAGCGTCCGCGCTACTTGGGATCGGACGGTCTCACGGAAGCCTTCCACGTCGTCGGCGAGGGTTCCGCCATCGAGAGTTGCAAAGGCGCTCAGATCGAGCTCGGGCAGGTCCAAGTCGGGAAAGATGTCGCTGTTTCCGCCGGTCCAATCGAGAACCACGACGTCGCTCGCCTGGGCCGGCTCGCCGGAGTTGCTGCAATCAGCGACGAACAGTGTCGCATTGGTGGTGGGGTCGGCGAGTGTGTTCCCGCAACCCGGAAGGAGGAGCGCGCAGCCAACCGCTGCCGTCGACACGGACCAACCGCGGACAAAAGATGGAACCAGGAACCGCTTCAGCTTCTCGCCTCCTCGGGCGGTGGTGGACGGGCAGGTCTGGCTAGCCGCCCGCCGTGGATTCTGACCGCTGTTTATTGTTGGGGGGGCGGCGGGTGAAAGTCAATAGGGTGGTGATCCGGCCCGGGTGGGTTAAGGGACTAGCGCGGGAAGGCGACAACCTGCGTTTTTGCGGACCCATCCCCAGGGAAGCGGAAGTCCCTATAATAACCCGCGACGCCCAAACGGTTTACGGATACCGGGCGAGTGGAAGGATGCCATGCTGAGTTTCCGACACGTGATTCTCGAGGCCTTCGGCTACGCCCTGCCGGAGCAGGTGGTCACTTCGACGGAATTGGAGCGGGAGCTGGCCCCGGTGTACGAGCGGTTTGGGCTGCACGAGGGCCGCTTGGAACTGATGACCGGAATCCGCGAGCGTCGGTTCTGGGATGAATCGACGTTGCCCAGTGACGCGAGCACCACGGCGGGTCGCCGAGCGCTGGAGAAATCCGGTGTGGCGCCCGAACAGGTGGAATGTCTGCTGCACACGTCGGTTTCGCGTGATTTTCTGGAGCCCGCGACGGCCAGCGTGGTCCACGACAACCTGGGTCTGCCCGCGCGGTCCATGCTCTATGATATTTCCAACGCCTGCCTGGGGTTCCTGAACGGCATGATCTCGCTGGCCAACATGATTGAGCTGGGTCAGGTGAAGCGCGGGTTGATCGTGGCCGGGGAGAGCAGCCGGCAGCTCGTGCAAACGACGATTCAACAACTTCTCAAGGCCCGCAACCTCACCAGGCAAGACCTGAAGACGGCCTTCGCGTCGCTCACCATCGGCTCCGGCGCGGTGGCGGTGGTGATGACTCACGAGTCGGTGGCGCAGTCGGAGCATCGCTTGCTCGGCGGGGTAGTGCGCAGCGCGACGCACCACAACGACTTGTGCCGAGGGAGCGCCGACACGGGGTTCAACGCCAAAGCAGCGATGAGCATGAACACGGACGCGGAGACGCTGTTGGAGGGGGGATGTGCGCTGGCCGCGGATACTTGGAAAGAATTCAAGGAGACACTGGATTGGAGCGCGGAGGCGGTCGATCATGCGTACTGCCATCAAGTCGGGGCCGCCCATCGCGATCGGCTCTATGAAACGCTCGGTCTGGACGCCGCCAACGACTTCTCGACGTTCGAGTTTCTGGGCAACGTGGGGTCGGTGTCCCTGCCCTTGACGATGGCTATGGGCGTGGAGCGTGATCCGCCGCGCTCTGGGGCGAACATTGCCATGCTGGGCATCGGCAGCGGATTGAGTTGCGTCATGCTGGGGGCTCGTTGGTAGCGCCGCCGCGATGATCTGGCTGGCCCTCTTGTTCTTGTTGATCGGTTCGGGCGTCGTTTCCGCTTGTGAGACGGCGCTCTTCGGTCTCAATCGTCAGACTCTGCACGAGTTCCGCGGGGGCGGAACGGGTCTGAAGCATCGCGCCTGGTCGTTGATGCAGCATCCGCATCGGGTCTTGATGACCGTGTTGAT
Source organism: uncultured Phycisphaera sp. (assembly GCA_964646605.1). GTDB lineage: Bacteria > Planctomycetota > Phycisphaerae > UBA1845 > UBA1845 > SBAX01. The sequence goes on along the minus strand of CAZYEX010000025.1, from coordinate 4,052 downwards.
CTCCAACACGGCGTTGAACATCACTTTCTACGCGGTATCGTTTGTCGCATTCCAAAGTCTTTCCGCGGCGCTGGCGACGATTGCGGGCGTGGGTTCGCTCTTTGCGATCATCATTCTGGGGGAGCTGGTGCCCAAGGCCGTCGCCCTGGGGAACGCCCGCTCGCTGGCGCCGTCGGCCGCCGGGATCATCAGCGCCTTGCAGTCCTTGCTTGGACTGTTGGTATGGATTCTGTCCAAACTCCTTGTCGATCCGCTCACCCGCCTCTTGGCCCCGGCGACAGCGCCGCCCGTCACGGTGGACCTGGAGGAGTTGACGTTGCTGGTGGAACACTCGGCGCGGGCCGGGCACATCGACACCACGGAGAACGAACTTCTGCAATCCATCGTCGCTCTGCCGGAGGCGTCGGTCCGCGAGGTCATGACGCCGCGCGTGGACATCGAGTTCCTACGACTTTCCGACGGCCCGCGACAACGGTTGAACACCATCCGCTCCTCGCGGCGGCGGATTCTGCCGGTGTGCGGGCGGGACCTGGACGACGTGCGCGGAGTGATCGTGGCCCGCGACGTCTTGCTCCATCCGGCGGCGGCGATTCACTCGTTGTTGCGGCCGGCTCGCTTCGTTCCCGAGCAGATCAACCTTGCCCAAGTGGTCCAGCATTTCCGCGGGGACAAGAGTCACTTCGCGGTGGTGGTGGACGAGTACGGCGGGACGTCCGGGTTGGTCACGGTGGACGACGTGGTCGAGTGGATCGTGGGGGATTTGCCGGAATCCGAAGCTCCTCATTCCAAGGCGCCGACGGAACGGATCGACGACAACACCTATTTACTGGACGGCGACCTCAGCGTCCGCGATTGGGCGGAACGCTTCGGGGTCGGCGAGATTAGTCGTCACGTCGATACCCTGGCCGGTTTGATCCTTTCCAAGCTGGGCAGACTTCCCCGGCGGGGAGAGGTGGTACGCGTCCGCAACCTCACCCTCACCGTGGAGTCGGTGCATCGACGGCGGATCGATCGGGTCCTGCTCCACCGCGACGCGGAGCCCAACGGGCAGGAGAGTGGGGTATGACCGACGCGCTGATCCTGGCTGCGGCCCTCGCCAGCCTCCTCGGGGCGGCGCTCTTCTCCGGAGCCGAGACCGGACTGTATTGCCAGAACCGTCTGCGACTGCTTCTGGGCGTGCAACGCGGCGACGTCCGCGCCGTGCGCCTGTCCCGATGGCTCGAGGACGAGCAGAGCGCCCTGGCGGTGACGCTGAGCGGCACGAACCTTATGCACTATCTGCTCACCACCTGCATCGCCCTGCTGTTCAGCCGCCTGGTCGCCATCGATCCCGTGGACACGGAGTTGTACACCGTTCTGCTGACCACGCCCGTGGTGTTTGTGTTCTGCGAGGTGGTCCCGAAGAACCTTTTCCAGCGTTATGCGGACACGTTCATGCTGCGCATCAGCGTGCTGTTGCGTGCGGCCGAGTTGGCATTCCGCGCCCTTGGGGTCGTGGCGCTGCTGACCTGGATCACGGGGCTGGCGAACCGAGGTTTCGGCGCTGCGGCTGCGTACCGTGCGTCCACGCCTCCCAAGCGGCGAGTGGCCATGCTGCTCCAGGAGGCGCTGGCGGGACAGACCCACGGCGAACACCAATCCGATCTCATCGACCGCGTCGTGGGACTCTCCGAAACGCCGGTTCGCAAGGTCATGGTTCCCTTCCATCGCGTGGTGAGCGTGTCCATGCACGCGGGCATGGAGGAGGTTCGCCGCCTGGGGCGGACCGCGGCGTTCGCGCGACTCCCCGTCCATGGTCCCAAACCCTGGGAAGTGATCGGGATGGTCAAGCTCGACGAACTATTACGCTCTGAGGGATGGACGACGGTGGCGCAGGGCATGCACCCGATCACCACGCTGGCGGCGCATTCGACGGCGGCGGCGGCGATCGCGGCCATGCGGCGCTCGGGTTCGGAGCTGGCGGCGGTGGTCGATCCCGCGGGCCGGATGGTCGGGCTGGTCACGGTTCGGGACCTTCTGGAGGAAGTTGTCGGAGAATTGGGTAGGATGAGCTAACCGAGCGGTGCGCGCCGGGAACCGCGCTCGGTCAAGAACGATGGCATGGACGAATTGACGCAAAGGGCTTTCGAGGACTTCCTCAACCTCGTGGCGGAACGTGCTCCGACACCGGGGGGGGGAAGCGTGGCCGCGGCGGCCGGAGCGCTCGCCTGCGCGCTGGGGCGCATGGTCGTGGCGTATTCGGGCCCCAAGAGCGCTGATCCCGCCCCATCGCATCCTGGCGTCGCGGCCGCCACGCGCTTGGCACGGGCCGACGAAATCTTCCGTGCGTTGGTCACCCAAGATGCCGTTGCCTACACGGCGATGACTACGGCCAAGAAAAACACCGGGGACCGCGCCGCGTTTCAAACGGCAGTTCTCGGGGCGTTGGCCGTGCCTTTGGAAACCGCGGCATTGGCGGGCGACGTGCTGACGACGCTGGATGACTTCAAGACCGCAACGAACCGCTATTTGCTCAGCGACCTTGGGGTGGCGGCGGTTCTTGCCCATTCCGCGGCCGAGTCCGCCCGATACCTGGTCCACGTCAATCTGCCCGAGCTTGATGATCCTGCCCGCCGATCGCACCTTGCCGGGGAGATCGACTGCATCGTGACGGCCTGCGGCAGGCGCCAATCCTCCGTAGCCGCCTACGTTTGCGAGGCACTTCAGGCGCCGCCGCTGGGGCGTCGATAACATCCCCGATGAACGGCGGCTCGGGCTTTCACATCGACCTTGTGGACGTGGATCCGTCGTCCGTGTCCCACGCCTCCTCTGACTTATCCGGCGCCCGCCCGTGGATCGGGATACACTTCGAGTGCTGTGGAACCTACACGCGAATCTACCGCAGCCCGGACGGTTCCAAGTATGAGGGACGCTGCCCGCACTGCTCGCGCCCCGTCCGCGTGGGGGTGGGTCCGCACGGGACCAGCGCCCGCTTTTTCCGCGCCGAGTAGCCTACAAACAACGCTGGTTCCAGCTCGGGAACGACCCCCCCTACTCTTGTTGCGCATGTGTGCGTTTTGCGGTACGATTGGCTTGCCTGGTTGGGGCCAACCAGGCGGTGGCCGTGGACCTTGGAGAGTCAAAAGAATGAAACGCGCTCTGGTGTACGCATTGGCGGGAAGCTGGACGGTGTCGGCGATGAACTCCAACGCCGCACCGAGCATCGCGGTGGTCAACATTCCGGCGGTGTCGGAGAAGTACCTCAAGACGTCGGAGTTGGAGGCGCAGTTCGACGTGGTGCGGAAGCGGGTGAATCAGGAACGAGACGCGATGAAGGACAAGCTCGAGCGGGCCAACAAATCGCTGCAAGAGGAGATCAAGCCGGGCACCGACGAATTCCGCAAGCGCCGCCGCGAGATCGCCCTGATGGAGGCCGAGTTGCAGTGGTTCGTCGAATCCGAAGGGCAAAAAGTCGAGCGGGGGCTGGCCGAGTCGCTACGCTCCATCTTCAACGACATCCAAGTGATCGTCCGCGAAATCGCTCAGGAGAAGGGACTTGATATCGTCCTGGCCAGCGATCAACTGCCGCCGGACATTCCCGATTCCCCCGGCCAGGTCCGTCAACACATCCTGTTGCAAAAGGTTCTTTTTTGGAGCCCCAGCGTGGATTTGACGGAGGAAGTCATCTCGCGCCTGAACGCCCGCTACAAATCCGCGAACCCGGCTGCGGGGATCTCCATCGACTCCGTGCAGATCAAACCCAAGGAAGCGAACCCCAAGCCGGCGGAACCCAAGAAACCGTGAGCCGGTCGAACATGGCGAAGAAGCCGGAGTGTGGGCGAATTGCCTTCCGCGGGTGATCGTGATTCACGTCCCGCGATGGATGGAAGTTGCGGGCGGCTCACGGTGCCTTGAGGTCGGCCAGAAGGCGCTGGAACTCGGGGCTTGAGGTGACAAGCGTTCGACCCATGTCGATCAGGGCGTCCACGTCGCCGGAGGACAGGAACAAACTCGTGGGCATGGAAAGAAACCGCCGGCGAACGTCGGGGTCGGCGATTTTGTGCAGGCTGACC
>CAZYEX010000024.1:0-4999 GCA_964646605.1 uncultured Phycisphaera sp. | reverse complement strand
AATCACAGGATTGCGTCGCCTCTACCTCCGCCGCACCTCGTCTCACCTCTACTACACCTTCACTCAGGACGCCGTGATGATTCGTGCGTTCTGGCACGCCCGAAGAGGTTACGGGCCTTTCCGGCAGGGTTGATCGGTCCGCCCAACACCACGCTTCAGCCTCAAAAAACGCCGCAGGCGTTTTTTGTCGGGTGGAAGCGCTTGTTGGGCGGCACTCCCGAGTTTTGAGACGTAGCGCCTAGTTCACCCTACCGCGCGTGATTGCGGTATGGCTTTCCAGCACATCGAAAAGTTTGGCGCTTATGTTGCTAATGGCAGGGTTGGACTTGAGCGCCGCGACGATCGGGCCAGCGAGATACGTATTCGCAGCGGCTTCGCTCTCGAACATGTATACGCCACCCGCCTCGTGCCTTTCTTCGTTCATCAACCAGACCTTCCAGCGCAGGCCGGGCGAGTCAGCAATCGGTTGGGCGGCACCGAGCCATGCCGCCTCTAGATCGGGTCTTGAGATGCTGAACGTCAGATTGACTTGCAGAATTGTGGGTGACATGTGCTTTCTCCTTCCGATGAGTGTGGCGAAACGGATCGACTGTACAGCAGAGCGCCTGGCCAGAACTGCCCCTGTGACGCCCAACGCACTGCATAACGCGCGGGGCGGGGCGGGCCGGCGCGGGGCTTGCGCCAGCAAGCCCCGTGACGGCACGGACCGTCGCGTTCATGCGGTTGTTAGACACCCAGCCTCAAAACTTGCCCGGGTTGGATTGTTTCGAGCGCCGCCTGTAGTTGGGGCACGATGGGAAGCAAACTTGCGAGTCGGTTGCTCGATGCCTGGAGCGTGATGACCGCAAGATTCGCAGGGACCGAGTATTGGAAGGTAAGCAGCCGATCGATGGTGATGAACGCATCGTACTTCCCCGCTGCGCGTGCCAGTAGCGCTCCGTTCTTGATGCCGGACCACCCGGCATCGGCAACGGTCGAAACTACGTGCCCCAGCAGCTCCCGCCCGAGTTTTCGGGGCAAGCACTCGTCAAGAAGTACCCGCACTGTTCACCAACGCGCTTCGTGCGCTTTCCAGTGCGGCGATTGCCTGCTCCCGCGTCACGGTCGGAAAGTCGTCGATGAAATCATCGATGCGGTCGCCAGCCTCGAGGTAGTCGAAGAGGTTCTGCACCGGAACCCGTGTACCGATGAAGACCGGTATGCCCCCAAGGATTTCGGGATCGGAGTGAACAACAGCCTTCATCATCATCGTCCTCGGTTAGGTGCCACGAATATACGCCAAACCCCTTTCCAGAGCCCGCCTCGGTCATTTTCTGGGGTGTCTAACGCGCGCGGTAACGCGCGGGCCGAGTGGCGCGGCGCTTGCCCTGCAATCGCCGTGACGCGAGGGCCGTCGCGTTGACCGGGTTGTTGGGCCGTTGGCCTCGGGGTTCCGTGCTCTGGCTACGCGCCGAGCAACCGCGCCGCATGGTGGACCGTGACCACCTGAACCGACTCGGCTTGAATGCGATACACGATGCGATAGGCCCCATGGATGATTTCGCGAAGGGACTCGTCACCGACTTCGGGGACAACGCGACCCGACGCCGGAAATGACTCAAGGCGACCGACGGCTGCGACGATTCGTTCGGCGAGGAGAGTTGCGTAACGAACCGAGTCGCGTGCCACATAGGCTTTGATGGCCTCGACGTCTTCGACCGCTTCGCGGGTCCAAATGACCCGCGTCACTTGAGGAGTCGCTCCTTGGCTTCGTGATGGGTCAGCGTGTCACCGGAATCGGCCTGCTCGAGCCCCCGCTGAATTTTGGCGAGGAAGTACAGACGCTCCATGGCATCTTCGATCGTTGCGTCCGCGGGGAGCGCCTCGACCGCTTCGATTACACGCTGTTTGACCGACTGCTGCGCCAACTGAGCCTCCGAACTAGTAGGGACCTGCCAAGAGAGTACGGTCAGGTTCCGATTCGTTCAAGTCGTTGTCCCAAACGGCCCAACGCACGGCTAAGCTGCGGGCCGGGCGGGCGCGACGCTTGCGCAAGCAAGCGGCGTGACCGAGCGGACCGACAGCTTGAGCCAGTTGTTAGACACCCAGCCTCACGACTTGACCGGGTTCAGTGGCGTCGACCGCCAGTTGCAGGGCCGGTACGAGCGGCATGAGATCTTGGAGGCGGTTACCTCTTGCGACGAGGACGACGATCCCGATCCGGAACTTCTCGAGGTTCTGCTGAAACGTGAGATTCCTATCGACCGTCACAAACACGTCGTACTTGTCCGCGGCAAGGGCGAGCAATTCGCCGTTTTCCTTGCTGGCCCAGCCCGCCTCCGGGACGGTACGAACCTCATGCCCGGCGAGTGAACGCTTCAGATTGCGGGGCAGGCACTCGTCAAGAAGTACTCGCTTGGGCAACCGCGGCCTCCTTGGCGAGTTCGAGGAACGCGACAGCCTTCTCTCGGGTCACGGTCGGGAACTCATCGAGGAAGTCGTCGAGTCGGTCGCCAGCCTCAAGGTAGTCGAGGAGCGTCTGGATGGGAACGCGCGTTCCCGCAAATACTGGCGTTCCCCCCATCACCTTGTGTGACCGTTGCACGATCTGATTTGCATTACTCATCGACGAATCTCCTACATTTCGTGTGACGAGTATACGTCGATGCCGCTCGCTTGGCTTCTCTCGGTGTCTAACGTTCGCGCTCAGCGGCGGGGTCGCGTGGCGCGGCCCTTGCGCTTTTCAGCAAGGGCCGTGACATGCGAGAGCGACCGCTGCAGCGCGCTGTTATGCGTCCAGCCTCCTGACCGTGCAGATCGAGTCCCTCCTCGCGGCGATACCGATTCCACGATTTTTCCAAGGACCGCACCTCATCGGGCGACGCGATTCCAAACCGAGCCAAGGAGAGGATCAGAGCCCGGACAGTGACTCTCGGCGCCGCAGCGTGGCCGGTGGTCCCGCAACTCCGGCAAGTCATCAGCGGCGTCAGGATACCGCGTTCCGACCGAATCGAGTGGAGCATGGTGTCGAGCCGGTCTCGGAGTTTGACCAGCTCGGCCATCGACATCGATTCGTTCCAGTCACGCCGCAGGACGGCGACCATCTCCCGAAACCAAGTCCTCTGGGCGTCACCTGACGGCATTCCGAGCCCTTCCATGGAACGCATAACGCCGGTCGTAAGCTGCGGGACGCGCTGGCGCGGGGCGTGCGAAAGCACGACCCGTGACAGCGTGGACCGACAGCTTCACGACCTTGTTAGCCATCAAGCCTCGATCGCCAGCGTCTGGGGTGGCGTTTGGCGTGCATGCACGCCACAAGGAGCACGGTGTCGCCGTCGACTCGAAAGTACAGGCCGTATGGAAAGCGCCTTTGAACGAGCGCACGTCGCGTCCCACGGTGAAGGACGGGAAAGGCCTCGGGGTGAACGAGAACCAGGTCCATCGCCCCTCGAAGCGCATCGAGGAATTCGTTGCCAAGCCCCTCGCGTTGCTTTTCGTACCAGAGGAACGCGTCTTCGATGTCAGCCGCGGCGGCCGGTCGAACGACGACCTGTTTCACCGAGTGCGGCCTTCAATCTCGCTCAACACCCGGGCCCAGGGAATACCGGTCGATCCCTCGCGGTCGACCTCATCGAGCCGCCGATCGAGTTCGCGGCGCTGCCAGTCGGCAAGCGGGACCTTTGCAGGATCAGCCGCCAGACTGTCCCAGACCTCTTCGAGAAGGCGGAGCTTTTCCTCGGGAGACAAGTTGTTCAGATTCAGCGCCGGTAGTGCCATGAAGGAATTATACGCCCAGTTGGGTGACGTGCTCGACCGACCCAGTTCGGGGCCTCTTCTTGATGGCAACGCATAGTTCGGCGTGCGGTTTCACATCCCCGGACGCAACTACTTTTGCCAGAAGCCATGGTCGATGCCGCCCTGGAGGTAGATGGCAAAGGTGCCATGCCCCGGGATCTTCATCGGCGGTACGGCGATCACCCCGCCGGCCTTCACTGCCGCCGCGACAGCCGCTTCGATGTCATCTACCAGCCAGTAGGGCCGTACCACCGGTGCCTCCGTCTCGCGCATGGGTGCCCGCACCCCCACCAGTCCACCACCTGGCATTGGGGCTGTCCGTGCGTTCCCGACCCCGACGTCCGGCTCGCCGAACTTCACTCCATTCGCCGCGGCGTACGCGCCGCATACCGCGTCAACTTCTTTGGTCACGATCTCGAGGTAGTAGATCCGCATGGTTTGTTGACCTCCCTTTGGCATGCCGGAAGATGCTGGGGCGGTATCGGCCTGCGTGCGAGGTTGGGTTCTATTGCAACCCGCACAAACGATGGTCGTCACGAATGCCGCCGTCGCGACAAGGCGAGTGAGCGTGATCATCCGTCGTGACCTCCTGCCGCCGAACGCACACGATAAGCTGCGGGACGTGACGGAACAGACCGTCAGCCTGATCGGGTTGTTCGGCGGCGTGGCTGGACGTACAATTCCCCGCATGACTAGAGCAGCTAAAGCCGTGCTCGCCGATGCGTTGCGCCTTGGCCCGGATGAGCGTGCCGAACTGGCCGTCGAAGTTCTTGCGAGCCTCGACGGGCCCGCCGACGCGGACGCCGAATCGGCTTGGGAACAGGAAGTTCGTCGCCGAATCGAGGCGATCGATGCTGGGACGGTCGAATTGGAACCGTGGGAAGACGTCAGACACCGGATTGAGAAAGACATTCTCGGTCGGTGAGTCGACCGATCCGAACAGCCAAGCTCGCGTCTGAAGAACTGAGCGCAGCTGTTGATTGGTATGAACGGCAGCGGCCTGGACTTGGTGGGGAGTTCTTCGACGCAATTCTCGGAACGATCGACCGCATCTCGGAGACTCCGGAGGCCGGTTCTGACTTCGGAACGCTGGATGCCCGGCGAATGCTTGTCGCGAAATTCCCGTACCAGATCGTGTACCGCATCAGCCCTGATGAGATTCGCATTCTCGCGTTCGCTCATTTGAAGCGTCGTCCTGGCTTCTGGCGTCGTCGTCGTTGACATC
>CAZYEX010000023.1:0-28963 GCA_964646605.1 uncultured Phycisphaera sp. | reverse complement strand
CCCGACGATCCGCGACTTGGTATCCTTGCTTCATGGTGGTGGCTCCTTAAAGAATTCACAACCCTACCCGCCTACACAACGGATAGGATCGAGCCGCCACCATCTTTTTCAACCTTCAACTACGAACGGGACATGCTCCCTGACGGCCCAAGCTCAGCCTCAACGTCCGCCTCTTCACTGGCCGAGGAGTCTGTCCGAGTAGAGACCTTCGCTCTCACGAGCGGGAACTTTCCCGTGCGAACGCCTACCTTTTGGATCCCGAACGTACCATCAGAACGCTGTCCGAGTAACGAAAGTGGTATTACTCGGGCAGACGCCTAGCATGACCCCGTGGCCGCTTGGTTGGAACATTGGTTGTCGCGTCATCAGCACCCGGCCTCGCGCATACTTCACGCCGTCGCTATCCCGATGCTTCCTACGGCAGCGGTCTTGGCCTTGGTTCAACTCCGGGCCGGTGAGTGGTGCCTCTGGTGGAGACCGTTGGGTTTGGTCGCCTTGAGCTACCTGCTTCAGTGGATCGGCCACCATGTGGAAGGAAACGACATGGGCGAAGTGATCCTTGTTCGAAGATGGCTCGGCAAACCCTATGTGGCCGTTGCACCGCGACGATCGACTTGTAGCGCGAACAGAGCCGACGGCGCAAGCCCTCGGACCGACGAGGGAACATAAGATGAGTGCCTCCTCCCCCATCCTCATTCGTCGAGCAACGCCGGCGGACGTTGACCAGGTTGTGGAGTTCAACGCCGCCCTAGCGACTGAGACCGAAGGGAAGTCTCTGAATCCCGGGACTCTGCGCCTGGGCGTCGAAACGGCGCTAGACGACCAGGCACGGTGTCTTTATTTCATCGCCGAGGTCGAGGGCAGCGTGGCCGGGCAGACGATGGTCACGTTCGAGTGGAGCGATTGGCGCAACGGTTACTTCTGGTGGATCCAGAGCGTCTACGTGAAACCGGACTTTCGTCGCCGCGGCGTCTTCCGCGCACTGCACGAGCACATCCGCAACCAAGCCCATGCTCGGCCCGACGTTCGCGGACTGCGCCTCTACGTTCACAAAGATAACCATCGCGCCGCCCAGACCTATCGGCTGCTCGGGATGCCCCCGGCCGACTATCTCATGTGCGAAGAAGACTGGTCGCCGCCGGTCTGATCCGTGCGCGTGGCGGACGCGGCGTCGGCGTCGCCCCGCTAGGCGGAGCCGGCTTTTAGAGCGGTGCGGATTTCGTGGAGTAATTGGTCGACCTTGAAGGGCTTGAACAAAACCGCCGCGAGTCCTTCGCGGCGAGCGCGGATGATCGAATGGTTCGGGTCATACCCGAATCCGGTGGTGAGGATGACCGGAGTCTTGGGGTTGGCTTGCTTGGCGGCGGCGAAGACCTCGTATCCGCTTCGCACGGGCATTTTGATGTCGCTGAGGACGAGGTCGAAAGGCTCCTTGGCGATCCACTCGATGGCGGAGCCGCCGTCGGCGGCGGTCCGCACGCAGCATCCGTAACCGCTGAGCACGTCGCGCACCGTGTCGCGGAGAATCTCCTCGTCGTCGGCAAGCAATACACGCCGCCCTTCGAGAATGGGGTCCACGCGGCGAGTCGAAGCCGTCGAAGCGCCCACCAGACAAGGTCGCGCGGCGGTGAGCTCCTTCACCGTATCGCGGATGCGATTGGCGTTGGCGGAGACGGCGTGAAGTTTTTCGCAGGCCGCGGGATTAGCCCCGCACTCATCCAGCAAAGCCTCGACATCGGTAAGGATGTCGTTGACCGGGGCGGTGATCTCACCGTTGATGCTGCGCCCAAGCTGGCAGATCGTGCTTTGTCGTTCGCCGGCGAGAAGTGTAAGCATGTGAAGGGCGAGGCCGATGTGCAGGGCGAAGGATTCGGCCAAACGCAAATCCTCTTCGCCAAACGCGCCGGGCGTGTTACTCTCGAAGCTGGCCACGCCCACGACCCGCTCATTCACGCGGATGGGGACGGTCACGGCGGAACGCGAGTCGGCGGAGACGGGCAACGCACGGGGGTCTTTGGGCACGTCCGAGCAGAGGTACCCGCGCCCCGAGACAGCCACAAAACCGCAGATGCCGTTGCCTTGGGCCAGGGCGAACATTTCGTCCGGGGAACTGGTCGAGGAAAGCCCGGCGCACATCACCAGGTCCAAGCGGTTCGTGGATCGGTCCAAGAAGCGAATCTCGAAGGAATCGGTTTGCAGGATTTCCTGGGTGCCGCGGAGAATCTTCTGTTCGAGTAGGGCGAGACGTTCGTGGGGTTCGAGACGACAGAAGTGCTGAACGTCGACCGTCAGCAGGTCCACGCCCGCCTGGTCGAGAGCGTCGGCGCGAGCTTGGGATCGTTTTGGATGGGTGACCGCCTCGACCAACGCCGCCACCTGCACGATGCGATAATGTCGATCGGCGATCGGCGTCGCCCGCACCTCGAACGAATCGCCGTCGACGCGAATCGACCTGCGTCGTTCGTGCAGCGGCCGGGCCTTGCCCTCCGCGTCCTGTTCGCTCGACCGCAGCAACTCCACGCACCAGGTTCGAACCTGCTCGCGCACGGCATCGGGGAGTGTCAACATGCGGGCATTGGCCCACTCCACCTCACCGTCGCCACGGACCAGACAGACACCCTCAGCCAGGGAGTCGAGGATCGTCGTAGCCGGTCGGGTGAGGGGGAGGCTCGGGGTGGGAAGAAGTTCGGCGGCGCCGCTCAAGACCATGTCGAACGGTTCGGTTCGCAGAGCTTCGATCGCTTCGTCGAAGGTTCCGACGTGCTCGACGTGGGCGTGGGCGTCGAGCCACTGGCGAAGCTCCGCGTCACACGTCGGTTGTCCGACGACGAGTACGTGGGCGGCTTTCGTGGGACTGGCGGTAGTCATATCTATGGCACTCGCAGGGCGCGTCGATATCGCGCCGGCTCGTTGGATTGTATGCGCCTCGCGGCGGTTTCTCGCATTCGGGTTGACCCGTCCGGCCCGGAACGACGCAAAACCGCCATTGTACTCGGCAAGACCCCAAAAATACAACACGGGGGGACCGCGGGTTATTCCTCTTGAGGCCGCAACGAACGGACGAAAGCCCCGGCGAACAGGTTATCCGCCACGGGCGGTCGCCGCCCGCTCGCCGTCGCCGCCGACCTTGGTTTCCGTACCGTCCAGGATTCGCGCAATGTTTGCCCGGTGTCGGGAAACGACCAACGAAGCCAGGAGCAGCGCAAAACCAAGAAAAGGCCAACGGTCCGCTAACTTCCACCCCTGCAAGATCGACCAAAGGATGTAGAACACGGGAAACAAAACCGCCCCGCTGATCGACCCGACCGAACTCATTCGCGTAAGCCCCAATCCCAGGGCCCAAACCACGAAGCAACAAAGTCCCGGCAGGGTGAACTCCGGGTAGACTCCCAACGTGACCCCCAACGACGTCGAGACGCCTTTGCCGCCGCGGAAGCCAATGTAGAGGGGGTAGTTGTGCCCGACGACGGCGAGGAGGCCCACGACCAAGCGACAGATCTGGCGGGTCGACATAGACGGACCGGCCGCGACGAAGTCCGGACTTAGCGCCCACCCGGCGAGCAGCGAAGGAAGCAGCCCCTTGAGCATATCGAGTCCGAAGACGGCGAAGAACCACGCCTTCCCGAGAACGCGTCCGAGGTTCATCGCCCCCACGTTGCCGCTGCCGATCCTGCGAACGTCGATCCCCCGTAGCCGACCCAGGAGCAGGGCAAATGGGACCGCTCCGAGCAGGTAGCTGACGAGCCCACAAAGGAGCGCGACGACCCAGAAGTTCATCGACGCCCCCCCTTCGCCGATCGCACCTCGTTGTAAAGCTGGAACATCTCCTTGGCATGACGTTCCATGCTGACGCGGTGGACGACCGCCGATGCGTTTTCGCCGACCCGCCGACGAACGGCGCCGTCAGCAAGACGCTCCACGCAATCGGCGAGGTCGGCGACATCGGTGGGTTCGGTCAGTACGAAACCGTTGCGGCCGGTCTCAATCATCTCCGCGGCGCCGTCCCAGCGCGTGGTGATGCAGGGCAGTCCGGCGACCATCCCTTCGAGCACCACGCGGCTGCACGGATCGTAGTAGGTCGGATGAACCAACACGTCGGCGGCATGGAGAAACTCGGCGATGCGCTCACTGGGTCCCACGAAAAGGAGTCGTTTCCCAAGTCCGAGTTTCGCGGCTAAGCGGTGCCAGCGGGCCGAGTCCCCGCGCCCGATGACCAACGACCGCACGCCGACGCTGCGCCGCTGGATCAAGAGAGCCATGGCCTCCATCCAGCGTTGAATCCCCTTCAATCGGAAATTATGGGCGATCGACAATACCAGAAGATCGTCGGGGGCGACGCCGAACTCGGCGCGGAGGGCGCGGCGATGAGCGGCCCGCCGATCGGGCGCCAAGGAGTTGGCATCGACGGCGTTGTAGACCTTCCGCACACGGCCGTCCGCGAGTTGGTAATGCTCCTTGAGCTGACGAACGACGTAGTCCGAAATCGCTACCACGATGGGACCCCGTGGATCACCGAGGAGTTGTCGCTCCATCCGCAACATGTAGCGTTGCTTGAGGTTCAGACGGCTGGCGTAGCGTTTCAGACGGCGGGCGGGGACGGTGTCGCGGAGGGCGATGTTGCGTTCGATGGTCTCGGCCACCGTCCCCCCGCGGGGTTGATAGAGGTCCGCCCCTCGACAGGGTGAAATCGCATGTACGACGTCGAAGGCCTCTTTCGCCAGGGCGCGGCGGACGCGATTGGCGAAGGTGACGCTACGTCGCATCCGGGACATCGAGGCGCCGCTGATGGTGTGTACCACCATCTCCGGCGTCGAGGCCGGTCGGCTTCGCGTGAACACGTGAACTTCAATCCCCGAATCCATCAAGTGATGAAGGAATTGAAGCGTGGAGGTCTCCGCCCCTCCGCGCCAGGCGTCCAACCATTCACTGATGAGTGCGACTTTCACGTATGTGGGACCGGTTTCTTAGCGTGGGACCGGCTCGCCAACCGGTCCCCGGGCCTTCCGACGATCGCGCGCCGCGATCCGCTGCGTTTTTCCAACCACGCGGTAGGCGAGCCGTTTCCCCACCGGGCCCAGCCGCCGCACGCCCAGATAATACCGCAACCAACGAATCCGGTCCGCGCGGGAGATCAGGCCGTCGGGCGTCGAGTAGTTCATCGAGGCCAGATCCTTCACCACCCACCGCGAGAACCACCACGCCGGCCGCAAAACCCTTTGCAGGTCGATCAAACAAAGCGACCGGTCCGGCGGGGCGGAGGGGTCGAAGAAAATGTGCGACAGGTACAGGTCGCGGTGGATGAAACCGGCGGCGTGGAGCTTGGCTACCAGTTTCGCGGTTGTAGGGATCAAGGTTTGGACCGTCGGGCGATCGGCACGGTCCCATTGCTTGACGCACGACTCGAGCGACTTGCCGAGTACCTGGGCGGTGAGCATGGCGCTGCGCACCTCTCGTCCGCGTTTCATCTCCTCGCCGAACGCCACGCCCAGCGGGCAGGGAATCCCCGCGGCAGTGAGTGCCTGAATCCAGGACCACTCGTGGCCCGCAAGACTGAATGCCGTTCCCTTCGACCGTCGAATGCGCCGCCCCTCGCGTCGCGGAGGGTTCGTATAGCGCTTGAGATAAAGCACGCACGGCTTGTCGCCGCCGGGTAGGATCAATCGCCAACGCTGCCGCCATTCGTCCAGACCGGGCTTGCTCAGGCGCTCGCCCTGCGAGAACTCGAACAATCCGACGAGTGAATCGAGGTGATGGCGGCGCAAGAACTCTGCGTATTCGGGCCGGACGAAGAAGAGCGCCTGCGTGCCCACACCCGCTCGCTGGCGCTCGGGGCTCGGATGGGGACGCTCAACGTGTGGAGGCATGTGGGTGTTGAGACTTTTTCAGCAAGGAAACGGCGGCCGCGTACACGGCGTCGACCGAGACGCCGGTCATGCACTGATGATGTCCGAGCGGGCAGGTCCGCTGCTGACAGGGACCGCAGTCCACGTCGATCCGCACGATGCGTTCGTCGGCGCAATTCGTCCAGGTCCAGTCGGGGTGCGTAGGGCCGAAGATGGTCACTGCGGGGATGCCGAAGGCCTTGGCGATGTGCCGCGGTCCGGCGTCGTTGCCGATCCACAGGTCGCAGCGGCGGATCAGCGATTTCATCTCCCCCAACGTCAGCAGTGGAGAATCAAGAACCACCGCCCGCACTCCCTCTCCCTTCCAGGGAGAGGGTCGGGGTGAGGGTCGGCCCGTTGCACTGCATTTCATCCCCGCCGCGATCGCCTGTGCGATCACCTCTTCACCCGGACCGCAAGTGACGACGACGGTCGCTTGATGTTCGACGATCAAGCGGTCGGCCAATTCCGCGAACCTCTCCGCCGGCCAACACTTGGCCGCTCCGTATTTCGCGCCGGGGCTGAAGACGATCAGCGGACGGCGGTCGGAAATGCCAAGGGATGACAGCCGGCTCTCGACGCTTCTCTCGCAGTCGGCCGTGGTGAAGAGTTCGAGGTCGTGCCCCGGTCGGTCGCAGCCGATCGCCTCCGCGAGGTCGGCGTAGTACTCGACCAAGGGCATGGGGATGTAGCGACCGAGGCGAACGGGAAGATTCGTTCCCATACGGACGGAAGCGGGTAGGGTCCGCCGTGCGAACCCGTCTGGGTTGCGGCGGTTCTTGACGGGTATTCGATCGGTCAACAGGAACGACCGGCCATCGCGGGCGTAACCGATCCGCCGCTTGGCCCCCGAACACCAGGCAACCCATGCGGCCCGGAAGGAGTTGGGCAGGAGGATCGCAAGATCAAACCGCCGCGCGCGCAGCGTGCGGGCGAATCCCATCCACCCTCGAGGACGGTGCATGGGCAAGCCTTGAAGTTCAAAGTTCGAAGTTCGAAGAGTCTCGGTTGAAACGGGCGTGCCGTTATCCTCCTTTTGAACTTTGCACTTTGAACTTCGAACTTCCGCAGGCCATTCGATGCACTCATCCATCCAATCCCCCCCCCGAACAAGCTCGCCCAGGTTGGGGTTCATCAGGAAGGTGATTCGCGCCTCGGCGAACCGCCGGCGGATCCCCCGCAGCGCAGGCGTAGCCATGACGCAATCGCCGACCCAGGTCGGAAGAACGACCAACACCGACTCGGGTGGGTCGGTGAACCGTGGTGCAGACCGCATGACGGGCGATTCTACCCGCCGCGCTGAGGGTGCGGAATCGTCGGTGTTACCGCGAAATGGCGAAGATCATGGCGGTGAGAGCCGAGGTCGCCAGGACGGCCATCGTTTGCGACGCGACGGCGACGCCGAGGGCGTGGCGCATGCGAAGATGGAATCGGTAGGCCGCCCATAGGGACCACTGCACGTGGACCAGCATCGCAAGGACTACGGGGACCTCTATATCCGGCGCGCCCGGCCAGAAGGTCACCCTGCCTACGCAAAAGTAGGCGCAGATAACCAATGCCGCCACAGGCAAGAGTGGAGGCACCGAGTACGCCCAGACACGCACGACGTGCCCGGTCTTGATTCGACATAGCCGCATGGACTGTTGAAAGACCAGCAAGGCGAGGAAGCTTGCACCGACCCAGGTCAGGGCAACGAGAAGGGGCAGCGTGGCGCGCCCACTTTCGAACTCGCGCAGAACATGTCCAGGCATGGCGGTCAGCTCGAGCCAAAGCCAACCGAGGTTTGGAACGCGCGCCCCACTGAGGTGGTTCCAACACCAATAACCGACACCACGCCCGATCCCCGAGAGTAAAAAGAGAAGCGTCAAACAGATTCCGGCGAAGACCAGTAGAGCGGCACATTGTGGTGGGTCGTGCAGATTCACCATTCGCCAGAGCTTCCGAGGCCGGATCGCCAGTCGCCAAGTGCGGAACAGGGATCGAACCGGCCGGTCGCGCCAGTGATATTCGAAGAGTGGGTTGCGTCTGCGGTGGTAATCGGCGAGGGCCTGCTCCCAGGTGAAGGGCCGGCCGCATTCGGGACAACGGGTCTCGCTCAGGCCGCGAAGGTTGTACTCGCAGTGCTGGCAGACCAGCCTGTCGATGGGAACGGCGTCGGCCCAATCGAACTCCAACCCGCACGCCGTGCAGATCGGCTCCGACTTGCCACGAAGGTCTGCGCCGCACCGGGCGCAGGCCACCGGAAATGGGATTGTCGACCACTCCGGTGCCTCGGACCTCGGCCCGGCCGATGCCGCCGAACCGCCGCCAGAACGTACCACAGGCTCGATTGACTCTCCATTTTCATTCAATTGAGTTGAAATGGGTATTTTGCGTCGCAAACGGGCATCCAGTTTGATCGTCGGTTCATTCTATGCGCGGCACCCCCTCCGGCAAGGTGGTTCCGCTTGCAAACGGGTTCGGTTGACGCGGGCGGTGGTTGGGTTAGAGTCGGGCAGCCGATGGTGGCGCCATGGCGGCGTGTGGCCGCCGACGATCTGCAGATGACCATCGTTGTTCGACAGGAGTGTCAGGGTATGAGTTTTGTGAAGCGGTTCGCCCGTCCGTGGGTGGGTGTATGTGTGCTTGGGCTCGCGGTGTCGCCAGTCCGGGCTCATTGCGGAAAGTGTGCAGGGGATTGCAAGGAAGTCATGAAGCAGATGGATGCCGGCAAGATGACGGCAGCTTCGATGATCGCTACGGCCGAGGCCCATGCTAAGGGCAAAGCCGTAGGGTTAGCGGTCGACCTCGAGAAGGACAAGATGGACGCCGACGTCTTCGTCCTGGTCGGCGACAAGGTGCAGGCCGTCGCAATCGGCGCGGACGGCAAGGCCGGCAAGATGGACGAGGTCAAGAGCATGACGGGCATGGCCGCCGTGGTCCAGGCCATGGATGCCGCCAAGGTGACGATGGGCGCGGTCATTGGCGCCGCCGAGGAAAAGTCGAAGGGCAAGGCCCTCACCGTGACCGCCGCGGCAACCGGTGGAAAGGCCTCGTTCGAAGTCCATTGCCTCGCGGGCGACAAGATCCAAAAGGTGGCCGTCGACAACGCCGGCAAGGCGACGGGGATGGAAGAGGCCAAGATGCTCCCCGCTGCGGCCAATGAAGAGAAGCCCAAACTGAAACCGGGTGGTTGATACGCCCCGAGCCGCGGGGTTAAGCCCGCGCGCTGCGCCGTGCGCGGCACGTCCGCCGGCGCGGCGCTTTGCAGACTGACAACAAACCGACGGGCGCGCGGTTCAAGGGCTGCGCGCCCGTCGCGTTTCCGAAGTTCCAACGGGGAGGTACGCACTGTGATCGACAAAGTCATCCAGTACATCGACGGCCAGAAGAAGCAGAGCGTGGAGCGGCTCAACGAGTTCCTGCGCATCCCGAGCATCTCGACGGAGCCCGACCGCAAGGCCGAGACCCGAAAGGCGGGCGAGTGGGTGCTCAAGCTGCTCACCGCCTGTGGGCTGAAGGCGGAGATCATCGAGACGGCTGGGCATCCTTGTGTGTTCGCGGACAGCGGTCCCGCGGCCAACGGCGGCCCCACCGTGCTCATCTACGGCCACTACGACGTGCAGCCCACCGGCGATGAAAAGCTGTGGCACTCGCCGCCCTTCGAGCCCACCGTGCGCGACGGCAACGTCTTTGCCCGAGGCTCGGCGGACGACAAGGGGCAGGTGCTGACTCACTTGCTGGCCGCCGAGGCCTGGATGAAGACGGCAGGCAAGCTGCCCGTGCGGGTCAAGTTTCTGATCGAAGGCGAGGAGGAAATCGGCTCGCCCAACCTCGAACCGCTGATCCACAAGCTCAAAGACCGCCTGGCGTGCAACTATGTGGCACTCTCCGACACGCCGAAGTTCGACAAGACCACGCCGGCGATCACCTACGGCACCAAAGGTTTGATCTACAAGGAGCTCATTCTCACCGGCCCCAAGCAGAACCTGCACAGCGGGTCCTACGGCGGCACGCTGACCAACCCCGGAAACGCGGCTTCGGTCATCATCGCCGCCCTCCGCGACGCCGACAACCGCGTGACCATCCCCGGTTTCTATGACGACGTGAAACCGCTGACGGACGACGAACGCAAGCAACTGAAGGCTCTGCCCTTCGACGAAAAAGCGTATCAGGAGGCGATGGGTTGCTCGGCGCTGACGGGGGAGAAGGGCTACAGCACCATCGAGCGGCGCTGGGCGAGACCCACGCTGGACGTCAACGGCATGTACGGCGGGTTCATGGGAACGGGCGCGTCCACGGTCATCCCGGCCAAGATCGGCGTGAAGGTCTCCATGCGCATCGTGCCCAATCAGGACCCGGAGCGGATCAATCGGGCGTTCGAGGATACGGTCAAGAAGCTTTGTCCGCCGGGAATAAAATTGGAAATCCTGACGCACAGCTACTGCTCGGCCTACGTCGCTCCGACGGATTCGCCGGGAATGCGGGCGGCGGCCGAGGCGCTCCAGGCCGGTTTCGGCAAAGCGCCGGTCTACATCCGCGAGGGCGGAACCCTGCCCATCCTGCCCCTGTTCAAGAAGGAACTGGGGGCCGACTCGATCATGATCGGGTTCTGCATGCCCGACTGCAACGCCCACGGACCCAACGAGTACTTCGGCCTCGACGACCTGCACAACGGAACCAGGACCGCGGCGTACTTCCTCAACGCGCTGGCCACAGCGCGGTAGGGTTTCGCCGGCGAGAAGGGCCGGGGCGCGCTTGTCCACGAGCCTGCGCTCGCGGCTCTGACTGCGCCGACCGCGGGAGGGCGAGCGGTGTGGGCTCCGGTCCGCCTGACGTGCCGAATCATGGCACTACCGCCTACTAGAGCAAGCCGAGCTTTTCGAGGCGGTAGCGGAAGGCGTCGCGGCTGAGGTTGAGGAGTTTGGCGGCTTTGGTCTGGTTGTTGTCGGCGCGGGCGAGGGCCTGGCGGATGAGGTCGTCTTCCACTTTGTGCAGGTCCACTCCCGAGGGCGGAAGCGTGAGGAGACGGCCTTCGGTCGAGCGATCGGGGCGACCCAGGACGAGATCGTCGGCGGTCAGACGGTCGCCCTTGGAGAGAAGGATGCCGCGTTCCATGGCATTGCGAAGTTCGCGGACGTTGCCCGGCCAGGAGTAGTGCTGCAGTTTCTCCACCGCGTCGTCGGCGATGGAGCTGATCGGTTTGCGGAAGTCCTTCGCGAAGCGGGTGAGGAAATGCTGGGCTAAGAGAACCACGTCGTGTCCGCGCTCCCGCAAGGGAGGTAGATCGATGTTCACCACGTCGAGGCGGAACAGCAGGTCGCTGCGGAAGCGCCCCTCCTCGATGGCTTTTTCCAAGTTGCGGTTGGTGGCGGCGATGATCCGCACGTCCACCGAGATTTCACTCGTACCGCCCACTCGCCGGAAGGTCCGGTCTTCGAGGAAGCGCAGCAGTTTGGCTTGCAGGCCCGGCGGCATGTCGCCGACTTCGTCCAGAAAGATCGTGCCGCCGTCGGCAAGCTCGAAGAGACCTTTCTTCATGGTCTTGGCGTCCGTGAACGCCCCGCGCTCATGACCGAAAAGCTCGCTTTCCAGAAGGGTTTCGGAGATGGCCGTGCAGGTGATGTTCATGAAGGCGCGAGGGGCGCGGTCGGAGTTGTAGTGGATCACGCGGGCGACGAGGTCCTTGCCGGTTCCCGATTCGCCGCGGAGGAAGACGGTCGAGGCCCCGCTGGAGGCCACCCGCTGGAGAGTCTCAAACAACTTCAACATGCAGGCATCCTGTCCGACGATCTGATCGATGCCGTATTCGTGGGCCAGGTGACGCCGCAGCTCGCGCACTTCGCGGCGAAGCTTGGTGGTCTCCAGGGCCTTGTCGACGGTGCGGAGGAGCTGGTCCATGTCGAAGGGCTTGGTGACGTAGTCATAGGCCCCGAGCTTCATGGCCTCGACGGCGCTCTCGATGGTCGAGTAGGCGGTCATCATGATGACCACCACGTCGCGGTCCGTTTCGCGGACCTTGGAGAGGATGTCCAAACCGGTCATGTCGGGCAGCTTGTAATCGAGCATGATGAGGTCAAAGGACGCCGCCTCCAGGGCCTTGATCGCCTCCCCGCCCTTGTCCACCTCCTCGACGGCGTAGCCGCGCTCCTCGAGCTTCCTCCGCAGGGACCAGCGAATCAGTTGTTCGTCTTCGACGATCAAGATACGCGCGAGCATGGGTTGTTCTCCGTGTCCCGCGGTTTGATCCCGGCGGGGAGTTCGACGATGACCGTCGTACCTTTGCCGAGTTCGCTCTGCAGGAGGATGGTCCCGCCATGCGCTTCGGCGATGCGTCGACAGATGGCCAATCCCAGACCCGTGCCTTTGGCCTTGGTGGTGAAAAACGGTTCGAGGGCCTTGGCCTGCACCTGGGGGGCCATGCCCGCGCCGCGGTCCTTGACCACCAGCGACAACCACGGCCCTTTGCGAACGGTCTCGACCTCGATCATGGCTCCGTCGCTCGACGCATGGGCGGCGTTGAGAATCAGATTGAGCAACAGTTGCTCGATCTGCCCTTCGTCGGCATACATGGTCGTGCCCATGTCCACCCCGTGGTAGCGCAGTTCGACGTTACGCATGGCCGGCTCCTCGCGCAGCACGGTGTTCACCCTCTGCAAGAGTTCCGCCATGGCGAACTCTTTGGGAGCCGGGGGGGTCGGACGGGCGTACACCAAAAGGTCCTTCACCGTCGCGTCCAACCGCGAAATCTGGCGGAGGATGTCGCGGATGACGGATTTGAAAGGGCTGCTTTGGGCCAGGGAATCGCCGATGACCTGGATCGCGCCGCTGATCCCGGCCAGGGGATTCTTGATCTCGTGGGCGAGCGAGGCGGCAAGCTGGCCGATCTCCGCCAAATGTTGAGCGCGGGCCAACTTCCCCTCCATGGCGTGCCGCTCGAACTCGCGAATCTGGTCTGAATAACTCTCCTTGTAGCTTTCCGACATGATGGTCAGATCGAGGAGCAAGAGCTTGTGAAGGGACTCGAGCTTTCCGGTCAGGTCTGGGATGCTCCGCCCTTGCAAGCTGCGTTGCAGCTCCGACCAAACGACCTCCATGGCCAAGGGCATGTATCGCTGGGGGAGCCCCACGCGCACGTGGACTTGCCCCACGCGGAAGCGCGAGCGGTAATAATGATCGTCGTAACGCCCCTCGAACAACTCCGTAAGCCAGCGGGAGAGGGTCTGGTGCAGCCGGCGGACTTGTTCCGTTCCGCCAGTCAGGACGGCCCGGGCCTCGGAATGTCGGAGCAGGACCTCATAAAAGCGGTCCACGACGCGGGGGATGAGGGGTTGGACGGGCTCGGCCAGGGCACGAAGGTTCGCGGCATCGGCTTGGTCGAAGCCGATGTAGGTCTTCAGCTCGCCAAATGAGTCCGAGTCCATAGTCCGGATTATAAAGCCCGACCGCTCATTCCCACCACTCGACCCGGCAACGGCCATGCGGCCGCTCACTGCGAGGGGTTCTCGGCAGAAAGCCGGTCTTTGCGCCGGCCGTTGCGGGACCTTCCGCGCCCGAATTGGGATTTGACGCATTGTGGTGCGAACGCGGAAGCGTGGCGCCCCAATAACGAGTGCGAAACCCTGGCGGGAGCACCGGTGAGAAGGTGTGGGGCATCCAGGTGCTCGCCATGGCACGCCGTGTGTAAGGACGGAGTAGGAAGGAGCGTATGGTGCCGAAGGCTGATCCTATGGGCTCGAAGAGTGCGGGGACCGGGGTGGAGACCATGGACGAGCGAAAGACGATGCTGCTCGAGGATCCCGATCCGCTGCTCCGCTGGTCTATTGAGAACCATCTGGGGCAATGGTTTGAGATTGTACCGGCATCGACGCCGGAGGATGCGGAGTTGCTGCTTCGGGGCTCCAAGTTCGACGCCGTGGTTCTGTCGGCCACCTTCGAGGGGCAAACCCGGGAGTTGGAAGCGAAGGTTCGGGCTCGCAACCCCAAGGCCGTGATCGTCCGTTTGGTGACGGACCGCGAGAGCGAGTCCAAAGATCCAAGCGTGACCTGCATGGAAAAGCCTTTCCGGCTCGAGGCCCTGGCCCGGACCCTGGGCGTAGGGGCGACGTCGCGTTCTTGAACCGTGGCGGTGACGTTACGCCGGCCAGGCTGGCGCGGGAATGAAAACCCAACAAGAACATTCATCACCGGTCAAGTCTCGTACCTCCCACGAGGGCGCGGGGCCGCGGCGGAGGAACTATGCGCCCTGGCGGGCTGCGTCGCTCATCCTGGTTTATGTCCTGATGACCCTTCACCTCACCCACTGGCTGATTGCCAAAAAGACGCTCGCCCCCCTGGAACTGAACGAAGTGATGTACACGTTCGAACTGGGGGTGGTCACGGCGGGCTTTTTGTTCATGGCCGCAGCGGTCCTGGCGACTATGTTCTTCGGACGGTTCTTCTGCTCCTGGGGATGTCACATACTGGCACTTCAGGACCTTTCTTCCTGGATCCTGCGGAAGCTGCACATCAAGCCGCGGGCGATTCGCAGTCGGGCGCTGGCGTGGATTCCGCTCGCCGCGGCCCTGTACATGTTCGTCTGGCCGCAGGCGACCCGCCTATGGCATGGGCGTCCTCTACCCGAACTTCATCTTCGCACCGATGCCGAGGGCTGGGCGTCGCTGAGCACCGAGAACTTCTGGCGGAACCTTCCCAGTCCGGCGGTGACGGCGAGTACGTTCCTGGTGTGCGGCTTCTTGATCGTCTTCGTACTCGGTTCCAGAAGCTTCTGTTCGTATGGGTGTCCTTACGGGGTGGTCTTCGGACTGGCGGATCGATTGGCGCCGGGACGGATTCGCCTGCGGGGGGGCGATTGTTTGCAGTGCGGCGCGTGTACCGCCGCTTGCAGCTCGCACGTCCGCGTACATGAGGAGTTGAATCGCCACGGGACGGTGGTCAATTCCGCGTGCCTCAAGGACCTGGACTGCGTCAGCGCCTGTCCCAAGCAGAACGTCTTTTACGGTTTCGGGCGGCCGTCGATCCTGACCACGGTTCGCAACGATACCCCGGTGCGCAAGCAGTTCGACTTCACCATCTGGGAAGAATGCGTCGTGGTTCTGGTGTTTCTGGCCGTGTTGGTGATCTTTCGCGGTTTGTACGACCTTGTCCCGTTCTTGTTGACCCTGGGGATGGGGGGGATCGCGGGGTATTTGGCGGTGGTGGTGCTGCGACTCGCGTACCGGCCTTTTGTGCCGTGGACGCGCTGGCGGCTGAAGGTCCAGGGACGGATGACCCGGGCCGGTTGGGCGTACGTTACGGGCATGGGGCTGTGCGCGGGCTTGAGCATGCACAGCGCGTTCGTCCATTACCACAGTTTTCAGGGGAGGCGATTGGCACACGCGACGAGCGGCGGCACGAACATCGACCGGGTCGCGGCCGAAGCCGCCATCGCCCATTTAGGCGTTTCGGACCGGTGGGGATTGGTGCCTACCGCGGTGGACCGATCCTTGCTGGCGGACCTGCACTACCGACTGGCCGAGGGGGATTTCCGCGCCGGACGCCGGACGGAGGCGGGAAACCACTTGCGCGAGGTGGTAAGTTTTCGACCGAACTTCGCGGCCGCGCATGTGGAACTGGGGGCGTTGGCGGTCGAGGGCGGCGAGTTGACCAGCGGTATCGGTCACCTGCGTCAGGCGATTGCTTTGCAGCCGGACCACGCCGACGCGCATCACAACCTCGCCGTGGCACTGGCCATGAGCGGGCGATACGACGAGGCTGCGGCGGCCATCGAGCGTGCCCAGGCGTTGAACCCAGACGACGAGCAAATCCGCCGATTCCGTGAGTTCCTCGCAAGTGCGCTTCAGTCCTCGGCGAAATAGCGGGAATCCCTTCCCCCTAGGGTACGCACGGGGACGGCTTGTCGGCGCAAAGTCCGCCGCGGTGGAACTCGCCGTTCGCGCGGCGACAGGCGCGGGACGAGAGCTCCTCGCAAGTGCCGTCCGAGTGGCAGCAGGCGAAGACCGACCGCTGGCAGCCGGCCTTTTCGCAGGGAACACCGGGTTCGCCGGAGGAACCGCCCAGTCCGCGACATGCGCGCGAGTCCAAAACCTGGCAGGCCCCGTCGGGCATGCAGCACGGTGCGTCCGGGGATTGGCACGCGCCGATGTCGGCGCAGAAAGTACCCGGAGCGCTGGGTCGTCCGTCCTGTCGAAAGCACTCCAGCGGCAGGATGTCCACGCAGGTCAGGTCCGGCAGGCAGCACGCCCCGATGTCCGCCACGCAGGTGATCGTCTTGCAGGCGTTGCCCGGTTCGCTCGGTCGCCCGCCTTCACTGAGGCATACGACGGGGATGAGGTCTTCGCAGGCGGCGTCGGGGAAGCAGCAGGCGGTGATCACGTCATCGCAGATCACCGTGTCGCAAGTGCTGCCCGGTTCGTGGGGGCGTCCCCCCAGGGACAGGCAGAGCACCGGGTCGCGCATTTCGCAGCTTCCGTCCGCGGCGCAACAGGCGACGGGGATGGCGTCGCAGGTAAAGGCGTCACAAGTGGTGCCGATGGGCCTGGGTCGTCCGCCTATGGGATAGCACGAAACGGGCGGCAAGTGAATGCACTGTCCGTCCGGGAAGCAGCACGCGGCCTCGACCGAACGGCATGTGGTGGTCAGGCAGGTGGTTCCCGGTCTTTGAGGCCGTCCCACTACGCTCAGACATACCTCCACCTGCAAATTCGCACACCGTCCGTCGGGAAGACAGCAGGCGACCGCGGGGTCGCCGCAGCTCACCGTGGCACAGGAAGTGCCTTCCTCGCCCGGGCGTCCGCCGCTGAGCAGACATTGGAACGCGGTAAGATCGCTGCACGTGCCGTTGGTGAAACAGCAGGCCATGGTCGGCGCGGCGCCAAGCTCACGGATCGACGGCAGTCGTTGGGCCCTGACCGCCGGCTCAGACGCAAGCAAGCTTACGAGTGTGATCACCCCAATAAACTGGAACTGGATCCCCGTTTTCATCCCTCTTTCCCTCCACTCGCTTGAACTGTCGGCGACCGCGCCTTGGTGGTCCGGGCTGCCATCCCGGGCGCCGCGCTCGCGCGATTCGACGTATGCGACACCGCGCCTGGTAAGACGCGCAGCTCGGCGGCCGTGATCGGGCGCCGAGCCGCGCGAAGGAATCCGTGTATCCCGCCGAGCTACGGAACGCAGGCATCCGGGCAGGAGGTGCCCCGATCCTGCGGACTGCCGCTCGCGTTGCGGCATTGGAAGGGCGACAGGTCCTGGCACGTTCCGTCGGTGAAGCAACAGGCCACGGTGCGGGTCGGGTCACAATCGCCGGCTTCGCAGGACGTGCCCGCTCCTTGCGGTTCGCCGCCGGCCTGACGGCACTCGAAGGCCCGTAGGTTCTGGCAACCGTCCGCCAGGCAGCATGCCACCGGTTCCCCGGTGGGAGCACAAAGTTCTTCCGTGCAGGTCGTCCCCTCAGCCTGCGGTCGACCCTCGACCGCGAAGCAGTCCGCCGGCTTGAGTTCCTCGCAGGTGTTGTCCGGCAGGCAGCAGGCCCGGATCACTCGCGGGCAGTCGATCCCGCCATCGCAGGTCGTACCCGCATCTTGCGACGATCCGCCCTTGTCTCGACAGGTTCGAGGGCGGAGGTCGCTGCACGTGCCGTCGGGGAAACAGCAGGCGGCGGTAACCGGGTTGCAAGTGCCCTTGCCGCAAATGCTGCCTTCCTCGCCCGGTCGTCCGCCGGCGTTGAAGCAATCGACGGATTTCAAATCGTCGCAGCTGCCGTCGGGCATGCAGCAAGCCCGCAGCGTGCGCACGCAGACCACGACTTCGCCGCAGGCGGTGCCTTCGTCGCCCGGTCGCCCGCCGCCCTGGAAACAAGCGATCGGGGTGAGGTTCTCGCAGGAACCCGTGGGGAAGCAGCAGGCCACGGTTGGCGGCAGGCAGTTAGTGAATTCGCAGACCGAGTCGGCCCCCTGCGGGCGGCCGTCCTGACCGAAGCAGTCGATGGTCACCAGGTCCTCGCAGCGCGGCGGGTCGCCGGGCAGGCAACAGGCCTGTTCGCGCTGTACGCAGACCGCGGTTTTGCAATCCTGAGCATCTTGGCTGGGGCGACCGCCATCCTGGAAGCATTGAAGGGCGGTCACGTTGGAACAAGTGCCATCCGGTTTGCAGCACGCGACGGTCGTTTCCGCGCAGACGCCCACGTCAGTGCAGGAACTTCCCGCGGGCTCCGGACTGCCGCCGGCGCCGAAGCAATCCAGTGAAGTGAGGTTCTCGCAGCCGCCCTCGGCCAAACAGCAGGCACGAAGGGTGCGTTCACAGATGATCGCTTCGCCGCATACGGTTCCGGTCTCGCCGGGCTTGCCGCCGTCGGCGCGGCATTGCCGCGGGGCGGAGTCTGTGCAGCTCCCGTCCGGATGGCAGCAGGCGACGGTGGTCGGTTGACATCCGCCGTCGGCGCAGGTCGACCCGCTCTTGGGGCGACCACCCTGGCCGAAGCACTCCCTCGGGGGCAGGTCCTCACAGGTTCGCTTATCGGGGAAACAGCAAGCGGCGAGCGTCGCCGTGCAGGTCAGCCCCTTGTCGGCGCAGGTCGTGCCCGAGCCCTGGGACTGTCCGCCGGCCCCTCGGCAATCCGCGCCGGAAACATCTGTACACTCGCCGGCCGGCGAGCAACAGGCCTGCGTCCGCGGAGCGGCGCAGGGTTCGTCCACACAACTGGCCCCCGTCGACGGCCGACCGCCATCCGCACGGCAATCAGCCGGTGACAAATCCTGGCACGATCCGTCGCGGGCACAACAGGCGGCCAGTTGCGGTTGGCACTCGGCGCCGTCTAATTCACAGGTTGTTCCGCGACCCAACGCGCTACCGCCCGCTGCGCGGCAGTCGCTGCTGCCAAGGTCCTGACAGGTGCCGTCGAGGAGGAAGCAGCAGGCCTGGGCGTCGCCGCGCCTCTCCCCCGTCCCTGGGTCCTGCGCCTGAACCACCAAAGCGGCTACGCCCATCCCGACCGACAACGCCGCCCCGAACAACATCATCCCGCTACGATTACGCATCGAATTTTCTCCGAAAGACCTCTCTCGCCCGTCGCCATCCACGGGCAGCGGACCCTCCGAACGGGAAAGGCGCGTCCCCCTCCTCCTCCCGCCCAAACTCCAGAGGTTAACGAAGGTTGGGGTATTCGTCAATATGCCGCCGTTTCCCTCCAGGCGGCAAGTTTGAGCCTGGCCAGAGCGTCAGACGGACCGTCCACATACGGCTTCCCAGCGGAAGACCCCCAAATGGCGGCACGATTCTGTCGAACAACGGAACGGTTGTTCAGTGTAGACGGATGGATCGCCCCGTTTGGGCTGCGGAGGTCCTAATGGGTTGGGAGGCAACAGGCGGAATCGGCGGAGTCTGTGTCAAGCTCAATGACTGATCGGGTCGCCGCCATCAGGGCGTCGGCCACGAAATCGACCTCTTGCGGGGTCGTGAAAGGGCAAAGGGGCAGGGAAAGGAGTTCCGCGCAGGACCGTTCGGACTCGGGCAACGGGTGGGGCACGCGGCAGGCGTCGCCGAAGGCCGGTTGGCGGTGGATGGGGATCGGGTAATGGACCCCGGCCTCGATACCCTGATCGTGCAAGCGTTCGAGCACCGAGTCGCGATCGCGGCAGCGGATGGCGAACAGATGGTAGACCTGTTCGGCGTCGCGTGAGACCGCGGGAGTCGTGATTCCTTCACCCTGAAGTTGCTCTCGGTAACGGTCCGCCAATTGCCGGCGGGTCGCGTTCCAAGCGTCCAAGTGCCGCAGCTTGACCCTCAAGACCGCGGCCTGCACGCTGTCCAACCGGCTGTTGAAGCCTCGGACGGTGTGGTGGTACTTGACGGTGGCGCCGTAGTTTCGAGTGGCGCGGATTCGCTCGGCGAGTTCGTCGTCGTTGGTGACGATGGCGCCGGCGTCGCCGAGCGCGCCGAGGTTCTTTCCGGGATAGAAGCTAAACGCCGCAGCCCGTCCCAGCCCTCCGACACGACGACCCTTGTACCGCGCGCCGTGGGCCTGGCAGGCGTCCTCGATGACCGACAGCCCGTGCTCGTTCGCGATGGTGTGGATCGCGTCCATGTCCGCGGGGCGTCCGAAGAGGTGTACGGGGATGATGGCCTTGGTTCGAGGCGTGATCGCGGAGGACAGTCGCCGTGGGTCGAGGTTGTAGGTATCACGCTCGTGATCGAGGAGGACCGGTGTTCCTCCGGCGTGATGGATGGCCAGCGCCGTAGCCACGAAGGTATTGGCCACGGTGATGACCTCGTCGCCCGGACCGATTCCGATTCCCTTGAGCGCGATGGTAAGGGCGTCCAGCCCGTTGCCCACGCCGATGCAGTGCCTGGCCTCGCAATAGACGGCGAATTCCTGCTCGAAGGCCGTCACCTCACGCCCGAGAACGAAATCCCCCCGGTCGAGGACGCGGTCCAGCGCCGCACGAATCTCCTCGCGCAGTGCCTCATGCTGGCGTTGCAGGTTGACCAGGGGTACTCGCATCGGCGGAACTCCGGCTCCAACACCTCCGCGCGTCCGAGGTCCGCGCGCCTTCAGGTGATTATCGGCAGGGCGTGGGGTTGGCTGTGCCTAGGCCGAGGGAGTTCGAGAGCGGCGCGGGTGCCACTGGCGGCTCGTCCGCCAGTGTCTTGGCAAGGCCCCAACGGGGCCTCGACTTCAAGCCCGGGGTTGCGCCGACGGCGCTTCCCTGGGACCGCTGCGATGTGCGTCCCCGACAAACGCCACAACCCCGTTGGAGTTGGCTCTGCATCTGTGACCCTGCCCCAGGGTATCCGCGCTGCGGCAACCTTGGGCCGGCGGCCAAAACGCCCTCGGCCGGTGGAGATTCACGCCCCCCAATCCTCCGGCCCAAACGCGACGCTCCGACTAGCCCTTTCCCCCCTTGAAAAGGGGAGACACAGGGGGGTCTCGAAAGTCCCATGCGACACAGGAGGAGACGGCCCATGCCTGGGGCCCAATCACCCCCTCGCGCCGGATACGAATTGGAACGTCCTACGGTCGTCTTGTTTTCAATTGCGTGTAAAACTCGTCGTTCACGGGCTGACGACCCGGGCCGACAACTTGTAGGATGCGATGGAAAATACGCTGTCGTAGTTCATCGTGTTCCTTCCAGACGATCGTATTCAGCTGTCGAATGTCAAAGTGAGCTCCTTTGAAATCCACAGACTTACAAGTATGAATGACCTTCCTACCCAATGCCCTCGCGAACCCGGCTTCGAAGTAAACGCCGTTTCGGTTGCCTGTGAAGTCGGCCACGACAAACGGCGCTCGCCGAATCGCGCCGAGAACTCGATCCATGACAAAATCCGTGTGCTCCTCTTCGTTCGATCGAATACAGAGAAATCCGGCATCCTTCACAGCCGGTTCGAGCGCTTCCCTATAAAGGGAATCCATCTGCGGCTTTTGTGTCGGTTTCTTCTTGTTACTCTGTTCTCCGAACCACATCGCCACGAACGCGGGATTGTCGATCAACGAGCTACCCTCCGTTAGCTCTTGGAAACGGCGCCATCCCTTGAGGGTAAGCGTTACGTGACTGCCACTCTTGTCAACGTCGATGAGTTCCTCGACTCGCAGGTATTCTTGAAACTGCTGAGCCTCCTCCTCGGATAGAGCGAACGCCACGGCGGAATCGTTGCGGAGAAGTCCCAGGGTTTGTCCAGCGTTTTTCGAGATCCGAGCAAGATTGCAAAGGGCTCGGTCAACTCTTGCCGGTACCGCCTGGGGCCAGTTCGTCCTCAACAAGTCCTCGACGTTCTCCGCGATTGTGCCGTGAAACGGCTCGTAGAGACGTTCTGCGAACTGAATGAAGATAGGAGGCCGGCCGAGGATCAGCGCCTCGCGCAGCACCGCTGAGAGCATCCTAGATCGTTCAACTCCCAACCGATTCTGGGGTGCCAGAAAATCCTCGTAATCGCACCGATCCACGAAGTATGTTCCGCAGCGACGACACGCGAATTTGTACAGGCCATCCCGCAGCAGCAGAGTTCGCTCGGTCGAAAGATCACACAACGGACACCTCACGGGGGTTGGGTCCATAAGTCGGTTCCTGTTGATGCTTCGCGTCTTCACACGGGTCCATGGCTGTCGTGCGTAGCCCCGACATAACCGTGATCAACCGCATCGTTACTCAGGGGCATTCTGCCAAAATCCGAGGATTTGGTACAATGTAACCATGACCCGCGACGAAGCCCTCAAACTCCTCCGCGGCGGAACGGACGGCGTCTCTCAATGGAATCGAGCACGGGCCAAGGAGGATCGCCGCCCAATAATTGGGAGACTTGATTTCCAACGCATTGATCTGGCGCACAAAGACCTTACCGGGGTCGACCTTTCAAGGATCATCGTGTACAGGGCCAACTTTGACGGAGCGAACCTGCGGGACGCGAAAATGGATCGAGCGTCGCTCGTCGGAGCGCGGTTTGGCGGCGCAAACTTGATCGGCGCGTCTCTCGCCCACGCGGACGCCCATTTCTCTATTTTTACGCAAGCGAATCTCTCCGGCGCTGATCTTCGTGGAGTAAATCTCTCGTACGCCAAATTCGATTATGCAAACCTAACTGATGCGAGCCTTGTTGGCGCGATTTTTGAGGGTACGAAGCTGTCGGCGACGGTTTTTCAGGGCGCGTATTTCGGGGGTACGATCGTTGCAGCTGACTTTTCTCAGGCCAAAGGACTGGAAAGCACGCGACATGTATTTGAGTCGTCCATTGCTGTCGATTCCCTGCGACAGTTCCAGGGCGACCTTCCCCAGGCGTTCCTTCGCGGATGCGGTCTCCGCGACGAAGAAATCGCCTACTTTCGCTCCGTCGTCGGCAAGCCGATTCGTTTCTACTCCTGTTTCATCAGCTACTCGACCAAAGACGAAGAGTTCGCGTCGCGCCTGCACAACGACTTCCAGGCCAAGGGGATTCGCTGCTGGAAGTGGGACCACGATGCTCGGACAGGGCGGTCGATGTGGGGCGAGATCGACCAGGCCATCCGCGTACACGACAAGGTGGTGCTCATCGCCAGCGAGAGTTCCCTGAAAAGCCCAGCCGTCAACCGCGAGATCGAACGCGCCATCCAGGAAGAAGACCGGCGCATGAAGGACAAACAGGCCGGGAGGTTCGACGGCGACCTCGACGTCCTCTTCCCGGTCCGCGTGGACGACTTCATCTTCGACGAATGGCAACACGAGCGCAAGGCCGACGTGGTCAAAAAAGTCATCGCCGACGCCCGCAACTGGGACAAGGACCCCGCCGTCTACGCCAAGGTCCGCGACAAACTCATTAAAGACCTCAAACCGCAGTGACTTGCCACCGCGGCCTCGAACCCGCACTCGGCGTCACCCACCGGCGGTGACGCTGCATTGTGCGGCGCGGCCCGGCTTCACGACCGGCCACCGGCCCAACCGGCCCGGCCTGCGTATCCGGCCCATGTGGCCCACCCGGCCAAACTCTGTTCCACGTGGAACAACGATTGGCCGCCGACCAACAACGCTGTTTCACGTGGAACAAGCCGACCCCAAGGCGGAACCCTCGACACGCAGCGCGTGGCGCGGCTCCGCGACATCGTCACCCACAAAGGGTGCCGCTACATTGGCACTCGCGGGCGATCGTTGCCGCGAGGTGTTACGTACACGCCGCCGCCGGGGCGGAGGGCTCCATGAGCGGACGCAGGCGCCAGCGGGGCGAGGCGCCGCGGGCGTCGGGCGCGGCGGGCTTGGTGCTCCTGGTGAACATCACGGAGCGAAGTGCCCGGACGTTGCACTTGATGTCGTCCCAGCTTCGCATTCGGGTCAGGCGCTTGAGCAGGTATCGCGGGCGGAAGTAGAAGGCGCGGTAGGCCTCACGATACATGCGGTTGACCTCTTCGGACGAGACGGTGGGCAGTTCGAGCACGCTGTTGGCCAGGTCGTAGTCGTTCCAGTCCAGGGTTTTCAGGTGGCCGTTCCTAAGCGCCCAGTCGAACATCTGCGTGCCGGGGTAGGGCGTGGTGATGTTGAAGAGTGCGATGTCGGGGTCCAGGTCGAGGGCGAAGTCGATGGTGCGTTGCATGGTCTCGACAGTCTCGCCGGGGTTTCCGAACATGAAGGCGGCGCGGACGGCGATGCCCGCGTCCTGGACCATACGCACGGCCTTGCGGGTCTGTTCGATGTCGATGGGCTTGCGAATGCTCCGCAGGATTTCCGGGTGCGCCGACTCGATCCCGAACAAGATTTGGTGACACCCGGCGGCACGCATCTTCGCCAGCAGCGGCGGGCTTACGCAATCCGTGCGCGCAAAGCAGGACCAGGTCAAGTCCACGCCCCGCTCGATGAGCAATTCGCACATGCGCGCGACTTGGGGCTTGAATATGGTCAGCGTGTCGTCGTAGAAGCTGACCTCGCGGATGCCGTAACGTGCTTGCAGTTTCTGGATTTCATCCACGACGTGCTCGGCGGAGCGCGTCCGCAGCGCCGTTTCCGCGGAGTTGCAGAAGGTACACTTGCCGGGGCATCCGCGGGTCATGGTCATGTTGATGGACGGCAGGCGGCGATACGCCCCGATGGCCGGCTTATAGAGGTCGAAGCGGATCAGGTGATACGCGGGCGTAGGCAGCGCGTCGAGGTCGGCGATCGGCTCGCTCAACTTGTTATGCGTGATCGGCTGGAGCGGGTTCTTCCCGCGATACGACAGACCGCCGATGGACTCCCAGGGACGCCCCTCGATCAACTCGGCGAAGGGGATCTCGCCTTCGCCGCGAACGACGAAGTCGATGTTTTCGTCGCCCAAGACCTCGTCGGGCATGGCCGTGGCATGAACTCCGCCCACGACGACTCTCGACTGCGGCGACACGCGTTTGACGATCCCCGCGACGCGGCGGGTATTGATGATCTGCGCCGTGACTGCGGTCATGCCCACCCACGCCGGGCGATGCTCCTCGACGAACCCCTCAATGTCCTCAAAGTGCAATTGCTCGGCGTTGACGTCCATGACGTGGACCGCTCGCCCCTTGGCTTCGGCGTAGGCGGCGACGTACAGCAGCCCCAACGGCGGCGAGGTGCTCTTTACCCCATGCCAGATATTGCCGTTTTTGGTCAGCCAAGGCGGATTGATGAGCAAGATGTCCACGTAGAACCCCAAGCCGCGGTTTCGGCCCGCGCGGACCTTGCACGGCCCCAAACGCTCGCGGAAAGCCAGAAACACCTGTTTTTCGTCCGAAAAAGGGGCTTGCTGGACCAAAAAAGGGCAAGTTTGGGACCCCTAGTTGACGACGTTGGAGGGGGTGGTACGCTGCCCCATACCGGTCGCCCGGGCCGCACGGCCTGGGAGTCGTCGAATCGGCGCGGTAATTCGACGCGAGGCGTCTGGAATACGCCCGGCCTATGAACGATGAGGAGCGACAGGAATGCCTTCCAGTTCCCGGAAGTTGGGCTTGGTTTCACTAGCATGCGTTATGTTGGGATTCGGCGGAACGGCCTTCGGCCAGCAGGCGCGGGAGCGGTCGGGCTCTCGACCGTCCAGCCCGCCGATCCAGGCCGCGTCGGACAACCATCCGTTGCGCCTGGCGTCGTTCAACGGGCAGGAAAAGTCCACGACCACGAAGGAAACCACCACCGTCCGCACGACGGAGAAGCCTGCCCCGCCCTCGGGGTATCTGGAGGTCAGTTCGTTCTTCAATGTTCGTGAGGCCAACGCCAACGTCAAACAAGGCGAATGGGAACTGGAACTCGAATCCGGGTGGGAGACCGGCACCGGCGGTGATGACGACGTGTTCTTTGGTACGTCGCTCAAGTATGGATTCAGCGACGCGACCTATCTCGAACTCGAGTTGATTCCGATCAATCTCGGCGACGGCGGCGGCCAGGGCGCCGGCGAGTTGGAACTCACGCTCTTCCATCAGTGGACGTCCGAGGCCGACGCCCCGGTGGCCTTTGCGACCTGGGCAAGTATGCGAATTCCCAGCGGCGACGGGTCCGAAGGCGTCGACGGCACGTTGAGCGGCGCGATCACCAAGTCGCTCGGCGGTTGCTGGCGCGCTCACCTGAACGGTTATGTGATGACCGCCAACGGCGCGATGGGCGACGGCGATGACGAGAACCGGCGCGATTTCCAGTGGGGTATCGGGCCGGGACTCGACTATCAGTTCAGCGACGACACGATTGGCACGTTCAACTACATCAACCGGAGCGCCGATCAGAATGGGGAGTCGAACGACGGCATTCTGGAGGTCGGTCTGGTGCATAAGATCGCCGAGAACCAGCATCTCAAGTTCGCGGTCGACGTAGACGTTCACGGCGGCAACGACGACATCGCCAACGTCGGCGCGAAGCTTCAGTGGTCGATTGAGTGGTAGCGCTCCCGACGGTCCGCTGACATCTCTGGAACTCGCTCGTCCACGCATGCGCGATGCGCCCGCGCCCGATGACGTAAACGTCGGGCATGGCGAAAAGCCGAAACTGAGGCATAAGCCGGCGTTCGATGGCTTCGTCGATCCGGCGCGTTGGGTTCTGTTTCAGTCTTTGACGGTTTGGGCGTTCTGGTTTTTTGACGTTTCGTCGAGCTTCGCCCGCCATGCAGTGGCCTATTCGGCGTGGCCCTTGCCCGGCCCGGCGGTTTCCCAGATCGGTCATTCCCGTTCGTATGCTTCCAGGAAATCCGCGCGGGCGATCCCGGCCTGGGTACAAATGACCCGCAGCGTCGATCCCTTGATGGTTCGATGATTGGGCAGGGTCAGCGGCGTCTCTGAGCCGTCGGCGTTGGTGCGGAGCATGGAAACATGCTCTCGCTCTCGAACCATCCGGAATCCAAGGTGCGACAGGGCGCGGATGACTTTGGCCTTCGGCGCGTCGACGGGGACCTTGGCCATCACACCGCGATCCGCGTTTCGGCCACGAATACTTCGAGAACCGGTGTATCCGTATTCAGAACGTCGGGTCCGAAGCTCTCCACGTGAAACCGGATGGCGGATTTCACGTCGGCGAGGGCCTCGTCGTATGTATCGCCTTGACCCACGACGACCCCCTTGCAACCGAGCGGGTAGGCGACGTACCCGTCAGGATGTTTTTCCACGATAACTTTGACCTCGGTCATCACTTTGGCTCCTGATGCAGCGTATTGTATCTGTCCGCTCGCACTTTGGAAAACGGCGTTGCGGGTCACCTCATTTCGGCATTTCGGCGTTTTGACTTTTTGACGTTTCGTCGAGCTTTGCTCGCCAATGGGCGGCCTTCTCCGCGTAGCCTTTGTCCGGCTCGGCGGCGTCCCCTTACGCCGAAGGCGTGTCAGAATTCAGCCCAGGGTCAGCGGCGCAGCCGCGCAACCCTGGGTAACGGATTGCACCGAAACCCAGGAACCCTGAAGGGGTTCCACGCGCATGGCGGACGGTGCAACCCTTTCAGGGTTGGATTTTTGGATGGGCTCGTAACCCAGGGTGGCGCTTCGCGGCTGCGCCGCTCCGCTTACCCTGGGCTATCTTCGTTTTCCCTTTCAGGGAAAGAACCAACGGTTTTGCTCACGGTTTGCCCGAATCGGGGTTCCCCTCCGTCGCTTCGTGGCTACGTTGCTTCGTGCGTTCTTGCAGGAGCTTCGCCCGCCACTCGGCGGCCTTGGTGTCATAGCCCTTGCCCGGCTCGGCGGCGTCCCAGGATTCGTACATCCACACGATTCGTTCCAACGCGCGGATTGCCCATATCTGGAAGATTTCGTCGTCTTTTAAGCCAGCGTATGCTTGCAATAGCATCGGCTCCGCCTCGACGAACTGCCCGCGATGAACGAGTGCGCCGGCGACCAGACTTGTCGCGTTGAGTCGACGTGGATCGTTGGATGCAACCTTCGCTGTGTCACAGATCGATAGAGACTCCCGTGCCAGACGCTCGGCGTTGTCGAAATCGCCCTTGCGTTCCCGAAGACCAGCCAATTGGCTGAGGTTTCCAGCCAGTACAGGGTGCTCGTCGCCGAGGACCTTACGGCTTATGACGAATGCCTCACGGGATAGCAGCTCCGCCTCTTCATACTGCCCCATGTTCTCCGAGAGGAAAGCAAGGTTGTTGAGCGTAGTCACGATGTCCGGGTGCTCGCCGCCTAGGCGGTTGCGTTCCAGGGCGAGCACTTCGCGAAACAGTGGCTCCGCATCATCGAACTTCCGCTGAAGTGCAAACATGAGGGCAAGGTTGTGGAGGACATTGACGGTCTTCCTGTCTTCCTTACCGTACAGCTTGCGAGTCATGGCCAGCGCCTCGCGGTAGAGCGGTTCCGCCTCGGCGAAGTTCTGCCTCCTCCCCAACACACCCGCCAGGGTGTCGAGGCTCGCGGCCACATCCTTGTGTTCGTCGCCAAAGTGCCGACGGCGGATGGTCAGCGCCTCGCGCGCTGCCTGTTCTTCCTCAACCAAGCTTGCCTCGTCGTAGAATCCTTTCGGTTCAAGCACCCAGACGAGGTTGTGCAGGCTGGTGGCTACGTCCGCGTGCTCATCTCCCAGCTGGCTGCGACGCGTGCCCAGCGCCTCGCGCAAAATCTGTTCCGCCGGATCGTACAGTCCCAGCCGGGTATACACCCGCCCCATGGTGTCCTGAAGCGTAGCCCGAACGAGGGGTTGATCTTTCAGCTCGTCACCGATTTTTTTCACGCCACGATCCAGGATTTCCCGGGCCGTTATGGTATTGCCCAGGGCCTGGCTCGGATCAGAGACCTCGAAAAGACCCACGAGGAAGTCGGTCACCTGGCGGGCCGTCTGCGCCTCCTTCTCGGCGCGATCGGCCTCGGCGGCGGCGAACGCTTCCGCTTCCTGCGCCCGATTACGCTGTTCCTCGGCGAGTATTCTGCCCTCCTCCGCTCGCTGGCGCTCGCGGGTCTGATCCTGTTCCGCGAGGATCGCGCGCTGGCGGGCGGATTCCGCGCGGACGTAGAGAGAAGTGCTGACGATGATTCCTGCGACCAGAACGACGAACACGACCGCCAGGGAGGCGAAGACGGCCTTGTTGCGTCGGGCGAAGAGGCGGAGTTGATAGACGATGCTGGCCCGGCGGGCGAGGATGGCTTCGCCGGTGAGATAGCGACTGATGTCGTGGCCGAAGTCGGCGGCGGATTGGTAGCGGCGTTCACGTTCTTTTTCCAAGGCTTTGAGG
>CAZYEX010000022.1:0-75493 GCA_964646605.1 uncultured Phycisphaera sp. | reverse complement strand
CGCCGCTGCCAGAAGCAGGTCCATCGAATCGGCCAGCGAACTCCGTGTCACGCCGCTGACATACCGCGCTTCGAACGATGGCGCAAATCCCCCATTTTAACATTCTCGATGGCCGAGAATTGCAGACGGCTGAAGAGTTACAACAAAAGATGGTTCGCAAAGCGGACGCTACGCGACCCCCGATAGTCAACGCCACCACTACACCTCTAAGTCCCCGCACTTGCCGGGCGTTTTCGGTAGGGACAGGTGAAGCCCCTCTATCAAGGTGCATCTGGCGCGCAGGCAGCGGCGAGGTCTACGCAGGCGGCAGGCGGAGCGCCAAGTCCGATTGTGTCGCAGGTCGTGTTCCTTATCATACAGTTCGTCACTGCTGAAAAATCGCATTCGCCATCCTCAGGTATCAGGGCGCAGGTCGAGGCAACAAGCACATCGAGATCGACTCCGGGTGGAATGGATCCGTCGTC
Source organism: uncultured Phycisphaera sp. (assembly GCA_964646605.1). Lineage (GTDB taxonomy): Bacteria > Planctomycetota > Phycisphaerae > UBA1845 > UBA1845 > SBAX01. Next base: position 75,029 of record CAZYEX010000022.1, on the reverse strand, counting down.
CGGCACGCAGGCCCTAAAGTAATCAAAAAGTCGCTCACACGCCTGCTGGTTCGTCTCGAAAGCGGTGCCGCATCCACCGGCGGCAAGGGGCAAGGCAATAAGTGCCAAGCCCGATACCGCGGCGGCGGTTCTTCGTTGTGGTGTCATCTTTTTCTCCCGACTGGGCAATCCCTGACGTATCACACTAGAAAACGTCAATTGTGATGTCATCAATGTACCAGCCTGCGGCTGCGGCCCACGGCCCTTGACTTAGCAAAAACCCAACCTGAACTTTCGTGCCAGCATAGCCCGAAAGATCGACCAAAGCGTTGGTATACACCCCAGAAGAACCGGCAAAAGTGTTCAGGCTCGTCCACGTCCCCCATTGTCCCGGAGCCGTCTGTTCCCGAATCTGCACCACCCCCGAATCTCCATAACAACCCAAACAACTACCCCCTCCCGCAAACGTAAACCAGTGCCAGAACCGCAAGTGAAGCTCTCCTCCCGCAACAATCGCCGGAAGTTGGATGGATGGACTGACCAAACGACTGCTGGTCCCATCGGGATAGTCTCCTGCCAACACGGTGGCTGCCACATTCTCAGGGGAATGGGCGCTATTCGGCCCAGACGTCGGAACGCCTACTTCCCAGATCCCGTTGTCAGCAAACCAGTTTCCAATACCTCCTTCGAAATCGTCGAAGAAAGGAAGCGAACCGGACGTAGTGCACTCGCGGGCATCCTCGTCGCAAGCCTCGCCGACGGCACACGGGGCAGCGCCTGCTTGACAAAAACCATCGACGCACGTTTCCGCACCGCTGCAGAACAGAGTGTCGTCGCAGTCTGAATCGACGGCGCAAGTGGGTTGGCAGACCCCTGTCGAACCGTTGCATGTCTGGGCGGCATCACAGACCACGGCCACATTCGCACAGGTACTATCTACACAGGTATCTGTTGTACAGGCATCGGCGTCGTTACAATCAGCGTTGGTCGTACATACGGGCGGCGGACACGATTCCGTATCCTCAGCGCACGTCTCGCCGGCGACACAGGGGGCAGCACCTCCTTGGCACTGACCATCGAGGCATGTCTCCGCGCCGTTGCAGAATAGGGTGTCGTCGCAGTCGGCATTGTTGGTGCACTCAGGCTGTGGCGTGCATGAACCTGTCTCTTCGTTGCAGGCGTCGCCAGCACACGGTAGCACACCTTCGAGCCAGCATCTCTCCGCCGTTCCTGAGTTGCCCTGATTGTCACTCCACGGTCCGCTCATGCAGAATCCATTAGGCGACACAATGACGCGGTGCTCGCTTACATAGGAGGCGGGTGCAGTCACGGTGATGACTATCGAGCCGCCTGGAACGAGCGGTCCGGATTGCGTGAACTCACCAAGACCGGTGCTAGTCATTAAGGTACCACTAGTGGGGGTCGCGTAGACGAGTTCGGCAGTACATGTACCGGCGCTAGAGAGCACGCACGTGCCGCCCCATCGTCCGAGGGGGTAACCGTCAGTGGCGCTTTCGCACCGACCGTCGATGCACAGTTCCGCGCCGTTGCAGAAAAGGTCGTCATCGCAGTCGGCATCCGTATCGCACGGGGCCGTCGTACATGCATCGCTTTGTTCGTCGCAGGTTTCAGCGGGCGAACACGGATCGCCACTCGAAACACAAGCCCCATCGTCACAGCTTTCAACCCCGTTACAGAACAAGGCATCGTCGCAATCGGCATCGCTTGCGCACTCCGGCGGCACCGTAGGACAGCCTGCCAACAGCGCCAGCAACCCTGACGCGCCGACGAAAAGCAGGAGGGTGTTCAACTTCGTAAGGTGTCTCTGGTTCATCACTCCAAGCTCCTTAGACTGGGATTTCGCTTTGCTAGACCCGTTCGGTGCCGGCTTTTCTACTCGAATGGGTAGGCAACGTCAACGCTCAGCGGGCGGGCAAAGCTGGGCAGATCGGGGCGGGTTGAAAATGAGTTAAGAGCTTCTTCGGCGGCGGGCCCCGTCACCGACTGCCCACTACCTGCCCGGCCGCAAGACCTCTTTGCCCGTTTTGGAGCCGACGGAGCGTTTCCTTCTAGGACTTTTCAGCGGTCCGCGTTCTAGACCACGAGTACGCCGTTGTCCGGTGTTGCGGCTGGGCTGCGTCTCCCACGGTAGGCAAGTCCGTCGTCTAAAGGCGGCCAAGCCGCAGGCCCGATAAGAAGAGAGCGTGGGATGTGCGCGCTGAAGGGAGTCCCCGGCCGTGGCGGACGTACTGGATCAAAGCGAAGTCGATGCTCTGTTGGCGGCCGTCGAAACCGGCGGAATCGACACCGTCACGCCGCGGGTCGTCACCTCACGCCCCGGAAAGGTCTCCCGCGAGGTCATCACGTACGATTTCAAACGCCCGGAGCGGGTCAGCAAGGAGCAGATGCGGGCTTTGGAGGGCATCCACGAATCCTTTGGACGCAACTTCGGGGCCTTCTTGTCCGGGTTCCTGCGGACCATCGTCGAGATTCGACTAGCCACAGCCGAGCAGCTTACCTACAGCGAGTTCATCCACTCGCTTCCCAACCCGACGAACTTCAACGTATTAACCGCCGAACCGTTGGAGGGGCAGATTTGTCTGGAAATCAGCCCCCTCATTATCTATCCCATCATCGATCGCCTCCTGGGCGGATCGAGTTCCGACCTGTTCATCCCTCAGCGCCCCCTGACCATGATCGAGCAGCGCCTGGTGGGGCGAATCACCAACCGAGCGCTCGAGGTGCTGACCGAGTCGTGGGTCGAGTTGGTCGATGTCCGTTTCAAGATCGTCGAGGTGGAGAGCAATCCCCATCTGGTGCAGATGGTCGCCCCCAACGAATTGGTCGTGGTCCTGGGTTTCGAGATCAAGATGGGCGGTCGTGCGGGAACGATGAGTTTTTGCATTCCGTTTAACGTCATCGAACCGGTGATGGGCAAGTTGTTGTCGCAGGGCTGGCTGGCCTACCAACGGCGAACGCCGGCCGACGACAAATCCGCCGACATCGCCCGCGGCCTGGGTGCCACGGAAGTGGCCCTTACCGCCTATCTCGCCGAAACGGCCATCACCCTCGGCGAGCTGATGACCCTCCAAACGGGCGATATCCTGCAGACCGCCAAACCGGTCCACTCCGAGATCATTTTGCAGGTCGAGGGGCGCAACAAATTCGCCGGAAAGCTCGGACGCCACAAGGAGTCCATCGCCTTGAAGATCACGCGTCTGGCAGAAGTCGAGGAACCGCTGTAGGTCCGCATGCTCGAGCCCTCACGGACAGCAAGCTGCCCGTGGCGCCCGTGCGTTCCACCGTGTGCCGGATCACCGGGATCCCGGGATCCCGGAATCCGGGGACAGGGGGAACGCTAGGATCAAGAGCGGAACCGAGCCCGGTTGCTCACCCCGGATCGGTAAAATATTTGGAGGCGGCTCCGAGGAGCCGCTGCAAAGCCCGATGGGCTCGCGCCCGGAGCATGAAGATCGCCCCTGGACTGCGTTGCAACGCCTTAGCGACTTCCTCGACGTCCTTACCCTCGAGGTCGTACATCTGGACGACGCTACGATGATCCTTGGGTAGTTGCTGCAGCACTTTTTCCAACGCCCCCCGTGCCTCGGCGCGGGCCGCGTGGCGACTGGGCGTCGAGGTCGTCCCGCCCAAGAGGTCGTAGAGTTCCATGTAGGAGTCGTCCGTGCGGCCCAGCTCGATCCGGCGTCGCTTTCCGCCGCGCTTGGCCGCAGTCAGCATTTCCGCGGCGCTTCGCAGGTTGTTTTTCGCGATCGTCGTCAGCCACCCCTCGAACGACCCCTCGCCGCGGGGCACGAAGTCTCCGATGTGGATGAAGGCGTCCACGTAGGTCTCCTGAATCAGATCGTCCAAGGAGAACACGGACTGCCAACGGGCCGAGATTTCGTCTTGAAACCGCCTGCGCAGCGCGGGGCCGTACTGTTGCAGGAGCTGCGTCAATGCCTCTTTGTCGCCGGCGATGGCGCGGGAGAGAGGATCCTTCGACGAGGTCGCCATGACACTGCCCACCGCTCCGAGACAGACCGAAGTCTATCCTCCTGCCGTCAGCCGGACAAGTTCGCCCACCCCGCCCGCCAGGGACCCCGTGCCGGGAAGGGCCGGCCGCCGTGGTCTACTGCTTTGCGAATGTAAACCCCTCGCCGAGACTGTCCGCCACGATGTGATTGCCGGGCGAAAATTCGCCGAAAATCGTTACCACTGACGGGACGCGTACCCATATGCAGTTGATCCGGCCGAGAAGGCTTGTAAACTCCACGGGCTGCCAGAATGGCAATGCCGATTCGGTTTACCGGAGCTGTTCGGGCCGATACCCTATTCCGAGCATTGCCGACGTAGCTCAGTTGGTTAGAGCGCCTGACTGTGGATCAGGAGGTCGGCGGTTCGAGCCCGCCCGTCGGTATTTCGAGTCGCGGACGCGGCGCTAGCGCGTCCCGAGTGCGAGAGCTCGGACGCTGGCCGCCGTCAGATCCAAGAGCGATGCCACGATGGCATCCGCCCCGGCCAGAGCCTCTGGCGGATGATGTGTCAGGACGGCGACGCACGTAGTCCCAGCCGCTTTGGCTGCGGTAATCCCCGCGGGTGCGTCTTCGATCACCACACACCGCGAGGACGGCAGTCCCAGCGCCGCGCACGCCCGTTCGAATACCTCTGGGTCCGGTTTGCCGTGGGCGACATCCTCCGCCGAGACGATGGCCGCAAAAGCGTCCTCGACACCCATCGCTTGAAGAACCAGGTCGATGTTGGCTCGGGGACCGGAGGATCCGATGGCCAGCGCTGCTCCCGCCGTCGTCAACGATCGAACCAGTTGCACCGCCCCCCTCGCCACCGGCGGGTTTTCGCGGATCAGCTCGCGATAGAGGGCTTCCTTTCGCTCGGAGAATTGCTTCACCATGCGGTCCTCGGTGACCCCGAAAAGGAGGGCAAGGATGTCCCGATTTTGCCGTCCGAACGTCGCCCGGAATTGGTCTTGAGAAATGGTTCGACCCTGTTCAGCGGCCAGCCGCCGCCAGCTTTCCAGATGGGCGTCGGCCGAGTCGACCAGGACGCCATCCATGTCGAAGATCACGCCGAAGGACGCCTTGGCGCCGGATGGATTTGAACGCATCGCCTTTTACCTCGCCCGACCGGGCTTGTTTTTCCGCGGCCGAGCGCCACTAACATCCTGCCCCCTGCCGGGTTATCTTAGCAAGCGATGTTTCGTGCGTCGTGGATCGATCCGCTGAGCTTGGCTGTAGCCAAAAGCCACTGCCGATTTCAGGTTCGTCGGTTTCTGCACGCCGCCCGCGACGCGGTCCGCGTTCAGGACGCGGTCTTGCGCCGCATTCTCGCCACGAATGCCGAGACCGCGTTCGGGTGCGATCACGGTTTAGACCGAATCCGAGGGTACGGCGACTTCGCCCGCCAGGTCCCGGTGCGGCCCTACGAACAGCTACAACCCTACGTCGAGCGGGTGATTCGCGGCGAGGTCAGCGCCCTGCTGGGACGCGGACAGCGCGTCTTGATGTTCGCCCTCACCAGCGGCAGCACGGATCAACCGAAGTACGTCCCCATCACGTCGGCCTTCTTGCGCCAGCAACGTCGGGGGTGGAACGTGCTGGGGATCAAAGCCCTGTTGGACCATCCCGAAGGCTTTCTTCGACCGATCCTTCAGGTCGTCTCGCCGATGGACGAGCGTCGCACGGAGCGCGGCGTGCCCTGTGGGTCTATCTCCGGGCTTCTGGCGGGAACGGCCAAGCGGCTGGCGCGAAGATACTACGTCAATCCACCGGCCACCGGCGCCATCGACGATCCCCAGGCCCGCTATTACGCCATCATGCGTTTCGCCGTCCCCCACGATGTGTCATGGATCGTCACCGCCAGTCCCGCCACGCCGGTCAAGCTCGCCCGCTGCGCCGCGACCCATGCCGAACGGTTGATCCGCGATATTCACGACGGCACCTTGCATCCGCCCGGCCACGTCGCGCCTGAGGCGCTCGACGCATTGCGCCGCGGAACCGTTCCCCAGCCGGAAGTCGCCCGGCGACTCTCGCGCCTCGCCCAAGCCCGCGGCGAACTCCTTCCGCGGGACTATTGGAAACCCGCCTTCTTGGCCAATTGGACCGGCGGAACCCTGGGCTTGCATCTTCGCGATTTTCCACACTATTTCGGCGATACGCCCGTGCGGGACATCGGACTCCTCGCCACCGAGGGACGGGTCACGATTCCGCTCGAGGACCGTACGCCTGCCGGGGTGCTGGATGCGGCGGGCGCTTTCTTCGAGTTTGCCGACGCCGACGCGGATCCAGCGGCGCAGTCTGTGCTGCACCGTTGTCACGAGCTTGCCGTGGGGCGCGAGTACCGCGTCATCATGACCACCTGGGCGGGGTTCTACAGGTACGATCTGGAGGATCGCGTGGTGGTCCGAGGATATCTAGGCCAAGCGCCGATCCTCGAGTTTCTTCACCGCGGCACCCGCGTCAGCTCCGTCACCGGTGAAAAGCTCACCGAATGGCAAGCGACGACGGCCTTTGACCGCTGCGTGGGCGAAATGCCGAGGTCTGGCACCAGCTTCGTGCTCGCCCCGGTCTGGGGAAACCCGCCGCATTATCGACTTCACGTCGAGGCGGACGTGGACGACTCCTTCCGGCTTGGCGAGCGGATGGATCGGGAACTGCGAACCCTGAATATCGAATACGCCTCGAAACGATCATCCGAGCGTTTGGGTCCCGTGGAAGTCAACCTCCTCCCGCGAGGAACCATGGAGTCGCTTGACATCGCCCGGCAGACTCGCCGCGGGTCCGCCAACGAACAGTTCAAACACCAGTACCTCTACACCCGACCCGGTGAGGACGACGCCCTGCCGCGGTTGGCCGAGAGTCCTGTCCGCAAAACGGAGTGCGTAGGCAAAGAAAGCGAATCGGAGAGTGTGGCGTGAGAACGATGAGCGTATCGAAGGCGCGACGATGGTGGGTTCCTCAATGGTGTCTCGTCTTCTGCGTTGGTCTGGTCGCCCCGGCGAACGGCGCCAATGGCGCGGATGGGACGTGGACCCCGTTCGACGTCGCTCGGTTGCGAACCGTCACGAGTGCGGAAATCTCGCCCGACGGGCGCTTCGTGGCCTACCTGCTATCCGTTCCGCGTCGCCCCTTCGACGAAGACGACGGACCAGCGTGGGCCGAACTGCATGTCGTGGCGACGGACGGCGTGTCGCGCCCCTTCATCACCGGCGAGGTCAACGTCGAAGCCCTCGCCTGGCGTCCGGACGGCAAAGTGATTTCTTTTCTCGCCAAACGCGGCAAGGACAAGACCAAGTCCCTCTACGGAATTCCTGTCGACGGCGGCGAGGCGACGCGGCTGCTCGGCTTTGACACCGACATCACGGAATACGCTTGGAACTCCGACGCGAAAACCGTCGGATTCATCGCGAAGGAAAAAAAGGCCGAAAAAAGGGAAAAACAGGAGGAGAAGGGATTCAAGCAGGAGGTCTTTGAGGAGGACTTCGCCGCCCTCCGCGTGTGGGTGGCGACGATCGGACCCGACTCGGCGAAACCTCGCTTGCTCACCCTGCCCGGGTTTCCCTCGGAGCTGCATTGGAGCCCGGTCGGCGCGCACTTCGCCGTGGCTCTCGCTCCCACCCCGTCGATCGACGACCATTACATGCGTCGCAAGCTGCACGTGTTCGACGCCGAGACCGGCGCCATCGTCTCCAGTTTCTCCAATCCCGGCAAACTCGGGAAGGTCGCTTGGAGCCCCGATGGCAAGCATTTGGCCGTGGTCTCCGCGCAGGACGTGAACGATCCCGCCGACGGGAGATTGTTGATTGCTTCGCCCGCGGACGGAACCCTGCGCGATGTACTCCCCAACTTCGACGGCCACGTGGAAACGATCGCCTGCCAGGACGCCGAAACGGTCATGGTTTTGGCGGGCGAAGGAGTCTGGACCACCTTCGGCGAGGTCCGTCTGGACGCGACGGGGCGAAAGGTTCATGTCCCGGCGGGAAAGATGACCTCCGGCGGTTTCTCACTCTCCCGCGACGGACGGTCCGCCGCCTTTACGATGGACAGTCCCACGCATCCCGCTGAGGTCTTTCTCATGCGCCACGGCGACGGGGGTCCGCGGCGACTCACGACCAGCAACCCGTGGCTTGCGGAGATGCGCTTCGCGCCGCAGGAAGTCGTCTCCTTCAAGGCTCGCGACGGTTTGTCGCTGGAAGGAATGTTAGTCCGTCCTCTGAACGAAGAGCCGGGCAAACGATACCCGCTGATCCTCCGCGTCCACGGCGGACCCGAAGCCCACGATCACAACGGCTGGTTGACCAGTTACCACAGTCCCGGCCAGGTCGGCGCCGCGCAAGGATTCGCCGTCTTCTATCCCAACTATCGAGGCAGCACCGGACGCGGCGTCGCGTTCTCAAAAATGGGTCAAGGCGATCCTGCGGGAAAAGAGTTCGACGATCTCGTCGATGCCGTCGATCACCTGGTGAAGATCGGCCTGGTCGACGCCGCCAAGGTGGGCGTCACCGGCGGTTCGTACGGCGGTTTCGCCTCCGCGTGGTGTGCCACCTATTATTCCGAAAGATTCGCCGCGTCCGTGATGGCCGTGGGAATCTCCGACATCGTCTCCAAGAGCGGCACCACCGACATCCCCAACGAAGAGGCCCTCGTACACGCCCTGAAGCGACCCTGGGATGATTGGATCGGAATGCTGCAGCGCAGTCCCATTTACCACGCCCAGAAATCACGTACCCCGCTGCTCATCTTGCACGGTAAGGACGACACCCGCGTCCACCCCGGGCAATCGCTGGAGCTGTACCGCTTCCTCAAAACGCTGAACCAATCCCCGGTGCGGCTGGTCCTCTATCCGGGCGAAGGGCACGGGAACCGCAAAGCCGCGGCGCGATTGGATTACAACCTGCGGATGATGCAGTGGTTCGAGCACTACCTGAAGGGTCCGGGCGGTGAACCGCCGGCGTATGAGATGGAGTACGCGCAGGCCTCGAGCGACGGGAAGGAGGCGGAGGCGAAACATGATTGACCCGCGGATGACCAAACTGGCCGACGTCCTGGTCAACTACTCGACAGCCATGAAACCCGGCGAGAAAGTCCTCATCGAGGCTGTCGACGTCCCCGCCGAATTCGTCTGCGAACTCGTGCGACTGGCGCGGGCCGCGGGCGCCGATCCCCTGGTGACCCTCAAGAGCAACCGGGTTCAGCGAGCCCTGATGGTGCATAGCTCCGCCTCGCAGATGGACGTGATCGCCGAGGTCGAGGCCGTTCGAATGCGCGCCGTCCAGGCCTACATCGGCGTCCGCGGCAGCTTCAACATCGGCGAGCTGTCGGATGTGCCCGCCGCCTCGCATCGTCTGTATCAGGACACGGTCTGGCGGCGCGTCCACCAGGAAATCCGCGTGCCGAAAACCCGTTGGGTCGTGCTTCGCTGGCCCCATCCTTCCATGGCCCAGCAGGCCAACAAGAGCACCGAGGCCTTCGAGGACTTCTTCTTCAACGTCTGCACCATGGACTACGCCCGGATGTCGCGGGCCATGCAACCGCTGGTCGCACGAATGCAAAGAACCGACAAGGTCCGCATCGTCGGCCCCGGCACCGACCTGCGCTTCTCTATCCAGGGCATCCCCGCGATTGCCTGTGACGGTAGACTCAACATCCCCGACGGCGAGGTCTTCACCGCCCCGGTCCGCGACAGCGTAAGCGGCGTGGTTCAGTTCAACGCTCGGACCATCTACCAGGGGACGATCCACGACGGCATCCGCCTCCAATTCCGCGAGGGGAAGGTCGTCGAGGCCCACGGCTCCAACCCCGAACACCTGAACAAGGTCCTGGATTCCGACGACGGGGCGCGCTACATCGGCGAGTTCGCCATCGGGTTTAACCCGTACGTGACCGACCCGATGCTGGACATCCTCTTCGACGAGAAGATCGCCGGATCGTTCCACTTCACCCCCGGTCAGGCCTACGAGGAGGCCGACAACGGCAACCGCAGCATCATCCATTGGGATATGGTCTGCTTGCAGACCCCCGATCGCGGCGGCGGGGAAATCTGGTTCGATGACCACCTCATCCGCAAGGACGGGCGGTTCGTGGTGGACGATCTGCTGTCGCTGAACCCTGAAAACTTGACCTGACCGCCCTCCGAGCTACAATCCCCTCTGCCGACGGGGGCGTGTCGCACAACGCGCGAGCGAGTCATGGGATGGCACGAATGGTCAGCAGTCTGAAGGCCCTGGGGCGCAAGTCGCTGCCCAACGAAATCGACGTCGACGCGCGACATTATTCCCTTCGACAGGTCTTCAAGAACGACTTCTTCGCGACTACGGGGTTGTATGAAGGCGCAAGCGGGAAGGTCGTCCTCAAGGTCCAACGGCAGGCGAGTTTCTTGCTGGTTCCGCTGGGTTGGATCGGCCGGCTGCTGACCGCGCGGGAACTCGCCGCGCTGCAACATCTGTCCGACGCGGAAGGCGTTCCCCGAGTCGTGGGTCGATGGGGAAAGACGGGACTGGTGCGGGAGTACGTCGAAGGCCGCACCCTCGCCGACACCGACCGTGTCCCCGATGAGTTCCATGCTCAACTTCGATCGCTGGTGGACACCTTCCACCGGCGGGGTATGGCCTACGTGGACCTGGAAAAGCGCGAGAACGTCATCGTCGGCGACGACGGGCGGCCGTATCTCATCGACTTTCAGATTGCGTGGTACTGGCCTCGTGGATGGGGCGGCGAGCTTTGGCCGGCGCGAATGATGCGCCGCTGGTTCCAACGCGGCGACCGCTATCATCTGGTAAAGTTGCAGCGTCGAACGCGCCCGGATCAACTGTCGCCCGAAGTGCTTGCGGCTTCGTATCACAAACCGTGGTTCGTTCGCCTGCATAGCACGCTGACTCGACCCTTGACTCGATTACGCAGAACCATCCTCCATCGACTGGAGCCCGATCGGACGCAGGGCGAACGCGGGCGGATCGAACCTGAAAAGATCATCGGAGCCGTGAAACAATGCCTCTGACGCAAGAAGACAAGGACCGGATCGAATCGTTCCGCGCTCTCATCGAGGACACGGTGACCACCGACGACCGTTACGGACCGCTGTCCCGTCACGATCGCTCCGACGAGTCCACGCTGGCCTCGCGTTTCCATTCCGGTCCGTCGTGCTGGTTCGAGGTCTCCGTGCGACCGTTGATTCCCCAGGTCCGCGTCGCGTTTCTCACCGAGGACCGATGGAAAAACGAGGAGTGCGAGACGGCCATCGAGGAATCCGGCGATTCCATGGAAGAGTTCGTAGGCATGGGAATGGAGGAGGCGGGTCTGGATTGGCCCGAACCCTCCGTCGAGCACTATCGCGAGGAGGGGAAGTATTTTTTCTTCGCAACGCCCCTGGCCCTGGAAGAACTGCGCGATCTCGACCAGGACGAAATCCGCAACAAGACCCTGCGAATGCTGGAGGGCTATCTGATCTCCTTCGGCCCCGCCATCGCCGTCGAGGACGAGGGAGAATAGGGACCGGTTTCCGTGGCAGCCGACGGCTGCGGACCGAAATCATCGGAAAAAATGCAAGAACCGGGTTGAAATCGGACATCCGTCGTCTGATAATGGAGAGTGTGACGGTGGGGGGGCTACGCGGGAGGGAAACACCGTACGGGCGATAGGGGCTAGGCAGATGCGGGTTGTGCGTGCGCTTCGCGTGGCGGGGGTTGTCGCCGCGTTCTCCTTGACCGGGGCCGTTATGGCTCAGGTTGCAGAGACCGTCGCCCCGCGATCGCCGGTTCCAACCGTTGACCTTGCCGCCCTGACCCGGTCCGTAAGCGCCGCATTCAACCTACATCAAAGCTCGGTCGTCACGCTCGATACCGCGCAACCTCGTGGATTCGCGGTACAGGTTCCGCTCACCATCGACGAGTCCATCTACACTCTCGATCTACAGCAGGTCTCGCTGCGTGCCCCCAATTACCAGCTTGTGGTCCAGCTTGCCGACGGCTCGCTCACGTCCGTCGAGCCCGGCCCCGTCCGAACATGGCGTGGGCAGGTCCTAGAGGTCGAGGGAAGCGCCGTCGCCGCAAACTGGGGTGACGACGGCTGGCGCATGCTCATCCACTTTCCGGATCGCAGTCGTTACTGGATCGAACCTCTGACCGGCCGCGTCGCGGGCGCATTCGCCGGGCAGCACGTTCTCTACCGCGACGGGGACGTGATTGGGGGCGACGCCGCCTGCGGAGTCCTCGGCGAGTCGACCAACGATGCCGACGTCGCTGACACCGGCGGTGTCGCCACCGGCGGCCTCTTGCACATCGTCGAACTCGCCATCGACTCCGACGTGGAGTATTTTCAGGACTACGGCTCGGTTCAGGGCGTCGAAGCGCAGATTCACAGCATCATCAACACCATGAACATCCAGTACGAACGCGATCTCGAGTCTCGGCACATCATCAGCCACCTCATCGTCCGCACCGCGGAACCCGACCCCTACGCGGCGACCGGAATCGGCAGCCTGTTGAATTCCTTCCGCGACCTGTGGGTGGGCAGTTACGCGCACATCCAGCGCGACGCGGCCCAGCTTTTCACCGGACGCAACGTGGACGGCGCCTTCGTCGGTGTGGCGTACACCAACAGTCTATGTTTCCGGGACGCGGCCTTTAGCGTCGTCGAATCCAACTCCCAAGCCTGCGCCGCCTTCGCCTGCAAAACGGACCTCTCCGCCCACGAGTTGGGGCACATCTGGGGAGCGAATCATTGCGAATGCCCCGGTTGGACCATGAACGCCGTTCTCCAATCCGCCAACCGCTTCCATCCCCAGTTCGACATCCCGGAGATCATCGCCATCAGGGATTCCCGCACTTGCGATTCCCTGGGAGACAAGTGCTCCAGCGAGGGAACCGTGGACTGCAACGACAACGGCGTGGCCGATCCATGCGACCTCGCCGCCGGTTCCTCGAACGATGCCGACGCCAATGGACTGCCCGACGAGTGTCAACCTCCGCCGCAGGTCGGAACGGACTCCGCGCCGTATCGCAACCGCGTGCTAGCGATCGACGTCCCCACCGTCGCATGGGTTCCACTGGGTACGCCAACCGCGCTCGCCGTGCGCATGCTCACCCTGCAAGAGCCCAATCCGCCCAACGCCCCGGGTTCGCCGCCGCCGGATTTCAGCCCTTTCGAGTCCGGACCCGCCTGCACCGACCCCGCCGGCTGCGTGCGTTGGGTCGGTCCGCCGTCCGAGTTCCCCGAATCGCAGACCAACCCCGACCTCGGCCTGCTCAAGATTGCCCGTTTGCAATGCACGCCCTTCTACCATGACTGGGATGCGGAGGGTCTCACGTTTCTCGTCGGCGCGGAACTCATGCCCAGTTCCAACTACGACCTCGAGAACTACTCGCCGCGTTGTGCCGGCGCCGAAAGCACCTGCGAACTCGTCTCCGTGGGCAGCACGATGACGACCTCACGATTCGGCGACGTCGTGCCTCCTTTCGACCCCCCCTCATCCGGTTCGCAACCCGATGCTCTCGACGTTGTCGCCCTGGTGGACAAGTTCAAAGGTGCCCTGGGCGCCGAAAGTCGCCTCGTGACGCAACTCCAACCCAACGCACCCGATCCCAACGCCGAGATCAATGCCCTCGACATCGTAGCCGGCGTCGACGCCTTCAAAGGGGCCGCCTATCCGTTCAGCGGCCCGTGTGTGTGTCCTTCGACCGTGCCTTGCGATCTGACCCCCTGTGCGAGTGCGGCAGCATGCGCGGGCGGGACATGCGTACGAACATGCGCGGGCGGAACCAAGGACGCCCAACCCTGCCTCACCGACAACCACTGCCCCGGCGGCGTCTGTGGCCCGGGCTTTTGTCGCGACCGCTGCGCTCGATGCACGCCCTGATCGGAATCGAGGTTGACCTTGGGCCCAAGCGGCGTCTGGACGACTGCGGCCGCGGCGGTTATTCTTCTGAAAACGTGTGTAAGATCGCCCTTCCCTCATAGGGAGAGGGGGTTTCACACACGTTCTACGGGAAACACGCGATGATCGGGTTTGACGCCGTTCAGAACTACATGCGCGAACAACGCATCGACGCCTGGCTGCTCTACGATTTCCGGGGAAGCAATCCCATCTTCGCTCAGGTGCTGCCCGGCAAGCGCTGGACGACTCGGCGGGCCGTGTTGTTCATTCCCGCCGACGGTGCGGCGTCGCTCCTCGTCCACGGTATCGACAAGAACCAGTTCGAGAAGGTCGGCATGACCTGCGAACTCTATCTCTCTTGGCGGGACCTCCATGCGTGGCTAACCGGGAAACTTGCCGGCGCCGGCCGGGTGGCGATGGAATACGCCCCGGGCGGCGCCCTTCCCGTCGTCTCCATCGTCGACGCCGGGACCGTCGAGTTGGTTCGGGCGATGGGTGTGGAAGTCGTCTCCTCGGCCAACCTCATCCAAGTTTGTGTCGCTCGATGGTCGCCCGAAGCTCTCGCCGGGCACCGCACCGCCTCGCGGCAGGTCGCCGAAATCAAAGACCAAGCCTTCGCGTTCATCCGTGACGGACTGAGCCAGAATCGAACCCCGCACGAGCACGAGGCGCAGCAGTTTATCCTCGACAAGTTCAAAGCCGCCGGACTCGAGGCGACCGAACCGCCGATCGTAGCGGTCAACGCTCACAGCGGCGATCCGCACTACGAACCGTCGTCGGCCAAACCCACGCCCATCCGCCGCGGCGACTGGGTGCTCATCGACCTGTGGGCGCGATTGGCCGACAAGCCCAGCGTGTTTGCGGACATCACCTGGGTGGGATTCGCGGGGCCCCAAGTCCCGCCCAAACACCTGGAAGTTTTCGGCGTCGTCCGCACCGCGCGCGACCGCGTGGTGGAGCGGGCCGTGGCGGCATGGCGGAAAAGCGAGCGAATCCAGGGATGGCAATTGGACGACGTGGCCCGCAATACGATCATCGAGGCCGGGTACGAACCGTACCTTCGCCATCGGACCGGCCACAGTCTGAGCGTGGGACCGATGGTCCACGGCGTGGGCTTCAATCTCGACAACCTCGAGACCCACGACACCCGCGAGGTCCTACCCGGCCTGGGTTTCACCATCGAACCGGGCATTTATCTGCCCGAGTTCGGCGTTCGCCTGGAGATCAACGTATACGTGGATCCGAAGGAGGGGCCCATCGTCACGTCGCCGATTCAGAAGGACGTGATTCTCATCGCGTGATGAACTGGGAGACGCGCATGGCCAAGAGCAAGAGTACATCCAAAGTCGGCGGCATCAGCAGCGAGGCCGTTGTGGAGGCCACGGGGAAAACATGGACGCAGTGGCTATCCCTGCTCGATAAGGCCGGCGCCAAGAAGATGTCGCACAAAGAGATCGTGGCCGTGGTCGGCGGTCGCTACGGCGTGGGCCCGTGGTGGCGGCAGATGGTCACCGTCGGTTACGAACAAGCCCGCGGCCTGCGGGAAAAACACGAAAAGCCGGGCGGGTTCGAGATCGGCAAGAGCAGGACCATCGCGGTGTCGGTTTCCAGTGTGTTCGGAGCCTGGACAACTGCCGCTTTCCGCCGTCTGTGGTTGCCCGACGGCAAGGTCGCCATCCGCAAGGCCACGACCAACAAGTCGCTCCGCGTGCGGTGGGGCGACGGTGCCACGAGCTTGGACGTGAACCTCTACTCCCACGGTGCGGCCAAGTGCCGGATCACCGTGCAACACGCCAAGCTGCCCAGCGCCAAGGAGGCGGCGAAGATGAAAACCTACTGGGGAAAGAACCTCGAACGGTTGAAGGGACTGTTGGAGTCGTAGAACGCGTGCAAGAACCGCCGCTCCCTCCTAACAATGTAGCGCCGCCCCTTGTGGGCGGCGCGGAGCCGCATTCGCCGTCACCCACAAGGGGTGACGCTACACGGAAAGGGGAATGACCATGCGAATGGCGTTGGCTGTCAGTGCCGTGGCACTCGCTGTGGGCGGGGTCGCTTTGCGGTACAAGTTCTGCTGAGGGCACCCCAAGGCCTGGCTCGGTACGAGCCTCCTGCTCCTCGCCTGCGGCGCCGTCCTCGCCGCCAGCTTCCTCGGCCCCCGAAAACCGGGGTGATACGCACCGTCACAAACCCCTCTGGCCCACAGGGGGAGCGGAGTTCCAATCCGAACCCGGAGCGCAAGCGACGGGCCAGCACCCCGCGATGGCGCTTGGGGTTCCGACGGGAGCGTGGATGCTGCCCCGCCTGCCCCCGCTTAGTTCTCCGCCGCCCGGCGACGCTTCGCGACGATGCTCCCGCCCGCGGCCGCGACCAGTCCGGCCATCACGATCAGACCCCATTGGGAAACAGTGGGAACGGGTAGCCCCTCGCTGGTCACCGCCGAGCAGTAATCGTAGACGGCCAATACGTTATCTCCCGCTGGGAATCCCGCGCTCGTCCCGTCCGAAAGAATGAATCTTACGTACCAAGGCTGGTCGCCCGGAAGAGTTTTGAACCCAAGAACGGGTCCGGTCAGATTAGGGCCACCGAAGAGCATAGCTGTGTTCTGACGGCCGTCGATGTGCATTGACCAATCAGAAGGCGGCATGTCCGATTGGGGGGCTTGAAGGTAGATGTTCCTCCAACCTGCCCCGTCTATTCCTCCGCTTGACCCGCCGAACCAAAACAGGTCCAGACCTCCGGGGATCGTGCCGTCTGTGATTTGGATCGCGTAGGCGTCGATATGCGAAGCGTTGACGTCCGCGCCCCAGCGAAAGTTGATGATGTAATTCAACCCGTCGTTGTAGTCATACTGCGTCCGAATCCATGCCTCTGCTCCGTGCGTGGCCCCCGACGTTGGGCCCCAGACACGAAGCTTCGCGTAGCCATCGGTGCCGACAATTTCCTCGTGGGAAAACTGCCAGCTTCCACCTCCAACTCCGCGATCTGGATTCCCACCCCAGGCCCAAAGTGCAGAGTTCAATGTGCCATCGTCGAAGTCGTCGCACTCGGTAAACAGGCGTACGGTCAGCGATCCGCTGTTGTCGCCCGTGAAGGCGTCGGAGATTTGTAGCTGAAAAGTCGACCCGTTTCCGGTGATCGGCAACCAGTAGACATGGCTCGGGCTATAGGCATGTTCTTCGAAAGTCGCGAAATTGAGAAACGCATCCGGAGCGGCGAGCGCTGATCCCAGCCAATTCCGCTCAGTTGAGTTGACGATCAGCTCAGCATTTGTCGGCGGGTCGCTGGGTAACACCTCGACCCACGGCGGACCGAAAGGCCCCTCGCACCACTCGGCGTCGCAGTCGTGCCCGGCGGTATCGCGATTGTAGGTTCCGTCAGCGAGTAACCAGTATTGTTGCCCGCTGGACAAGACAGTCGATGAGGTGACCGGTGTCCCGTTCGATGACAGGACCATGGTCTCCACTACGGGACTTATGGGATTCGCGACTGTCACGCGTCCCCCAACGATGGTTGCCACCAAGACCAGTACCCACATGGGCAACTTGACTCTTTTCGTGAGCGCTTCTTTATTCGAGAAACCCCAGCCAGAACCAACGCCCGCGATGTGTTCCTTGCTCATAGAAAAAGCTCCTTTCCAGGTTGACGATTGACACGGGTTGACGGCCGCGGACCGAAAGGTCCGTCGTCGTCGCCCACCCGCCTTGAACGCGTACCCAGACACCTTAGAGTGCCCGGCGAACGCGGTCAAAATACACAAAGTTTGTGTACACGTCAAGGATGTTACGCTCGCCGGGGTGAGGAAATCGCGGTTCACGCCCCACTACGCCCGCCTCCTGGAACGGCTCAGGGCCCTTCGGACCGACCGCGGAGTGCTTCAAACCGAGCTTGCGCGGAAGTTGGGGGTGCCGCAGCAGTACGTATCGCGATACGAGTCGGGAGAAACCCGGATGGATATCGTGCAGCTTTGGCGATATTGCCGGGCGCTGGGGGTGAGTTTCACGGCCTGTTGCAAGTCCCTCGACCGGGACTTCGTATTCCTCGGCGAATCGGAGCCAAAATCTCGCAGGTAGCCCAACGACTGCGACTTGGCGGACCGTACCTCAGGAGGCGCGGACATGTGCCGCATCGCTGGGGTTGAACAAGGCGAGGAAGTAGAAACTGTCCGCAAAAACGCGCTTCACTGCGTCGGCTTTCCGTGCGCGTAATGGTCATGATGGGCGGCCAAGTCCGCAGGGAGGCCGCGCCCCTTCCCCGCATGCTGCAAAAGCAGGGCGTTGAGGGGTCCGCCCGTTGGATGGGCCGCTGCGTCGTCGCCCGTCTCCACCACTTCGACTTTCACGGTCGCCCCTTCCGGCAGCCGCGCAGACTCATCCAACGCAATCCGCCCGTTCCTGACGTGTCCACGATAGGTCATCCGTTTCTCCACCACCTATTCTATCCTCGTCGGGCGGGTCGATTCAAGTGGTTCGTCCATCCGACTCGTACACTCTCCCGCGGTCCCGAAACGCGGACCGAGCCGGACCAATTGCTCGAGTCCGCGGTGCTGACCGCGCCATGCGGGCACGCCTGGACGGCGTGCCGCACATGCGGCGGCACATCGGGGTGGTTAGAATCCGTAGTCGATGGCCCTTGATCGAGCTTCTTCTCGCCGCAACGCGGTCTTGCTGGGAGGTGGTGTGGCAGTGGTTGCTGCCGCGGCGTTCGCCCTGGGCGTGTTCGATCGTCTCGACGCCTACAACCTCGATCTGCACTTCCGTCATTGCAACCGCATCGAGGCCGACCCGCGGATCGTGCTCATCGACATCGACGACACCACGCTGCGGGTGATGCCCGACTGGCCCTGGCCTCGGAGAACCTTCGCGGAACTCTTCGGCACCCTGCACGATCTGGGAGCATCGTCGATCATCTCCGATATCGTCTTCGCCGAGCCCACTCGTCCGCGTCCCGAACACGCCGCCGTGCATCGCCACTACGACATCGATCGTACGGCCGAGCACGGCGATCGCGCCTTCGACGA
The DNA here is from genome assembly GCA_964646605.1 of uncultured Phycisphaera sp. Lineage (GTDB taxonomy): Bacteria > Planctomycetota > Phycisphaerae > UBA1845 > UBA1845 > SBAX01. The sequence goes on along the minus strand of CAZYEX010000022.1, from coordinate 56,149 downwards.
AACCATCTACGACGACGACGAACTCCGCGAGGCGATATACGAGTCCGGAAAAGTCGTCCTCGCTATGTTTGCGGCACTCGCCCCCCCCGGCTCGCTCTCGAACGGCCTCGGCGACGACACGGACTCCTCCGAAGAAGCCAAGGCCCGACGCGATGCCGCCGACTTTTTGCACGCGAGCCCCAAGGGAACGTGGCGGGAATTCTTTCGCACCGTCCGCCCGCGCACGCCGATCGACGCCCAAAGTCCGGAGCGAGAGACGTTGCTGCTCGCGTACCGGCACGCCCTCGCTCTTCGCGGCATGTCGGAGCGGCTCCCGCGCACACCGGCGGAACTCCGCGGACGGATTCCGAAGGCTTTCGACCTCGTATTGCCGCTGGATAAATTGACAACCGCGTCCCAAGGCGTGGGGCTGGTTTCCTTCCGCCGCGATCCACAGGGCGGCGTGGTGCGCTCCCTGCCCTTGGTGGTGGATGCCGACGGCCTGCTCGTGCCACAGCTCGGCACCTTCGCGGCCATGCGGGCGCTCGCCATTCCCACTGCGGAAATCACCCTCAAGGAGAGCCGGCTCGTTTTCGGAAACGGCGAACGCCGACGAACAGCGCCGCTGGATTCAAACGGTACTTCCCTGGTAAATTGGCATCGCCCGGCGGACGGCGGCGGCTGGCTCTCCTCCTTCCGCCACCTTCCCGCGGCGCGGCTCTTGGAGATTACGGAAAACGCCGCAGCCGTGGCGGACAACGCGAAGCGTCTGGCCATGGCCCGCGCCGAACTCGTCCAGGTTCGTCACGCGGACACGCCCGCGGCCTATGACGAATACGTGAAGCTCGTCAATCGGCGTACACCGAATGCTCCAGCCGTCGAAGAGATCGAACGTGAGTCCAAGGAGTGGCTGCATCGCGCGTGGGGTTTGTGGAAGGACGAAAACCCACGGACGGACGAGGAAGCCGCGGAGCGCGACCGCCTCCAGCGGCTCCACGATCGCTTTGGCGGCGGGCAGTACGAATCGAGCCTCGCCCAAGCCGATGCCAACATAAGGGCACGCAACGCCGAGCTTCGCAGCGAACTTCGGCGCGAGATCGACGGCAAGATTTGCCTCGTGGGTTACACCGCGTCGGCCCTTGCGGACATGATTCCGACGCCGGTGGACCCGGCCATGCCCGGCGTCATGGTCCACGCCCACGTTCTCAACATGTTCCTCCGCAACCGTTTCGCCGCCGCCACCCCGCCGGCGCTGGGCGCCGTCCTCGTGCTCGTCGTGGGTCTGCTGACGGCGGTCGTCAGCGGGCGATGCCACTGGCGCTTTGCGGTCCTCGGCTCGCTGCTCCTCGCGGCCGTGACCGTCGCCGCCGGGGCCGTCATCTTTCGGGCCGCGTCCTACCACGTGCCATCGTTTGGCATCATTGCCGCCATCGCCCTGGTATGGGCGTGCGTCGCGGTCTTTCGACAAGCGACCGAGGAACGCACCCGCCGCCACCTGCAACGAGCCTTGGCCCAATACACCTCCCCGGCGGTCGCGGCCCAGGTCGTCGAGACCGCGCGGGTCGAGGGCTTGGCGCCTCGCGCCGCGGTCGTCTCCTGCTTTTTCAGCGACCTGGCGGGATTCACGGCCCTGAGCGAACGTCTGGGACCCGAAAAAACCCGCGCCCTGCTCAATCCCTACCTTCGCGAGGTCAGCGCCGTCCTGCTCGATCATCGAGCCATGGTGAACAAGTTCCTCGGCGACGGAATCTTCGCTTTCTTCAATACCCCACTCCTGCCGTGCCCGGACCACGCCTCGGCGGCGTGCGCCGCGGCCCTCGACGCCGTCCAAGCGATCAGCCGACTCAACGCCGAGCCCGCCGTCCCAGACCTTCACAGCAGCCTTTCCGTGCGGATCGGGCTGTCCACGGGCGAGGCCTTCGTCGGCGACTACGGCAGCGATGTGAAGCTCGACTACACCTGCATCGGCGACACGGTCAACCTCGCCTCCCGTCTCGAAGGGGCCAATAAGTTCTTCGGAACCACCATCCTGACCGACGAGGCCACCCGTACCGCCGCCGCCGGTCGATTCGTCTTCCGCCCACTGGGTCTGGTCGAGGTCCGAGGCAAGGAGAGGCCCGTCGCCGTTCATGAGCTGGTTGACCGAGCCGAATGCGTGGCGGCCGAACAGCTTCGTCTCATCGCCCTTTTCGAGGATGCGCTGCGTGATTATCAGCACTGCCGCTGGGACCAGTGCCTGACGACGCTGGCCCAGTGCCGCCGCGAAAGCCCCGCGGACCTCGCCGTCGAGCGCTATGAGGCCGAGGTTCGGCGTCTGCGAACCTCGCCGCCTGCGAAGGATTGGACCACGGCCATTCGTGCCCATGAGTTCTGACCCCAACCAGATTCCCCGCGTGCCCCAATTCAACCGCCGCAAAATCCCAGCCGACGTACATACGCGTGCGTCGCTCGGCGCAGGGAGCGTCGAGGCGACCCGCGAGGCAGCGGGCGGGGTCGATGGTTTCTCACGGCGTCCCATTGTTCGGCGAACGGATGGAGGTCCCCCTCCTGGTTCGCGGGATCGTCTCCACTCTCCTCGAAGAACTCACCCGCCTGCGGGCACGCGAGCAACGTCAACGACAAACGCTGGCCCATCTGCAAGATCAACTCCGCAAAGTGGCCGAGTTGCAGCGCAATTTGTTGCCCGCGGAGATTCCCGCCATCGTCGGACTCGAAGTACGAACTCTTTTCCGCCCGGCGGACACGGTTAGCGGCGACCTCTACGACGTCGTACGGCTGGATGAGCGGCGGATCGCCTTCTGCATCGCCGACGCCACCGGCCACGGGCTGCCCGCCGGAATGCTATCCGCTGTCACTCGCCGCTCCCTGCTCGCCGACGCCCGCCCCGGTCGACACCCGGAAAGCCCCGACCGCGTCCTCGCCCGGGCGAACCGCGAAATCCTCGACCTCGGGCTGCGCGACTGCGAGTTCATTGGCGCGACCTACGCCGTGTACGATGAGCCCACCCGCTCCATAAGCTGGGCTCGCGGCGGATTGCCCTATCCCATTCTCGTTTCGCACGATCGCCCGCCGCGACAGGTGGCCAGCGTCGGACCGGCCTTGGGCGCCGTCGACGATCCCACCTTCGAGTTGGTCACCGTCACGCTCCAACCGGGCGACCGACTGATCTTCCACACCGACGGCGTCGACGCCCTCCTGGTCACAGAGGGATCGTCCGTGGGACCCGCCCCGCGCTGCGGCGATCTTTCTACCACCGATTGGTTCCACCGCCTCTCCCAGGACGACCTCGCAGGGCACCTCGATGAACTAGATCAGCGTCACAGCGCCGCCGCCAACCACCACCATCTCGACGACCTCACCGTTCTTGCTCTCCACGCGACGACTGTGTAGCCCCGCCTTCCGCGGGCGGTGCGCCCGGTCGGAACTTCGCCGGTGAGGAAGCGGGTCTGATTGCCGATTGCGAATCGAACGACGAAGCGAGGCGGCGGGAGGCGGGGAACGCGGGGGCGAGATGCGCGGAAGGAGTCAGAATGTCCGCATTGTCAGATTCGCCACAGGCGGTGCTGCGCACACGCTTCATGTGCATCGGTCGGAACAGATTTGTCGGACTCGTTCGTTCACGATGTCGCCGTCCAAACGATAGTGTCTCTGCTCGTCTCTACATGCTCGCTCAATGATTGGAGCCATCTCCGGGATCGCACGCATCGGATCGAGCGACCGCTTCATGACTGACTCTTTCACATAACCGAGTGCTCCAAGGTGTATCGACCACTCCTTTGGGGTCTTGCCCTGTTTTCCTCCTTTGCAAAGGAGGAGACCTTCTTTCAACGTTGGCAGCAACTTTTCTGCCTCCCGTGAGACATCCGGAAACTCGCGTCGGAATACCGGAGATTGCCTCAGTAGATCTTGCTCTTTTGTCCAAGCATGTCCGCTACAATCGTTATTCCACGACTTGTTCCGAATCAGCTTGCTGAGTATTGCTACAAGGGCAGCCTCGGCACGGTTGCCATACCACTCGCGCCGCGGGACTAGATTCGCTTCTGGGGAGAATAGCCACTCAATTAGTGCGCTTGCGGTATCTATTGTCTTTGGTACAGATACGGGTGCGCACAGCGCGTAGAGCTTGCTCGCATCGTTTCCGTGCAGCCGATGGAGTTTGACTACATGAAGCGATTGGTGTACTGATCGGTCCGATCGGTTGAGTTGCGCTAGAAGAGGGTAGAGGTACTTGGGCGGAACCCTATACCTGTTCCCTTCGTCGGCCCTGATCCAATCCCACTGAGTGTCCGCCCCCGATTTGTGCTCTAAAGAACCCAAGAGTTCATCCCGAGTCGTCCCGTCGTCCAAACCTCCGACAATGACAACCTGTTGCGGCATGGGCCCGTGCTCCGAAAAACGAACGGGCCATTAGCGCGCTCGAAAGTGTCGCAGCAGGTACTTCACGGGAATGGCGAAATCCTGCAGCTGTTCGAATGGCAACTCCCTAATCGCCGCAAGGACGGCGTTTCTAGTCGCATCGTCCTCGGCCCCGCCACCAGCCTTCTCTTTAGACCGCGGTGCCGCGGATGGTAGTGAGAATAACAGATCTGGCAAGAGACCGTTGTCCCTCGCCCATTGCTTTATAATCGGAACGACTCGCTCTGCGCGGAACCTCGGCCAAGCCGATCCATAGTCGTTGCCTTGGTTCCTCAACCATTCCGGGAAGGCGGACCACCACCTCTCAACATTCATCGGCGCCGCATTAACGTCAAGTGACCGTGATCGAAGGAAATCATGCATCCACTCTTTCTGGGTCTCTGGCGCGATGGTAGTAATCCTAATGAACCTTGGATCACCGTCATAGGCATGAACTTGTGGGGCCTGGTCTGGCGAAAGTGTAATGAGCCGGCCTGTATCGCGTTCCAGAAAATGTACGTCGCGGCCGGTGACAAAGAGAAAGGCACGCCAGAGTTCGGGACGCACATATGAGGTGGGCCCGCTAAGCCCAACGGATGATCGTGGTGTCGCACCGCTGGGCGACACCTCCAGGTGTTGGACGTCCCTATGGCGTACCAAGGCACCCGCCTTTTCCGCGAGATGCACGAGGTCGGCGAGTTTGGACAGTCCTAGCTGGTCGTAAGACAAGTCTGGGAATCGTTTTCGAACTGCATCCGCGAGCGCCGCACCTGTCGTTCTACGCCCCGCCGACTCGAACTGCTCGCGCACGAACGATGAAATGAACTGGATGAGTTCCTCTACACTTGGTGGTGTTGCGTACTCGGCCATCTGAGGTATCCTCCTTCCTGAACAAAAAGCGCCCAAGCCCGAATTGCGGGCTTTAGGCGCTTAACTGTTCAAAAAAACGAATCTTCCTCAGCTTTTCACTCGCCACCGCATACTTGGAGCGGCATGACCGGGATAACTGAGAACCCGGTCCAATGCTCTATGCCCCGCAGTGCGACGAGCGGGCCTGCACGCTCGGGGTTCACATGAACCCTCCGGTCAGGTGCTATAAGTATCATCTACAATCGCGGGCGTGTCAAGCGAATTCCGCCGTATAATAAAATTGCGTATACACTTTACTTTATGTCTCCCATGTATTAGTCGTGTTCACGACATCTTGGCTTCCAAGGGCGTTTCTGCGGATTCTGGCCGGGTGGCCCGCCTCCTTTGGAGGTGGGGGAGGCGATGATCGCGGGCGGATCGCATCACCAGATGACCGGGCAGTTTCCGAGAGAACAAGGTGTCGGGATGATTTTTCTTCCTCCCTGCGCCAGAAATGCGACTACTCCAATCGAAAACCGCCAATCGAAAATCGCTTCAGCCCCTGATCGCTCCCCAACGCGCTGCCGACCGAGCGCCCGGCGCGTTATCTAGTTTGGATGAACATCCCTCGCCCATTCCGCGCCCTTGGTCGATCCGTGGACCCTCTCCCTCACAGGGAGAGGGGGAGGATTGGTTGAGGCTGGTCAGTTCCGGGGGTGGCGCTGCGCTTTACCCCCGGCTATGTTCGCGGACCCCTTCGGGGTCAGGCTGCGGCACGCGCCGGGGACGGGCGGGGTCAAACGGGGTGAGGCCGGGTCACGGCGCGGTTGCGCTCAGGCACCCTCACCCCAGCCCTCTCCCTAAAAGGGAGAGGGGGAGGAATGCGGGACCGTCACCCCAGCCGTTCAGGCTTCTCCCTTGGTCGCCTTTACCCTCCCAGGGAGAGGGAGGGAATGCGGGACGCTCACACCGACCCTCACCACGGCCCTCTCCCCGAAAGGGAGAGGGGGAAGGGTCGCGGATCGTGGACTTGAAGCTCCTGGCAACGGTCGTGCGGCCTCCGGGCGACGGGAGGATGCATCCGCGTCACTGCGGACCGGGTGTTATATTGAGTTCTACGTACTCCCGCACGGACTCGGGGACGAGGTAGCGGATGGAATGGCCCTCGCGGATTCGTTGGCGGATGTCCGTGGAGGAGATTTCGAGTTGCGGGGTTTCGACGAGGCCCGCCTGCAATCGCGTCACCTGAGGTTCGGAAAAGACCTTCCGCAGCGCATCCCAATCGATCGCCTCCCAACCGGGGCGCACGGCCGTGACAATCCGACAGGCGTCGACCAATTCGTGGATACGGTTCCAGGAGGGCAGTTCGGCGAGGGAGTCGGCCCCGATGATCCAGGAGAGGTCGGTGTCGGCGTCCCACTCTTTTCGGAAGTGGAGGACGGTGTCGATGGTGTAGCAGGGCCCGTGGCGGATGAGGTCGTAGTCGCTGAAGTCGAAGAGGGGTTCGCCGGCGATGGCGAGCTGGACCATCTCGGCGCGGTGCGAGGCGTCCCAAAGCTCCCGATCGTCCTTGTGCGGCGGGCGGGCGGAGGGGAGGAAGATCACGCGCTGCAGGCCGCGTTTTTCCGCTACGCAGCGGGCGACGATGAGATGCCCGCAGTGGATGGGGTTGAAGCTGCCGCCGAAGAGGCCGATCCGCAAGGACATGGTGCGGATTGTAAGGGAAATGGCGAATGGCGAATAGAGAATGCGGAATGGTGAATGCGGAATGCGGAAGACGCGAGGACGGGGCGGGGCTTCAGGCGAGTTCGGCGGGCGGTCGATAAACAGCGCGGTGAGCGTTCACGCTGAACACGTTCCGATGGTGAGCATTGTCCTTGCGACGCACAATCGCCGGGACGTTGTCCTGCAGACGCTTTCGCAAATCGAGGGCTGCGAACTTCCGCGTAGGGGTTATGAAATCATCGTGGTGGACAACGCCTCGACGGATGGAACTCCGGAGGCGATCGGCGGGCGCGCGGATCGGATGATTCGTCTGGGTTGCAACCGCGGGAGTTGCGCGAAGGGGTACGGCGTCGATGTAGCGCGCGGGCGATACGTTGTTTTCTTGGATGATGACTCGCATCCTCGACGGGGATCGCTCACGCGGATGGTTGAGCTTTTCGATGGCGACGCGAAGCTCGGGGCCGTGGGGTTTACGGTTCACCTTCCGGACGGGCGGCGCGAGGGCGGCGCTCTTCCGGGGGTTTTCGTCGGCTGCGGAGTGGGTCTACGGGCCGAGGCTCTGCGGGCGGTGGGCGGGCTGGATCGTCGTTTCTTCATGCAGGCCGAGGAATATGACCTGGCGTTTCGACTCGTGGCTGCGGGATGGAAGGTGGAGGTCTTCGGCGATGTACACGTCGATCATCTGAAAACGAATCACGCACGGCGCGGGGAACGCACGACGTTTCTTGACGTTCGCAACAACCTGCGGGTGATCGCCCGGTATCTGCCGGCGCCGGCTCATGCGATCTATCGCGCGGATTGCGTGCAGCGCTACGATTGGTTGTCCCACGGCCAGGGGCACGAGGCGGCGTTTGGTCGAGGGGTCAAAGCGGGGCGTCGGCGGGGATGGCTGGAGCGAGGGCGGTTTCGGCGTTGGCGCATGTCACCGAGTGTGTTCGAGCGGTTCTTTCGCTGGGAGGAGATCGCACGTCGGATGGGCGAGGTTGCGGGCTGCGGCGTGCGGCGAATCGTGCTCGCGGACTTTGGGAAGAACATCTACCCGTTCGTTCAGGCCGCGGATGCGGTGGGTCTGACCGTCGCGGCGGTCGGCGACGATCGATTCGCGGGCGCGGGGCGGGGCTATCGAGGAATCCCCGTAACAACACTGGAAACGGCCCTTGGCATGGCGCATGAGGCCGTCGTGGTCAGCAACACGGGACCCGTCCACGCGACCCGAACACTGGAACGCCTTCGCGGTTTGACGGCGTCGCCGATCCACGCCTGGTTCGTCGAGCCGCACTCCGCCCACCCCGGATTTGTCTCCTCACCCCCCAGTTCCACGTCCGATGATATCGCCGTCGCCGCAATCGGCGCGGGCTAATGTTCGGTCGAGTTAGGCGTCTCGACGCAGCGGGAGGACATCGTTGGGCAAAGTCGCGCTGATTACCGGGATCACGGGGCAGGATGGGTCGTACCTTTCCGAGTTTCTGCTCGAAAAGGGCTACGAAGTCCACGGGGTCATCCGCCGGGCGAGCGTCTTTACCACGGAACGCATCGAGCACCTCTATCAGGACCGTCATGAAACTGACGTGAAGTTCCATTTGCACTACGGCGATCTGCTGGACGCGATGAGCCTTCGACGGATCATCAGCGAAGTCCATCCGGACGAGATTTACAACCTTGCGGCGCAGTCGCACGTTCGGACGAGCTTTGACCAGCCGGTGTACACGGCGCAGGTGGTGGCCATCGGTTCCTTGCACGTGCTGGAAGCGATCCGCGACTACCGCGACTCGACGGGGCGGGAGGTGCGTTTCTACCAGGCCTCGAGCAGCGAAATGTACGGGAAGGTGGCGAAGATTCCGCAGGACGAGCACACGCCGTTTTATCCGCGGAGTCCGTACGCGTGTGCGAAGGTGCAAGCGTATTGGCAGGCGATCAACTACCGTGAGGCCTACGGACTTTTCGCGTGCAACGGCATCCTATTCAACCACGAATCACCGCGCCGCGGGGAGACCTTCGTCACCCGGAAGATCACGCGGTCGGCGACGCGGATCAAGTTGGGTCTGCAAGAGACGGTCTATCTGGGCAACCTCGACGCGAAGCGGGACTGGGGTTACGCGGGGGATTACGTCGAAGCCATGTGGCTGATGCTGCAACAACAGGACCCCGATGACTACGTCATCGCCACCGGGCAGTGCCACAGCGTGCGCGAGTTTTTGGAGGAGGCTTTCGGTTGCCTGGAGCTGGATTGGAACGACCACGTCAAGTTCGACCAGCGCTACCTGCGTCCCACGGAAGTCAACCTTCTGCAAGGCGACGCGACGAAGGCCCGCAATCTTCTGGGTTGGAAACCCAAGGTTTTCATGCCTGAATTGTGCCGGATGATGATCGACGCGGACATGCGCCTCGCGGAGCGCGAGCGGACGCTGGTGGATGCGGGACACACCGTACTCGTCCGTAGCTGATCCCCGGCATCGGACCCTTCCATCGTGAGTTGCCGTGGACGGTTTCGTTGGTGTCGTTCCTGCGCACCCTTGAGCCCGTTACGTCGCAAGCGGGCGAATCTCGACCCGCCCGCCGTCGATCACCTCCACGCCGAGAAAGCACCCGCGAAGCATGGCCATGCCCAGAAGTGGACCGCCATCCATTTCAACGACCAAAACCCGTCGCCATCGACCCAACCACCAGACCTCCGCGGCGAAAAGGCGCGACACGGTTTCGGAGCCGTCCGCAAGAGTAAAACGCCCTTCCTCCCGCAACGGCAGGGAGAGCGCTTGTATGTGGGCTTGAGGCAACGTTGGATAGTCGTTGAATCCTGTGTCGACGACGGTTTGAAACGCCGCGATGGTATTCGGTCCTCGGACTCGAAGCTCGACGACGGCGTCCCCACCAGGAGCGACGGATCCGTCCATCATGGGTCGCCGACCGCCGCGCGCCCGCCAACTCGTCCCAGAGACCTGGAACCGACGCGCGTGGCGTACAACGAGGCCCCCGGTTTCTTGGCTGCGGCCCGATCCGAGGCGGCCAGGTGGTCCTCGTCCAGCTCGTATTCGCCGGTTTCAACGTCGATGACGACGTACTTGCCGTTGTGCCGCGGCTCTAGGAGTGGTCGAAGACGTTCCTCGTATAGCCGGGTGCCGCGCTCCACGATGTCGCCCGCCGGTGGACGTGAAGTTCCCATATCACGGATCATAACAGATTGCCTACGAGAAGGCAACGTCTTTCGCCTGCCCCGCACCGATCGCAGGATGGATCGTCACTTTTGATTCGCCGCGTTTGTTTGGCCTCGCCGCTCTGGGCGGGCGGCTGCGGGACGTTACGCAACTTAGCGCCGAATGGAGGTTAGGCAGGGTCGGTCGGATGGGATGCTTCCCTCGTCGGCGTCCGAACGGCTACACTGTTACGGGTCCGGTTGCGAGGCGTCAGGCAGCCGCGGAGGTCACACGGCGTTCGGCACGGCGAGGCACACGGGATGGAAGATAACCAGGGACTCCCCTCCAATCCACCCGGGGAAGCGACGGTCGTGCTGGTGTCACGTCTGCGGCTCAAGGACGCGCAGGCGGCGGCGGAATTGCACCGTCTGTACCGCGAAGCCCTCCTTCGATTCTGCTGGGGATACGTCGGACGGATGGAAGAGGCTGAGGATGCGGTGCAGGATATCACCTGCAAAGTTCTGGCTGCGGAGGACATCCCCGATCATTTCCGCCCCTGGTTGTACAAGGTCGCTCGGAATCATTGCATGAACCTCATCCGGGAGCGCGCCACGCACAAGGTTCGCCACGCCTTGCCGGCCGCGTCGCATTTGTTCGAGCCGTTGACCGGGCATCTCACGCGGATGGCGCGAGACGAAGCCCGCACGAAGCTGGCCGAGATCGTCCTCACGTTGCCGGAGGCGCAGCGCGAGGTGCTCCGCCTGAGGTATGTGGACGACCTGTCCCGCGCCGAGATCGCCGAGGTCCTCGATCTGCCCGAGTCGGTGGTCAAATCCCGTCTTTTCGAGGGTCTCAGCAAGCTGCGCGAAGCAGCGGCGGAGTTGGAGGCGACGTGACGGTCGGGCACGCCCGGACCGTCGTGAAACTGCCCGACTCCTCCGCCCGACACGCGGGAAGTGCCCGAAAACCGGCGCAGGATCAAATTTTTTTTCAGCGCGCCGTGGGGTCGGTCTGTCTCTTGCGGATCGGGGATGCAACGAAGCGGTTCGAGTAGCGGCGCGGCCCGCGAGCATAAAAACACGCATTTTCAGCGTTAAACGACACTTTTTTCGGTGCGCAACCGGGAAACAACGTGAGATGCGCGGCGGCGGTCCGGTCACATAGCCCGGAACTCTCTGCACGCAGGGTCCGCATGGGCGACTTGAATATCTCAAGCCCCTAGCGACCCCCTCCGATGTAGCGCAAAAGTCGGGGTTCCGACGAACCCATAGGTACCTTTTTGGAGACGAATTCCATGGCAACGACGTACAAACGCAACAGCACTCGCTCTCGGGCCGGTTTCGGGAGCTACTCGGGTTATTACTTCGGTTCGAACCCGAGCCCCTGGGGGAAAATCGGCGGATCGAAGAAGAGCACCGGTCGCAGCAGCAACAAGCGGAGCGGCGGATCGAGCATCGGTTCGACGGCCTATCGGACCTGCTGCAACAGCTTCGAGCAGAAGATTGACTCGTACAAGACCCTGTGCGAGCAGACGCGCGGCGCGGGCAGCGCCGGCAAACCCACCCCGGCGACGCTGAACAGCTTCGCCAATTGGATCAACAAGGGCGCGATCGTCCAGACCTGCACGCCGACGCAGGTGTCGCGCTGGGCGCGGGCCAAGAACAAGAACTTCAATCCGCGCAACCCGAGCCCCACGTCCTGCAAGAACGTACTGACGGCGAAGTTCGGCCGCACTACGATCAAGGCCGTGGCGCGGACCAAGAGCGGACAGTTCATGGTCGCCACGACGCCGACGGTCAAGGGTCGGTCGTTCTGCTTCCCGCAGTAAATGACGAACCGGGCGGTCTGCAAAACCGCCGAACGTCATACCAACATGCCCAAGGGGCGACGCGCATCACGGCGTCGCCCCTTGGTTTTTTTGGCCTATGGTTTGGGGGGAAGGGCGCGAAGCGACCCTTCGTCGAAGCCCTCCGATTCCACGCCGAACGCGTGATCGAACCGGGCTCGATAGTTCTCCCAGGCGATGCACGAGGTCAGCTCCACCAACTGCTTTTCGTTGAAGTGGGCGCGGAGTTCGCCGAAAAGCTCGTCGGAAACCTCCACGGGGGTGGCCGTGATTCCTACGGAGTATCGAAGAACGCAACGTTCCAGGCCGTCAAACTGCGGACCCTCTTCAAAACGGGGCAAAGCGGCCAACTGCTCGCGGCTCAGACCGAGCTGTCTGCCCACGGCAGACCCGATGTCGATTCAGAATGGGCAACCGATGAGCGTCGCGACCTTGACTTGCACCAACGCCTTGAGCTTGGGATCGACCGCGTTGGCCGCCTCCTGCCCCAGCTCCATGTGGGCGAGGGCGCGCAACAGACGGGGGTGATGGGCGACGATGCGGATCGGGGTCACGACCTTCCCCAGGCGGCGTCGCGTCATCCGGTACGCAAGTCGCACGAACGGGCCGCCCGTCCCCGGCGGAATGCCTTCGATACGAGCCATGTCGTTCCCTTTCTGCCAACGGAACGGATGCGAAGCACGTCCCGAACGAGGTTGACAACGTAGCCATCGCCCACACGGCGGTCAACGACCGGTAACCGCCGCTTCATCCCTCCGCGCGTCTGTCTTTCTGCCCGCTTCGGCCGCGTTCGACAACCGTCACTGGACACTCGACAATCCGCCCATGCGGTTCTTGATCGAATTCGAGGGCGTCTTGGTGGATTTGGCCCCGGTCTGGTATGCCGCTCACGTCGCGGTGGCGGGCGAGGTCGGTTGGTCGGCCTTGGATCAGGGCATGTTCTGGCGGTTGATCCGTTCGCAAGGGCGAAGCGCCGAGGTTCTTCGCGCGGCCAAACCTGCGAAACTGAGCGACTACCAAGTGCGATTTGAGCAGCGGATCGAAGCGGACGAGGCCCTTGTCGCCTGCGCGCTTCACCCCGAGGTCGCAGGGGCGCTGGATCGGTTGTCGCGTCTCGGCGAGTGTCATATGGTGACGCTCGGATCGAATTTGGCTGCAAGGCGGGAGGTTCTCGAACGCCGCGGACTTCAGGGGCGGTTCCAGCGGTCGGAGAAGCTCGATCCCGACCCGCGGCGGCGTCCGGCGGAGCTTCGCGTGCTCGCCCAGGGCGATTCTCGGACGATGCTCGTGGCGGGGACGGATGCGTTGATCCGTGCAGGCGGCGGGGCGGAGTTGTTCACGGTCGGGCTCAGCCGTGGGTCATGCACCGCCGCACGCCTCCATCAAGCGGGGGCGAGCGTTGTCTACCAAGACCTGGCGGAGTTGGAGGCGTCCTTGCAAACCGGCGGGGCCGATCTGATTCGCGCCGGACTCTTACCTCCGTCGCTGGGATGATGCCTCGCGGCTTGCCAAAGGGGCATATGCGTTTGACAATCGACCCCGTGAGCGTAGCCGACGATCCGTCCGTACGGGAACTCATCGCCCTGGCCAAGCGCGAGGACCTCGGCAGGGGTGACATTACCACGGCACTTCTCGATGATCCGCACGCACCGTCGGCCTTTGAATTGCAGGTCAAGTCCGCCGGGGTGCTGGCCGGTCGAGAGGTCCTGCCCGCGATTCTTTCGGCCTATGACCCGCAAATCCGTGTGGAGTGGGCGGCGGGGACGTGTGACGGGATGAAGATCGGAACACCGCCGATGACGATTGCCGCACTCCGTGGGGCGTTGGGGTCCGTTCTCGCCGCCGAGCGCGTCTTGTTGAACTTCCTGCAACGCCTCTGCGGCGTGGCGACGCTCACTCGGGCCTTCGTCGACGCCGTTTCCGGAACCCGCGCTGCGGTTTATGACACCCGCAAGACGACGCCCGGTTGGCGGATTTTGGAGAAATATGCCGTGCGCTGCGGGGGCGGGCACAATCATCGCATGGGCCTGTATGACGCGGTGCTCATCAAGGACAACCATCTGGTGGGGGCGGATCGTGGTCGGCTGGCGAGCGCGGTGGTCGAGATGTTGAACCGGCTTCCGGCGCGAGATTCGGGAGGGCCCGAGGTTTCGGTCGAGGCGCAGTCGGTGCGCGAGGTCGAACAACTTCTGAAGGTCGTGGGGATCGACGTGATTCTGCTCGACAATTTCGCGGTGCCCGATTTGGCCAAAGCCGTGGGGTTACGAGATGCCGCCGGCTTGGAAGGGAAAGTCGCCCTGGAGGCTTCGGGTGGGATCACGCTGCGAACCGTTCGTGCGGTTGCCGAGACGGGCGTCGATCGTATTTCGGTCGGTGCGCTCACCCACTCCGCACCGGCCTTGGACCTTTCCCTGGAACGGATTTGATGCTCACCAGCGGCGCCTTCGGTTATCTCCTCGATTACCTCGTCGCCTGGGCGCTGTTCCTTTCTCTCCTCGTTCACACCTTGTGCTTCTTTCGTCTTTTTCCGCGCCGGCGGTTTCGACGGACGGGACTGGTACTCGGCAACGGGATGGTGTTCGCGTGCCTGCTCGGGCTCGTTGCCCTTGGTGCGGAGAGTTACCTGCGTTTTGTTCACGTGGCGACGGATTCTTTCGGGATGTCGTTGCCCGCCCGTCGCTGGTTCGCCTTGTACACGCAACTCAACTCGCTGGGTTGCCGCGATCACGAATGGTCGCCCGAGAAACCGCCGGGAGTTCGGCGCATTGCCTTTGTGGGCGATTCGTTCGTGTATGGATGGGGGATCGAGAAACCCCAAGATAGGTTTTCCGACCGCATCCAGGCCATGTTCGACCGCCGCGCACCCGGCACGACGGAGGTGCTGAACGTGGCCAAACCCGGCTGGGACACGGGGGCGCAGTTGCAACCCGTTGCGGACATGATCGAGGTCTACGGCGTGGACGAGGTCGTGCTCGGCTACGTGCCCAACGACATCGAAAAACTGCTTGGGACCCGCCGGGATTTCAATCCCACGCGGCCCCCGGAACCCACGTTTTTCAATCTGGAAAGCTCTTGTCTGCTTGATTTTCTCTTCCGCCGCATGTATCTGCCGCGCTTGCCGACGGTGGCAAGCTATCACGATTGGTTGGCGGATGGTTTCGCCGACGAACCCACTTGGCACAAGCACCAGCAGCAACTCGGTGAGATGATCGCACGGTGCAAGGATCGCGGCGTCGTCATTCGGGCGGTGCTCCTTCCGTTCCTCGAAACACGCGGAGAGAAATACATTCCCGCAAGGCTGCACGCGACCTTGCGGCGTTATTTCGAGGCCAACGGCGTTCCCGTGCTTGATCTGTATCCGGTCGTCGAGACCATTCCCCGCGCGCAACTGATCGTCAACCGCCAGGATGCCCACCCCAACGAGCGGGCCCATGAATTGTTCGCCGGCGCCATTTGGGAGGCGTTCTACGCGGGTCCAAAAAACGAGGTCGCGCCGTAGGGCTTGATCGCTTTACGCCTCGAAGAGACTCTGCTGCGTGGGGCTGTCATGGGCCACGCGCTCCCGCACGTCGCTGATTTCGTCGATGAACTCGTCGATGGTGCCGAACTTGCGGTGTACGCTCATGAAGCGGACGTAGGCCACTTGGTGCAGCCGCCGCAGGTGGGCGCCGACGTATTGTCCAATCTGTTCGGTGTGGATTTCCCGATCGTGGTGGCCGAAGATGTCCTCCTCCACCCGGTCGACGAGTTCCAGGAGTTGCTGCTCGGTGATGTCCAGCTTGGTGCAGGCGCGGGCCACGCCATGGAGGACGTTCTCGCGGTTGTAAGGGACCCGCTGCCCGTTGGCCTTGGTGACCGTGAGGCGGACCTCCTCCTCGACGCGCTCTTTGGTGGTGAAGCGCCGTTTGCAATCCACGCAGACGCGACGACGACGGATCACCGACCCGCCCTCGGTGACCCGGGAGTCGATGACCTTGTTATCGGTGCTCTTACATGCGGGACAAAGCATGGCTCGCTGCTCGGCCTGGGAAGGCGTCCGGGCGACTCACCGCCGCCCTCGGAAGGCACCGCGGTTCGTTTCACCGTGCCATACCTGGAACGCGGGGGAGGGTACCGCCACTAGATATAGGGTGTCAAATCGCATAGGGTACCCCCTGTGAGTTCGCGGCACGGTCGGGGAAACGACGGGTACATGGGAAGGCTGGTCGAAAAGCAGGTCGGGGCTACGCGGGTGGTTGGGTTCTCCGTCGGCGGGGAGGAAAGCCTCGTCATCGCCCCGGAGTACAACGTCTGTTTCGACGTAGGCCGGGCCCCACGCGAGGTCATCTCCATCGACAACATCTGTTTGAGCCATGGGCATATGGACCACGCGGCGGGGGTCGCCTACTACTTCTCGCAGCGGACCTTCGTGGACCTCCCACCCGGCCGGGTGATCGTGCATCGCGGGCTCGCCCAGCCCATCCAGAAGCTCATGGATGTGTGGTCCGAAATCGAGGGCCATCCCTCACCCGGACAGGTGTACGGCGTCGAACATCTGGAGGAAGTGGAACTCCGTCGAGGGCTGTCCGTACGCGCCTTCACCGTGAACCACTCGGCGCATTCCTTGGGGTTCTCTTTGATCGAACGTCGTCACAAGCTCAAACCGGAGTTCGTGGGCAAGACCGGACCGCAGCTCGTGGAACTCAAGAAACAAGGCGTGCAAATCGAGGAGACCCTGGAGGTCGTGCTGCTCACCTACACGGGCGACACGGCCCTGGGGCGGTTCCTGGAGCTGGATTTTGTGCGGCGGAGCCGCGCCTTGCTCGTCGAGTGTACGTTCTTCGATCGGGACCACCTCGAACGGGCCCGCGCTGGCCGGCACATTCACGTCGACGACGTTCCGAAAATCTGTGCCGCGCTACCCGAGGCGCAGATCCTCCTGACCCACGTCACGCGGCGAACGGACATGCGTTCCGTCAAACAGATGCTCGAAAAGGTGCTCGCCCGCGAAGATGCCGGGCGGGTTTCGTTTCTGATGGATCGCCCTCCGCGTGTTCCGGCGGCGCGTGCGGCGCCGTCGGCGGCGGTGCAGGAAGCCTCGGAAGGCTAGGCTTTGGGGGCGCGGTGGAGTTGGCGGAGTTCGCGTTCGGCTTGCAGCCAGTCGGCGGCCGGGTCGCCCGGACGTCCGTTGCGGCCTAGGTACAGTTCGTAGGCGCGGCGGCTGATGTCCTCGGCGCTCGGTTCGAGGGGATTGGTGGATCCGGGAGCGTCGGCAGGCCGGGCGGGAATGACCAAGCCCCTGTTCTGCTCGGTGGTGAAGCGCGCCGAGGCGCCACGCCCGTCGTGAGGTTTCGAGCCGGTAGTTCGGGCCATGATCGTCGTCTCCTGTGTTCCGTCCCCGGGGCCGGGGGACGCGCCTGTCCCGCCATTCTCCAAAATCGACAGATACACGGCCTCGGTTTGGGCGGCGATGACGTCCCAAGAAAACCGCGTTTCCGCCTCTTTGCGGCCATTTCGACCGAGACTGTCGGCCTTTTCCTGGTCGGAGAGGACAGTGTCGAGACCCTCGCCGATGGCGGCAACCTCGGTGGGCACGGTGAGACCGGTGTGGCCGTGGCGGACGAACTCCGCCGGCCCGCCGGTCCGCGTGGCCACGACCGGTTTGGTCGCGCTCCAGGCTTCGAGGATCACGATTCCGAACGGTTCGTTGCGGCTGGGGACACAGACCACATCGGCGGTCTTGAACAGGGCGATCAGATCGGCCCCGCTGTGATAGCCGACGAAGCGCGAAGCCCGCGTCCCGCCGACATCCGCAGCGCGTTTCTCCAGACCGGTGCGCATGTCGCCCTCGCCGGCGAACAGGAACTTGGTCCGGGGATGTTGCCGAAGCACGCCGGGAATGGCATCGACCAGCAAGTCCGGTCCTTTCTGCCAAGCGAGACGTCCGGCGAAAAGTACGCACGGATCGTCGGCGCCGACCGAGAATTTCCGGCGGACGGATTGGGTGTCGACCTTGGCGTTGAAGGGGCGGACGTCGACGCCGTTGTAGATCGCGGTGGTCTTGTCCACGGGAACCGAGTAGAGCCAGTGGGCTTCCTTGCGGAGCGATTCGGAGACGCAGATCACGCGGTTGGCGATGTACGTCGATTCCCATTCCAACTCGCGGATCCGCCGCGACTGACCGTGCCAGAAAAGCTCGTTTCCGCAGCGACCGTACTCGGTGGAGTGGATGGTGACGGCGACGGGTCGACGCCGGTCGTTCTTGATCTGCCGCAGCGCCGAGCAAACCAGCCAGTCATGGCCATGCACGACGTCGCAAGGACGGCCCGACAGCGCCTCCTCCTCGCCCAGGTGCCAGACGAGGCTGTCCGACATTCGTTCCATGGAGGTGACGAAGTCGGCGTCGGGTTGGAAGGGACAACGGTGGTAATGCACGCCGTCCAAACACGCGTAGGTTGTCTGCCCCTCAGCGAGGCGCGTATAGACGTGTACCTCGTGGCCGCGCTGCCGAAGGGCCGCTGCAAGTTCGCTCACGTGGGGGGCGATTCCGCCCACGCGGATGGAGTGCAGCGACTCCCATGACAACATGGCGATCTTCATCGTGTACCGAACCTTCGTGCATTGGGGCGGCCTGACCGTTGTTCCCGGCCGAGAAACCCTGTGATCCTAGCGACGGGCGATACTCCCCCGGAGCGCCGACACAGTAGCTCCCACCGCGAGCCGAGACAAGTACGACCTTCGTCTCAGGTCCGTCACAACGACGATGGGCTATCGGAACTCCCCACCGGTGGACTTGAGATTGGGCGTGCCGCGCGGCGACGTGGCAACCCTTGGGCGGATCGCTATGCTAACCTGGGATGGAGTCGAGCCCCCGATCGTCGGCGGTCGCGCCCAGCCTCGTACGTACCTCACCCGAACCGGCAGAGAGCCTGGCGGGCGGCGCTGGATCACGTAGCGACGTCCGCGCGAAACGGCTGCTGATCGTGGGGCTGGACGGAGCGACCTGGGACGTTCTTCGCCCGCTGATGGCCGAGGGACGCCTGCCGCGCCTACGAGCGGTCGTGGACGGCGGCGTATCCGGCGTGCTGCATTCCACAGTCCCGCCCATCACGCCGGCCGCCTGGACCACTTTTCTCACCGGTAAGAATCCCGGCGCTCACGGGATTCTCGATTTTGAGCGTTACGAAACCGGCACCAACAAGTTGTCGTTCAACACGACCTTCAGCCTCGGTCACGTGCGGACCTTGTGGCAGATGCTAGGCGACAAGGGATTGCGGGTGGGGAGCATCAACGTTCCCATGACCTTCCCCGCCCGACCCGTGAACGGTTTTCTCATCAGCGGTTTCGAGACTCCCGGCGTCGATTCTGACTTCGTCTACCCTCCGCAGCTTCGCGGCGAAGTCCTGCGCCGCTTTCCCGACCCGACGTTGCGGGCCAAGTGGCGACGAAAAACACTGGGAGGCGAGGCGATTTTTCGAGAGAACCTCGACTACGTGAGTCGCAGTTTCGACCAAGGCGCCGAGATGACCACCTGGCTGGGCGACCTTCACGGCTGGGATGTGCTCATGGTCGTCTTGAAGTTGGTGGACAACTTGCAGCACAAGGCGTGGAAGTACCTCGATCCGCGATGGTCGCATCGTCAACCGGGTCGATGCGAGGCGGTGAAACAGTGCTTTGCGGCGGCGGATGGGGCGGTGGGGACTTTGCTGGATTACGCCGCGGCCCACGACGCCGCAGTGCTCATCGTGTCCGATCACGGACACGGGAGTTTGGAGGGGAAGGTTCAGCCGAATCTTCTGTTGCAGCGATGGGGCTACCTGTCGCTGCACGGCGGCGGGTCGCAGGAGTACACACGGGCGCGGTTGATCTGGGACCGTCTGCGAGGTCGTACGCGGCGCTTTGCCCGCCCGGGTGACGTGCTGCACGACTTGGCGGTGGACTTCTCGCGCACTCGGGCGTGCGTGATGCACGCGGGCATGGCCGGGTTTCTTTATCTCAATCTCCACGGCCGGCAACCTACGGGCATCGTCGAGCCGGGCGACTATGAGCGTCTGCGCGAGGAGCTGCGGAGGCGGTTTCTCGGCGACGAGTGCCAAGTGCGGTCGCCCGATGGGAACCTCATACCTCTGTTCACCGACGTCCACAAACCGGAAGAGCTGTACGGTTGCACGCGCGCGGAGCAGCCGTGGATGCCCGACCTGATGCTGATTCCGCACCCCTGTCTGGCGGTGATCCGCAAGATCCGCGGACGAAGTGCGGTTCGCTGGCTTTCGTATCGCCGATTGGAAGGCACCCATCGCCCGGAGGGCGTTCTCGCCGCGACGGGTCCGGGCGTCGCACAAGGGGTGCGCGTCGACGCGCACATCGTCGATTGCGCGCCGACGATCTTGGCCATGCTGGGTTTGCCGATCCCCGAGGACATGCAAGGACGGGTGGTCGGCGAGCTGTTCGATCGACCGCCCACCGTCCGCTCGGAAGCGACCGGTCCTGCCGATGCCCCGACGACCGCGGCGCACAGCTATTCTGATGACGATATCCGCAAGGTCACGGCGCGTCTTTCCGATCTTGGGTACTTGGAGTAGCCGCCGCGGGTTTGACGCGCGTGGATTCCGGTCTGGGCGTCTCGATTCGTTTCCAATACATCTCGGCCACGTGATCCCAGAACGCGAGTTCAATGACGGCCGGGGTCTCGACCATTCGCCCATCGACGAACACCGTCGGCGTCCCACGGATTTCAAGCGACTTGGCTTGCTCGACATCCTCGTGGATGCGGGTACGGGTCTGCTCGGAAGTCAGTGCGGTCGTCACTCCCGCGGAATCAAGTCCGAGTGCGGAGGCGACATCCGAGGCGCTCAGTTTGCCCTCGGCGAGGACGTCGCGATGTTGGTACAGATAGTCGTGCGTTTGCCAAAAGGCGTCATTGCCGCCGAGAAGGCGGGCGGCCTCCGCGATGTAGATCGCTTCGCAAGCGTGGCGGTGCATGGTTTGTCCGGCGCGGGGATTGCACGTCTGGTCCAACGGATAGTGCTTGAAGACCGTTCGCATGTGACCGGCGAACAGCGGTTGCACTTGCTCCTCGAGGAACAGCGCGAATCGCTTGCACGACGGACACTCGAAATCGCTGAAGACCACGACGGTGAGCGGAGGCTCGGCTGCGTCGTCGCTCGGACCCGCGCGAATCGGGTCGTCGGGGCGGATGACGATGTCCCGGAGCGGCGCGGCCAACCAGTTGCGAACCATGGTTTGCGGGTCGCCCTTGAGGCGTTGGAATGCGGCCTGGGCTTGGCGCCTCCAGGTCTTGAGCCCCAGCATGTTGAGCTGTCCGTTGGCCACTGCGGCGATGGCCAGCAGCGTGAGCCACACCACTCGCCATGAGGGGGCGGCCGCGGGGATGACCCCAGCGGGCACCAGACCTTGGCTCCGCCTCGGCCACATCAGCACCGCGCAGATCGCAATCAGCAGATTCAGCCCGTGCGTCACCACGCACCACGGGCACCACTGATCCAGCAGGCGGAACATGACCATCATGTAGTAGCCGGACATGGCCAGCCCGCAGCCGATCACCAGCAGCGGAGCGGCGTGAAGCCACCGGCGGGTCGCCGAGGGCCGACCGACGCCTATGAACCAAATCAACAGAGCCGAGTAGTAGACCAGCCCCAAGAACGCGGTCGGAATGTGGGGCCGTCCGTCTGCGGCCTCCCCTCTTTTGGGCGGAAAATAGCTGTAGGGGCTGGCGAGCACCGCGGCGCAGTTGTGAGCGCCGGGCGTTGGGTCATCGGTGCAACCGGCTTCGAACCACCCGGCGACCTCCGATCCCCCCACGTGCTTGAGCAGAAGCTGGTAACAAATCACCGCAGCGGCCAGACAGAAGCTCGCCGCCGCGACGTCCACGACCTTTCTTCGCCTCATGCGCGGTGATCGTAGCGTGGGGCGATCAAATGTCGATTTTTAGCGGCGTAAC
Organism: uncultured Phycisphaera sp.; assembly: GCA_964646605.1. Taxonomy (GTDB): domain Bacteria; phylum Planctomycetota; class Phycisphaerae; order UBA1845; family UBA1845; genus SBAX01. Next base: position 34,284 of record CAZYEX010000022.1, on the reverse strand, counting down.
GAGCGGGATCACGGCTGGCCAGCCACTGGCTGGGCCGCGGATTGGTGCGGTTTTTCGCAAGGCGTCCCGCACTCCGGGCACACGCCGGACTCGTTGCCGGTGAGGTCGTAAGCGCAGCGCTTGCAGCACCCGGGACCGAATTGCCGGGGGCGGCGCGCCAGCACGATCGTCGGCACGGCGAAAAACACCAGCAGCACTCCGAGCGGCAGACGCAATATGATCCTTCCGCTCCGCCAAGTAAAATACCCTCCGGTGTCGACGACAAGCGGCGGAATACCGCGATAAACGTTCCAGCCCGTACCCCACGGGAAGCCCCCCAGGGTCTGATGTCGGTACACGAACATGGAGACGGACCCTTCTGTGAGGCGAAGATGTACGTGCGACCCGTCGAACGTGACCGTCGCGAGATGACTCGTCGTCCACAGGGCCGCGAGGAGAATGCAGGTAGGCGTGAGAAGGCCGATGAGCCACCGCGGCGTGGGGCGTTTCCAACGCCGCAGGATCGCAGGCAGAACCAGCGCGTACGCGACCGCAGCCAGCGCGCCCAGCACCGGCGGGCCCATCCGCTTCTCCCGGAAGCGGGCCCCCATGCTGATGCTGTACATGGCGCGGTTAACGTCTGAAGCGTCATCGACGTAAAAACCTTCTCCATCGGAAATCGGCGTGGTCCGCCATACGTACCACAGCTTCCCCCCTCGCAACCCGAGCGACCCCCACGAACCGACGTACCCGAACTGCCAGACGTCGCTGAGCAGACAGATCCCGCCCACGATGACCGCTCCCCCTCCGACGAAAATGAGCAAACGGCGAATCATGATCGTCCAAGCTGTGACTGGGCCTTCGCCGCTTCGTGACGCCCCGCCGACTCATTTCTGCGTTTCTGTTTTCTGCGTTTCTGCGTTTCGGATGGCCGTTCCACACTCCGGACACACGCGCGAGACGTTGCCGGTGAGGAAGTATCCGCAGGTAAGGCACTCGCTCCGCTTTTTCCTCCGGCGCTGACGAAACGGCCCGTTCCACAGTGCCCAAATGGGGTAGGCCGCGAAAAGTGGGCCGGGCAGCCAAGGCTTGGTTTCAACCCACACCCGGACTACTGGCAAGACGTCGTGGGCTTTTTCCTCCGCAGACAATTCCTGGGCTCCCATTGAACACAGACTCGGCAACGGCAAGGACTGATAGCGAAACAAGAAAGGGCCCATTGCCTTGACGAACGACCGCTGCGTGGTTGTCGCCGACGTCTAGTGTGCCATGAAAAGTTGGGTTTTCCCGCGAAGCCCGCCGATGCTGATCTGATTGTCGCGGATCGTTCCGAAGAGAAACGCGAATCTCCACCCACCCGAGTCGATGTACTGGCGGAATCGTCCACCCTCTGCGAACTGGAACAGGGGCGGGTCGGTATAGGTCCACACGCCCGCAAGTCCGGTTACAAGCGCTGCGAGGGAGAGCAGCAATACAAGGCATGCGCGAATGATACGATCTGCGAGGCGAACCACGACTACTCCCACCTGAACCATCGTCCTCGTAGGATTATACCCAGCTCCCCATAGAAGGGCTCGTGTCGGGCCGATAGACTGTGGGGCGGCGTTGGAAGCTGATGCGGTCGAGGATAGGTGACGCCCCTTCCGGGGCGTCGTGATCATATCCCAGGGCTTTTAGCCCTGGGTCCGCCGCGACGCCAACCGTCCCCCTTCGTGGTCTCGCTGCCGCAGGCAGCGAGACCACGAAGGGGGGAGAACACGGGCCGGTCGTCAATTCCCAGGACTGAAGTCCTGGGCTATTGTCGATCTCCCCGCCGGGGCTACAAACGGGATGAACCCGTCGCCGTTCATCGACGCCTTGAAGACCCGTGTCCTCGTCCTCGACGGGGCCATGGGGACGAGCATTCATGCCCGCGATTTGTCCCTCAAGGACTACGAAGGTCACGAGAACTGCGTGGACATTGTGACGGCCACGCGGCCCGACGTGGTCCGCGACATTCATCGCTCGTTTCTCTCCGTGGGCTGCGACGCGGTGATGACCAACACTTTCGGGGCCAATAAGATCGTCTTTTCCGAGTTCGGCCTCGCCCATCGCACGTATGAAATCAATAAACAGGCGGCGCAGATCGCGCGCCAGGCCGCCGACGAATTCTCCAAGCCCGATCGACGGCGGTTCGTGATCGGGTCGATGGGACCAGGGACCAAACTCCCCACGCTGGGCCAAACCCATTGGGACGAAATTCTCGACAGCTACACCGAGCAGGCCCGCGGACTCATCGACGGCGGAGTCGATGCCTTGCTTGTCGAGACGTGTCAGGATCTCTTGCAGGCTAAGTCCGGCATCGTGGCCGCCATCGACGCGATGGAGCGCTGCAACCGCGAAGTGCCGATCCTATGCACCGTCACCATCGAGACGACGGGCACGATGCTGCTGGGCACGGAGATGGCCGCGGCACTGGCCGCCATCGACGCTTATCCGCAGGTCGCCGCCTTCGGTTTGAATTGTGCGACGGGCCCGCAGGAAATGAGCGAGCACATCCGCTACCTGAGCAAACACTGCGATCGCCCGCTGATCGTCCAGCCCAACGCCGGACTGCCGCAACTGGTCGACGGAGAACCGTACTACGCCCTTACGCCCGCCGAAATGGCGAAATGGCTGCTCGATTTCATCGAGGCCGACGGCGTGAACATCGTCGGCGGGTGCTGTGGAACGACTCCCGCCCACCTCGCCGCCGTGGTCGATGCCGTCGGCACACGGGCGCCCAAAGCGCGGCGGGCGCGATTGGAACCATCGGTCAGCAGCCTCTACCAGGCCGTCACGCTCCGACAAGACGCCGCCGTGCTGGCCATCGGCGAACGCACCAACGCCAACGGTTCGAAAAAGTTCCGCGAGTTGCTCGCCGCCGGCGACGTGGACGGCATGGTGCAAATGGCCCGTGAGCAGGTGAAACACGGTAGTCACCTTCTCGACGTCTGCACGGCCTACGTGGGCCGCGATGAAATCGCCGACATGACCGCGGTCATCAAACGCTTCGCCACGGACGTGACCGTGCCCCTGGTGATCGACAGCACGGAAGTGCCTGTGATCGAAGCCGCCCTCAAGCTCGTGGGCGGCAAGTGCGTCATCAATTCCATCAACCTCGAAGACGGCGAGGAGCGACTGGACCGCGTCTGTCGTCTCGCCCGTCGTCACGGGGCCGCGGTCATCGCGTTGACCATCGACGAGCAAGGCATGGCCAAGACGTGCGATCGAAAGGTGCAGGTCGCCAAGCGTATCTTCGACCTGGTGACCGAGCGCCACGGCCTGCGACCGAGCGACCTCATCTTCGACTCCTTGACCTTCACCATCTGCACCGGCAACGAGGACGACCGACGCCTGGGCTTGGAGACCTTGGACGCTCTGTCGGCGATCAAGGACGAATGTCCGGGCGTACACACGCTTTTGGGATTGAGCAATATCAGCTTCGGCGTCGTTCCGCCGGTCCGCCGCGTGCTCAACAGCGTCTTTTTGCACCACGCCCGGGAGCGAGGACTGGACGCCGCCATCCTGCACGTTTCGGGGATCGTGCCGCTCTACAAAATTGAGGAAGAGCACCGCCATTTGGCCGAGGATTTGATCTTCGACCGCCGCCGCGAGGGGTATGACCCGTTGCACGAGCTGCTCAGGGCTTTCGCCGACGCCGGGGCCGAAACCGCGAAGGAGCCTGAAAAACCCAAGCGCGTCGAGGACCGCCTCAAGCTCCGCATCATCAACGGAGACCGCGTCGGGCTGGAGGACGACCTCGAGGAGGCTATGACCACCCATCGCCCCCTCGACATCATCAACGACATACTCCTGGACGGCATGAAAACCGTGGGCGATCTTTTCGGCGCGGGGCAGATGCAACTTCCCTTCGTGTTGCAATCCGCCGAGACCATGAAGGCCGCGGTCAAGTTCCTCGAACCCCATCTCGATCACACCGATCAGGCCGGCAAGGGCTCCATTGTCCTCGCCACCGTCCGCGGCGACGTGCATGACATCGGCAAGAACCTCGTGGACATCATCCTCACCAACAACGGGTACGTCGTGTACAACCTGGGCATCAAGCAGCCCATCACCGCCATCATCGACGCCTACGAAAAGCACGATGCCGACGCCATCGGAATGTCGGGGTTGCTCGTCAAATCGACGGTCGTGATGCGCGAGAACCTGCAAGTCCTCAACGAGCGAGGCCTCGATCCGCCGGTGATCCTCGGCGGCGCCGCCCTCACCCGAAAGTACGTCGAGCACGACCTCCGCCCGGAGTACCACGGCTCCGTCTTCTACGCCAAGGACGCCTTCGCCGGGCTCAACCTCATGGATCAGATCGTCCGTGGCGCGGGCGAGCCGCGGGTTTCAGCCCGCGCGGACGCAGTGGAAAAAGTCGAAGTTCAAAGTTCAAAGTTCCAAGACAGCATGGTGGAAGTGCCCTCTTCGAACTTTGAACTTCGAACTTCGAGCTTGCCGTCCGATCTTCACGAGGAAGCCGTCGAGCGTTTTGGTTACATCCCTCCGCGCTCGAATATCACCCGCGACGAGCCCGTTCCCCAGCCGCCGTTCTGGGGCCGGCGGGTGGTGGAGAGGATCGACCCCCGCGCTGCTCTCGCCTACCTCAACGAGAACATGATCTTTCAAGTCCAATGGGGCTATCGCAAGAATCGTCGCAGCCCGGAGGAGTTTCAGCGGTACCTGCACGACACGGTGCGCCCGATCCTCCGCAAACTCCTCGAGCAATGCGAGACTGAGAACATCCTGCACTTGCAGGCCGTCTACGGTTTCTGGCCCGCGCAATCCGACGGCGATTCCTTGTACATTTACGACCCCGACGACCGCGATCGGCAGTTGGCCGTCTTCGAGTTTCCGCGCATGGGCAAACCGCCGTATTGGTGCCTGAGCGACTTTTTCCGGCCCGTTTCCGGCGGCGTCTACGACGTAGCCGCCTTCAGCGTGGTGACCGCGGGCCGACGTGTCAGCGACGTGGCACGAGAGTGGTTCGCCCAGGACCGCTATAAGGACTACCTGCACCTGCACGGGTTAGGCGTGGAGATTGCCGAAGCGATGGCCGAGTACATCCACAAGCAAATCCGCGTGGAATGGGGCATCGCCGCCTCCGACGCCCGCGACCGCCAGGAAATCTTCAAACAGCACTACCAGGGCTCGCGCTACAGCTTCGGCTACCCTGCCTGCCCGCGCTTGGAGGATCAACTCAAACTCTGGCCGCTGCTCGAACCCCAGCGCATCGGCGTCGCCCTCTCCGAGGAGTTCCAACTCGAACCCGAGCAGACCACCACGGCCCTCATCACGCACCACCGGCAGGCGAAGTACTTCAACGTGCGGTGAAGCTCTACGTTGAGTGTTGCGAACGGGAGCGAAGATCGATCGGTCATCGATTCGTCGAGAAACTCCTGATGACGAAGGACCACTGCTCACAGCACAGAGCAGTGGCCCACCCAACAGTGCCACCCCGCCCCCTTAAGAACCGCAGGACATGTATGAAAATCCATCCCATTGCGGTTCAGCGACCCTGGCATCTGCACAACCATTTATTAGCACCCAATTAAAAGTTTCAAAAACGTCCACCGATCCGTTCCCATCGGAATCCGCATTATTGTCTCCCCAACATTTCTTCAAGCCCTGGGTCCAATAACTCCCAGCGCCAGGTCCGCTGTGCTGGAACGATCGCTTCGTTTCGGAGGAACTTGTAAAGACACCTATAGTGGGTGGTTCGTGGGTATTAAGCGGATGGGCTCTATTCATAAGGGCATCTAGCACGGGCGTCATGACCTTGCCCGTGAAGCACCCCTGAAGAATGACGAAGACGGAACACGCCTTCAGATCATCGAGGAGGGCGGCCAATTCGGCGGGGGACAAATCAGCGTCGGAGCGAGTCGACAGCTTGCCCGAGGCTAGGACCAAGTGGGTAGCAATGTAAACGTAAACAAGAGTCGCGTTGTTATCGTTTGCCTCTTGGACGGCTGCTGCCACGCTGGCTTGGTCAAAAGACCATCCCTTGATATTCTCCTGCGGAACGGCGGCTGAGTCCTTTAGTGCGGCTGTGATAACGGTGCGGTCGTTTAAATAGATGCCCGGTCCGATGAACGTGATTCCCCAAAGTTTTTCTGCCATTCGCGCGGCTTTAGAAGTACTTTGATAATGAGAGAATGGCTCGGGCACGCATACGGGATTCTGACCAGGATACGATCCCCAGAACAGATCACCACTAATCGCGTTCTCTTCAGGGTCGGTGTAGATTTCTTGTCCGTTGACCCTCGGCCACCATGCTTGATCTATGGTGTCTACGCTCGGTTTGATGGAAGTACCCCCTACTAATACATAGCGCGTTGAATGCTCGAACTGTTGTCCTGGAGTAAAATCTATGTAGTACAACCAGGCACATCCATTTACCGTAATGGGACCGCCGCCATCTCCATGGGAAGGTTGCACAATCGAGCCATTGCTCAAAGGGATAGGATAGGAAAAGGCGACCAGTTCGCCTGCATTCGGATGTCCCACAATGATCGTGTCGATAACAAGTTGGCCAGCGTCGGCTCGGGAAATAAAGCCTGGACACTTCTGATCCTGATTGAACACCGCGTTGTCGGCCTTGACGCCGAGCCACTGGAACGGGGTGTCTGGGTCGTTAGGGTGCGGGCCCCAGGTGTCGTCGAACCGCACGGTGAACGTCGGTCCGCGGCCGGTGACCGGCGTGCCAGTTCCGTACTTTGTGCTAGAGAGCCAAGTGATTTCATCCTCGTAGCCCGGGGGATCGGTGACGGCCTCGAAGGTGATCGGCTCGCCTTCGGGGATGATGTCCATGCTGCTCCTGTGGCTCACGATGCTAACGCGGTACACTTGGACGTCGAATTCGATTGCGTCCTGCGTAGGGCCCAGCGAAACGCGACGTAAACCATGTTCGGCGAACCGCAGGGAACGCGCCGGGGCGAGGAAGGGTTCGCGACCGCCGATGCGGACCTCCATGAGCGGCTCGAAGCCCGGTGGATCGGTCCGCACGCTAACCATCATCGTGTTATCGGTCGAAGTTAGAAAGAGCGTCGGGAACCGTGGCGCTCCGGACCCGCGAGATCTTCGCTCTTTAGAGGCCACACGAAGCGACGCGATCGACTCACCGAAAAAGTAACGCATGGTTTCTTCATTGGTCGCCGATTCGTCCATCCGCATCGGGTCGGACAACGTCAGGATTCGCCCTCCGACCGCGATCTCCTCTCCAGGGACGTCCACGACATTCAGCGCGCACGAGGTCTCCCATCGTCCTCCGTTCGGGCGCTCGACCATGACACGTAGAACATGGACGCCCTCCGTCTCCAACGGACACTCCGCCCAGGACATGGTCGTGCTCCGATCAATCTCGACGGCTCCGGTCCAGGTTACGTGGACCGGCCCCGAGCTCGGCGATGGGACCGGATCGCCGCTATGTGCATCGGCTATGGGCCTCGGGTCGACCATTATGTCGGTATCATCCCCGTCGGGGTTCGGCGGCAGGCTGCTCGACGGCGTGGAAACGCAAACGCGCAGCATTGTTCCCAACGGTATGCTCGTTTCGGCGGGTGCCGGGTGCCGGACCGTCGTCAACCCCGGAATCGGCTCGATGTACAGCCGCGGCTCGTCGCCGAGGGTCACACCACACATCGAAACGCTGATCAACCCGCCTAACAACGCGAAACGACCTCGAACGATGGATTCGGAATTGCGCATGGTTCTTCACTCCTGCTAGCCAAGAACGGATACCGGGCCCTCTAGGAGCCGAAACGACCGGGGAAGCTGAGCACACGGGTGGACGGGCGTCAAGTCGCCTTTCGGGTGTAGCCTGAATGGAGTACCCGGCCCAGCGACCTGCGACCGCTCGTCCCCCTGCACGAAGCCAAACGGAGCCGATGTGAAAGCATGCTCTGAGCTCCGGACTTTCGCACGATCCCCTACGCGAGTAGGATGCGGGTGAGAAACAAAGGAGCTGCCGTTGCATGACTGAGAACCGCCCCACGCCAGACGTCATTGCCCTGCTGGTCTGCGACCAGATCATCACCGATCGCATCACCGGCAAGCAGTCGCTGATCGGGATGTTCAGCAAGGTCCATGCCGCCGGGTTCCCGGCCACGCATCCGCAGCTCTCGGTGTTCGTAGCCATGACCGACGGCCACGGCCGGACGGAGCTGACCATCCGCATCGTGGACAGCAACGACGCCCGCCCCCCGATCGTCGAGGGCCGTGGGGCCGTCGATTTCAAGAACCCACGGGCCATCGCCAACCTCGCCCTGCAGTTTCACGGCCTGACCTTCCCCGCACCCGGCGAATATCGGGTCCAACTCTGGTCCGCAGGCGCACTGCTCCGCGAAGCCCGCCTCCTCCTCGTCCAGATCACGCCGCCACGCCCCTCGCAACCGCCCCAGGCGCCCGAGACGCAAGCGGACTGACTCCCGACATTCAGGACCCTCAACCGGAAGGGTGGGGCCGTGGAGCTTTGTAATCCCGGCGTTGAAACCTACCCTTGGGTCGGGTAAGTTGCCCTCGACCCCGGCGGGAAGCGCGGACCGCAAGCGGCGGCCGGGGGCGTTCCGGGAGTGTAAGGAGTCGCTCGATGACGGATCAGGATGTTGCCCTCGACCAGGAACCGCAGCAGGAATCTCCCACCCCCGAGGAGGAGCTTTCCGACGAGGCCAAGCTCATGGCCGAGCTTAAAGAGGCCATCACCGTCCGCCGCGAGGACATCGGGTCTCTGCGCCTGAAGCTCACCGTCACCGTTCCGCGAGAGACCGTGGACGGACGCATGGGCAAGGAGTTCGCGGAGCTGAAGCGCGAAGCCGCCATCCCCGGTTTTCGCAAGGGCCACGCTCCGCTTCGCCTCGTCGAGAAGCGCTTCGGCAGCGACGTCGGCGAGCAGCTCAAGTCGCAACTCCTCCGCAACGGCTACCTCGCGGCCGTGGAAAAGGAGAGCCTCAAGCCCCTCGGCGACCCGCTCTTTTGGGTCAAGGCCAAGGAGGAGCGAACCGGCGACGACCAGAAACCTCGCACCGTCGAGGTGGAAAGGCTCGTTGCCTTCGACAAGGCAATCGACCATCTGATCATGCCCAAGGAGGGGCCGCTGTCGTTCTCCTGCGAGCTGGAACTCAAACCGCAATTCGAGTTGCCCGAGCTCACCAAGATTCCCGTGGATCGCCCCGCGATCACCATCGACGACGAGGACGTGGACTTGGAGTTGCGCCAACTGCGCATGCGACGCGGGACGTTCCAGCCCGTCGAGGACGGACCGGTCGAAGCCGACGATATGCTCTACGTGGCCATGAAAATGTCCGTGGGCGGCGAGACCCTCGCCACGGAGGACAACTTCGACATCGCCGCCCGAGACATTCGCATCAAGGGCGTTCCGCTTCGCGGGTTGGGCGAGGTCCTGGTGGGCAAGAAGCATGGCGACGACGTCTCCTTCGAGGCCTCCGTCCCCGACGATCACGAGAACATCGACATTCGCGGAAAGACCGCGAAATTCGACTTCACGATTCGGGAAATCAAACGCCTCGAGCTGCCGCCCATCGACGACGAACTCCTTTCCGCCTTGGGCTTCGACAACGAGGACGGCCTCCGCACGGCGATCCGCTCCACTTTGGAATCGGAGCTTGGCCGCACCTTGCACTCCAAGCTCTTCGAGCAGATTGGTCGTTATTTGGTGGACAAGACCGAGCTGGAGATTCCCGAGGGGCTTTCGCAGCGGCAAACGGATCGCGCCGTCAGCCGGCGTATGATCGAGATGTTGCAGCAGGGCGTCCCGCCCTCCGAACTGACCCGCATCGGCGACGAACTGCGGGCCAAGGCCCACGATCAAACGGTCCGCGATCTGAAACTCTATTTCATCCTCGAGAAGATCGCGGAGGAGCGCGAACTCACGGTCACGGAAGAGGAGATGAACGGGGCCTTGGCGCGGATCGCGCGGCGCACGGGCAAGCGCTTCGACCGCGTTCGCGACGAGTTGAGCAAGGGCGAGGGGTTGACGACCTTGTACCTACAGCTTCGCGACGAGAAGGTCTTCGCGGAGCTTCTGGTCGAGGCGCAGATCACCGAAGTCGAGGGTCCGAAAAAGAAGGCTCCGGCAAAGGCCGCCAAGACGCCCGAAAAAGCGGTCCCCAAGAAGGCGCCCGACAAGCCCGCGACTAGAACATCCGCCAAACCGGCGGCCAAGTCGACGCCCAAGGCGACCGCCAAGCCCGCCGCCAAGAAGAAAACCACGAAACCCAAGAGCGGAAAGTAGCCGCGTTGAAACCGGCTTTTTGCCGACAAGAGTATCGAGACCGGGCGCCGAAACGCGCCACGCTGAGGAAGACCAGAAGCGTACAACGTCCGAATTCCAGGCGAGGGAACGATCATGGCTGAACACGCCGGGCTCCCCGGCACCTACGGACAATATCCTCCCTACCAGCGCACCCGTGAGATGTCCATCACGGATATGCTGCTGGAGAACCGCATCATTTTCCTCGCCGGTCCCATCGTGGAGCGGTCCGCGAGCATGGTGATCCAACAATTGCTCTACTTGCAATCCATCCGCCGCGACCAGGACGTGAACCTTTATATCAACTCCCCGGGCGGATTGGTGGATCAGACCCTGGCCATCTACGACACCATGCAATACCTGGGTTCGGACATCGCCACCTATTGCATCGGTCAAGCGGCGAGCGGTGCGGCGATCATCCTCATGGCCGGCACCAAGGGGAAACGCTACATCCTGCCCAACGCCAAGGTCATGTTGCACCAACCCTACGGCGGGATCACCGGCCAGGCCGAGGACATCCGCATCCAGGCCGAGGAAGTCCTCCGCGACAAGGCCCGGCTCAACGGAATCATCGCCAAGTGTACGGGAAAGTCGATCGAAAAGGTGGCCGACGAAACCGAACGCGACCGTTTCCTCACCGCCGAGGAGTCCGTCGCCTACGGGATCGCCGATGAAATCCTCACCGACGATCGTAAGAAGAAAAAGTAGGGTCCGCTGTGCGGACCGTTCTCTGCTGAACAGGACTGAACAGCATGCGTCCGATTTCCCAACGAGTACCCTTCGTCATCGAACACACCGGGCGCGGCGACCGGGAGATGGACATCTTCTCCCGGCTCCTCAAGGACCGCATCGTTTTCATCACCGGCGGCATCGACGACGAAGTCGCCAACCTGGTCGTCGCCGAGCTGCTCTTCTTGTCCAACGAAGACTCGACCGCCGACATTCACATGTACATCAACAGCCCCGGTGGGTCGGTCTCCGCGGGATTGTCCATCTATGACACCATGCAGTACCTGCGTTGCGACGTAGCCACGTACAACGTCGGATTGGCCGCCAGCATGGGCGCCGTGATCCTTTGCGGCGGGGCCAAGGGCAAGCGATATCTACTGCCCAACTCTCGCACGCTTCTTCACCAACCGCTCATCGGAGGCGTGATGCAGGGATCGGCCACCGACCTATCCATCGAGGCCGAGGAGATCATCCGTTTGCGTAAGGCGCTTTACCAGATCATCTCCTCGCGCACCGGCAAGAAGTTTGACCAGATCGAAAAAGACTGCGACCGCAACAAGTGGCTCGACGCCCCCGAAACGGTCGCCTACGGCTTGGGCGACAAAATCCTCGAGCGCATGGCCCTGCCCAAGTAGGGTTCGTCCCACAGATCTGAACCGCGCCCGTAAGGAAGCGGTGTCAAGCGCCGGACGTGCCGCACGTTCGCTCAAGCGGCCTCCGCGTAGACCACGCTCGAACAAGAATCCCTCCTCGTTCGTAACCATCGCGTACGCACCACCGATCAGAGCCGCGCCCGTAAGGAGGCGGTGTCGCCCGGGCGACGAACGCAGGAAGGAATCAGAGCCGGGAGCGGAAGCGACCGGATACTCAGAACCCCGCCCGCCTGCCCTTTACGCGAAGCGTCAAGGGCAAGGAAGCGGTGTGAAGCGCTGCACCTTCGCTCGAACGACAGATCCTGTCCGTATCTATCTTGCCAAATGCAGGCGGAGTAAGTTCAACGCCGTTTTGCAGGCGCGGTCGCGGATTTCGTCGCGGGTTAGGTGGTCGCCGAGGAGGACCCGCGTGACCGCAATGCCCGAGGAATCCGCGAGGCCGATGTACACCAATCCCACCGGCTTTTCCGGCGGGTTTCCGCCGGAGGGGCCGGCGATGCCGGTGATGGAGAGGGCGCAGTCGCTTTTGGCGGCGCGGCGGCAGCCACTGGCCATGGCGCGAGCGACGGGCTCGCTCACCGCGCCGTGTATAGCCACAAGATCACCGGGCACGGCCAGCAGGTCACGCTTCGCGTCATCCGCATAGGTCACGTAGCCGCGCAGGAAATAGTCGCTGCTTCCGGGAACGTCGGTCAGTCGCGTGGCGAGCAGCCCGCCCGTACAGGACTCCGCCGTCGAGACGGTTTTGCGGAGCTTCTGCAGCATCCCCGCGACGACGCCCTCCAACGTGTCCTCGCCCGCGCCGAAGACGGCATCACCGACGCGGCGGCGGACTTCCGAGACATCGGCATCAAGGCGTCGCCGTGCCTCGTCTTGATTCTCGCCTGATGCCAGGACCCGGACACTCAAGATCGCCTGCGAGGCCGTGGTGCCCACCGACGGATTCCGCCCGCGCTGCATGAGGTCGCCGAGAATCTCCCCGAGCTTGGCCTCGCTGATTCCAAAGCACCGCAGGATGGCTGATTCGACGACCGCGCAGCCGGTGAGCGTCGGGAGGATCGGCTCGACCACGGCCTGGAACATGACCTGCATTTCCGCGGGGATGCCTGGAAACGCGAACAGCCGCCGAGTGCCGTCCGCGTAGCGAAGCCCCGGGGCTGTGCCGCGCGGATTGGCGATCACCGTACACCCCCGCGGGACCATCGCCTGCCGCCGGTTGGACTCCGGCATGGGCCGCTGCCACCGCGCGAAAAACGCCTCCACCTGCGACAGCGCCTCGGCATTTTCTTCGAGCGGCACGCCCAGCGCGTCCGCAATCCCCTCGCGGGTCACGTCGTCCGGGGTAGGACCCAACCCGCCGGTTACGATGACCAGCTCCGCCTCCGTGAGAGCCCGCCGAAGCACATGGGAGAGTCGGGCCGCATCATCATCCACCGTGACGTGCTCCACAACGCGAACCCCGCGCCGCGTCAGTCGCCCCGCGATCCACGCCGAGTTCGTGTCCACGCACTGACCCGTGACCAGCTCCGTCCCGCAACTGACGATCACCGCATCCATCGACCGCGAAGATACCCGCATGTTGAGGCTACGCAACGCGAAATGCCCCATTCCCACCGCCGCGGACCCCCATTTTCCCTCAAAAAAACCCCTTGCATTCAACGAGGGCTTGTGATAGTATGGCCCCGTCTGTTTAGGATTCCTCGATTGCGGGGCGGCGGTTTGCGGTTGCGTTTGGAAGGCGACCGCGGGAGCGGGAAACGATGAAAGCAACTCGTCTTGTCGTGAGTGTAGTCTTATTCTGTGGGCTGTCCGCCGCGCCGGCTTTCGCGGACATCACGTTCTTCATGGGGGCGCAGGGCAGTGCGCCGGTCCCGGGTGTGGCCAGCATGACGATCACCGCGGGCGGCTCCAGGTGCGTGAATTTCTACATGCGGTCCAACGTGGCCTTCAGCACAACCTCGAACCAGATCCGATTTCTTTCCGCGACGAGCCCCGGGGTCACCGAGAACTGTGCTAGCGCGCAGGTGGACGTGTCGGACCCTGCCTATACTGGTCACTCAATCCCCGTGGTTGATATTTCCGGTTGCCCGACGGCCGTGCGTGAGGGCGCCCTCGGTGGGACCATACCGCTTGCGGCAAACACAAACTACTATGTCGGAGAAGTTTGCTTTGATGCGACGGCGGGAGCTTCAGGGACTTCGACGATCACCTTCGATCCGGACCCGGGCCAGACCTTCGTTACGAATACATCCTTCGCCAACGTTCCCATTGCCAACCGTTTCAGCGGCACCCTCGACGTTGTGCAACCGCCTGCGATCCCGGCGGCCTCGGCATGGGGTCTCACGGCATTCGCTCTCATTCTCTTGTCTGCCGGGACCGTGGTGCTTCGACGCCGGCCCGGGTCGTTAGCTGGCTGAACAAGGCCTACAGCGTCGCAATCGGTTGCGGGTTTCACAAGTCAGCGGGAGACCGTTGCGAGCGCATGGTGGAGGGTTGAATCCGTCCAGGTTACCATGCCCTCGCGAGGTACCCCGGATTGGAATGATGCGTGACCCACGCCTGGCGCCCGTCGCCGACCTTTATCCGTTCGACTCGCACTTTCTCGACATCGACGGTCATCGAATGCACTACGTGGACGAGGGCGCCGGGCACGCCCTGGTTCTGGTCCACGGAAACCCCACCTGGTCCTTTTATTTCCGCGATTTGATCAAGGAGCTTCGGGACCGCTACCGCGTCATCGCCCTCGACCACATCGGCTGCGGGATGTCGGAAAAACCCCGGACCTACCCGTACACTCTCTCCACCCACATACGCAATCTCGGGCGGCTCCTGGATCATCTGCAACTTTCCGAGGTGACGCTGGCCGGTCATGATTGGGGCGGGGCCATCGCCTGCGGCTGGGCGGTAGAGAACTCCGAGCGCGTGCGTCGACTGGTGATCTTCAATACGGCCGCGTTCCCAGGCGGGCCGACGCCGTTTCGCATCCGCGTCTGCGGCTGGCCGATCCTCGGCGGACTGGCCGTCCGGGGGTTGAACCTCTTTGTGCGGGCCTCGTTTTGGATGGGTTGCAGGAGGCACGAGCGCATGACCCGCAAAGTCCGTCGCGGGTATCTACTGCCCTACGACTCCTACGCCCATCGCGTCGCGGTATTGCGCTTCGTCCGCGACATTCCCTCGAATCCGTCGGTGGAAAGCCATTCCGTGGTGCAGTCGCTCGAGGCCGGATTGCCGCGGCTCGCCGATCGGCCGATGCTGATCCTTTGGGGGATGCAGGATTTTTGTTTTACCCCGGCGTTTCTGGACCAATGGACCGCGCGCTTTCCGCACGCCGAGGTCCATCGTTTCCTGGATGCGGGTCATTACGTCGTCGAGGACGCGGCGGAGCGCATCGTTCCCCTGCTGGGAGACTTCCTGGGACGGGACTGACCGGACCGCGCCAGCGCCGCTAGCGAGTGCGTTTCTTTCGACCACTGGGGCGTCGCCCGTTGATCGGCTCGATGCGGGTGATGTGGACGGGGTCGCAATAAGCGAAGCGATCGAAAACATCGTCGCGGGTTGACTCGAGACCGATGATGACTTCCGTCCGACCAACCATCATCATCTCAGGATGTCGTACGTCATAGGATGTACCGTCGGAAATGAACACCCGTACCGGCTGAAACGGCTGCTTCCGGGTATGCGCGGCGATGTCACTTGGTCTCATCGGAAAACTCCAACACGAGCCCTGGTTGCAGCGCGGGCGCTACCTCAACCCGTCGCTTGCCCCTCGAGTTCCGATCGTCACATCCCGCCGCGGTACGGAATCAAAGCCATGAAGCGCGCCTGCTTCACGGCGAGCTTCAGCGCTTTTTGCTCCTGGGCGCTGGCCCCTCCGCGTTTGCGGGACATGAGCTTGCTGCTGGAGGTGAGGAACTTACGAAGCAGGTCGAGTTCCTTGTAGCTGACCAGCGGTCCGACCCAGCCGTGTCCTCCGCGATCCGGAAAGCGACGTTCGGTGTGAAAACTTTTTCCTTCTTCAGTGGTCATCGTGCTTGCTCTTTCTTCCTGAGGTTCGCGCGAACCCGCGACTGGTACACCGCGGGTCGTCCGCGCGGTCTACAGCCCGCGGCTCGGTTGCTTCGCCTCGCTCATCACCTTCTCGAACTCCGCCGAGTCCGCCACCACCGATTCGTCGATCAGCATGATGGGGATGCCGTCGCGTACCGGGTACTTTCGCCTCGTCTTGGCGTCTGTCGAGTACAGCCAATCGCCCACCTGCACCAGCGGGGTGCGGGCCAGCGGGCAAACCATGATCTTCAACAACTCCTCGTCAATCTTGGTCATCGTGACCCTCACCCCGGCGCCGCGACTCCCTGACGCTTTCGGACCCGCCGGTACGCCAGCCGGGCCCGCGAATTATAGACCATCCGCCCGCCAACGCAACCCAACCCGAAGACCGCGATTTTGACCCGGATTAGGCCGATCCGTATAATGCGTCCCCCCATTATTCGGGGCGTAGAGAGAGGACCACGACTTCCGAGAGAGCCATGTCCACCGACAAGAAAAACACGAGTTTGGGAGCTGAAAAGACCCTCGGCATTCGATCCGGCAAGGTGCGCATCTACAGCCTTCCCGCCCTCGCCGGACGCGGATTTGCCGGGCTCGACCGTCTTCCGTTCAGCATCAAGGTGCTACTGGAGAGCGCTCTTCGCAGCGTCGACGGCTTCACGGTGACCGAGGCCGACGTGGCCGCGATCGCCGCATGGAACCCCAAGAAAAGCTCCGACCGCGAGGTGCCGTTCATCCCCGCCCGCGTCCTTCTTCAAGACTTTACGGGCGTACCCTGCCTGGTCGACCTGGCCGCGATGCGCGATGCGATCCAGCGTCTGGGCAACGACCCGAAGAAGATCAACCCGCTCATCCCCGTCGATCTGGTGATCGACCACTCCGTGCAGGTGGACGCTTTCGGGTCCCTGGGGGCCCTGGGGATCAACGCCGACCTCGAGTTCACCCGCAACCTCGAACGATACCAATTCCTCCGCTGGGGACAGAACGCCCTCCGCGGATTCCGCGTGGTCCCGCCGGCGACGGGAATCGTTCACCAAGTGAACCTCGAATACCTCGCCACGGTGGTGAGCACGCGCGAGATCAACGGCATCCCCACCGCATTCCCCGACAGCCTGGTCGGCACGGACAGCCACACGACCATGATCAACGGTCTGGGAGTCGTCGGATGGGGCGTGGGCGGAATCGAAGCGGAGGCCGTCATGCTCGGGCAACCCTGCTACATGCTCCTCCCCGACGTTGTCGGTTTCCGCCTGACCGGCCGACTGCGCGAAGGGGCGACCGCTACCGACCTCGTGCTCGCCGTTACGGAAATGCTGCGAAAAAAGGGCGTGGTCAACAAATTCGTCGAGTTCTTCGGCGACGGGATCAACGGCATGAGCCTCGCCGATCGGGCGACGGTCGCCAACATGGCCCCCGAATACGGCGCCACCATGGGCTTCTTTCCCGTCGATGACGAAACGCTTAACTATCTGCGTCGCACGGCACGACCAGACGACCTCGTCGATCTTGTCGAACGATATACGAAAGAGCAAGGACTGTTCCGAACCGATGCAACCCCCGACCCCGTCTTCGGCGACACGATCGCGTTGGATTTGTCCACCGTCGAGCCGAGTCTGGCCGGTCCCAAGAGACCCCAGGATCGGGTGCTGCTCAGCAAGGTTCAGTCGTCTTTCGCATCCAGTCTTCGGGCGCCGATCAGCGAGCGCGGGTTCGGCCTGGATGAAACAGCCCTGCGCCGCACCGCTGCGGTGCCAGGTAACGGTCACTCAGCCACGATCACCCACGGTTCCGTGGTCATCGCCGCCATCACCAGTTGCACCAACACCTCGAATCCCTCGGTCATGGTGGCGGCCGGACTATTGGCGAAAAAGGCCTGCGAAAAGGGTCTGCACGCCAAACCTTACGTGAAAACGAGCCTCGCCCCCGGCTCGCGGGTGGTGACCGAATACCTCAACGACGCCGGGCTTACGCCGTATTTGGAACAACTCGGATTTCATACGGTGGGGTATGGATGTACGACTTGCATCGGCAACAGCGGACCTCTGCCCGACGCCGTCGCCGACGCCGTGACCAAAAACGAACTCGTCGCCGCAGCGGTCCTTAGCGGCAATCGCAACTTCGAGGGCCGTGTCCACTCCCAGGTCAAGGCGAACTACCTTGCCTCTCCGCCGCTCGTCGTCGCCTACGCACTCGCAGGCACCACGGACATCGACCTGACCCGCGATCCGCTGGGAACCGACCCCCAAGGCCGCCCGGTTTATCTGCGTGACATCTGGCCGACACAGGCCGAGGTCGATGCCGTCGTCCAACGCTCCGTCACCGCCGAGAAATTCCAAAAACAGTACGCCACCGTCTTCACCGGCAACGATCGTTGGAACCGCATCACCGGCGTCTCCGGCGAAACGTACCCGTGGGATGCGAAAAGCACCTACGTGCAAAGCCCGCCGTTTTTCGAGGGTCTGACGATCGAGGCCCCGCCGGTCCGACCGATCCACGGCGCACGAGTGTTGGTGATGGTCGGCGACTCCGTGACCACCGATCACATCTCGCCCGCCGGTGCGATCACGGCCGACTCCCCGGCGGGTCGATTCTTGCAGGAACACGGCGTCAAACCCGCGGACTTCAACAGCTACGGCTCGCGGCGGGGCAATGACCGCGTCATGACCCGTGGCACGTTCGCCAACATTCGCCTGCGCAATTTTCTCGCTCCGGGAACCGAAGGCGGCGTGACCATCCACCTACCATCCGGCGAGCCAATGCCCGTTTTCGATGCGGCGCAGCGCTACAGGAAGGAAGGCACTCCGCTGCTGGTCATCGCCGGCAAGGAGTATGGGACGGGTTCCTCCCGCGACTGGGCGGCCAAGGGTACGTTGCTGCTCGGGGTGCGGGCTGTCATTGCCGAAAGCTACGAACGAATCCACCGCGGCAACCTGGTAGGCATGGGCGTCTGGCCCCTCCAGTTCCGCCCCGGCGAGACCCGCCAATCACTCGCCATCACCGGCCACGAAATCTTCGACTTCACCCCTCTCCCTGCTAGGGAGAGGGGCAGGGGTGAGGGTAGTGCCACCCATAAGAGTGGGATCGCTGCCCTTCATACCCCCGGCCAGGAAGTCCAAGTCCGCCTCACCGACCCCAAGACCGGCACAACTCGAACCATCGCATTGCTTTCCCGCATCGACACCGCCGTCGAGGTCGAATACTACAAAAACGGCGGCATCCTGCCGTTCGTGCTGCGAAAACTGGCGACGACATAATCCGAACCCAGAGCGAAGGCGACGGATCTTGCCTCTCGTTCGGCGGATGTCCGCGCCGTTTCCGACCGCTACGACTCAAGGACGCCGGCCAATTGGGTTCCGTTCCCTCCGGCGTTTCCCATGCGTATAATGCGGCGAAGCTTCAAGGGCATCGGTGCCCACGTGCGATGGAGGTCTCGGCCAGGACGATCGGTCATGGAAAACCATAAACTCCTCGAACGGATCAGCGTGAACCCGGCCGTTTGTGCCGGGAAGCCCTGTATCAAGGGGACGCGCATCTACATCGCCATCATCCTTGACGCCCTCGCGGAGGGTTTGACGCCCGAGCAAGTCATCGACCACTACCCCCCGCTTACCGTTGAGGACATCCACGCAGCTCTTGCCTACGCCGCGGAACTCGCCCGGGAGAACACGTGGAAGCTCGTCGGGTAACGTTCAAGCTCGACGAGAACTTGTCGCGCCATCTGAAGGACCCGTTGGGCACGCTGGGATTTGACTCCCTGACGGCTGCGGACGAAGGGCTGCTTTCCCGTCCAGACGAGGAGATTGCTGCGGCAGCCAGGCAAGAAGGCCGGATGTTGCTCTCGCTGGACCTGGACTTCGCCAACGTAGTGAGGTTTCCGCCGGGTTCGCATCCGGGCATCGTCGTGTTCCGCCCCGCGACGCTGGGACCGGGCGAGGTCAGCCGCACGGTGGTCTCCTTCCTGCGCGAGCAGAATATGGATGCCCTTCGCGGGTGCCTCGTCATCGTCGAGCCGGGGCGGATCCGCGTGAGACGACCGTCAGTTCTCTAACGTCCGGGTCCACCCGACCCCGGGTAACCGGCGTCGTCCCTCCGTCCCTTCGTGTCACGTTGCAAGAGCCCCCAGTGCCACCATGCTTACACTCCGCGCAGCTCGTGAAAGTCGAGTCGATCCGTCGCCGTATCGAGCGTGGCCACGGTCTTGCGGGCGGCGCGGAACAGGGCCCCGGGGTTGATGATTCGCCGGCCGCCGACCACCTCGTCACGAACCATGTGCGTGTGGCCGTGGAAGATGTAGTCCACCTTGAGGCGCCGCGGCGCGGTTGCGAAACCCGCCTCGTGGCCGTGGAAGATCGCCGCCGACTTGCCGTCCAAATCCAAGAGAAGCGGCGGCTCACGCGGGAGGGTAAACCCCAGCGTCTGCACATAGGCCGGCAGTCCGTCCTCGGGGAAGTCCATGTTTCCCCATACGAACGCCACTCGCCGATCGACAAGCTCGTCGAAGACCTCGGCCCCGCCGATGTCGCCGCAGTGAACGATATGGACCACGCCTAAAGAATCGAACAACTCGATCGCTTTGCGAACGGCCGCATGACGACCATGGCTATCCGACATCACCCCCACCAACATGTTGTCCCCCAACCCCCAACCCCCGCGGGGATTATGGCGACCGCGGTCTGGGGTAACCCCAATACACCCGCGGATGACTCCACTGAATCTCGCCGTAGCGAAAGTCCTTGTCGCTCACGATGTCGTCGGTGGTCAGTGCTACGACGCCGCCGCTCAGGCAAAGGACATTGGTGTAATCCCCGTGAAACTCCCCCATCCGCCGCCCCTCATAGTCCACCGCATAGCGCGTCGCCACCCGTCGCGGCGTGCCCGAGGGCAGGTTCATGGCGATGTCGAAGAGGTACGCGGTTTGCGGTTTCTTGCGGAACAGTCTGCCGGGCAGGGGTTCATCGGGACCGTCGGGGAAGTCCGGAGCGTCGCGCGAAGGGTCATTCAGCGAGCCCAAACCGTCCAGCACTTGGTTCATGCCGTAATGGAACTGATTCTTCCCCGAACCACTCTTATAGGCGTCGGTCAAGTTTTTGGACGGGCAAACCCAGACGTGAACGTTCTTGAGTTCGCGGAACTCCTGGGTGTTCACGTGTTCGAGCTCCCCGTAGGAAGGCGCTCCCAGATACGGCGGCAAGGCGTTGTACCACGTCCACGGTTTCAACAGACCTTGGTTCAGAAACGTGCCTTCGGTCGGCAGATAGTCGCCGTACTCGTCGCGATAACTCTGCAAGGCGATGCCCCATTGTCGGAGGTTGTTGGCGCATTGCACACGACGAGCCCGCTCCTTCGCGTCGGCCAGCCCGGGAACCAGCAAAGCGAGCAGGAAAAGAATCAGGGCCAAGACGATCAACACTTCGGGAAGGGAAACGGCGGAATGAGCCGCAAGGTGGGGGCGTTTCGCCGAGCGCTTTCTGCGCGGCCAATTCATCCGACGCTCCGTCACGACGCGAAGGCGATGGTTGCGTTACGTCCTCGGACGCTGGGATGGTAACCGCGTCACCGAGAATGCGAAAGGGCCGAAGTCCGGCTCATTCGGGCCGGTCGACGGGCTCGAAGGAGCCGCAAACCGAATCGAACACCCGATACAGCTCCTCTTGCAAGGGGACCCCAACGACGCGCAGGGCAACCAAGTAAACCTCCCCCGTCGAATCCGCGGCCGCCCGAACGACCATGGGGAGTCCCAAGGGACGCAACTCGATTCCCTCCCAGGGGCCAAGTTTCTCCTGGCTCTTGGTCGGTGGACCGCCAAGGATGGCCACAAGCAGGGGGGTGAATGGACTCAGCGCCCGACTACAGGCCTCGTCCGGGCTAACCCCCGAACCGGCAGGAAAGCGCCGAATGGTCATTTCCGCGACTCCCCCGCCGCTCAGCGGCCCCTGGTAGACCACGGCGGGTCCCGATCGGGGTGCCCGGGGAGTCCGCTCCTCATAGCGGCTGGGGGGACGAAAGGAGACCGTCCAACCCGCGGGTTCTACGCGTCTAACGCTCAGTTCTTGAGCGCGATGAGCCGAAAACCAAACGGAAAGCACGGCAGCCGACGCAAGGAACGCTCCGGTCAAGCCCCAAGCTCGATAGGGGAGGGGCCCACGGACCGTCGAGTGAACCTCAATCTCCACATTGCGGATGGTAGCGCCGCAAGGCCGTCCCAACAACCGTTGACGTTGAAAACCAGATTCAATAGAGTCGGCGATGTGGTCGCGTCGGGGGTCAAGGAACCGCGAAGCGTCTAACGACCGGAGGCTGGGGAGGGTCGGATACGTCCCATGAGCCCAAGCCGAACCACGCGTGACCTGAGGCAACCGGAGGATTGACCGTGCAAATCGTGGTGAAAGGGCGGCATGTCGAGGTGAGCGACGAAGTTCGGGAGTACATTCAAACCAAGGCCGCCCGACTGACGAAGTATTACGATCGGATCCATGAGATCGAGGTCATTCTCGACCACGAATCCGAGCAGTTTTCGGCGGAGATGATCGTTCGAGCGGACCACCGGCACACCTTCCTTTCCAGAGGCACCGGGCCGGACACGTTTGCCTTGATTGACGTGATACTAGATAAAATGGAGCGTCAACTCACCAAACACAAAGAGAAGCTCCGTAACCGTAAGGGTGGCGTGGCGGCGGATGGGACCGTGTCCGAGGGCTAGGCGGATTCGACAGCGGGTAAGCGCATGAAGCTGACGGATCTGATCCACGGTCCCTCGATTGTGGCTGAGTTGCAGGCCACGGATCGCAACGGCGTCATTCGGGAACTCGTGCAATCGTTGGCCGACCATGGGGCGATCGCGGCAGAGGCGTCAGAGGCCGTCGCCCGCTCCGCCATCACCCGCGAGAACCAGGGGAGCACGGGGTTCGGCAAAGGCGTGGCTGTCCCCCACGTCAAGCACCCCTCGATCACCCAAATGACCGCGACGATCGGTCGCTCCAGCCAGGGAGTGGACTTCGCGGCGTTGGATCGGGCGCCGGTGTACACGGTGTTCATCCTGCTGAGCCCCTCGAGCGCCCCCGAGGGACATCTGGCGGCCATGGAACGAATCTTTCGCCATTTGCAGCGTGAGAACTTCCGGCGGTTCCTGCGGCAGGCGGACTCCCGTGAGGCCATCGTGGAGCTGCTCAAGGAGGCCGACGAGTCGCAGGGTGAGTGAGGCGCGGACCGTGAAGGTCGGCGGGCAACGCTCGGCGGGTGGTCGCGGGACCGGTGAACGAAGGAGTGACAACCGCCTTGGCACAGGCTGTGCGAGAGGTCGCCGTCGGAAACACCGAGGGGTTGCATGCCCGGCCGGTCATGCGCTTTATCGACGTGGCCTCGAGGTTCCAGTCGAAGGTATCGGTGGCCAACGTGTCCCGGCGCGGCGAGACGGTGGATGGAAAGAGCGCCATGCAGATGATGCTCTTGGAAGCCTCGCAAGGATGCGTGTTGCGGATCGAGGCGCGGGGGGACGACGCCGAGGCGGCCGTGGAGGCCCTGGTTTCCTTGGTGTCCAGCGGCTTTCGGCTTGACGGGCCACCGCCCAGCGCCTGACGGTCCGTGGGGACGGAAGCATGTGGGAGAGGTCGGTTTTTCGCTTCACGTTGGGCGACGGACGATCGGGTGGGCATGGAAATCCTGCGCGGAATTTCGGTAGCGCCCGGAGTGGCGATCGGCGAGGCGGTCGTTCTCGAAGCCGAGGACGTACGCATTCCCCATCGCAGCGTCGCCCCCACGGAGGTTCCCAAGGAGTTGACCTGCCTGCAACAGGCGCTGGGCGACTCGATCGCTGAACTCACCGAGCAGACTCAACGCCTGGACCAACATCTCGGACACGACGCCGCCAACGTCTTCAAATGGCATATCGGGGTACTGAAAGACGAGCGTCTGCTCGGCAGCATCGAAACCATGATCCGCGAGGAGCAGGTTTCGGCCGCCTACGCCACCAGCACCGTAATGCGCAACTACCAGCGGCGGTTCATGCAGATGACCGATCCGTTGCTCGTCGAGCGCATGCGTGACGTGCAGGATATCGAACGACGGCTCCTGCGACACATTCTCGGGGAATTGCGGGAAGACCTCAGCCACCTGACCCAACCCGTTGTACTTGTCGCCCACGATCTGACCCCCACGCAGACGGCGCAGCTCGTCTCTACCAAAGTCATCGGCGTGGCACTGGACGCCGGCGCCGCGACCTCCCACACGGCCATTCTGCTTCGATCCTTGGGCCGCCCCGGGGTCATCGGACTCAACGACATCTCCACCCGGATCAGCGGCGGCGATCTCGTGATCATTGACGGCACGAATCAACTCGTCATCGCCAACCCCAACGAGGCGACGCTCCTGGAGTACCAAGGCCGTCAGGCCGCGTTTTTCCGTCTTGCCGATGAGTTGGACGAGCTCCGCGACCTACCGCCCGTTACCCGGGACAAACATCGCATTCTTTTGTACAGTAATATTGAATTTCCTCAGGAGGCCCTGGCAGGCATTGCCAAGGGGTCCGACGGGATCGGGTTGTACCGGACGGAGTTCCTTTACTTGAGGCCGGAAGGGGCCCCGTCGGAAGAGGAACAATTCGCCGCCTACTTGGAGGCCATTCGCGGGGTGGGCGATAGGCCGGTCACCATCCGCACCTTCGATTTGGGGGCGGACAAGTACACCCAGCAACGCAACTACGAACAAGAGCGAAACCCCATGCTGGGCCTTCGTTCGATCCGCTATAGCCTGCAGAATCTCGACCTTTTCAAGGTGCAACTGCGGGCCATCCTGCGGGCCGCTTCGCACGGGAAGGTGCGGATGATGTTCCCGCTGATCAACAGCCTAATGGAGTTTCGCCAGGCGAAAATGGCCGTCCATGATGCCGTGGAGGACCTGGAGGAGAACGGGATTCATGTACGAAAGGACATCCCCATCGGCATGATGCTGGAAACCCCTGCGGCGGCCATTCAGGTCAAAGAGTTTTGCCGGGAGGTGGATTTTATCAGCATCGGGACCAACGACCTGGTCCAATACCTTCTAGCCGTGGACCGCGGGAACGAACGGGTTTCCCAATGTTACACCCCCTCGCACCCGGCCGTCCTGCGGACGCTGCGGGACGTGGTCAAGGCATGTACAGACGCCGAGGTAGACTGTACTCTATGCGGAGAAATGGCGGGTCAGCCGCTGTATACGCTTTTTCTGGTGGGTTTGGGGCTTCGGACGTTGTCGATGGCCCCGGCGAACATCCCGGAAGTCAAAAAGCTGATCCGCCTGAGTACCCTGGCCCACGCCAAGCGCGTGGCCAAGCGAGCGCTGAGCTTTGAAACCGACCGCCAGGTAACGAATTACCTGCGCGATGAAACGAGAAAGTTGCTGCCTGAGGATCCGATCTAGCTCGCTGGACGCTCCTTGGCGGCGCTATGGGGTGTCGCATCGAAACCGCGCCATGAGCGATTTCGTTGCGTGCTGAATGGAAGACGTTCGACCGAAAGAACCGCCCGTAGGGGGCGGTCGGTACCGGTGGTTGTTCGCCTACAGCATCGACGGTGACCTGCGATTCATTTCGCACCATGATACGTTGAGGCTGTTTCGTCGGGCTTTGGCTCGGGCGAATCTCCCGGTGCGTTTCTCGGAAGGGTTCAATCCCCATCCGCGAATGATGATTCCACTTCCCCGCCCGGTGGGCATTGCGTCCTGCGCCGAGGCGATGGTGGTGGAAACGGATGGACCGATCGATCCCGACGAGGCCCTTCGTCGACTCCAGCAGCATACCCCAGAGGAACTGAATATCCGCTCGGTGCGGGCGCTGGAGGTTGGAGAGCGTCTCCAACCGGCTGCGGTGCGTTACCGATTGGAGCTCGATGGTCCGGTGGATGCCGACCTTCGACTTCGGTTGGAGCGGCTTCGTGAATCCCAGGCCGCGACCGTGGAGCGTGTGGATCACGAGACCAAAAAGAAGCGGACGGTCGATATCCGGCCGTTCCTCAAGGATTTGCAAGGGGTCGAGAATGGGGTGGAGTTCACGTTGCGTGTCGTGGGCACAGGTAGCGGCCGACCGTCCGAGGTCGCGGGGCTACTGGGTTTCGACGCCGCGGCGGTGAACCACCGCATCCGACGCATGGATGTGTTATGGCAATAGATAAAGCAAGTTTCGAGGGGGGCGAGGAGCGTGCGCCTTCGACGGATGTGCGAGTGCGCCCGCGGCGTCGACCCGCGGGACGGCGACGAACCAACACCGGCTCGACGGAAGCGGGCTCGACCGCTTCGGCCGCCGGAACCGCGAACACGGCGAGGTCGGCGGCGCAGGTGGATGTGGCCGAGGTCCTCGCTGCGACGGCATCTGCGCCTGTGACGGCGAAGCCGCGCGGTCGGCGGCGAGGGGGCGGTCGGCAGGCCCGAACCCCGGCCCCAAAGCCGGACCCTGCAGCGCTTGAACCGAGCGGCGAACCGACGACCTCCGAGAGCGCTGCGGCCACGGCTCCGCCGGGCCGGCGACCGGCCCCCGCGGTCGAAGCCGAGTCCGGCGGCGTACGACGTTCACGTCGGGGCCGCCGCGGACGGCGTGGACGCGGCGGTGGTTCCGCGACCGCTGCGCCGCTTCCCAGCGACGAGGCGAGCGCCGTCGTACGTGGCGCGGATCACCCGCCGCAGGCCTCGACGCTCGAACTCGCGGAGGGTCTCGCGGATGAGCGGCTCGACGAAGGGACCGACGATCACGAGATGTTCTGGGAGCGGGACGCCGACGAACGGGGCGGCGGGGCGATCGACGTCGATGTCCAAGAGGTCATTCCCGCCGCGGAGGAAGTTGACGAGGAAACGGACTCTCGATCGTCGGATTCGCAGCGCGGCGGTCGGCGAGAAATGGTCATCAACGTTTCGGCCGGTCATGAGTGCCGCGTGGCCATTCTTCACGAGGGTCGTCTGGAGGAGTTGTTCATCGAGCGGGAGTCGACGCAGTCGCACGTCGCCAACATCTACAAAGGCCGCGTGACCAACGTCGAGGCGAGCATCCAGGCTGCCTTCATCGACTTCGGACTGCCCAAGCACGGTTTTCTGCACATTTCCGACGTTCAGCCGCAGTATTTCCCCAACCACAGCGGTCCGGCGGAGGACGTCGGTCGCAAGATCCCGCGTCATCACCGCCCGCCGATCCAAAAGTGTTTTCGTCGCGGGCAGGAGGTGATCGTCCAGATCACCAAGGAGGGCGTGGGTACCAAAGGCCCGACGCTGTCGTCGTATCTTTCGATTCCCGGACGATACCTGGTGATGATGCCGGGGATGAGTCGGCACGGCGTTTCGCGGAAGATCGAGGACGAGACGGCGCGACGGAAGATGAAGGATGCGCTGAACGAGCTCAAGCTGCCCAGCGGGATGGGTTTCATTCTGCGCACGGCGGGGTTGGATCGCAACAAGCGCGAGCTGCAACGCGACCTTAATTATCTTCTGCGGCTCTGGCGGACGGTCGTGGAGCGGATCAAGGCCATGCCCGCGCCGGCGGAATTGTACCGCGAGTCGGATCTGGTTACGCGGGCCATCCGCGACCACTACACCTCGGACTTCGAGCGCCTGATCGTGGACGACGCGGAGACGGCGCGGCGCATTCAGGAGTTCTTGCAGATCGTGCAACCGCGCTCCAAGACCCCCATCGAGCTGTATACGGAGCGTGAACCCTTGTTTCATCGCATGGGCATCGAGGCGGAGATCGAACGCATCAACGTGCGTCACGTGCCGCTGGCTTCGGGGGGGTCGCTGGTCATCGACTCGACGGAGGCCCTGGTGGCGATCGACGTGAACAGCGGGCGCTTCCGCAGTCCGGAGAACGCGGAAGAGACGGCCGTGAAGATCAACATCGAGGCCGCGGAGGAGATCGCCCGGCAGTTGCGCCTCCGCGACTTGGGCGGCCTGATTATCTGCGACTTCATCGACATGCGCTTGGATCGCAACAAACGCAAGGTCGAACAGGCCCTCCGCGAGGCGCTCAAGGAGCACAAGGAGCGCGCCCGCACGCTGAAGATGAGCGCCTTCGGGTTGATCGAGATGACCCGCCAGCGGCAGGGGCCGTCGATCAAACGGAGTCTCTATGCCGACTGCGCCCACTGCAAGGGCACGGGGCACGTGAAACGCCCGGAATCGGTGATGCTCGACGTGATGCGCAGCGTACAACTGGCCGTTCACCATCAGCAAGTGCAGAAGGTCTTCATCACCGTGGCCACGCACGTCGCCTTCCAACTTCTCAACGACCAGCGGACCGCCTTCGTACAAATCGAGAACGAGACGGGCAAGTCCATCGTCGTGCGCGGGGATGCCAGCTTCACCGACGATCAGCTCGCCTGCGTCTGCGAGGACGGACGG
This sequence comes from uncultured Phycisphaera sp., assembly GCA_964646605.1. Taxonomy (GTDB): domain Bacteria; phylum Planctomycetota; class Phycisphaerae; order UBA1845; family UBA1845; genus SBAX01. The sequence continues at coordinate 6,234 of CAZYEX010000022.1, read as the reverse complement.
GGTCGGCAAATCCCCATCGGCGGCGCCGCGGGGTCGATGGCATAGGCGATACGGGCGGACGGCGCGCAAGCATCGCAAGGCGCGGGGCAGCGTGGGAGAATCGGCTTCGCCGGTGCGGATCGTCGTCGCTCGGCTCGGTTGATGGATAGCAGCCCGCTGAAAAACGCGAACAGGTCTTGTTTGGATGTAGCGCCACCCCACGTGGGTGCCACTGGCAGCTTGCTGCCAGTGCCTGGCGGAGAGGGTCGGGGTGAGGGTCCAGACGCGCGCTTCACCCCTTGGTGCCTCGCCGTCTTCCAGCCTGAAAGGCGGCACTATAGTAGCCGTGGGCAGAGCGCAGCGCCGCCCGCGGATCCCCGGCCGCCAGCGCCCCGATTCAGCGCCTCGCCCCGCCAACCTCGCCGTCTTCCAGCCTGAAAGGCTGCACTACAGTAGCCGTGGGCAAAGCGCAGCGCCGCCCACGGTTATGGCCGCCCCGTGTTTCATCCGACCCTGAAAGGGTCGCATCCATGCGCCGCGAATGATGCAACCCCTACAGGGTTGTTGTGTTCGGTCGTGCATCCTATCCGGTGGCGGCGCTTCCCTTGCCACCGGCTACTACAGCGCAGGCTTTCAGCCTGCAACGGCACAACTCACCCTGAACGAATGGACGAACCAACATGCCCCACCCATTCAGCGTCAAAGGCTGACCGACAGTAGCCGTGGGCAGAACGCAGCGCCGCCCACGGATCCCCGGTCCCCCACGATCCATCCGACCCTGAAGGGGTCGCCTCGTCGTCCGCCGTCCTCAGTCATTAAGGCCCGAACAGATCGCGCTGCAGGATCGCAAAGTCTTGCAGGCCCACGACGCAATCGTGGTTCAGTTCCATGTTCCGCCCCCGGCAAGGGCCAAGGAATGTAGCCGCGGGTGCAGCCCGCGCTGCGGGCGACACCGCGGACGAGGCCCTGAACAACGCCCGCGACGCCCTGTCCGCCGTGATCGAAACCTACCAAGACCCGGGCCGGCCGTTCCCCTCGGGGATCGCCCAGCCCACGGACAACGGTCCCGTCTGGCTCGAAACGCTGGTCGCCTCGCCGTGACCTACCGCGACGTGGCACGCAAGCGGTCGGCGCTGGGTTGCAACGAACTCCCCCGCCGCGGCGGCGGGTCGCATCGAAAATGGTTCAATCCCGGGGCGCAACTGGCGGCCGGCGTTCCCGACAGGGGCGGACGGATTTCGACCACGCCCCGGTCCGTCTGGAGCAGAAGGCGATCGGGGACGCAAACGCCATTCGGGGTCCAACGAGCGCCGGGTGCCGGGCGGTTACGGGACGTACTTGTATATTTCCTTGCATGGTTGGGAACACCGTTGTACTATTCTTCCGGGCGTAGGGCTCGCAGAGCGGACGAAGGGAGGTCTATCATGCAACTGGCAACGGGTGCGGTTCGACGGATCACGGGGGCGTCGCAGCGGCAGCTTACCTACTGGGATGCCACCGGGCTCTTGAAACCCAGCGGCAGGGCCGCCCGCCGTCGGCGATATACCTTTCCGGATGTGGTCGCGGTGAAAACGGTCATGGCCTTGCGGGGGCAAGGCTGCTCCCTGCAACAAGTTCGCAAGGCCGTCGCGCATTTGCGAAAGGAATACCCCAACGAGGCAAGACCGGACGCGCTGTCGTCGCTTACGCTGCTCACCGACGGAAAGACGGTGTACATGCTGACCGACGCCCGACAGGTGATGGACGTGATCAGCAAGCAGGCGGTGTGGTGGATCGTGAATGTCGGCAAGCTGATTCTGGAAGCGCAAGAGGCGATGCAAACTCTGCCGCTGGAATGGGTCGAACCCGTGACGGTGCGTCGCGAAGCGTACCGGCTGCGGGTTACGCATGACTCCGATGAGGGCGGGTTCGTAGTGCAATGCGTCGAGCTGCCGGGGGCCATCGAACAGGGACAGACGCCTGACGAAGCAATCGAAAACGGGAAGGCCGCGATCGAATCGGTTGTGGCGTTTCTGACGAAACGGGCGGGGGCGCGGGCGGCGCAGCGGATGAGACGCAGTGCCTAGCCTCGCGAATGCCAACAAGCAAACCCAAGTGATCCGGGCGCTGGAACGGGCGGGGTTCGAGCGGCGATCCGGCGGAAAGCACACCATCCTGGCGCATCCCGACGGGCGATTCACGGTGATCCCCAACCATCGACAGTTGAAAGTCCGCACGCTGCGGGCCATTCTGAAACAGTGCATCTTGTCCGAAAAGGAGTACGTGGAGCTGTACGCAGGAAAACGAAAATGAAGACTGCGAAAGGGATGAAACCAACAACGCCACCGCGAAAGCGACGCGGACGCCCGCCGGCCGCGCAGCTTCCCAACCCGGACCTGCCCTATACGATGAAACTGCCCGACGGAGGGGTCCTCTACGTCGAAGTTCCCGGTCGTTGGGTGACGAAGGACCGCGACGGCAAGCCCGCGTTTCTTCCGCAGGCCGTCAAGTTTTTGGATCGGGTTCGGGCCTTGGCGGTGAAAGTGGATCGCGCCCCAACTCCCGGCTTCCTCACGGCGCTACGCGAAGCGCTGGGTATGACTCAAGCGGAATTCGGCGCGCGGATCGGCGTGGACAAGGTGACGGTGTCGCGTTGGGAGCGCGGAGCGCTGCGGCCCGGCCATGAGTCCGTAAGAGCCATCGAGGATCTGCGGCGCCGCGCCGTGCAAGGTGGCGTCGCCATCCCCGCCTGATCGCCCGGGACATCATCCGCGACCGAAAGGCCCTCTGACTTACGCAGGAGGGGTTGGCGAAACTGGCCGGGGTTCCACAGGAGGCCCTTTGTCGCCTGGAAGCCGGGCGCCATTGCCCGACCGTCCGCACGGTCGAGAAGATCGACAAAGCCCTTAGATGTGCCGCGTCGCGCAGGCGCGGCGACCGCCGCAGATGGGTCCGCACTCGAACACCCGACCCCCACACGGACGGGCACCGGCGGCGCGCATACCAAAGAACGGAGAGGGAGGGATTCGAACCCTCGATACAGGCGTAAACCCGTATGACGGTTTAGCAAACCGTTGGTTTCAGCCACTCACCCACCTCTCCCATCATCGTCGGTTTGGCAGACGACGGGCGTTCGTCGATCCTGGGCAACCTGCCGTGTTTCCGCCTTGAAACCCGGCAGCCGCCGCCTCTCCAGAGTACGAGTAAACCCCGCCAACGTCAAGTTGCGATTGACCGTGCCTCGGGACCCGATTGCGATTCGCGCAGGCACGGTTTGACACTCTCCCCTCTAAGCCTATCCTGTCCTCCCTGCGGGACGAGCCGTAGATGCCCCAGAGGGTGGGATCGAGGGCGGCCATGTCCCCGGCAGGCGACGCGTGAGTATGGACCAAGACCGACGGATTCAACAGTTCAAGCAGATGGCCGAGGCCGACCCCAACAACGAATTGGGGCACTTCAGCCTGGGCAAGGCCTACGTCGACGCCGGACGGGTCGAGGATGCGATCGCGCCCCTGTCGCGGGCCCTGCAGCTCAACCCCGCGTTGTCCAAGGTCTATCAACTTCTCGGGCACGCCTACGATCGGCTCGGAAAACGCCCCCAAGCGGTCGAAACAATGACACGCGGTGTCACCGTGGCCGATGAGCAAGGGGACCGCATGCCCCGCGACGCGATGGCCGACGCCTTGCGCGGGTGGGCGGCGCCCGTTCCCGCGTTCAAGACCACAGCCAAGCCGGACGTTCCGGCCGAGTCCACGTCCGCTGCGCAGGGATTCCAATGCGCCCGCTGCGGCCGCCCGGACGGACGACTGGCCAAGGCTCCTTTCCGGGGAACCTTGGGCGAGAAGATTTTCGCCAACATTTGCAACGGGTGCTGGCGGGAATGGGTGCCGATGGGGACCAAGGTCATCAACGAATTGGCTCTCGTGCTCAGCACAACGGCCGGCCAGCAAACCTATGACCAATACATGATCGAGTTCCTCCAAATTGAGGGGCGGTAGAGGCTCGCACCCACCCATCCTTCGGGAACTTCTCGGAGCGATCCTCTTTGGCGCAGTTGCACAAAACCGCTGCGATCCCTCTATTCTACCAATCCGCCATTCGCTGACCGCAAGTCGGGGAAACTGGGTGCCGTTAACTCTATGCGATGAGGGCCGGAGTCATGCCCGCGACCTGGGTCGAGGGGAGGTGAGGAGCGCGAGGCGGCAAGCCGCGAAGCGGTTCGCACCCGTGAGAGCGCATTCGAACAGCGGCGCATTCTGGATTTGCGCTGGAATCGGGGAAGCGAAGTCCCTATACTGGGAAGGGAGGGCGAGATGCAACCCCAGACCGCGCTCCCCCGGCCGCTAGGTAATTGCCGGCCTCGCGGGTCATAGCCCGACCCGTACGAGGAGCCGATAGGATGACCAACCCGGATCTCCCCAAAGCTCGCATTCCCGCCGTCGCGGACGGCGCACCCCACCTGACACTCACCCTCCACAACGGTCCCCAAAAGGGCTCCAGCGTGCCTTGCAGGCGTGTGGTGACCTTAATCGGCTCTCGGGAGGGTTGTAAGATCGTCCTGCACCACCGACGGATCGCCCCGGTGCAAGTCGCGCTGATCAACGACGGGCATGAGATCAAGGCCCTGGATGTGCATGCCGGCGACGGGACGCATCTCAATGGTCTCAAGTTGCAACTTGAGCGTGTGTCCGATGGCGACCTCCTGGCTGTCGATCAATGGGAGTTCCACGCCAAGGTGGAAACGGCACCCCAGGAGGGGGACGGCGATACGCATCCGTTTGACCTGGAACCCACTCCGCACGCCGTGGCCTTCGAGCTTCTGGACGGCGGGCGGATTCTGCAGCCCAGCCGCGACATCTGTCTAATCGGGCGGCGGCCGGGGTGCGACATTGTCCTGGCCGATCCGAAGGTCTCGCGGGCCCACGCCTTACTGGTTACCTACTACGGCTACCCCGCGATGGTTGATCTTCTGACTTCCACCGGCACCTTCGTCAACGACGAGCGAATCCACTTCCAAACTCTGAAGGACGGCGACGTGGTCCGCGTCGGCGACGCCAAGTTCCGCATGCGATTGGTCGGATCCGCGGTCGGCCCGCGCAGCCCCGCCAACCACAAGGACGGCAACGGGGCCGTGCGCTTGACCCAGGAGCCGGTCTCCGCGGACCTGGTGGACATTCAAGCCGTGGAAGGCAAACAGCGCTGGAAAGTGGCCGACAAGCCCGAAAAAGTCGCCCGCCGCGCCTAAACAACTCCCCGGTATCGTCGCCATGCCCGCGGCCCGGTTCTTTCGACTGAGGGTGTTGGGGCTCGAACCCAAAACCTACGGCTTAAAAGGCCGTTGCTCGGAAATCATAACTCCAGAAGCCACAACGACTTACGAAAATCAGCCGAATCGCGTTATACGAAATCAAGCGCCGAATCCGCCGTTTCCGACCCAGAATTGGCTGCGGTCGTGGCCGCATGGGACCGCTTACCGGAAGCAGTCCGGGCGCGCATCGTCGGGTTGGTCGAGGGCGCGGGGCTGAACCCTGGCACGACTCCGGGCCGAGCTACGGGCAGTCGAGGGGGGGATATGAGCCTCGACGGAATTAGTGAAGCATGACGGTAACCGTTGCAGTTGGCATACGCACACTTTGGCGTAACCGGAGGACACATGGGGCGATCATCGAAGTCGGTTGAGGCTCAGCGGGCGGCTGGTACGCTGCGGGCCGGTAGGGCACCAACGGACGATGCCTTGCGGTTCCCGATTCAAGGGGGCTGCTACCACGGCCTGCGGTCCTACATGGACGCTGGCGGCACCGTGGCGGACCTGTCCCGCGATACCCACCTGATCGCTCGCCGCCTTTACTCGTTCATCCGAGGAGACGCGGAACTTTCCAATTCCGAGCTTGAACGCCTGGCGCGTGGTTTGCGGCTGGCGTTGGTTCCCGAGGAGTGGGTCCAATGGCCTGCCGATCCCGCCGATGGTGGACTTCCCGCTGATCCTGGGGCCGATCCGCCGTCCGAGGGGGACGACGTTCCCCCCACGACCTGACCCGTCCGAAGATTTTCTAGTATCGTCTTGCTTTCCTCTTGATACGGTGATACAATGACCTTGGAAGTGAGGTGCTGAGCATGAGCAAAGATGTGATGACTGTCGAGGAGCTTGCGAAGATGACCGGTTGGAGCCGACCGACGGCGTTTCGCAAAGCAGCCGACCCGGCGAATCCGGCGGCGCTGCCTCCGCCGATTAGCGATCCGGGCAAGACGCGGCAGTGGGAGCGATCTGCAATCGAA
>CAZYEX010000021.1:0-11140 GCA_964646605.1 uncultured Phycisphaera sp. | reverse complement strand
GGGCTCAAGCAGCCGCCGGCAAGCGAACTCAACCCCGCCACGACCGCGACGGTGATGCCTTCGTTTCTGTTGCGAACTCCGTTTCGATGCGATGACACCGGCTGCGGGCTCCGTGTTTCTTGGGTCATTCGGCGGCGGCGTTGCGGGCCGAGCGCCGCGTCCGATGAACCAGACGCTACTTCTTCCTCGTTTCGCGAAATATGGGCGATTCGGCCAGGGTGAAGATCACGACTTCCTCGCCCGTAACGGTGCTGATGTCGTGGTGCAGGCTCACCACCTTGACGCCCGTGACCTCCCGTACCATCGCCTCAAGGATCGGCCGGGCCGTTTCGACGAGCTGAAACCGCACTTGTTTGAGCAGCTCCCGTCCTTTTTCGGCTTGAAGTGTCTTGACCAGGTGCTGTTCGGCCGCGGTCAGTACGCCCTGGAGGCGGACAACAAGAAGATCGCCTAGCAGGAAGGCCCGGATGTCTTTGGGTCCCCGGCCCATGTATTCCTGATCAAAACGGCTGATTCCGTCGCAGATGGCCGCTTCGATTTCTCCCTGCGTTCTCATCGGAATCTCACCTACCCCACGACGCCCCTGAGGACGCAAGCCCGGCCGACAGGCTCGCATGTCCAGGAAACGAACGACAGCCGTTTCCACGCGATGCGAGCGGCATGATACAGAGGACCGAAAATAAAACCATTTAATTCTTGCCTCGAGCCCCGGAACCCGTACAATGCTCTTGACGAATGGGGTCGCGGCGGATTACAGCTCGATTCCAGTCGGCGTTATCGGATGACTTACTAAAGAGCAGCCCGGCTTTGTCGGGGGGCTCGTTACGGAGTAAGCCGACGCGGTTGGACGCCTTTGGGTGGTCAACCGCGTCGGCTTTTTTTTTCGTCCGGGGTCCCAACGGATTTGAGGACGAGGGTGTAGGTCGCGTACGTATGTCGGAAAACCGTAGGTCTGGAAAGTTGGAGAGTGGACTGATGATTCATCGCTGTGTTGGATTCGCTGCGGCTGTTTGCCTGACGCTCGGTCTAGGATGCACAAAGGCGCCAAGTTCCTCGAACGACGGCGGGAGCGGAAGCAAAACCGGGGCGGCCGCGATTGTGGGGAAGATCATGAACTCGTCGGAGGCCGCCCGCGCGCTCACCGCACAAGTTCAAAGTTGTCCTGAGGTACGGGTGACGGTCAACGGGGCCCCGGTAGACACCGACTTTGGTGATGACTGCGCGTTCGTGATCACCGGTGTGCGGCCATCGGAATTGCTCGAGGTACGCGTGGAACTCGTGGGTCGGGGCATCGCCGGAACGGTCGAACTCAGCGACGTCCTCGACGGCGAGCTGATCGAGATCCTGATAGAGCCGACGGACGATTCGCTGTCCGTGTCGGTGGAACGGCGCACGACGCCGGAGCCGTCGGATAACCTTCCAGCGGTCATCGAAGGCAACGACGTCAGCATCAAGCTTCCGGCCGGGCAGTTCGTGCAGAACCTGACCGTCATGGGGAATAACTTCACGCTGTTGGGTGAGGCCGGCGACGGCTGTGACAACGTCAGCGGCTGGACGGTGATCGACGGCGAAGCGTTGGTGAGCGGAAACAACGCCACGTTTCGCAACATCATGTTCGGCGGACTGGTCGAGCTGCACGGCAACAACGCGCGGTTCATCCATTGCTGCTTTGGCGACGAACTGGTGGTGTTCGGGGATGGGGCGGAGGATGCACCGCAACTCACTTGCCCACCCGATCTGACCGTCGAATGCGACGGGGCTGGGAACGACGCCGCACTCGACGCCTGGCTTGCCGGCGCAAGCGCGGAGAGCGTGTGCGACGATCTGACCGTATCGAACAACCTCACCGCCCTGGAGGGCGATTGCGGAGCGACGGGCCACGCCACGGTGACCTGGACCGCTCAGGATGACTGCGGGCGGGACTCGTGTTTGGCGAATTTCATCATTGTTGACGCCACGGCCCCGGAGATCTCGGGCCCGGGGGACTTGTCGTTCGATTGCGACGAGAGCGACACCCAGACCGAGCTTGTTGACTGGCTCGATAGCGCCACCGGCGACGATGCGTGTGGAGACGTGTTCATTACGTTCGAGCGCGACGACGTCGATTTCGACTGCATAGCCACGATCCGCTGGACCGCCGAGGATGAGTGCGGCAACGCGGACACACACTCCGCTGAACTCACCATCGGAGGCGATGAAACCGCGCCGGTCCTGACCCGCATCGGTGCCGCGGCATTGGTCCTCGAATGCGGGGTCGATGCCTACGTTGAGCTGGGAGCGAGCGCCACCGACACGTGCGACGCCACCATCTTCGTCGAAATCGGCGGTAACGCCGTTGACGACCAAACCACGGGCATTTATGTCGTGAGCTACAACGCCGTCGATCTTTGCGGCCACTCGGCGGCACCGCAGATCCGAACCATCACGGTTGAGGACACTTTGGCTCCCACAGCCACGTCGCGCGGCCGCGAACTCTGGCCCCCCAACCACAACCTCGAGACGCTAACCTTGGCGGACTGCGCTTTGGTCATCGATGCATGCGAGGGGGAGCTGGACGCAAACGAGGTCGGGACGATTCTTTCGATCTACAGCGACGAACCCGAAGAGTCCAACGGGGACGGTAACACGACGGATGACATTGGCATTGTGGATGGACACACGTTCCGTGTTCGTTCCGAGCGGCAGGGCGGCGGAAACGGCCGCGTTTACGGCGTGTCGTTCATCGTCACCGATTCGGCCGGGAACGCCTCGGAGGAGAAATGCTCGGTCTCTGTGCCGCACGATCAATCCGGGAGCGCTTCCATCGACGATGGCGCCTCTGCAGGCTATGTCGTGCCGTAGAGACTCGCATCAACGGGTCCGTTGGCAGACGGCGGCGTCGATTTCTCCCTGTGTTTTCATCAAAATCTCTGCAGGACTCCAGTTTGTGGTGACGGGCCGGAATGGGCGACGACCGGGCCCGAAACGACCTCAAAATAGTCCTCGGTTACCGCGATGGCGGTCGTGGTTTGTCGGACGACCTTTGACTGGCAGATTTCCGGGTTTTTTTGAACGACGCCTTCTTTCGCGGTATCGGCTTGCCCCTCAAGGCCGAAGTCTTGTCGCCAATTGGGCCGATGGACCGGTCGATGAACTCCTGGACCGCCCGTAGCAACTGGTCAGCCAGCTTGCGCTGGGCAGCTTGGCTACGGAGCGACCGGAGCATTTGCAACATTTCGGCGGTCCGTTCCTGGAGTCGTTTTTTCAGTGGCTCCTGGGCATCGCGTTGCTGCTGCTCTGCTTGTTTGCGTGCCGTGATGTCTTCGATCATGGCCATGATCCTGACGGCTCGGCCGGTATGATCCCGTAGGACGGCTCCATGAACACCCACCAAAATGACACGTCCGTCTTTGCGGATACAGCGCTTTTCAATAGACCACGAATCGGTCTTGCCGCGGATCACCCGCGCAAGCCCCTTCAGGTCTTTTTTGCGATCCTCCGGATGACTAAAATCAATGTAGGTCTTTGTCAGTAGTTCTTCGGCTGAATACCCCGCAATCTCACAGAACCTCGGATTGACTCGGGTGAAGCGGAAAGCGGGAGTTTCGGCTTGAACCATGCCGATGCCGTAAAGGTCGAACATGGCATTGAATTCCCCGCTGCTCTCCAGCAACGCCTCCTCGACCTTGCGTAGCAGCAGGAATGCGATCTTCCCTTCGCCAACGACCGCATCCACTTCTTGGCGCTTCAAAGCCTCGATGATAGGCTCCGCCGCGGCCAGCCGCTTTTCGAGCTGCTGATAGGTCGGTTTGGTCGGTTTGGTTTTCCTCATGACTCACTTCCCGACAGGCGGAGAGCGGCAAGGACCTTCGGTAAATCGCTCAGGTTGCCCAGGATCATCACTCTCGGAAGTGGTGCGACCAGGATCAACGCCGGGGTGACCAAGATGTTCTCCCTGACCGCTGCTTGAAAGTCCTTCACCACATCCACCGTCTCAATCGTGCAATTACCGTTCAAGTGGTCCCGGCAAAGGCTACGAAGGTTGGCCAGAGCTTGCTTGGAATTCGGCCCGTTGCCTGCCATGAACAGACGGAACACGTAATGGCCGCGCTGTCCTTTCCTCGCGCGGTGCTTGGATTGGAGCGACTTGCTCATTTTCTACCGTCCTTCCGGCCGGCCTTCTTCGCCCGAACCGGTGGCGGTTGTGGTTTGTCTGGGAACTCTATGCCTCGGTCCGTAATGATGTACGACTGGCGGCGATTGGAGTGCGCCGAGCCCCTGGACTTTACGATGAAGATCTGTCGGTTGACCTCCAGGTCGGTCTCGATAAAACGCAGTTGGACGACCGCGTCCACCACGGAGGAGAAGCCGATGCCGCTGAGTTCCTCATCGCCACCTTTCTCGATGTTGACTTGGTTGGTCAGAATGCTGGTAATGCCTCGTTCCTTGACCACGCTGATCAGCCGCATCATGAAATCAAAGGCAGCTTGTTCGGACCCCATGCGGAGGCAGGCGGAGATGGCGTCGAGGATCAGGTGGTCCGGCTTGAAGCTGTCGAGGGCTTGAATGGTACGACCCAGGTGACCATCAGAGCCGATGCTCTCCGGCATGGCGGTTTGGACCATCAGCTTTCGGGCGCGAATGGAGGGACGAAGGTCGATCCCGGGGCTAAGCATCCCGCTGATCAACGCCTCCTTGGATTCCTCGAAATTCAGGCTTAACACCTTCTCGCCGCGACGGCAGGCGGCCTGAGCGAACGTGCTCACCAGCGTGGTCTTGCCCGCGCCGCTGTTGCCCGAAATAAGTACGCAGGATGCGCGGCGGAAGCCTCCATCCAACATAAGGTCCAGTCCCTTCAATCCCGTGGAGACCTTTGCCCCTAGCGGCTGATGGGTCAGTTCCGCCGTGGTCAGCGGAAACAGGACGATCCCGCGCTCGCCAAAGACGTAGGGATACTCGTTGGTACCAAAGCCGGAGCCACGATACTTGATCACCCGTAATCGGCGTGTCGCCACCTGTCCCACCACGCGATGGTCGAGGCGGATCACGCAATCGGCCATGAAGTCCAGGAACTCATATTGAGATACGTGATCGTCGTCGCGGTGAGTCTTCACCGAAAGGACGCTCGTCAACCCCCGGTCAGTTAACCAATCATGGAGCCTAAATAATTCGTTGCGTTCGCGCTTCAAGTCGTCGTAAATCCGCAGCAGCACGTCCAACGCATCCATCACGATCCGCTTAGCGCCGAGCCTTCTTGCGTGCCCACCCACGATCGCCAGCATTCCCTGAATGTCGAAATCGCCGGAGCGGACTTCTTCTCCTGGCATCCGAGCCTCAATGATGGCAATCTTGCCGGCCTTCTCCAGGCTCGCCAGGTTCCACCCCATCGACCGCGCGTTCATGCGGATGGCCTCGGTTCTTTCTTCAAATGTCACGAACACCCCGGGTTCCCCCGCCATCGCCCCACGGCAAAGGAACTCCAGGCCCAGCACCGTCTTTCCGGAGCCCGGCCCACCACAGACCAACGTGGTCCGCCCTCGGGGAAATCCGCCCTCCAGGATTTGATCCAGTCCGGCGATTTGGGTTGGCACTTTCGGAATGGGTCGACGTTTTCCGTGCATGGTCTACTCCTGTTCGCGACTTCGCGTCGCACCGCCAATCCGCGGAACCACCCTTGAGTGGTTTCGCGAACTGGTTAACCCGGATTGCGAACCCTCTGGGTTTCCTGGCGCCGTTTCGCCCGCAAACGCAAAAAAACCGACGTCGCCGAACACACACAGGTATTCGACTACGCCGGCTTACTCGTTGACAGGCCTCCCGGCGCCGCCAGGTTGCCTTTCATCTCGTCTACCGACTCGGAGGCGATTTTCATGGCAATCGCGCTCCACCACGCCTAGTATGACACCGGCCGCAACCAAAGTAAACGGGTCTCACGGGGAAAGACCTGGCTCCCCAAGATTTGATCCCGACGGCGGAGATTCCAGCCTGCCCCTAAACACCTCGGGGCGGGGGTGTTGTCGCCCGGCTGGCCGGCCTACTTTTTCTTCGTTTCTCGAAAAACGGGCGATTCGGCCAGGGTGAAGATCACGACCTCCTCGCCGGTCACGGTGCTGATGTCGTGGTGAAGGCTCACCACTTTGACGTCGGTGACTTCCTGGATCATGGCCTCAAGGATCGGCCTTGCCGTTTCGACGAGCTGAAACCGCACTTGCTTGAGCAGATCCCTGCCCTTGTCGGCCTGGAGCGTCTTCACCAGGTGCTGCTCGGCCGCAGTCAGGACGCCCTGGAGGCGGACAACAAGAAGTTCGCCAAGCAGGAAGGCCCGGATGTCCTTGGGTCCGCGGCCCATGTACTCCTGCTCAAAACGGCTGATTCCTTGGCAGACGGCGGCTTCGGTTTCGCCCTGTGTTTTCATTCCTGTCCTCGTACGCCTCCCGACTCCCCGCCACCGCCCTGCCTGGGCAATGTCCTCATCTAACGACGGAACGCAAGGCAGCCGTTGCCGGGCGATCCGGGGGCCATTCTAGGAAGTACCGAAAATAAATCCACTTTTGTCTTGCATTGCCCGATAGGCGCTGTACACTCAGACTGGCGAGTGCGATCGCGGCGTGTTTCGTCTCGATTTCGCTTGGTGCTATCGGATGACTAACTGAGGGGCAACCCGGCCTTGGCTGGGGGGCTCACCGAAGAGTAAGCCGACGCGGTTGGACACCTTTTGGTGTTCGGCCGCGTCGGCTTTTTTTTGCACTTGGAATGTCCAGCGGCTGGTGCCGCATGCGGGTGGACGACGCCGGTGAGTTTGAGGTCGAGAGAAACAGCCTAAATGCAACGCGGCCAACGTAGGTCGCAACGCGCATGAGGCAGAGTCAGTCACTTTTTAGAGAGGGTCGGACAATGAGAGTAGTCATGACGTTGTGCGGGATTACAGCCTTGGTCGTCGCGAGTGGTTGTGCGAGCTCACAGCGGTGTCATCGCCCTAACTGTGCCGAAGGGGTCGCCCAGGCTCCGGTGTACAACAACGATCCCAGCTTGGTGGGTCCGCGCGGGGCAGACGGACCGGTCGGAACAGTAGGCGAGCGCGGCGCGACCGGACAGACGGGTGCCCCGGGATACGCGGTGGCCGGTTCGCGCGGCGGATCGGGCGCTACGGGAAGCCCTGGTGAACAAGGCCCGACCGGGGCGACCGGAGCCCCCGGCGCCGTCGTTCGCGGTCGCGCGGGTGTGCAAGGCGCTGCGGGTGACGCCGGCGAGCAAGGTTCTACTGGAAAAGTGGGCGCTCGAGGGGATAGCGCGCCTGGTCTCGCCGGCGCGAGTGGTGCGCAAGGTCCGACGGGCGCCGAAGGCGCAACCGGAGTAACTGGCGCTCGTGGCGCCACACTAGAGGGTCCGACCGGGCCCGCCGGCCGTACCGGCCCCGCCGGAGCGCAAGGCGCCATGGGATACACAGGTGCTCAAGGTAGCACTACGCCCGGGGTTGCTGGCCAAACTGGTCCGACCGGAGCACGAGGCCCGCAAGGCCCGACGGGCGAGATTGGCGCGCAAGGCCGAGTTGGCGTCGTGGATGTCTGGACCTCGTTTCGGGACTTCTCGTTCCAGAACGACAGCGCCGAAGTCCAAGATTCTGAAAAGACCAGGGTGACCGAGGTCGCAACCTATATGAATAAGAATCCGTCGCTCAAGATCGGAATCGACGGCACGATGGATCCGCGCGGCACCGATGTTCACAATCAGAACCTGTGCGATCGTCGCGTCAAGACCATTCGCGATGCACTGGTCGAAGCCGGTGTGCCGGCGCACAAGATCAGCGTTGGCGCCTACGGCGACGTAGAACTCCGGCGCGACCGACGCGTCGAGGTGCTTTTCGCAACCGCGAACTAACGGAGCGGGATCGGTTTTCCTGTATCCTGGTTGAGAAAACGCTGACGGGGAGTTTCCTGAAGGGTCCAGTACGAAAGAGCTTGTCATGATCGAGATGCTTGCGGTGATTCTGGTCGTGATGTGGTTGCTAGGAATGGTAACTTCCTACACCATGAATGGGTTCATCCACGTGTTGCTGGTCATCGCGGTGGTCGTCGTACTGCTTCGCGTGATCCAGGGACGCCGTGTGCCGTGACGAAGCGAGCCACGGCTCGCCCCGCCGGCGACGGATGCGGGCACTACGGGGGTGAACTCCCCGCGTTTGAGAAAGTGAGCGCACAAATGCGAAACTCAAGAAGCTATCCCAGAATGTTCTTGCTTCTATGGATGGCATTTCTTCCCATCGTTTTCCTGGCTGGATGCCATGGGAACCTGGGATGGGATCGAATGGACGGCGCCGTGGGGCGCCAAGGCCCGTCAGGTTTTCCCCAATCTGGGCCGATGTAGGCTGGTGGAATGGATGTCCACACGAGCCTACAAGCCCGGGCCCGGAAAGGAATTCCGTTGTCCTTTCCGTCCCGGCAACGTACAGTAGCGTAGCGACTGGTGGGACCGCGTGAGGCGGCCTGCCGGTCCGGCCAACGGAAGGTTCTAAGTCGTCGGACGACTTGACGAAGGGCAACCCGGTTTGATCGGGGGGCTCGTTGCAGAGTAAGCCGACGTGATTGAATGCCTTCGGGTGTTCGACCACGTCGGCTTTTTTTGGGATTTGCGGTGACGCGGGACGGTCGCGACCGAGATGGGGTAACGCAAATGGAAACGTCCGATTCGAGCATGGCGCAGCAGATCGCACAGGCGGCAAGCGATTTTGAGCAACGCAGGACCGGGCAGTTACCCAAAGCGGTGACCGTGGTCTTGAGCGAAAACACGCTGGTCATCACCCTGCACGGGGCCCTGTCGGCGGCCGAGCAGGCTCTGGCCAAGAGCCCGGAGGGCGCTGCTCAGGTGCAGGAGTTCCATCGGCAGCTGTTCGCCAATGCTTCCGACTCGCTGCGGCAGGAGATTAAGAGAATCACCGGCGTGAAGGTGCGCGAGGCAACCGCGGAAATCGAGCCGGCCACCGGCACTATCGTGGGAGTATTCACGAGCGGCACCACGGTGCAGGTGTTCCTGCTTGCCCACACCGTGGCTTCCGACACGTGGAGTGGAATTCTACCCCACAACCCGGCAAGGAAACCGGAGGTTTTGTCATGTTAGTTCTGTCCCGGAAAAGCGATCAGACCGTGGTGATCGGAGGCTCGGACCACTTTGAGTACATCCTCAAGGTCACGGTGCTGGAAATTGGCCGCGGGAGGGTAAGCCTGGGTTTTGAGGCACGGAGGGACGTTCCTGTCCATCGGGCGGAAGTGTGGGAGCGAATGCATGCCGGCCGGTTGCGGGACCGGTCGACCGGCGGCTCTGATCGAACGGGATCGCGGAACGCAGATAAAAAGGCGTGCGTGCTTTCCGGAGGGTGACTGGGCAAGTACGAAAAATGATCCCCCTAATGCTTGGGTCCCAGGCGACTTGAGAAGGAGAATGAAAGTGCCAGTAAGAGAGTGGAAGTCGTTTTGTACGATGTGGGTTGTCCTATTACTATGGGTCGTTTCTTTCGCCGGATGTGGATGGTGTCATTGGGGATGGCAGAGCGATCGTGACGCCGACGGGGTGCCCGATAGCGCGGACCTATGCGCGAATACCGCCGCCGGTGAGGAGGTCGGTTCGACCGGCTGTGCGGCTGAGCAACTCGACAATGATAGCGATGGGGTCCACAACGCGATCGATGATTGCAATGGCACACCGCTGTCCGTTGAGGTGGACGATCGCGGATGCCCGGTCAGCGCGCCCGGCACCCCGGACGATGATGACGACGGCGTGCCCAACGATATTGATCTGTGTGCGAACACCGCCGCCGGTGAGGAGGTCGGCTCGACCGGTTGTGCGACTGAGCAACTCGACGATGATAGCGACGGCGTGAGCGATGCGCTGGATGAGTGCGCCCGGACGCCCGTGACGGTTGACGTTGACGATCGCGGATGCCCGGTCAGCGTGCCCGGCACCCCGGACGATGATGACGACGGCGTGCCCAACGATATTGATCAGTGCGCGAACACCGCGGTCGTGGCCGACGTGGATCCCAACGGATGCACCGCAAGCCAACTCGATACGGACGGCGATGACGTCACCGACGATCAGGATGAATGTCCGGCCACGCCGCCGCAGACGGTGGTGTCGGCCAACGGTTGCCCCGGAACGGCGCCGCCTCCGGATACTACACCTCCACCTCCGGATACGACACCGACCGGTCCAGCGCCAGTAGTCCTTGGAACGGCCGGCGATTTTGTGATTTTGGCAAAATCAGGAATCGATTCCGTGCCGAACTCCGTAGTGACTGGAGATATTGGCGTTAGTCCAATCGACTCCACTGCCATAACTGGATTTTCATTAATACTTGATGCCAGTACCACATTCTCAACATCCGATCAAGTCACGGGACTGGTATTCGCAGCCGACTACACCTCTCCAACTCCAGCTAACATGACCACGGCCATAAGCGACATGGAGACCGCGTACACCGACGCCGCCGGGCGAACAACACCCGATTTTACTGAACTGGGCGCTGGTGATATCAGCGGGCTGACGCTCGTCCCCGGTCTGTACAAATGGGGCACTGGGGTGTTGATAGCAACGGATGTGACTCTTAGCGGTGGCCCGAACGATATCTG
Organism: uncultured Phycisphaera sp.; assembly: GCA_964646605.1. Classification (GTDB taxonomy): domain Bacteria; phylum Planctomycetota; class Phycisphaerae; order UBA1845; family UBA1845; genus SBAX01. The sequence goes on along the minus strand of CAZYEX010000021.1, from coordinate 539 downwards.
GATCTTCCAGATAGCGGAAGGTATTACGCAGGCTTCCGCTACGAGCGTCATTTTGGCTGGTGGTGCATTGCCTAAGAACATTTTCTGGCAGGCCTTTGGTTCTGTTGCGCTTGATACGACTGCGCACTTTGAGGGAATAATACTGTCCCAAACAGAGATTACCCTGGCGACTGGCGCATCGATAAACGGCAGACTGTTGTCGCAGACTGCGGTCACTATTGATCAGAGTACGGTTACACAACCTGCCCCGTGAGGACATGCGGGATTTGGCGGAAATACGGATCAGAAAACATGAGTCATTGTCAAGATTATTTTTTGAAGGAGAAGCACCATGAAGGAATGTCATGTTTTGAAAATTTGCATGTATGCGGCACTCGCCGCAATAGGCACAGAACTTGGGCTGGGCACAGGCATGGCGCAGCAGCCGCCACCGCGGCCCGATGGCGAGGTTGGTGTGCAAGTGCTCACGCGCGGGCCCGTGCATGAGGCATTTGCCGAGACAGTCACATACGACCCCGAGCCGGGCATCGTCGTGTCCA
>CAZYEX010000020.1:0-29401 GCA_964646605.1 uncultured Phycisphaera sp. | reverse complement strand
TTGACGATGGTCGTGTCCAGATAGGGCGCCAGTAGTCCGACGCTCTGACCGGTGCCGGGACAAACGGCTCCCAGTACATAGAGGTAATCGTACTGCGTTTGTCGCACCGCCCGTGGCCGCGAGCCCCGTTTGGCCCACACGCGGGTTAGCGTTCCTTGTTGCCCGAAGCGCGCTTCATCCTCGAACCAGACTTCGATTCGCTTGTCGGGATGGGCCGCACAGATGGCCTCCACCTGCGCGATGACGTTTTTTTAAAAGCGCCCTGGGCCTCTGGATCGCTCTTTCTATGTTGGGGGCGTGGCATGAGGCAACTGTAACCCAGCCGATGCAATAAATCGTAGATACCGTTGAGCCGGTATAGCTTTCCGAACTCGCCCTGAATCAGACGCTGAATGTCGGTCCCGCGAAGAGTGCAGACTTGGTCTTGATCCTTCGCTCCAACATCGATCCGATCGCATAGGCGGGCGCGCTGCTCCTTCGAAAGCCAACAGGGCCGTCCTTGCCCGGATCGACGGCGCAGAGCTTCCACCCCGCCCTGGTTGAATCGTCGAACCCATTCCTGGACTGACCGCGTGCCTACATCCAACGTCCGCGCGATCTCCGTGGACGGGCGACTCTGCACCGCCAGCACGATCGCCTGCATGCGAACACGCATGCCCGCCTCTCGCTCCATCCGCGCCAATCGCCTCAATTCGTCGAGTCCATGACGATCTTCCACGTGCATCCTGCGTCTCCTTCTAAAAGAACTCGACGCATTGTGCATGAATTAAAGCCTGGCGCTAGGGCGCGCAGCTAATTAACGGGATTGGTATGAGTTCCCGGATGTGCAGACCGTGGAGAAGAGGCTGCTGGACTTCCAAGCGTACTACGAAGCGATTGCCCGGCCGTTTGAGTGGAAGTTCACTCGGGCGGACTTGGACCAACTCCTTGTCAAGCTCACCCGGCACGAGCAGCGCCGGAATAAGGCCGTTGCCAGAAGGCCAACATGAATACGTCACCGAACTTACGAGTCAGAGCACTAAGCAAGAGAAATCGCCCACCTTTGGCCACTGTTTCGAGGCCTGAAACCGGCCGGTAGATGATTCAGAAGTAGGTCACGGAGAAAGCATTTTAGCGAAAGCGTCAACATCCTTGGCAAGCTGGGCGAGGCCAAGCTTTTGAAGCTCTTTGTGCTTCTCTAGTTCTTTTAGTCGCACCTTGGAGGCGGACTTGATCTTGGTCAGGCGGTCATGTATGACTTGGTCGGCAGCCTTGAATTCCCTTTCATGTTGTTTGAGTTGCGCAACTGCTTCCTCCTCATCTTTGAGTTCCTCCTCGAGGGCGGTTTCAAGCGTTATTGCGAGGTGTTTGAAAGCGTCACGCAGCTGCCCCACGGAATTTTCGGTCAGTCCGAATGATGACGGGGCTGATGAGGTGCGATCCAGACCTTCTACCTCCGGAATTACGACAGGCGTTCCGGAAGGGATGGCGGTGCTCGGACGTAAATGGGGATTCGCGTCATGCAAGGCGGCGACGGCAAGTTTTTCCAATGCTTTAGCGCCGGCTCCTCGGATTTGAAAAAGTCGGTGGGCGAGTTCGGCTAGGTTCTTCTCGCCCTCGGCAGCCACGATTCTCATTGTTCGTACTCCAAAACTTCCCTTTAAAGCTGAACCATCTCGATATTCAACGGGTTTTGCAATGCTGGCGGTAAACGATCTCCGTTTACACGAATGAGGCCGCTGGCGATGTTGCCCAGCACTGTGAACGGTCCCTTACCCACCTGAAGCGAAACGACGTCATGGTCGCCCTGCCCGCCGTCCACGTAATTGGCGTCAAAGATGATGGCAGATGCCACCGCGACAATAACTGGCTCCTTGTTCGGCGGGAGCAAACTGGCGCGATTGTCTGTTATGGAAGTTGGGCCCGAGGAAAGAATCTGCACGGCTGGGGCAGCGCCATAGGCGGCCAGCGTGTTTCCCCGGATCGCCGCGGATTCTGCGGTCAATCGACGAATGAATGTCCTATGCGCGGTGAGCAAGGCCTCGATGTTTTTCGTCCTGATTAGCAGCGCAGAACCAATCGGGAAGACGCGGCCCTGCTCATGTCCGATCCGAATCGCGCGCCATAGCGAGTTGTCCTGGTTTTCAGCGGAGCGGTTTTCCTGGCGTCGCACTGTGTTCTGCAAGATATCAACACTTTCGTACAGGCCAATTACGGCGATGGCGTCCGCGTCCCGCAATCCCGCCTCAATCGGTCCAAGATTAATCACCCGATTCCCCGCGATGCGAATGCAGGCACAAACGCTCACCTGAATGCCGGTGAGTCTTCTTGCTTGGGAAGCCCGCATACCGATGTCCCGGAGCAGGTTGTTCAGTACATCCACGTAGCGCACCCGTACGAGGTGAATGCCGGCCAGAAGCGGTTCCTTCTCGCTTGCGGCGGCAGTGACATTTGCCACCTGGAGCAACTGGTTGTTTTCAATCACCAGGTGTTCGGCGGAGCTTTCCTCGTCCATGACGATGCCGCCGCCGTCCACGCCCTCGATCTGGTTTTGCTTGATCAGGCCGGAGCGAATCGCGCTGCGGATGTGAATGCCGTTGCCTTCGACGCCCTGGATGCGGTTGCTGGTCACTTGGAGCCGGTTCAACGGACGCCCCAGCAGACCGACTTCCAGTACGATCCCGTCGCCGGACCGCGACCCAGATTCCGGGCCGATGTCATTGTCGTGGATACGCGCGTCGTCAGTGCCGATTACGATGCCCGCGCCGGCACTGCGGAGTGTGTTCCTCGTTACTTCCAGCCGCGAACCACCCCAAGCCGCTGCAAGCACGGCGCCGGTCGCCACCAGGCCGCCGTTGAACGCCTCGTTCACGAAGTTGTTGGCGATCACCGTATCGCCGAGATGGATGCAAAAACCGTGCAGCTGGACGCCGTGGTGCGAGCAGATGAACTGGTTGTTCTCACAGCACAGCCCGAGCGTAAGCAGCGGACGCGCACCTCCGAGCAAGACATCATCTTCGCCATGGGATGCTCTTGACGCATTCACGATACCCGCTGAGGCAAAGACTACGTTGTTCCGAATCCGCGTGTGAATGAGAACGCCTCCCAGACCGATGGCGGCCTTGACCTGTTCGGGTTGGCCGACCTGGACGAAGAAACATTCCTGGACGGTGACATCGGCACTGTTCTCAACGACCAAATCCGCGGAACCGGCCGCAGACCGCGCCGTGAGTACTGTAAATCGCTCCACGGTCAAGCCGATCGAGCCGCGGACCACCATGGTGGGACCGGGACCTGTATGGGCGAGAATGGTCCGCCATCCCTGCCCGCGTATGCGCACCGATTGAGCTCCATCTACGCTTACGAACGACTCGGGAAGGTTATAGATGCCGGGACCGAGGCACACCGTTCCGCCGGCTGCGCGGACTTTGTCAATCGCCTGTTGAATGGTGAGCGTCCCCTGGTTGTGCGAATCGGCGGTGACGCACACACTGCAATCGCACCCCTCGCCCGCCAATTCGGGCGGCCAGAAGTTCCGGCAATCCATCGGCGGGCCAGGGAACGTCACCAACGCCAGCCGGCAATAATGATGATGATGCCCGAGCGGTGGCGCCTGGGTCAGCTTTTCCACCGAGGCGTCCGCCGTCCGCGCGGCGAACACCCAGTAATCGCCGACGTGAAATCGTCCTCCCACAATTCCCGGATCCAACGAGAAGGAAACCTGGATGCCATCTTCGAGCAACAATGCCGTGGCGCCAGCCGGCACCGGAATCACGCCTTCGCTCGCCGCACCGTTGAGATCGAAGTGAACGTTGCCATTGGTGTCGCGAACCTGACCTTGCTGATCCCAACGCCGGATACGCGTGTGACGCTCAGGCAGCGTCGCGCCGCCGGCATTGGTGGGAAACATCCCCGCCAGCGACGGCCCGTCGATCGTGATCGTGAGCGTCGCGTCGGTGACGTTCTTGATCCTGCGCATGACGCCTGGGAGGTCGGCCAGCTCACGCGCATCGTCGGTGATCTCCACCCAATTGCCCGTTTTCAAACGCAAGTCAGCGTCGCGTCCGATCAAATCCACGATCAGGTCCTCGCCTTTGATCTCGCGCACGGCAGTCGCCACGCTAGCGTTGTGGCGCGCCCACTTGAAGGTCGCATTTCCGGCACCGTCGACCGAATGAATTTCGACGCGATACAGCCGGTTCTCCATGCCTTTGTAACCACCAGTGGGCGGCAGCAGACATGGATCGGGATCACCCGGCGCATTGAAGGTGTCCGTCGTCAACCGTCCCGCGCTTGGCCGGATCAAGTCCAGCCAGGCCGGAATCTCGCTTTCGCATGTCACACCCTCAGGCACATCCGGCATCACGCGCACCTGCCATACCGTCTGCCATCGGGTTGTGCTGTCAACTCCTACCGCGCTTTCAACCAAGCGCGGATTCTCCAGCCAGGTCACATCACGCCGCCAGACATCGAGATAGACTAGGTGCGGTCCGCCCGTCGTCGGCGGGGACGGGATAAGCGTGGAATCGGGCAGGTAAGGCTGTTTATCGTAGTTTATTGCCGTCTTGCCGCGCAACTCGGCCAGAAAAGGATCCCACTCGTTTGGCGGCTGGCCGTGATGTTCCGCGAGAATCCCATGCACGTAGATGCGCCCCCGGCCGATGGTCAGATTCTTCCCCGAGATGCTGATCTTGAATGCATCCGGCGTCTCTTTCGGCACGACGCAGCGACCGATCATGTCCGTGGTTTCAGCGCGCAACCGGCGATCGAGGATCTCAACCCATTCATTCCAGTCCGCGTCCAGCAACAGGCGACCCTGTTGCATCAGAACGGCGGCGAAATCGTTTACGGATTCGAAGCGTCGACGACTGATGTCGGTGCTCATGCTGTGGTGCCTTTCAGAATCAAATCAGGTGACGGTGAAAACACCGGCCTCCAGGCCAAAACGAAGGTATTCCTCCAGCCGGATGCGAACATTGGTCATGCGCTGGAGCTCGAAGACATCATGGAACGCGCCCATCGCAGCCTCGTCATCGGCGCCCTCGCGGATCTGCCGGGGTGAACGTGAGCGCAACTGTGCGTAAGCTGGATCGCCGTAGCGCAGCGACGTGAAGGACGGCTTAAGCTCGGAGAGCACTCCCTCACGGATAGCCGAACGTTGAGCGCTCGTCATGGCCTGGTTCTTGCTCTGCGCTTCTTTTTCGGCGGCATCGGTGCGGATGGCGATTTCCAAGTCCGGCTGGCAACGGAACCGTCGTGGTGTGCGAGAGCCGCCCGGCACAAAGGAAAACCGGACACAACCCGTCTGCTTACGATCAGCCAAAACAGGGGCGGGCCAGCCGTCGCCGGATACCGTGCGGGCAATGAAGATCGAATTGGAAACCAATTCCATCACGCTCGCACGGACCTTTCCGATGATCGTGCATTCCTCCACGCGCAATGTACCGCCCATCGGCGACGGCGTCGTCGCGGGTAACGTATCGGGACCAGCCAGCGCCACAGCCGTTTCATCCATCGCATCGACTATGCTGTCGCGGATTTCCAATTTCGACAGATCATGCCAGCGAAGGCCCCCGACGATGCAGTGATCGATTTCGATCAAAAGGTCGCCGCTCTCGGCGATCAGGCTTGGCTCGTCGTGCTGCTGAGGGACTCCTTTGGTATCGAGCGTCAGCCCGGGCACGAGCGTGCAATGTTTCAACGTCAATCGGCCCAGGGTGGCGGTGACACGAATGCGCGCACCGACAATGAGCAACCCGCTCAACGTCACCTCGGCCTGCTCGTCTCCGCCGGAGATCACCAGTTCGCCGCCCAACACAATCGTCGGACGGTGTCCATCCGCCGCGCGCAGTTCAAAGCGTTCACCGTGACTGACGTTGAGCGAGAGCGTTTCCTCATATCGCCCACTGTCAGAGATTTCGATCGCTCGTCCGGAAACGCGCGTGTCGATCGCGTCCTGAATCAAAGCGGGCGACGTGACGGTTTGGACCGGTTCTGCCGGCAGGTCGAACGTGGCCGCGCGGTCGTATTCGCCATCACCCATGTCCGCGCTAAAGCCGTGATGGAACGTCACCAGCGGCGGCGTGGCCTGCGCGTCGCCGAAAGCGATCCGCCCGAGCACGGGATCGATCGCAACTTTTCCGGCGGGCGGGGGCGTGTGCGCCCAGCCACCGCCATCATCGGACAGATTACAGACCCTGACCCGATCCGCGGCGACCCCTTGAATGGACACGCTTTTGCCATCGCCGTAATAATCCTCGATAAACTCAAACATGCGGCGGCGGCTGATTGGCTCCGGGACGTTTAGGTGACCGGCGAGATGCGTGATGGTCGGCTCGGTTTCAGGGCGCGTGAACAACGGCGTGTTGTTGCCGAGCGGACTGAAGAAAAACCGTTGCGCGTCCTCGTCAACCGCCGGAGAACCGCTCAGCCGATACGCGCCCAGGCGCCAGAGGAAAATGCCGATGTTCGGGATGTTGTGCCGACCTTCGCCCGTCGCAATGCGGCGGGTGTCCGCCGAATGTGCCAGTGTGTCGAATGGCCCGTCGAGCGATTCCAACTTGTCCCAGCGGCGCATGTCGGGCGTCAGCGCATTATGTAGCCGAACGTGGTTCATGTATTGTGTCGTCGCCAGCAGTTGAAAAAACTCAACGACCCGGGCCGGCCAATTCGTCACATCGCGCGCGAGCTGTTCGAGCATCGCAGCAGTGCCCTTCCGGCGGCGGTAGCCTATCGTATTCGCCACTTCCGCGCGGGGGGTGCCGAGGCTGGGAGCCTTATGGTGCAACGAACGGTAGCCGATCAAGTCCCCGATATAGGGCACTACCCAATCCGCGCAAGTTTCAATGAACTGGTCGTCGTAAAGCTGCTCCAGGTCTTCCTCCAGAACGGCCAACTGTTCGGCCGCCACGTCAAGCAATTCGCGCAATGCTCCGCTCTGTTCCGCGTCACGGATCCGATGAATCGCAGGCAGCAAATCGAAGAGTGGATTGGTTTCGTTGCTCATCAAGCTACCTTCACTTCCTCCAAGTTGCCCGCTGCAAGCAGGAGCAGCTCGGCCGCCTTTGTCGCAAGACTCGCGCCGCCGGCTGGGAACTCCGCCAATAAACGCGGCGCGGGATCCACCGGCTCGGTTCTGTCCGTGCGTTGCAAATGATCGATGTCCACGGCCGTCACCCCCGCCACCGAGTGCAAGACGCCGATGGCCACGCTCAACATCACCGGTTGCCCGAACTCACGAGCCGCAAACGAAAACCGCGACCGCAAAGCCTGGCGCGCCGCGGCAAGTACTTTCTCCTTTTCATAGTCAGGATGGACTGTCACTGTACCCGTGACACGGAAGAAGGCTGGCCGGAACGTCTCGACGCGCATGGGCACAAAGGGGTCGCCCGAGGCACGTAGCGAATTCAGCAGTCCGCTCCCCACTGAACCGACGCCTGTTTCAACCGATACCCCCTCGGGACCGGCCACCGTTAGAAGCACGCCCCGCGTGCGGCCGTTCCACGTCCACGTCGCCAACGCCTTGGCGATGCCGGGGTATCCGCGGGCGAAGTCTTCGTAGTCCTGAAGTGAAACGACCCGCTCCAATGTGAGCACGGTCAGCGGCGCGTTTTGTCGCGCATCAGACAAAGACTCCGGTTCGTCGGCGCCTTCGGCAGGCAGCGGGTTATTCACCTCCTTGACGCCCGGCGGCCGCGTGAGCAACTGGGTCAACTGCCCGGCTTTCACCAAGCCCTCCAGTCCGCTGCCCTTCCGACATTTGAAGCGAACGTTTTGTTGGCCGGTTGGCAGTCGCGCCCCGGTGATCCCATCGCCAAAATGAACCGTAGTCTTCTGTTCATCCCCGAGTCGCTCAAGGTAGATCCGCTCGTCCGGCTTCTGTTGGTAGAGCGACGGCACTTTTCGCCAAAGGAGATCATCAACGCGCACCTCCAGTGTCGAAGCCGGGCCGAATGACGAATTCGACCGCAAATAAGTCAACGGCGATTGGCGAAGCGTGAATCTCTGGAACGTCTGCGTCCCATCGCCGCTGCCGGCGATCTCCTGCACCATCTCGCCGTGGGTGGCCTGTGCGACGTTTCCGTAAATGACGACGGTTGCGCGGTCATAGATGTTTTGCAGCCCTTTACCCCCCAGCAGGAGTTCAGTTGGATTGCCCGCGGCGGATTCAACCGTCACGGCTTCGCTGACGGTATCGTCATCCTTCCTGGCCGTGGTTAGCCGCAGATCGTTGAGCCCGGTTTCCAATGTTCCCTCGAAGCCATCGTCGTCCCGTAGCCCCCAGGTCACGCCATTGGACTGCACGGCAGGCGGCCGCATCACCACCAACGTGTCGCCGAGCCGTAGCGGCTTCGACTTGCTACCCGCATTACCGGTCAAGGCCATCACCCGCGCATCGAGCGCAAGCCTAGCGCGAAAGCGCTTGCCGGTGACGATGATGATCCGGCTCTTCGGGAGTTCCGTCACTTGCCGATCGAGGGTGACTCGCAGGCCTTCGACCGGGGCAAGGGTTCCCTCATCGAGTTCAATCGACCTGCTAAGAGCTTCGTCCGCTCGCCGGGTCAGCGGAGGCGAAACGATCTCCAGTTGCTCGCTCTGGGCATGGACGATCGTGTCGCGCAGCTTGAAGAAGTCCTTGTCGAGATGCTCGGCGGTATCCGGTTCGATGCGCGTGACCTTGCCCGTGAGAGCAAACTCCGCACGCGAGGGGAACGAAACCTTGAGCGCCCGGTAAAGCTCAACGTACCCGCGAGGGTACGTACCATCCGGTGGTCGGCTCAGGGCCAGCCAACTGCCCGGAACGATCTTCGCGTGGCTTACGTCGAGCTCGATAACCCCGTTTCGAATCGTGAAGTTCGTCCAGCTTCCCACTGCACTGCCCCCGGGCTTGATAATCAAGCTCGGATCGGGCGCATTATGCCCGAATAGTGCGGCCCTTTGGCGAAAGGCATAGGCGCGCACGTTTCTCTCCGCTGGCTCGACGGCCCCCTTGCCCAGGCCGTGTTCCCATTCGACCCGCGTCCAGTCCTTGTCCGCATTCACGGTCACGCGAGTGAGGATCCGGACATCCCAACGTTCCTTTTGCGGATGGACTTTGGGATTCTTTTCGCGTTCGTCGCCGAGGATCAGGATCGCATCGCCCACCTGCAGTTGAGTCGCCGAGCCCTTGAGATACATCTCGCGAATGTTCTCAGATGTCTTGGCGCCTCTGAGAATAGGGGATTCCTCCACCACCTGTGGGCGCATGGCATTCCACTCGACGCGGGCTTCGAGCGGCTGGACCGTTTCAAAGACCTGTGGTTTCTCATCCTGGCCGGGAACGCTCTGCACCTTCGCGCCCGCGGCGATGGCCGCTTTCTCCGGGGAGCCAGGCGCGGTTTCGAGGGTGAACGCAAGCCAGGTACTCGCCGCCACACCCGGTTTCAATTCGTACCCGATCAACCGCGCTAACCGCAGGACCGAGCCCTGTTCGGTCGCCGTGCGCAGATAAGATTCATTGGCCAGGCGCTCCTGGTAAAACGTCAGCACGTCGGCGGTGGTTGCCCAGGCATCGAGCAGCGCGATGGAGAAATCGTCGTCCGCGCGCGTTGTCAATCCTCGCAGCTTCGGATGGCGAGCCTCGGACAACGCGGCAAGCATCGTGCGTTTGAATGGACCGTGCGTGCCGACGCGATAGTTGATCTGGTTGAGTCCCTCGCGATTGAGCAGCGCCATCGGCGTTTCCGCAGTGATCCCCGCACAGCAGCCACAGTCATTCAAGCCGTTCAACGAAGGATCCAACGTGTCGCTCATTTGCCGCCTCCGAGGGTGATGTGGACGATACCGTGTTCAGGAAAATTGGGATCGTTGTCGCAGCGCGCGATCTCGAGTCGATCAAGCTTCAGTTTACCCTCTTGCAATGCCTTGAAATCAGGCTCGCCCTGGCGTTGAAAAGTCGTGATGTGTACCGACGCTACGCCCGGCACCGCCTGCGCCGCCGCGTAGAGAGGACTGAGATAAACCGGTTTGCCGAACGTAAAATTGTCCGGATGGAACACGCCCCGCCGGCCATCGGGTAGCAGCCGGTTGCTGAAGATGTCGAGCAGCGCCGCATGAAAGTCGCTGCGGAAATAATCCGGCTTTACGCACACGTGCATCTCGATCTCAAGCGAGACATAAACCGCATCGTCGGCTTCCAGATCATGGCCGGCCATCCGATACCGCTCCAGCCCGTCGAGCACGTCCTGCTCGAACTGCCGCTTCTTGTCCTGATTCGCGATGACGCCGCCTAGCGGATCGACCGTCACAAACACCGTGTGCCAGCTTCCGGTCCAGCGAAAGGTCGCGGCGGCGCGTTGCACGGCGGGATTGCGCTCCGCCATCGCGGCATAGTCCGCCTCGGTCACAGCGCGTTCCTGTGTGCGGAAGGCATTCGGGGCACGGTGCCGAACCTCGTCCATTGTCTCCGAGTCGATGCCGCCTTGCGCGGGCATCGGGTTCCGCACTCCAACGATGGCGGGTTCGCCGGTGACGACGTGGTACAGCGCCTCCGCGCCCACGTTCCCGGCTGTGCCGTTGCCGACGCGATATTTCCTGGCGGTGAAACGTGTTCCCGATTCGGGTCGCCTACCATGTGCGTCGTCGCCAAAGCGAAGGCGCATTGTGCCATCGGCTTCCACCTCCGCGACGAACTCGGGCGCTACGGCGTCACTGTTAAGCAAATCCCGCTGCGGGTACCAGATCGCCGAGTCGCCGTCCGGGTCGATGCTCTCCAGTTCAATCACCGGGAGGGTGTCTGCCGGCGAAGTGTCTAGCGCCCGCGTGGCAGGCAAGGTGGCATCATACGGACACGCCTGCGTCACCGGTAGGTGTTTCAACTTGGGATGAAACCGCGGCGGAACCGAAACCGGTTCCGCTGGCCGGCACCGATCCGTTTCCTCCAAGCGTCGAAACAACGTCGGCTTCGGCACCATACCCAGTTCTTCGTCGCGCACCCTCTCACCGTGATCGGCCAACACGATGTTGCCCCACGCCTCACTCACGCCGGTCACCAGGTTTCCACTGTGACTACCGGGGTCCGGATCGGTGATTGAGGAGACGCAAAACGGAAACGGCAGCGCGTCTACCGCGCCCCAGGCGATCTCGCTGATCTCCTTGCCGTTCAACGGATCGGTCAACGGCCCGCCGCCGCCCACCACGGCACGTGCTTGGGTCAACCGCACGGCGTGACGACGCGTGCGGTCCGCGTCGTCGGCCACGCGTGTCTCGGGATTTACCGGCTCGCCGCTCTTTGGGTTCTTCACCTCCGCGAAAACAAGTACATCGCCAGCTTGGAGTCTGGGATAATGGCCGTGCAACGTCGCGCGGGTTGCGCCTTTGGGCAGGCAGCAACGTTCATCGCCCCAGGTGTAGAAAGTCATCGCGTCATGCTCCCCGAACAACGCAAGCCGCGTCATCGTCTCGAAGACCACTGGGTGCAGGCGCAGAGCATCGTCAAGTTGATTCGAGTTCGGCGTGAGCTTGGCTTGGCCGGGCATCACCTTCGAGAGCAGTTGTGTTCCTGCGGGCAGCACCACGTTGGACGTGTCGACCTCGCAAAGTACCTGCACCCAGGTGCGCGCGTTGCGGCCGTCGTGCATGAAGTAATCGACCAGCCGCGCATGCCGCCGCACCGAGATCCGGCGCCGCGCGCTGTCGAAATACGCCTCGGTGGCCGTCGCGTCCTGTTGATAGCTCAGGCGGTCGCCGGCGTAGGCGAGCAGCTCGACGAGCGTCATGCCCAGGTCGGCGGCATTCCGCTCGCGCCATTGCGGTATCAACAGCGACATGCGATCGAGCATCAGTCGGCGGAGGCTCGCGTAATCCTTGGCGAGATAATCGATCGCTGGCGGCGTCTGCACTGCAGGAGGACAAACCTTCTGCGGCGCACAGTCGAAGTCGCTGGGGCACTCGACCTTGAAAGAGAATTCAACGACCGCGAACAACGGATCGAAGTCATCGGGCGGGACCGCGTTATTGGACGATTGGATCAGCGATAGCCGGTAACGAGAATGATCGCCGGTCGAGTCCGTGCGCACGACTAGCACGTGATCCGGCGAAGATAAGTCCGCGAAGAATTTACGTTCGGCCTGCTGCGGTGCGACGGCAGCGGGGATCGCATTCGCAAGGAACGCCCAGACAACGCCGACAGGAGTGATCCGTTCGCCGCCTTCGATCCTGACGTTGTCCGCAGTGAGGGTCGGTCCCGGTTCAAATAGCCGTATAAGAAGTGTGTTTTGTCTCTTGATATTGCCAGCGCCCTGCGGCGCATCCTGGTCGAGTACTTCGAGGAAATCAACTCCGTTCAGCGTTGTCAGGCCGTTCGCCTTGCGGTGGTCGTTTACTTTGCGCAACAGCAGGCGCCGGCGTTTGTCGCAGCAGAGGTAGATCATGGCGCCGTGCCTCCTCGGGAGAATTCCGCCACTTCGCGGGTTTGGGTGCGGCGAACGACATACCGCACCGTCACGCGCAGGGTGGCATCCTTGCTTAACACCTCCACCGCCTCAACTTGGATGAGATCGCCCAGCCATTGCTGGAGCGCGCTTTGCACGAGGAACTGTGTCGTCGCCGCCAACTCGTCGCTATTCGGCGCGAAGACTAATTGTAGCAGCCCGCAGCCGAACGTGGGACGGTTCACGCGTTCGCCCGGCGTCGTGAAAAGCACCTGCTCGATCAGATCGCGAATGTGATCGCTGCGATCCGTTGTCGCGGTGCGGCAGCGGGTATCGAAGTGATATGGATAATCCAGTTCCGTCATGTGGCGATGACTCTAGGTTGCGTAACGACGACGTTCAAGCCGGTGCCTGTCGGCGTGCACACGGCCTGGCTGCCCTGGACGACCACCGGCACGCCGCCAGCTTTGACCCGCAGCGCGGCGAGCACCCACTGCGCGGTCACACACGGCGGACTTGACGTGCTGGCCAGCGAACAGCCGGCAACCGTGTAAGCGCAGGCTTGCGTCACAATCGGCTGACCGCTGACCAGCACGCGCGGAAACGGCGCCACCGGCAAAGCCGTCCCGGCGTGCATGCACACCACTGTCGCGCCGAGATGAACGATGGGTCCGGGCATGGTTCAGGTGATGGTTAAGGCGCCCATATTGATGTCCACCGTGGGGCCGGTCATGTTGATGACGGCGCCCTTGCCGTTCGAGATCGTGATGCCCACGTCGCTCACGGAGATCATCGCGCCGGTGGTCGTTTTTATCAAGACGCCGCCGGTGGGCCCGGGCACGTCGCTAATCGTCAGCCCGTTTTGCAGGGGCGTCTGCAACGTGATGCCCGGCACGACCGGCGGGACTGCACGCGCCATGGCCGGTACTTCGGCGGCCGTTCCCCAAAAACCCCCCACCCAGATCGGATAATCCAGATCGCCCTGCTCGAATTCAACCCACACGCCCGAACCAATGATTGGCACCATAAACATTCCCATCTGAATGCCCGCGATGGGAACGCATGGCATCGCCCACGTTGAGGGAATGATCGCCACGTCCGGTACGATCACCTGAATACGACCCAACTGCATCGGATCGATGTTGTTGATCACGGTGCCGCGATACTTGCCAAAATACTCCTTGTCGTTCATACGGCGACCTTGGACAACGTGGACATGAGTCCGTTGCGGCTCAGGCTGAAATTCTGCTTGCACTCGCCGCGCTTGATCGTGGTGGTAACACTTTTGACGAAGTAGAGACCGTCAAAGGCTTCTCCGGCGCCGCGGACGCCTGCCAGTCGCCGAGCCTTCAAGAGTCTCCCGTAGCGAACGACGTCCAGAGTACCACTCGCGAACACGGCGTCGGAGCTTTTTGCTGCCTTGGTCAGCCCGATCACCGCCGCACGGATCGGCGAAAGCTTGGCTGTGCCAGTGATGAAATCGACGTTTTTGGGCAGCGGCGGCACCAGGCCCAGTGGCGGATTGAGCGGCGTAATGTCCGGAATGGGAATCGGAATCGGCACCTTGGTTGCCTGGTTTTGGATGAAGAGCACCGGCAAGGTTTTCTTCTCGGAATTCATCGTGCAACTGAGCGTCTCCACATTCGTGTGTGCGTCCAAGTTGATGTTCAATGCCGGCTGCGGCACACCCACTTTGATCTCCGGCCCCCAGTAGGCCACGCTCATGCCGGGCGCCGGCCCGGGATCGACGTAGAACACGTAGCCCACTTCGTCCGCCAACGCGCGGATGTAGCCAAGGTCTTTCCCCTTGTGAATCGGAATGCGCTCGGTAGGAATCGGCAGGTCGATGAGCACGCTCGGGATCACCATCGGCACGATGCCGAGGAAGGCGTACTTCGCCAGGATGAGCGCCACCCGCGCTTCCGGCGGCAAGGCCGGGTACGGAATCCCGGTGAAGTCGATGTAGTCCATCACACGGCTCAAGTCCTCACCGGTGACCGTCAAGGTCGAATGGGCCGAGTCAGCGCCCGGTTTGATCTCGTGATTGGTCATCACTCCGTCCATCAGCACTTCAGGCGTGCCGTTGACCGTGACGATGATCAACACGCGGATCAACGGAATCGCCGCCCCGCCCGAGAGCAAGAAAATCGTTTGCAGCGGCGAGCGGTTGCTGAGCGTGAACTCCAGTTGGAAGCCGCTCGATCCTTCGGTCGTGTTCGTCACCTGCACGCTGGTGAGCGCGTCAAGAATGTCTTTCGGCACAGGCACCGGCAGACCCGGTCCGATCATCAGCGTGAGATGAATTCCCTTAAGCACTCGGCGCTCCCGGAATGCCCTCGGGCAACGTAATGCGCAATCGGCGTCCCACCTCCTCCAGCTCCGCGGGATCCACGGCGCCGTTGGCGTCACACAATCGCCAGAACTGTTCGGGATCACCGAGGTATCTGGCCGTGATGTTGTCCAGGCGTTCGCCCTCGGTCACCTCGTGTTCCTGCAATAATTCGAACCGCTCCGGCGGCGGGACAAATCGGCGCTTCAGATAGACGACGCTGCGCCCGTCCGGTGTTTCCAGCGTGGCCGTGCCGATCGCGTGGTAACGACTTGTGGGCGGAAACCGCAGCGTGTTCGGACCGGCTGGCTGCAGAAGGGCCTGCAAGGCTTGTTGAGGGTCGGTCATAGACTGGAGATTCCAAGATTAGCCAGCGCGCCCGGCTTGTGCAGGGTGGCCAGTTGTTCCTTCTGTTGCTGATAACTCATATAGAGGCTGCCGGCCTTGTGATCGAAGCCCACGTCGTTAATGCTCAAAACCCGCATGCCCAGGCTCACCTTGGCGCGGATGGGATTGAGCGCCGGATCGAACGCCTCCTCCGTGATGCTGAATTCGGTAATCCGCACCGGCATCACGCGGTTCTTGCTCCAGACAAACACCGTCAGCGGCGCTTGCATGGGAATGATCTCCAGCGTGCCCGCCTGGGCGAGTGCGTTGTTCGATTGAAGCTGAGCGCTGGTGGGATAAACAATCGTCTCCAGCGCGGCAAGCTGCGGCAGGATGCCGTTCCGCGAGGTGGTCTGGTTTTGATCCGGAAACTCCAGTTGATCCGTCGCGTCGATTTCGGCTTCGAGCTTGATCGTCTCGACGGGGGGCCCCTTGAGCCGCAGCGCCTCCGCCCGATCACCGCCTTCCGCACCCCCGCCCTGCACCTGCAACGTGCGCGTAAGCGTGTCGGGATTGTATTGCAACGTGATGATACGCCGCACAATGCCCGATTCGGCATCGAGCAATACAAGGCCACCTTTGAGCAGCCGCGGCGATCCTGAAAATGAACTCATATTCTTTCTCTTTTTCCTCTATCCATCCATACTAAGGCAGGTCATACTTCTGGAGTAGAGGTTCGCTGCAGTTGCCTGTAAAGCTCTTTTATGATCAGTCGCTCCCCATCTTCACGCTGAAGCATGCTTTCGAATCTGCGATTTCGGACTATTGCCAAGTAGGGCTCCGTTGACTCCAGCAACCGAGCAACCTGCATGTTCTTTGGCCATTCCAAATCAATCTCCGCTCGGAACAAGCAATGCCCGAATAAATCATTCAGCCGCCCCACCGTCAACCGATCTGGTTCCTCTTCCAGCGAACCAATGTTCCCGCTACGCACCGCCAGTTGATCCATGAGGATCTGCTCCGAAACTTCAGGTCCCAGTTTTGCAAACTTTGGGCTGTCGGTATACCGCCGAATGTCGTGGTCTAAGAAAACCCTTTCATTGGATGTCGGGGACAAAAGCGGACGGAATTCATTTGCGCCGTACATCGCCACCTGCTTCGCAATTTGCATCGCTCTACGATATCTGCGGGCGTACTCTTCTTTGGAATTTAGAATCGCGGCTAATACATCTTTCGCGTGCGCCCAACCCAAAAAACGATGCTCCTGGTTTTCGAGCTTTCCGACAAACACCAACATCTTCGGTGATTGCGCGCGCACAGCGCCCGCACTCAAGGCGAGCAACCGCGTCACCCACCAAGCACCACCGTCTCGCATGTCAATGACAACGATCTTATGTTGAATAGCCTGCTTGAGCGCCTCGATGATGTCCATCGGCTGGGTGTCGGAAATGATTGGTCCGGAGACACCAATGTTGTCCGGCAATCCAAACGACTCTCGTTTTATCTCGGGACGATTGAGATCGACGCGGCTGAAGTCGACCTTAAATCCCTTGTAGGATAAAATCGCACCGTGGCTCGACAGGTAGTCCAAGAACACTAGCAAGATAGGGACAAACCCGGCGGCAATGACTACTTTGATGACAAGAGCCTTCGATTTCTCGTCAGGCCAACTCAGCATTTGCTCGGAAAAATACATAGCAAGCGCGAGCACAAGCCAAATAAGCGGCACAAGCAAGAACGCCGTGATATTGCGGTAAGGCCAAAGCGTATTGGGGCTGTTGTAATTCATCTATTTGTTTCCTGATTTGAGGGCCAATGCTGAATCGACTAAGCATCGGTTTCTTGTTTGGCATAAGAGGTCCCGCGCGACGGTTCCTTCCTTGTGGCTCCCTTGCATCGACAACATGCGCGTGAGCGTATCCGGATTGTATTGCAGCGTGATGATGTGCTGCACAATGCCCGATTCGGCATCGAGCAAAACGATGCCGCCTTTCAAGAGACGCGGGGAGTTGGGAAAAGTGCTCATGGATTCCGATCTTTCATCGCATCAATTGGGCGTCCAATTCGATCATCGCCACCGTCGGATTTCGTTCCGCGTACGAGTCGCGGGGAGATAGCTCATCGCGAAGTCCATCGTGCTGGCTAATTAGATCGCCAATGGCTGTGAAACCCAGGGCTGCGGCCATGTTGAGGGCGGTATGGCGCGCGGGTCGATTGGTGATCGCAGGATTGGTCCGCGAGTCCGCGAGAAGCAGGCGCACGATCTCGAGGTTGCCAGTTGAGGCCGCGTGGAAGAGTGGAGTCTGTCGATTCTGGTCCACGAAGTTGATCTCCAACTCGGGTCGCCCGAGGAGCCGACGCACGATCTCGAGGTGACCGGCGAACGCGGCCTTAGCAAGCGGGGTCCATCCCATGTGATTCTTAGCATTAGCCTGGATCTCGGGACGCTGCAGCAGAAGTTCGACCACCTGAGTGTGGCCACGCTCGGCCGCTATGTGAAGGGCCGTGTTCTGGATGTCGTCGGCGGCATTGATCTCGATCTCGTGGCGACGGAGTAGCTGTTCGACGATGGCGATGCGGCTCTCGGCTACGGTGCAGATCAGAATCGTCCAGCGATTGTCGTTGTTGGCATTGTTGACGTCAGCGGCGTGGTCGAGCAGCAACTCGAATGCGCCAACGTTGCCCGCCAGGCCGGCGCGGTAGAGCGGCGTGGTCCCATCCACCTGCTTCGCGTCAACCGCGATTCCGGGTTGGGAAAGGAGTTCCCGAAGCTTGTCCTGCGAGCCCAGGTCATAGACCACCTCGTGGAGCAGCGTCTTGCCGTTTCCATCCTTTTGATTTACATCGCTACCGGGGATGCCGAGGTACTGCTGCAGCACCTCCAGCGATGACGAGCGCACCCAACTCCACCGCTCGTACTCGGGCAGGCTCCGCGTCAGATCGAATCGGGGCTGTCCAGCGATCAACGCGACGATTCGGGCGTTGTCGGCGCGCAATGCTGTCATGAGGGGCGAGATGCTGTTGTATCGGTGTGGATCGCAGGGTTGGTTGATGTCGAAGTTAGTATTTTGTATGACTCCCAAGACTACTTCGGCCCGATTCTGCTGGATCGCCTGCTCGATGACTTGTCCCGGCGTGGCTTGAGGATTTCGCGCGGCAAACGCGGTCCATTGTTCGCGCGTACTCGCAGAGCACGCGGCGCAGGCGGTAATGTTGTTCTGGCACAAGCATTTGAGAAATGTCGGCATCAGTGTTCTTATCCAAATGGCGTGCATTCAATCTGGGAAGCTGGCCGGGTTCCTAGGTTTCAAGATATCGGTCCAGAGAAGGAGGCTTGGGTCGCCCTGCTGCTGAACGACCCGGAGGTCGCGTGCCACGCTGCCAGTCATCGGCGCGACTATTGGACTTCGCACGGCCAGCTTCAGCAGGAAGTCGCGCTCGGCAGTGGCGTTGGTGTGGGCGCCGCCGGGGAAGGCCGCGGAGCGCTCGGCCGCATTGGACTGGGCTGCCTCGAATGCGAGAATATTGGCCTGCGTATCGAGCGGGCCGAGCAGCTGCCCCGCCAGGGCGAGCTTCCGCGTCAGGCCTTCCGACAGGGCGACGTCGATTTGCGACACGGGGTGCTTCGCCTCTTCGGGCGACGCCGGATCGATGACGGTCTTTTCGTGAATAGTGAGTTTCTGGACCTTCGACCAGAAGGGGATCGAGTTATCGAACCGAATACCCCCTAAAGCCGGCTGGGGCACCGTCCAGTCTGTCGGTGTGCGGAACAGTTGGACGTATCGTCGGTGAAGGTTCAAGCCAAGATTCCAGGCTTTGCGCAACTGCTCGGAAGCATCCCGAGCGCCCTCCTCCGCAGCCGTAGGGAGCGGTGCCGTTACGCCAGCAACGGTCGTGCCTGCGGGAATGAACGTCTGGCCCATATAGGCATGGGGCAAGCCAAGAATTCGCCGCGGTACCACCTCGAAGTGGGCGGCGTTGCGGAGCTTGTCGGCCTCTAACCGGGCTCTGAACCTATCTGGTTGAACATGGATGTACCCGTTGTCGCCAACGTCGCTGTTACCCGCATGCATGCTCTCGTGAAGGAGTGTAACGCGCGATTCTTTGGCATCGGGGTCGTCGATGGTACTGGGAGAGACACTGATTTGATTACGGCCGCTCAGACCACCCTCGAATACCTCCCCCGAAAAGCCGGAACCGCGGTCGGTTATGATCTTGTTCAGTCCGTGCAGCGTGTTCATCTGGGTGCGGGCGAGGGCGTATTTCGCCTTTGCAGTCGCGACGCTGCCTGAGCCAAAGACCTCCGTGAGGTTGGAGTCCTGCGCGCCGCTGGCGATATCGCTGAAGATAGTATTGGCGTGGGTGACCACCCTGGTAATGTTGGCGGCGTCGGCGGTGGCGGGCCGGGGACCGGCATCAAGCTGGTTGGGATCGCCGAGTTGCATGGCCGGGAACAGTGCGAGGATGGCCTCGACAGTTAGGATTCGACGCTTTCGCCTTGGCAGCGCGTTGTACTGGTCCTCCGTCAATGCGCCGCGGCGCCTTCGAAATACCGCCACGCGGTCAGCGTGTGGGAGTTCGGTCAAAGCGCGGTCGATCAAGCGCAGCGCCCCCTCGGCGTCGGCGTCGAAGTTGGCAGCATTGCCACCCGAGGCCGACGTAAGGAGCACGCGAATATTGGGAGGAATTCGCCGTAGCTGGACTACCGGCGCGCGTGATGCAGCGATCAGGTTCTTCGGTCCAGACCCTTGATCCGCCTCAGACCGAAAAGGCCCAGGCCCTGGTGGAGCGTCAAGCAGATCCTCACTCGATTGTCCTCGAATGACCCGATTCGCCACCGCGTCCGCATGCCGTTCGTATGCGTCCCCCTCCTTTCCGATGCCGCCAGTGACCTCCACGCCGGCGCGCTGCTGGATCACGTGAGCAGCCTCGTGCGCCGCGGTGTGCACGCTGGGTGTGCGAGAGAATGTCACGTCCGAGCCGCGGGCGAACGCCTCGGCACCTATCGCCCAAGCCTCGGCGGCGGCGGCGCTACCCATGTGCGCACGGATGTGCGTGACGTCGTGGCGTCCGAATGACCGCTGGATAGTGTCCGCGAACGGCAGCGGGTGTGCAGATTGGTTGGTGTTGACGGGCGGCGCGCACGCTTCGTGGACACGAGGGACTCGCTCCGGGGCCTCGTATTCGGGCTTGAAGGCTTCTGCTTCCATCGAGCGCAAAACCTGCGCGGTGCCAGCGTCAGCGTGGATGCGAACCTGGCTGAATTCATGTCCGAAGCGCGGCTCCATGAATGCGCGCGTCTGGGCGTCCAATGGTTGACCGGGCGAACGCAGGACATCGTGTACAATCGAGGGCGCGGGGGAAAAACTTCCAGCCAGCGGCCTGGATGCCGAGGAGCGTTGGACTTGTTGCAGTCCGGCCATCATCGCCGCAATCCTCCATCAATGGCGCTGGCCACTTGCCGCCCGATGGTGCTCGCGCCTGCGCCGGCCTGAAGTTGCACCGTCCCCGCATCCAGGCGATCCAACTCGCGGCCATCGGATAACGCGGCAAGCGTGGCCGGCCGCGACAACAACACCGTCAACTCCAGCTCCAGCGCGTCGCCGATGGCGTGCCGGTCGTGCGGCCGGAACCCGTGTAAGACCAGTTCCTCGATGTGCAGCTCGATGACCGGTCGCATGGACGGTTCCTGCCTCATTTCCAGCCCTCCAGTTCCGCCTCGGAGAGCGGTTTTTCCAGTTTGGCGAACTCGGAACGCGCGGCGCGGACCAAGTGGCCAATGCGGACCGGCTCCCCGGCTTCCGCCGCGATGAATGCCGCGCTCATCGCCATGTTGCGTATGTTCCCGCCCGCGACGTTCAACCGCGCCAGGCGAGCAGGTTGCAGTCCCTCGGTGGGCGTCTCGCGCGGGAAAACCCGTCGCCAGATTTCAGCGCGGAGCGCGGCATCGGGGAACGGAAACTGCACGACGAAGCGAATGCGCCGCAGGAAGGCGGAATCGACCGCCTCCTTCATGTTCGTGGTCAGGATCGCAAGGCCGCGATACGCCTCCATGCGTTGCAGCAAATAGCTCACTTCGATGTTCGCGTAACGATCGTGGCTGTCCTTCACTTCGCTCCGCTTGCCGAAGAGTGCGTCGGCTTCGTCGAAGAGCAGCACCGCTCCGCCTTCTTCAGCCGCATCGAAGACGCGCCGCAGGTTTTTCTCGGTTTCGCCGATATACTTGCTGACGACCTGGCTCAGGTCGATCCGATACAGGTCGAGCCCCAGTTCATTCGCCAGGACTTCCGCGGCGAGGGTCTTGCCGGTTCCGCTCGGCCCACAGAACATCGCACTGATGCCAAGCCCGCGCGATGACTTTGCAGCAAAACCCCACGCTTCGTAAACTCGCGCGCGCTGCCGGACATGAATACCAATCTCCCGCAACAAGGCCATCGACCGTTCGGGCAGCACGAGATCCTCCCATTTCACCGCCGAATGGACTCGCTGGGCGAGGTCGTCCAGCTTGACGCGTGACTGAGACCGGCAGGTGTCCCAAACGGATTGAGGATCAATACTCGAGGAGGGAAGCTGGCCAGGGTTTCGAACCCGATCCAGCACATCCGAACATACGGCGCGAATGGACGCCGCGTTAAGGTCAAATTGTGAGACGAGGCGATCCACTTGCCCGTTCAATGCGGCAGCGACGGGTTCCAATGTCCGCGCCCAGAGTTCGCGCTGCTCGCCGGAGGTCGGTTTGCGCACTTCCAGGTTGACACAGAGGTGGAGAATACCTTGAAGCGGTTCCACTGTGGAAACCAAAAGCGGGCCGTGCGTGCGCTCGATCCAATGGCGGATTGTCTGTTGGCGCCCGGTTTCTCCTCCGTCCGTGGTCACGCAATCCAGTAGCAGCGCACCGCCATTGAGCGCGGCCTCGCGTTCCCAGAGTCGTTGCAGCATCTCCAGCTCAGCCACGGTCTGGGGCAGCCTTTCGGCTGAAAGGCACCAAAGGTTCAGACCCAGACTGGCACACGTCGCCGCAGCCAGGTGCCGTTTGCTGGCCGCATCACGGCCGCATAATTGAACAACCGGCAAAACCGCTTGAGCCGGTCGCAACCAGTGACAGGCAACCTGGTCGGCCAACACCTGGTGTGTAGGCGCGAGTGTTTCGGCACCCACAACGGGTTCCAAGAAGCCGATCAGACGCTCGTCCATTCCCGGCACGCCGGCCAGAAAATGCAGGATGCGCTCATCGATGCGGAGGGGATTTGTCGTTACAGCCGGGCCGCTCCCCACTTCGATGAGACGCCAGTGACGCAGAGGCGCGTTCGGCGTCATCGCGCTCCAGTGTGGTTCGGACAGGGCGGCTAAGGCGAGGCTGAAGGTGGGGTGTGGGCGCTGGCGGTCGCCTTGCGCGACGGCGCATTGCGCCGCAAAGGCGCTGTCGAGTTCCATGCCGGCACAGAGCAGGAGTATGGCGCGCTCGAACGGGGAAAGCCCAAACAACGCCGTAACTTGATCCAGCGCCGACGGCGCGGACAACGCAGCCCGAGCCTCGTCCAGCGCAAGGCGTAATGACTGAATTGCGTTGATCGAAGCTGTCGTGGAGTTTTCCGAAGACTCTCGGTCCATCTCGCTGTGTTGGAGCAGTCCCTCTCGCACCAACGCCAGTTCCCCCATCAATACGCGCTGATTGGCATCGGCCCAGGACAGGTTGGTAGCTGTGCTTCTCATGGAATCACCACGGACTGGGAGGCTTGGAAGTTAGGCGGCGTGGCCTGGTAATCCACGACCAGACTTTCGATACCGTCGACGCGCAACCGCACCCATTGGTGGCCAAAGGGCAGCGCATTGAGCGATGCCGGAGCGGGAAAATCCAAGGTGCTGATCGGCGCGGTGAACGGATCGGGAAGCTCGGGTAGCAACTCACGATCGCCCACCAGCAGGACGACTGATTGGTTGGGCCTCACCGGCGGACTGCACGTCACCTGAAGGGACTTCAGGTCTCCGGCGACCACGTTAGCACTGATGGTGTTAAGCTGCGGTGCAAGAACCAATGGCAGGCGGTTGGTTTCACGCAGCGTTCCGCCTTGCAGCATTACCGCGGTCACTTCGTAGATGCCCGCCTGCCAGTTGGCCGGATTCAACGGGGACTGCGACGGCACGGGCGCGACCGGCGGGTCGGGCGGCATTTGCACGTCGAAGCCGGCGTCAGTGGCCCCCGGAGCGGCGGCCAGTTCCAACACGTCCGTTCCGCGAATCAGGCGAAAGTGGGCGCGAGTTGAAGCCCCCGCAAGATGATGCCCGCTCAGGGAAAACGCCTCGCCCAGGCGAATCGCAGGCGCGTTGGCGGGCAATCGTAGCGATTCCAGCGTGGGCACCGGCGGCAGAAGCCCTACGTGGACGAATACGCCTTCGTCCCTGCCCGTGACGGGCACGGCCTTGCCGCGAGTCAACACGGGCAGGGCCGAGCGCGCCACCTGTTCGGCTTCCACGAGCGCCACCGAGACGTGATACGCCGCCGTGGTGCGATATTGAGACTGCAATGCCGCCCAGATTTTTGAGACCTCTTCTACGTTCATCACTCGGGGAACGATCTTGATCTGCTCGAACTGGTCCGCCAATCGCGCGGCGGTGAGGGCGTCAGCCAAGGCCCCGGGTGACAAGGCCGCTAACGCGTTCCGAATCGCCTGCCGGCTAAGCACCGGCGTTTCGTGGAAGACAAACATCGCGTGCCCCAACAACACTTCTGCGTGCAAATCTGCTGAACCATAGGCCGTGATAAGATAGTGCAGATCGAGTGCAAGCTTCGGGTTCGTGAGACGGTCGCCGCGGCCGTTGCGCGAGGGAAGATCCATGTTCCGCCAAGCGGCGTTTTCCGTGGCTTGAAAAAGAAACAAGTTGATCCGGTCAGGCGTTCCTTGACCGGTCTGGATACGATCCGGCGGAAGGGCGGAAATCTCCGGTGCCGCGCCTAACATCGTGGCCAAATCGTGCCGGTTCACGCTGTCTTCGATCAGACTCCGCAGCACGGCTGAAACCACTCCGACTGCTAGAAACGTGCTCATCGCCCACCACCGTTTCGCGCTTTGAGATAATCCTCCAGCGAGAGTGTGGGCCGCGATTTCGCAGGCTGCCGTGGGGCGGAGGGCGGAAAGGAGAAGTTTGCCCGCACCTCGACGCGTCCGATGGTCACTCTGACCACGGGAGAGAGACCGCTCGGCGGATGATGTTCCCCATCACCAAACACTTTCGCGGGATCAGCCGTTGGAGAGACGGAAAGTGGACGTATGACCCGAGGAGTTAGCCGAAGCTCGCCGGGGGCCGGCGTCGGTTGCGTTTCGGGAGCTTCGTCCTGCGGAAGACCAATTGGGTTTCGTTCCGGGCGAGCATCCGCACGGGAGTCTTCTGCCGGTGCAAGCGAGGCGATGGAGACGGTATCCGCCAAAGCGCGTTTTGAGGGGCGGAACTGTGGCTCCTCAGGTCCCGGACTCTCCCGCATCTGCGGCTCAGGGCGCAACGGCAGAAGTGTCTCTTCCTGATCGAGGTCAGGTTTGGCTGTGGCCGCAGCCGTCAGTCCTAAGGGTTCGGCTTTGGAAGCTCGCGATTCGATCCGTTGCGTCTTCGTGTCACCTTCCGACGACGCGTTGATATCACCTGGCGCTGTCCGTTCGGCGTCTTCCACGGTGGTCTCTCTTGCCCTGTACCTCATCGGCGCAGGTTCGAATGTGGAGCGCGGCCAGGGCTCGATGCGTGGGCCGAGACTAAGGGTACGCTGTGCAAGGCTAGCCAAATATCCGTTCATGAGCGGGCAAGTTCCAGATATGCCTGGCGGCGGTCCGGGCTGAGGCTAAGAATAGCTCCTTCACTCCATCCGTACGCCCGGGCCAGAAGGTCCACTTCTCGCAAAAGCTGCTCGGCAATCGCAGCCACTTCAGTCCAAAGGAATTGGGCAATATCAAACAGCGTCTGCCACCGGTGGCCACAAGCAGGACAGGACAACTCGAACCGCACTTCCGCCTGGGGATCGAGATCGGACATTCTGCGTTGCACCCTTTCCCACGCATCTGCCGGCACCTCGGCGGGCGCGACTTCAGTGCCGTTCCATTCGCTCCGCAACAGACAGCGTGAAGCAAGTTCGGCCTCGACATGCCCGCAATCGTTCGCCGTCACAAGTGCCGCCAGGTCCTGGCTGTCGGGCAGCCGAAATCGGATCGCCCATTCGCCGACGTTCAACTCATGCTCCCGCGCAGTCGCTTCAGCGGAGGCAACCCGCACATCAGCCACACGGAACTGGAACTCGACTCGTTCGCGGCAGGTCGGGCACTGCGTGAGGCTCTCGACGATCGGGCCGAACGTGGTTTCGCGAACCTCCCAAAGGCGGCGGTCACGTTCGCCGATGGGCAAATGTGCCAGATCCGCGCGCCGTTCTCCCGCTGCGGCAAGCACGGTGAGCGCCCGATCGAGCGGATGCTGCCGAGCGCCGCTTTCCCAAATCCTCAGGATGTCGGTGGACGACAATGCGCGCATGGCCGAAGGCATCCGCTTAAGCAGGTTCGACGAAGCTCGGTTCAGTGGGCTCGGTCACGTCGTAATCGCGTTCCCAACCCTCGGTTTCGAGCTTGAGATTTTGGATAAGAACGGCGTTCGCGTTGGCGTCGAGGTCGGCCTCGGCCTGGAATTCCGAGGCCCAGCAACGATATACCTTGTAGGCGAGCGCGAGCTGTCCGGCTTCGTTGTATACCTCGATGAGGATGTCCTTACGAAAATCCTTGAGCGAAACTTCGGCACCGAGGCCGGAGCCGAAGTTCCAGACTTTGTTGGCCCATTTCTCAAACTCCGTGTCGTGCGTGACGCCGCGTTCGAGCGTGATGGCTTCGAATTCGGTGCGGCCAGGCGACTTGCGGCTACTGCTGGGGTCGCCGCCCTCTCGATGCTTGACCACTTCCGTGGTCCGCTTGAGTCCACCCACTTTGCTGACCCCTGCCACATAACGGCCATCCCATTTGACGCGGAATTTGAAGTTCTTGTAGGGATCGAATCGCTGAGCGTTGACGCTGAATTGTGCCATAATCGTTTCCTAGTTCAAGTTTCAACTTGACCGGCAAGCTGTTGGATTCTGATGACCACGAACTCCGCCGGTCGCAACGGCGCGAAACCGACGTGGATGTTGACGATCCCGCGGTTGATGTCGTCCTGAGTCGTGCTTTCGCCGTCGCATTTGACGAAATAGGCCTCGCGCGGCGTGCGGCCCTGAAAAGCGCCCTGGCGAAACAGGGTTTGCATGAACGCTCCGATATTGAGGCGAATCTGTGCCCACAACGGCTCGTCGTTGGGTTCGAACACCACCCACTGCGTGCCGCGATAAAGGCTCTCCTCGAGAAACAGCGCGGTGCGCCGCACGGGGATGTATTTCCATTCGGAGGCGAGACGATCACTGCCTTCGAGCGTGCGCGAACCCCACACAACGCGTCCGGCCGCGGGCAACGACCTCAGGCAGTTGATGCCGAGTGGATTTAGAAGTCCGTTCTCCTGATCGCTGAGCGAAACACTCAGTGACGGCACGCCGACGAGCCGTGCGTCGAGGCCGGCCGGCGCCTTCCACACGCCGCGCTGCGCATCGGTGCGTGCGAAAATCCCCGCGACCGCGCCGCACGGGTCAAAGTCCTCCATTTGGTCGTCGTGCAGCGGATTGGGCTGACGCAGCGTCGGGAAAAAGAGCGCAGCATAATTGGTGGCGGTGATCCCGGTCTGAAAAGTTTTGATGCTGTCTTTCGTGCTGCCGTAAGGCGGGTCCACGATGAAAAAGGCCCGCTGCCGTTTGCAGAACGCGGCGGCATCGTCGATGAGCGCGGGAACTTCGACATCGACGGGCAGGGCCACGTCGGGATCCGAACGCAGCTTGTGCGCCGGCACGCAAAGCAGGTTGAAAATGTCGGCCTTCAGAAGCGCGTAGATGCCACGCTTGGTCGCCTCCAGCGCCGGGTCGGAAATTTCCGCGCGCCGCAGCGACAGTCCGTCGGTCGCTTTCCCGGCATTAACGACGACCGAGTAACGCGCTGGAACTGCGTCGGAAAAAAGATCCTCGCCCGCGGGCACAACGGCGTGCGCGAGTGGCGCGTTGGCGGGGATCGGAGTGACCGCAGCGGTGTTGACGCGGATCAGCGTGGATTCGTCGGCGAGCACGCGATCGATGCGCCGTGCGTGGTCGGGCGTGACGGAGACGTTGCGAAACGATTCGAGCTGCCCGGTTCTGGTGTCCTTGACCGTGAGATTAAAGAGCGAGTTCGCCGCCTCGCCGGGCAGCAGCGGACGGGTATCGAGATCGATGCGCACGCGCAGGGCGTTGCCCCAGGCTCCGGGCGTGGCCGCGATGAGAGCGAGGGTGTTGGCGTCGAGCTCGGCGCGCGCCTTGTCCGGACCGGAACCCGGCCGGAAGCAACGGACGATCAGCGCCTGGCCGCCGCCGTTGAGAAAGAAATCGCGCACGGCAAATCCGAGCGCGCTTCCCAACCAGAGGCCGCCGAAAGTCCGGTTGAAGTCGCCGAAGCTGAAGATCGCGACCGGCGAGAGCGGATCATCGTCGGTCGGACCGCGCAAGGCACGGCCGACAAACGCGGTGACGGATGTGGCGACGCCAGAGATCGTACGCACACCACTTGGAACCTCTTCGATGTACACTCCGGGATAAGTCAGTGTGGCAGGCATGAAGGTCCTTTCGTTATAGGCTTTTTAGGGCGTTGCGTCCCGGCCGATCAGAATCTGCACGTTAGCGTCCTTAGCCTTGGGCCCGGTGGTTGCATTTCTTGAACAACAATTTGGCGAGCGCCGCGGCATCGAGCATCGAAACGGCCCCACTTCCGGTGAACAAGTGAGGTTGGTCCAATGGGCGGGCAATGCCCGCACCGGCATCACTTTATTCGACAGGTCCGTGCCGTACCAGTCCGCCGCGATCAGAAGGAACTTCACTTTTCCTATGCCGCCAGGTTGCAGCTGGATCTCTTTTTGTTGGGTCGCGTCGGCGGGCACGGTAACGTCAATCATGTCGAACGCCTCGACTCCCAGGGTTCGGCTCAGGCCGATCTTCGGCCCGTTCGGGATCGCAATCTGAACGTTGAGCGCAATATCGGCCATCATTACCTCCTTCAGGTCGGCTGGCTCTGCTCTACTATCCGAGCGGAACTCTCGAGTCAATGTTGACTCCCTCCGCAATGAGCCCCGTTCCACGCAGGCCGAAGATGCCCGCAACGAAGCAAGAAGGCGGAAGTAACCACCTGCCTCGTTCTCCATCCTACCCGGCGCCCGTTACGCGACCCACGACAGCATGAGTTGCTTCAGACGTATTGCAGTGCAACACTAAGTCTAACCGACCATGGAGAACTTCGGGCCGAGCAGGGGTGATTCTTCCCCCGCCTGGCGGGCGGAACGTGCGATAGAAGATCGAGATTCAGAAGCTCTTTTGCGCCCGTTGCCGACGCTTTCGGCTACCCGCCTAGCTAGAAGCCACGATGAACGGCCGAAACACCGATCCCATACGGCTCCCCCTGGTCGCGCGCTAGACCCTCACGGGAATCCAATCTCACGACCTCGACGAGTGTCCGACTGACCAACTACGGACCAACTGCTCGTCGCGGTAACGCGCTGGAATGCGGAACTCCTTACGTCGCAGTAACTTGCGCGACTGCAGCTCAGATGACGATTCATTTGCGTAGCTGGCAGTCGATAACCGCCTTTTCTGCATCGAAAACGCGGATAGTATTGATACGAAGCGTAACCACGAAAACTTCCACATGCATCGTAAGTGCTTGCTACGTAGGAAGATAGCGGGCGATCGGATTCGAACCGACGACGTCCAGCTTGGGAAGCTGGCATTCTACCACTGAATTACGCCCGCAAACGCGGTTTTGCACTACATTTCGACGAACTCCTGCACTACAATTCAGCCGGGAGCGTGGCCAACGCAGCCACTCCGACACCAACGGGCGATTGTATCAGGAGCACCGCAAGTGGCCAAACATGTCAACAAACGACTGCCAAAACTACGGTTCACGAACCTTCGTGAAATCGGCTGGCACGTCAACTACCGGGACCCGAAGACCGGCACTCCACGTAAGCACCGGTTCGGCATCGACGACCGCGAACGTGAGCCGGAGGCACGCCTGCTTTATCACGCTTGGATCCTCGATCACCTCGGC
Organism: uncultured Phycisphaera sp.; assembly: GCA_964646605.1. Taxonomy (GTDB): domain Bacteria; phylum Planctomycetota; class Phycisphaerae; order UBA1845; family UBA1845; genus SBAX01. The sequence continues at coordinate 182 of CAZYEX010000020.1, read as the reverse complement.
GGCAAGCCCGCCCCGGCGGCAGGACCAGTAAAGCGTCCCAAGCGAGGATGTCCCATCCATAGTTGAAGGTCGGCGGCGGCTCGGGTCAGGTTATCCTACTTTTTTCTGACGGTCCATTGTTTCATCCGCCTGTGATTCGTTGAGACAGGCCTCGAGCATCCAGAGCTGTTGGCATCCCATCA
>CAZYEX010000019.1:0-61511 GCA_964646605.1 uncultured Phycisphaera sp. | reverse complement strand
GCCCGGCTTGGCGGACATCAAAATCGTCGCCACGACCACCCCCCAGGCTGGATCGTCCTATGGCGAGGCTGGACGAAACTGCAGAGCATGGTCGATGGCGCGCTCGCCGTGGGGTTCCTAAAATGTGGGTAAACTTGAGGCTAAGGCCCCAGGCCCCCATGGGGCCCGCGAACGCGTCGCCCCTCCCTCGAACGTGCGAAATCCGCGTCGGCAAGAAAAGCTGTGAAGATGATTTTTCTGCATCCCGGTGGCTGGTGGCCACTGGCCTCGGTTGACTTGCGTCGTGCCGGCGTCGCGGAGGCGGTTCGGCTCTTTTCCCCCTCACCCAACCCTCTCCCCCAAGGGGGAGAGGGGGTTCCAAGCAGGGCGTCACTCGTCGAAAAGTTCGCGCTGTTCGATGTTTCGCGTTTCGGACTCGAACTCGCCGTCGGCGAGCTGGGTTAGCAGGCGCTGGCCGTCGCGGACGTCGGATGCCGAGCGCACGATGGTCCGGCCCTTTTTCGTGCGGGTGATCGAGAAGCCTCGGGCCAGGACGCTGCGATGGCTGACCGCGCCCAGCAAGGTTTCCTGGGCCGCGATCCGGGCCACGAGAAGTTCGAGGCGATGGGCCATGCCCTCTTGCACCGAACTGCCCAGCCGATCGACGTGTTGTTGCGCGGTCACGACCTGCGCCGTGGGCGAGGACTTGGCCAGACGAGCTTCGTCCGATCCCAACCGGCGCTCCAGCGCGGTGCTCCGCCGCGACCAAGCCCAGTGCAGACGATGCCAGGCATCGCGCAAACGAACCGTGGTCTGGGCCAGGTAGCGATGGGGGGCGATACGCGCCACGATCCGTTCCCCGGCCTCGACTCGCTGACGAAGCTGATGTTCCCGACTCGAAAGTGATCGCACCGCACGGGTCGACAATTCATCCACGACCTGCTCGCGTCTTCGCACCAACGCGATCGGCTCGCGAAACGGTGCTTGCTTCAGAAGTCCGGCGAACCGCGCCGCGACGACGTCCATCCGACCACGAACCGATCGACTCAGGCGGAGTGCGTGTGCGCCTAGGTCCGCAAGCACTTCGTCGAGCACGGGCACGACCAACTCCGCCGCCGCCGTCGGTGTCGCTGCTCGAACGTCCGCGACGAGGTCCGAGATGGTCACATCGACCTCGTGACCGACGGCGCTGACCACGGGAATGCGGCTGGCATGAATCGCCCGGGCGACGATTTCCTCGTTAAACGCCCACAAATCTTCGAGCGATCCGCCGCCGCGGCCGACGATCATCACGTCGATCCCTCCGAGCCGTTCGTGGTTGGCGTTGATGGCGCGGATGGCCGCGGCGATCTCACCGGCCGCGCCCTCGCCTTGCACCCGAACCGGATAAAGCAGCACGGAAACGCACGGGTACCGGCGTTCGATGGTTCGCAGCATGTCCGCCAAGGCCGCCCCCGTGGGACTCGTGACCAACGCGATTCTCTCGGGAAATTTCGGCAGCGGTCGCTTGCGACCGGCCTCGAACAAGCCCTCCTTTTGGAGCTTCTCGCATAGTTGCCGAAACGCGAGTTCGAGCGCTCCGATCCCGCGTGGTTCCAGTCGGCGAATGTAGAGTTGATATCGCCCGGCGCGCTCGAAGACCTCGATGGAGCCGCCGGCGACAACTTCCATGCCGTCTTTGGGTTCGAACTTGAGCCGCGCCGCGTCACTTTTCCACATCACGCATGAAAGTTCGCTGCCCGGATCCTTGAGCGTCAGATACACGTGCCCGCTGCCGTGTCGTTTGAAATTGCTGATTTCGCCGACCACGTGAACGGTCGAGGGAAAGGCGTGTTCGACCGCGAGCTTGATCTGCGCCGTAAGCTGCGAAACCGAAAGCGGCGCCGCGCCCGGCACAACGCTCTTGGCGTCGACGTTTGGATCGGATCCCGTTGGCCTCGCTCGGGTATTCATAGGCGCAAGCCCGTGCATAACACGAAACGGTCCGCGTGAAAACGGGCGCGGTGGGAAACCTGCGCGGCGCCGGTCGCCGTTGGGTGTTTTCGTGAGCGGTTACGATGCGCGCGATCGATCGCGCCCACTCCTGCTTTAATGTCACTCACTTGTCACAATTCCGCGACACGTTCTTACATTCTTGACACAACCGAGCATTTCTTGCGCCGAGTCGCCGTTCTTCGGCGACTACCCGGGAACGCTCCGGCGCGCTCCCAGGCGCCCTCCGGGCCCCTCCGCCGGAGTGGCGGATCCGGTTTCCTTGCCTTGGAGGGCAGTTTTTTCATTACGTTATGGTCCCAAAAAAACAAAGCCAGGGACGAAAGAACGGCAATTCTTACGATTACACTCCAATTGTTCGTCTGACATGGAAAGATGCGGAACCCTGGTTCCAACCTAATTAACAACGTGGAAAAACTTGTTGACGCCGTTAGGTCGGAACTGGTAATATCGGCCCAATCGAAAGCAGCGTTCGGGCTCGTCGTCAAGTCCTTGAAGCTGTGCTCGGGTCGGAGGTTGTGGTTGTGACGGTCGAAGGGGACCGCAATAAACGCAACCGTGGGCCTCGGCGAAGCGGACGAGTGTGTGGAACGCGGAGGAGAGAACGCGGAGAGGGAAAGGAATCCTGCCGCGGGATCCGTCGTGAGGGGCGTCCATGAGTAACGGTTGTTCGCGCTGTTGGCAGACTCACATGTGGAATCGCGCATTCGCGCGTCCATCGCCGCGCAACCGTCGCTCGTTGAGAGGCTCGTTGGGTAGTGCGTCGCATTGTCTTGCGGGTCATCTGGATCAAGGGTGGCGGGGATAAACGAGGCGTAGTCGGGGAGCGAAGCGGGTTCGCGTGTCCTATCAAGTAGCTTTGTCAAACATCGGCCCGGCGTCTTCAGGGCCGCAGCATGTTGCCGGTGATCGCTCCGGATTCGTTTCGTGCGACGGAGCGCACCGAATGGTTAGTGGGACGTCGTCTCCCCCGCGCCGCAAGACCGCGTGCCGTCTTGCAGCGGTAAGAGGGCCCCGAGGTGAGGGGGCTTGGTGTCTTGGGATTCTCGTGGGATAGGTGGATCGTGGGGAACGCGGGTCGTTCCCACTCTTGGGTGGAGGTAAAGAGCTATGAGTTTTGGAAGTAAAATCGGTGGATGGCGTCCTTGGATCGGGGCGCTCGGGGTTGTTGCGGTGGCGCTCGGGGTCAGCCTTCAACTCGAAGGCGCGCCAGTGGATTCCGCTCGTCAAGGGGCGACGGAAGAGCAAGCACGCACGGAGGAGGCTCGAGCCACGACGACGGTGAAAGCCCGTCCCGCGGACCGGGTCAAAGCGCCCGGCGTTTCCCTCACGACGTTCAAGGCGGGGAACATGCCGGACGACGTGCACCGGGTGGTGAACGTCGTGACGGTGGACTGGCGCGACGACGAAGGAACGCGACGGCGTGAAGCCGGGACGTTGGTCGGTCCGCTTCCCTCGCGGTTCGAGAACGTGACCGCGGCCTGCACCCCGCCGAACTGCTCTTTCGACGTGGAGTGTGACGACGGCAACAAGTGTACGGTCGATCGCTGCACCATTCCGCCGGGCATCGGCGCCTGCGCGGGTACCTGTGCGAACGATCCCGTGGCCGAGGGTTTGCCGGGTGATTGCGACGATGGCGTCTTCTGCAACGGTAAGGAAGCCTGCAAGGGCCCCGGGGGTAACCCGCCGCGCGTCTGCACGCTCGGTGTGACCCCGACATGCTGTAGCGAGCCCCCCGCAGACCAGACGTTTTGCGCCGAGGCCTTCCCGCGATGCGACGGGGGCGCCAGCGACGGCGAGGCTTGCGTGGTTAACAGTGACTGCGCCGGCGGAATCTGCGAACACTGCCAGAAGGCGTGCGCCGCGGCTGCGGATTGCAACGACGGCGTGAACTGCAACGGCGTCGAGTCCTGCCAAGGCGGCTTCTGCCAGCCTGGCAAGAATCCCTGCGGCCCAGGAGCCGACTGCTCCGAGGGTGAATGTGCGGGCGGGCCGTCGAACGAGCCTTGCAACACCAATTCCGATTGTCCCCTCAATACTATGACCTGCACCAAGTCTCCGTTGGGCGCCAACGTTCCGTTCTGCGTGTTCGGGCGCTGCTGCGTTCCCGACGGTGGGGATATCGGCGATCAGGGCGACTGCACTCATACGAAGTGGGCGGCGTGCATCAGCTTAGACGCTGCGTCCCAGTGGTTCGCGGGCGATGATGGCCAACTGGATGCCCAGGACGCCGTGTTGAAATGCGGCGGTAACGATCCGCGTAACTTATCCATCGATGCCTGGGGTTGCCCCAAGTACGGACGCGGAATCACGGCGCACGGCACCGCCGACCTGCCGGAATATCGCAAGACGGTCGGACCGATCTCCGATTCGCAGGCTTGCGTGCCGGGTCCGGGCGGACCGGGTATTAACGGCCTGGGCGGTACCTGCCTTGCCGATCCCAACGGCCCCGCCGGAAAGCTCAACTTGCTGGGCGACGATTACACCTTCATCAACACCGACGGCAACTCCCACATGGGCTTGGACGTCATGCGTTGGCACGGCGGGGTGGTGTCCGGCAACCGGGTCGAGGTCCGTTTCTATGACATCAACGGCGTTTTCATCGAGGATATCGTGATGTCGCCGCTGGCTGCCGGAATCGGCATTCAGACGGTCATCTTGAATCCCTCGCTGACGATTCCGGCGTCGGGGTGGGTGGTCATCCACGCGGCCAGCGATTTCGACCCCAACAACCATACGGTCTGGACTTCCACGACCAATGCCAACGGCATCGGAACCCAAACGTTTCCCAATCGGCTCTGGATCAACACTTTCCCGACCAGTGACAACAACTTCCTCGCCCCGGATCTGGCCATCCTGGCCATGGAGCTGGTGGGCGATAAGGAAAGCTCACCGAACGGCGCTTGCTGCAGTAAGTCCACCGGCAAGTGCGAAGACAACGTGCTCCCCTGGGTTTGCGTCTCGGACGGCACGCGCGTTTCCCACGGCGCGGGATCGAAGTGCTCGGGGTGTCTAGGTGGTCCCCAGAATGGGAATAAATGTCGAACTTGCGCCATCGGCGGAGCTGCTTGCGACAGTGATGCGGCCTGCGGGGCGAACGGGCCTTGCAACCTGAACAACCCCTTCTGTGCCGCGGGCACAGCCGACATTTGCACCGCGGGCAACGTGGGCGGTTTGTGCACGAGCCTGAACAACGCGCAGTGCGACGTGGCGGGCACCTGCACCTGTACGACGGGTGTGCCTCCGTGTGCCCCGCTCCTTTCCGGTACCTGTACCGTTGGAGCCGTCGGGCCATGCACGAACGACGCTGACTGCAATGTGGCCGGAGTTTGTTCGGAGCCGACTTGCGTGGCTCTGGCGGATTGTGCCGAAGGGGCGTGCTGTGCGACCGCAGGCGGTTGCACGGAGACCCTACCCGGCGGATGCAGCTCTCCCAGTACATTCAAAGGCTTTGGTACGACCTGCGACGTGGATCACGGGCGTGACGCCGGCGAGCAGCACTGCTGTCCGCAGCCCGTCGGTCTCCAGTGCATGGGCGGCCCGAACAATTTGCAACCGTGCGGCCGATGCAGCGGTGTAACACCGCCGAACGCGGTCTGCGATCAAAACGCTGATTGCGTGGGCAACGGGACGTGCGGGACTCCAACGCACACCGACTGCGGTCGTTGCACCGGCAACAATGCCGTGTGTTCCGACGATTCCGGCTGCATTGGTCAAGGCGTTTGCGACGGGCGTTGCCTCCTCCGCGGAAGCGGGGCCGACGACTGCGAAGACGCCCAACTGATCGTCATCACGGTTCCTGAACCGCTCGATTCGCAGCAGATTAAGGTTGTGGTGCTGTCCGGCAACAACAACGGCGCCACCAGCACCGCGGCGCACCCCGACACCTGCTTCGACGAGGCGACGACGGTGCAGGCCGATCCGGGTTGGTGGCACCGCTTCAGCACCAACAAGTGCTCCCGCGTGCGTATCTCGATGTGCTGCAGCGATCCGGTACACCAGCCGCAATGGGCCTTCATCTCCAATGACTGCGAACTAGGCTGTCAGACCATCGTCGGCAACGCGCCCGACCCCTATCGTCCGGGCCAGGCGCCGAACTTCCGCGGTCCGCCGTGGTGCCCGGGTGAGGACAACCTGTGGCAGACGTTCGGCTTGCTCCCCGCGGGGGTCTATGCCCACCCGATTTACTCGGTTCTGGCCGGTGCTCACGGGGATTACCAAGTGCAGATCACCGTCGAGCCTTGCCCGTCGGCGGCTTGCTGCTACCTGGAGTGCAGCAGCTCCACGACACCGTGTGACGCGGACCATCCGTGTTCGAGCGGAACATGTGATTCCAAGTGTACGCCGCTGAACCAGATCGAGTGCAACGAGAAGCTCGGGTTCTACATGGGTCTGCCCCAGGTCGCGGGCGCCAACTCCTCGCCGGTCTGTATCGCGGGGTTGTGCGACAGCGGCTCGTGCTGCACCGGTCCTGGCGTCTGCAAGGACAAGCGGCACAACAGCGGTCAGCTCATGACCAAGAACATTTGCGAGGGCATCGGGTTTACCGGGCGCTTCATCGGGGCCGTGGAGTGCAAGGGCGGCGTGTGCCAAGGCGGCTCCGACCAAGGATTCTCCTGCACCGATTCCAACGACTGTGCCCAGCCGAACGGCGTGTGCGTGGGCAGCGCCGAGGAGAAGGCCCAGGCCAATCCCTGTCCGCTCTGCGAAATCGAGGGTCAGTCGAATTGCCAGAACTATGACGATGTAGCCCTCGGCGCCGCGGCCGACCTCTCTCTGGGCACCGGCCACACCACGGCGGATGACTTCGCCCACCTGGGCGGCGATATCAGCACGGTCTGTTTCCAGGGCGCTTACTTCAACATCGACCCGGAGGAGACCAATACCTGGGACTGCGGCGCCGACGTCCCCGCGGATAAGTTCCGCGTCCGAATCTATAACAACTCGCTTGGGGGGCCGACTCCGACCGCGGGAATCCCGGGTACGGTCTTTGCCGAGCGAATCGTGACCGGCCTCAGCATATCCAAGGCGGAGCGTGAGAACGCTCAGGCGCTCGCCGGAATCGGTACGACGGGCGTCAAGGTCTACGACTACCAACTGGCCCTCGTTCCGGCCGTCACGGGTCTTACCCTTAACGGCATCTACTGGTTGGAAATCGCCAACGACACCGGCGTTACTCCGGCGGGCTGCTACTGGACCTGGATGCGTTTGGGGGCGGATTCGCCCGATGGCAACAGATACAGTGCGTCCGGCGACGGTGCTTCGGGCTACGTCGCGGGCAGTGAATCCCAATGGGATCTGGCGTGGTGTCTGAACACCAACGTCCTGGCGGGCGGCGGCGGACCGGCGGAACGTGCTTGCTGCCCGTGCGTCGGTGTGTGCGACGTGACGGATCTGGAAACGTGCAACGGTACGGACTCCACGTTCGACGTGAGTTCGCCGGCCTGCGGGGCGTGCGCTGCTATTCCAGCGGACGACGACTGCGGCGACGCTTCCGAAGTTCCGGTCGGCACCTACGTGTTCAACACCGGGTGTCTGACGACCGACGGGTTCAACCCCGTCACCACGGACTTCGGTGAGGATCCCATCTTGAAGGACAAGTGGTTCCACTTCACCGTGCCCGCGGGCACGCCCGGTGGAGAGTGCGACCTGTTGGCGAGCATGTGTGGAACCGGCGCCGCGGCGGACGCCTCGTCGCCGTTCGACTCCATGATCGCCATCTATACGGACACTCAGAATCCGGATCAGTGTCCTTGCCCGCTCGACGCGGCCACACACGACCGGACGTTCGTCGTGGCTCAGGACGAGAACTGCTACAAGGACGCCGTCGGCGGACCGTCCTTCGCCGAAATCCGCGGGGCCCAGGCGGGTCAGTGCTATACGATCCGCCTTGGCGGCTTCCCCGGCGGCGATGACGCGGGAACCGGAAACGTCAACATCAGTTGCGGTCCGGCCTTCTGCGGCGACGGTCGCCGCAACGGCATCGAAGCCTGCGACGGCAACGACCGCGGGGTTTGCGGGGTGAACACGCTGTGCACTGCCAACTGTCTGTGCGGCGCGGTGGTCGTTTGCGGCAACGGCGTCAAGGAGGCGGGCGAGGAATGCGACCCGCTCGCCAATCCGACCGGTTGCGTTCTGCCCGCTACCTGCGTGGCCGCGGGACCGGCCAATCAGTGTACCTGCAACCCATTCTGCGGGAACAATAACATCGAGACCGGTGAGGACTGCGACGGTGTCGCCACGGGCGGCGACTGCCCGCCGGCGGCTTGCACCGCGCAGTGCGAATGCCCGGCCTTGGTGTGCGGAAACGGCACGCTCGAGTTCGGCGAGGAGTGCGACCAGGATTCGGATTGCCCCACCGGCGACTGCCGGCCTCTGGGTGATCCGTTGGGCGAGTGTACCTGCGCCTGCGGCTCCGAGCCGGCTCTACCCCCGCTTAACTGGTCTGACGCGGATGTCAAGTCTCGGTACTTGAGCTTCTCGCTCGGCACGCTGGTCACCAGTACGGGAACCGGTCACGCCGTTAAGATCACGATGGTCAACATGCAGGATCCGGAACCGGACAACGCTCCGCAGTTCCCGGCGCCGGACTTCAGTACATTCGAGGTGGGTTCGTGTACCGCGCCGTCGGAAGCCAACGGCTGCGCTCGATGGGTCGGACCGCCGGCCACCTACCTCGAGGCCCAGGACAGTCCGGGCATCGGCAACTTCCGCGGGGCGCGGTTGCAATGTACGCCGTACTTCCGCGTCTGGCCTGCGGGAGAGAAAATCCACGTCACCGGCGCCGAGGTCGCCTCGAGTTCCAGCTACATTGCCAATGTCTATAGCAAGAGCGGCAGCGTCGGGCCCAATGTTAACATGCGGACCACCCGATGGGGCGACGTGTTCCCGGCGTTCAACCCGCCGTCGCCGACGACCCAGCCCGACGGTCTGGACGTCTCCGAATTGGTCAAGAAGTTTAAGAGCCTGCCCGGGGCGCGCCCGAAGACCGAGATGCAGCTTCAACCGAACTTGCCGGGGCTGAACTCGGACGTCGACGCCACCGACATCCTGGTCGAGGTCGACGCGTTCAAGGGCCGTGCTTATCCGTTCCTTGGTCCTTGCACGTGCCCGTCCCTGGTGACGTGCGGCACCGCCTGCGGGGCGGCGTGTACGGCTATAACACCGGCCCTGGGAGGGCCCGGAGTCTGCGTAAGTACCTGTAGCGGCGGAACGAACGATGGCCTGCCGTGCATCAACAACAGCCACTGTCTGGGCAGCGTGGCGCCACCCGTGGCCAATGGGGTTTGTGGTAACCCACTCTGCCGTGATCGTTGCGGACGATGCAACTGACGGGATGAGGAATAAGACGGTGTCGCGGGGCGGGCGGCGTTCGCCCGCCCCAGACGCCGGTGAAACGATACGCGGAAAGCTGTGTGGACAGCCGTGGAGGGCAATTGTGGTCGATCGGTTCTGGTGGTGGTCAGGTTAACAGCCGACCTGCCGCCGTCGTGGGTCTAGACGGGGCTTGGAACGGGAGTGAAGATGTCAAAACAGAGGAACAAGTGCCTCATTCAGGTTCATAAAGGTATGTGTAGGGACATGGGAACGTTTCACCTTTTGGAGGATTGGAAAATGAAGAAGGTAGTAGGTTTGGTAATTGTGGGAGCGCTGGCGATCGGCATCGGCGCCTCCGCGGTGTGGTCGGCCGACGACGCCCGCGGAACGGACAAAGGAACGGTCCGCTCGCAGTCGTCGCAGCTCGTCACCGGCAACCCCGACCAGATTCGGTCGGTCGTCGCCGGGACACCGCCGACCGCGACGATTCGGATCATGCCGGTTCCGACCAAGGTCGGCCCGGCCTATCCGGCGCTCATCGGCGGCGGGCCGAACATCCTGGGTAACACACTCAGGCTCGACAGTGCTGCCGCGGTGCAGCGTGCTTGGTTCGAAGTGCAGCTCTTCGACTGGGATCCCAGTGGCGACGACGTCCCGCCGCTGAAGGTCTACCAGGTGAAGATCGACGCCACGGGCTACATGGGCGTCAACGCCGCCCCACCGGGCGGCGCGGACCTCGCTCCGCCCAGCATCGCCTGTGCGGGCGGCGCGCCTGGAAACGCGTTCTGCCAGGCCACCTACGGCGAAGGTCATGCCAAGTGCGAGCTGCTCTTCTGTAAACCTGGGTACACGGATAAGTTCGGAACCAGCCGGCCGGCCGATGCGTGGTGCCGAGGCGGCGGCTGCGACCAGTCGGACGTCGATACCTCGACGTTCAACTACAGGTATTTCGGCGTCTATACGGACGTCCGTCCTGACGACATCGCCCTGCCATCCAACGGCGGTACGCTCGTTCTGGACATCCCCATCGGCGCCAAGGGTTTGTACACCATCAATCTAGTGAACGCCGAGACGTTCTTGGCCGACACCTCGGCTCCGCCGCTCCAACTTGAAACCCTGGCCGAGCTGGGTTTCGCCGTCAACATCCTGACCGGTCAGTGCTGCTTCGCTCTGGGCACCCCCGGTGCGGGCTGCGTGGACGGCGTTCTGCGGTCGGAGTGCGGCGATGACGAGCCCCTTCCGGTGCTCTTCACGCCAGGCAATACCTGCGCTGATGAGTGCGTCGAGTGCGCCACGGACGCCAACTGCGACGACGGCGATGCCTGCTCGACCGAATCGTGCAACACGGGGCTGGGACTGTGTGTACGTTCGTGCAAGGCAGGTTGGGATACCGCGACTGAATGCTGCAGCGGGGGAGTCGAGACGACCATCTCCGACGGCGACGATTGCACGGCAGACTCGTGCAGCGGCGGCGCCGCTGGAGCATGCGGCTCGCCAGACCCAAGCAACGGGACGGCTGTAAATGTACCGGCCGTCGGACCGTGCGATGACGAGAACCCCTGCACCACGCCCGACGTCTGCGACGGAATTAGTTCGCAAGCCGACGGCGGTTGCTCGGGTACGGACGTCAACAGCGTCGTCTGTACGACGGACGCCGATTGTCCGCTCGATCCGTTGGGGGCGGCGTATCCGTGCGTCAACGGCTTCTGCTTCTGCACGCTCACTCCGAGCGTGAACTACATCCTCATCAACTCGGAGAAGAACCCGCTGTGCGACGGTGGTTTGCGCTCGGGTTTCTCCTGCGAGACCGATGCGGACTGCCCAGGCGGCGTCTGCGATCAGTTCGCCAACGGCGGCAACTGCTTCGACAGCGGCGACAACGCGGAGAAGATCACGGCTCGGGTCCGCATCGGTTCGGCCGGCTCGCCCATCAACGGCGGCCAGCTCCTGATGCTCTTTGACCCCACCTGCCTTCGCTTCCAGAGCGTGTCCGGCGTCGCTCCCTATTCGACGACGGTTTACGGTCCGGTGGTGACCGCGGGCTCGGTCTTCATCGCCGTGGGCGTGGATCCGTTCGCCGGGCTCAACGGCCCGCTCGGAAACACCGACCTGTTGCAAATCACCTTTTCGAAGATCGGGGAGTGCAACGAGTGCGATCTGTGCTTTGGCAACAATAATCCCCAGAACAGCTACCTCGTCGATGACGCGGGGCAAAGGGTGGATATTGATTCCAAGTGCAAGACCGTCCGGGCTCGGGGCGACCTGATCCTGGAAACCCCCGACAACATCAAGACCAACGTCGACTGCGACAAGCCGACGGCCATCGAGACATGGGATCCGCCGTCCGTTTCGCATAGCTGCGGACCGGCCACGATCACCTGCCGCGGTGCGCATGAAACGGGTCTTGTGTACGGCCCGGGCCTGGTGCAGAACGGCGGAGCATTGCCGGTCGGCGCCTCCAGCTTCTGCTGCTCGGCCAGCGAAACTCGCTGCGACCAGACGGTCGGTTGCGCCGGCGGCGCGGCCAATTGCCCGCGCGGCGCGGACGGCAAGCAGATCGGCTGCTGGACCGTCACGGTCAACGATCAGACCAGCCTGGACATCGACGTCCAGCTCTCGCCGCCCATCACGTCCGGCGACGCGGACGGTCTGACCCGCTGCATCAAGTTCTCGTTGTACGCGAACTGCATCGAGGAACCGGAGGTCTTCTCGACCGACGTGGACTTCGGTGGTCTGTTCAACTTCAACGGGAAGGTCCAGGACAAGGTGAAGATCCCCGCCTCCGGGCAGTGGGATTGCATCACCGCCCAGGATCAGTTCCACACGCTGCGCGCCTGCTACACGTTTGATCCGGCGGGCGGCGACTGCGTCGACGGGCAGCTGCAAGCTCGGTTCGAGGGCGACCCCCGCCTGGGCGGCAACTGGCTCATCGGCGGTAACCTCGACGGCTGGAAGAAGTCCGATCCGTTGGCCAATCCCAGCTTGGATACCATCGACATCCTGGACTTCGGCACCTTCGTGTCGCAGTACGGGATCTGCTACCCCGACAACGACACGCCGTGTAGTACGCCCGGTCCCAACGCCGACATCAACGGTGACGGCTGCGTGACCGTGTCTGACTACAACTTCGTGCTCAACAACTTCCTCGTCTCTCAGAAGGAGTGCTGCTGCGGTCCGCAGACCGGCACCGTTCCGAGCATCACGACGGAAGTGTCCGTTGAGCAGTTGCTTGAGCTCGGCTATCCGGAGTTGATCGTGGCCGACCTCAACGGCGACGGCGTGCTCAACGCCGACGACATGGACGCGTTCGAGCAAGGCGCTCGTCCGACCAAGTCGAACAACGATCGGAAGGGCAAAGGTCTGCGGTCGGGCCGGTAATTCGGCCAAGATCGTGGGCCGGAGCTTCTCCGGTTCAGGGGGAGGAAAGCCTCCCCGCTAGGTAGACAACAAGGCGGCGTACGGGGTTCGCTCCGTACGCCGCCTTCCTTTTTGGGGCTAGGGCGCGTCCGGCCCCAAGTCAGGCGTGACCGGGGATGTTCTGTTGCCGATGGTGTAAAGTGACAAGGGATTGGCGCTCAGCCGGTTGCTGACGAAAAGGAAGTATGCCGCCTGGAAGTCGGGGGGAACAAGGCACGCCAAGTGTGCGGGCAGTCGTTCCGCGACCGCCAGTCCCGTCGGCATGAGCGCTTGGCCGGGTTGGTCGTCCGGGGCTGCAAGTAGCATCAACAACTCGCCGCGTTCATTGAACAGGTGGACTTGGCCGAATTCCGCGTCGGCCACAAAAAGCGTGCCGTCTCTTGTGATCGCAAGGTGCTTGGGCTGTCCGAGGTCGCCGATGCGATCTCCGCGCTGCGAAATCGTCGCCACCGGCGCGTGCTGCGAATCCAAAACGACGACTCGCCCGCCCATCATGTCGGACACGTAGAGGCGCCCGCCTGAGTCCGCGGCCACTCCGACGGGCAAGACCCCGCCATCGACGGAATCCAGCGTGATCGAATCCAGGTGTCGGCCATCGGCGAATGATAGGACCTCGATGCGGGCGTGGGCCGCGTCCACGACATACAATCGCGCGTCGTGCAGGGTGAGCGCGACGGGCCGAAAGTTGGTCCGCTCTCGGGGCGCAAAACTCCATTGGAAGTCCCCGGTTTGGTTGAAGCACACAACCTCTCTCCGCCCGGTATCGCCTATGAAAACCTCGCCCCCCGGTCCCACGGCGACGGCCACCGGAGTCGCAAGCGATCGCTCCGCGCCGCCCGTCAAAAACCGCGCCGCACCGGTTTCCAGGTTCCATTCGTGGACGCGATGCTCGTCCGGCTCGCAGAGGTAGAGCTTGCCGTCGTGGAAGGCGATGCCCAGCGGATTCGTGACCGCTGCGGGCGAGCGACCGCCGCGTTTTGATCTCGCGCCACCCGATCGATGCGGGGCGATTTCGCCGAGGGTGCGAAAGGACAGCAGATGGACCGCCCGCGGCGGCGTGGGCGGCGGCGGATAATAGAGGATTTGCGAGGACGGGTGGGGAGCGCGGCAGGCGGTCAGCGTCAGAGCACTGAGGATTGCGTACCCTACGATCCTCGAACCTCGGCGTCCTGTCGGTGAGAGTGCGGTCGCTTTCGGCCCGCTCCCCGGGGCGATCGAAGTCTCAACCTGCGAAGGCCGTTCGCCTCTCATTTCTTGTGGCACGTAAGGCACAACGCGCTGCGAGCGTTGCTCATCACGAGCATCTTGTCGATCCCGGCGGAGGCATGGGGATCGTGACATGACATGCACTCGACGCGTCCTGCGGGCAGGGTCACGGTTCCGTCGGCGAGGACGGTGGTCGCAGGTCGATAGTCCCGCGGACGCAGCGGGTACTCCACGCCCACCGGATGGTCGGATCGACCGTGGGCGGCGGTGAAGAGGCCAGGGTGCTGGGCATTGGCAAAACGCCGGCGCGGCGCTCCGGGGACGATGCTGTCGGCCACGGTCCCGTCGTGGCATCGGAAACAGGAAAGCGTGCCGTTACCCGGGCCGCGCCGAGCGGGGGCGGAGCCCAGTCTGCGGTTCAGGTCGGCCCGCGGATCCCACAAGGGGGCGGCCTTGGGTGGGTCCGAGCGATGCGGGGTGTGACACACTCCGCAGGTTTCCCCCCCCGACCAGGCCTGCTTGCGGAAATCATGCTTGGAGCCTTCCAAGCCCGCCCACGCCCATCCGCCGAACACGGCGAAGGCCGTAACCGCGGAGAGCCCCGTTGCGAATCCCTTCATCGTCGTATTCCCCCTGGGGCCGCAGCGCGGGCCCCCACGCCCGCCCCGCCGATCCCATAAGAAAAGTTGATGTGGGTCAGGCCGTGGCACGTCAACGTGCAATTGCCCGCAAAGCGGCCCGTATCCTCGTAGAGAATGCGCGAGGCCTCGAGCCCCGTCGCCGGACCGACCACCGCCAGATCGAAATTGATCAAGCTGGTATGGTTGGCACCGTTGCCCTGTCCGCGGGAAATGCCGTGGGGGTCATGACACACGCTGCACGGCGTGCGCACGTCGACGATATGGCGGCGGTGCAAGGGGAAGCTTTCGTTGTTGAGAATGCTCTCCCGCTGGTGACAAGCGTAACAAAGAGCGTAGGCCTCCTGCGACTCCGTCGTGAAATCATCGCGATCATAGTTGCGCACCAAGAGAGGCTCGTAGAGGGAGGCGTGAGGCCCGTTGGGCCCGCTGCCGCCGGCCTGGCGGGCGTTGTCGCTGTTGTGGCAGTCGGTGCAGCCGATGACGCTTCCGGACCGCAGTGGCGGCAGAAGGCTGACCACATCCGAGTTTCGTCGCGGGCCGGCCACGGGGTGGAAGGAGGGGTTGGAAATCTGAAACTCCAGGCGTGTATTGGTCTGGGCGATCTGCCGCGTGGTCGAAAGACGAGGCCGTAAGATGCCGTCGCTATGACACTTGAAGCAGATTTCGTAGACGTAGGTCGAATGATCCAACGCGCGTCCCGAAAGACTGATGCCGGAAACAAATAGGTTGGGACCTTTGACCACTTGTCCCGACGGACCGTCCAAAGCGCCGGGTATCAGTTTGGCCGAGGCGTGGGGATTGTGGCAGTCCGTGCATTCCACGTGTCTTCTCATGGTGAAGGGGTGTTCGACGGGATCGTGCGTGCCGGTCCGCCGCCGCACGTCGTGTCCGGAGCGTTTGCCGATTTCGGTCGCGATGTTTAGGGTCGCCACCGCGCCTCCGTGACAGTTAAGACAATTGTCCTCCTCCCGTCCGAAGCGCAGCAGTCGCTCGCGCTGCGGGGCGGAGTGGACCTTATGACAAGCCATACACCCGTTTTCCGCCACCGTGGTGTATTTCAGGCGCTCGGCGGGATCGACGGCTCGGCCAGGAGTGTTCTTGTGACTGACTGCGTGGGACCCTCGCTCCCAACCGGCCATGTCATGGCATGATGTGCAAATGGCCGACATGCGGTCCGATACGCGCAGAAAATCACCCAGTTCATTGTTATGCGGATCGTGACAGGTGGTGCAGTGCATTTCTCCGTGAGCGCCGAGCGGAAGCTCTGCCGTGACGACTTCCGCGGGTCGAATCTGTCGATCGGTCCGGGCCAGTGCTCGATCGTAACGAAATCCGATGGGATGGTCGTCGGACAGATCGCTGGTGAGGTCCGCTTTCCCCGGCGGAATGGTCCGCGCCGTCATCACCAAGGGGTGACTGAGAGGTCGAGACAACACCGTCCCCAAGGCCATCGAGCCGTCGTGACAACTGAGGCACATCTTCGACGCCCCCGAAGGTTGGTCGATTCGTGCGTTGGTCGTGGAACTCTCATAAATGCGATAGTGGGTTCGCGGGTTTTCGCGGTTCCAGAGCGGCGTCTGCGGCGCTGCGTTATGCGGCGTGTGGCAGTAAATACATACTTCGTTGTCCGCAACCGCACGGACGGGACCCGGACCCTGGGACGACAGGTCGTGTTTGGAGTTGAGGATGGATTCGTCCGCATACAGAGTTTCTGCGGCAAACAAAAGCAGGGCTGAGGCGATGGTTGCTCTGACGATCATAATGGGTTCCGAAGAAACTGAAAGACTTGCAGCCGGCGGTTTCCCGCGTCGGCTACCCAAATGCGGTCCAGTTCATCGACGGTAATTCCGGCAGGAAGCGAGAATTCACCCTGCTCGCGCCCCTCCTCGCCCAGCGCCATCAACAGTTGGCCGCGCTCATCGAAGAGTTGGATATTCTCAAACCTGGCATCGACCACATACAAATGGCCCTGTGTGTCGAAGGCCACTCCTTTGGGCAGCGCGAAATCGCCCGCGGCGTCGCCTTTTTGTCCGATGGATGCAAGGAACTCTCCATCCAATGTCAACAACTGCACACGGAAGTTCCCACTGTCGGAGACGAGAAGTCGGTCGCCATGACTGGTCACGTGGGAGGGGTAATTGAATTCGCCGGGTCCGGCGCCGCGCGATCCCAAAGCTCCGCAATAGCTTCCGTCGGGTGAAAACCGTTTCAGTTGGTGCGCGTCGCCGTCTACGACATAAAGCTGATGGCGCGAGGCGACATAGGTAATTCCCACTGGGCGCTGCAATTCGTGTCCGCCGAACCGGACTCTGGCGCCCCCCTGGGGATCCAGCTCGATGATTTCTTTCTTTCCCGCATCGGTGACAAATAGTCGATCCTTGGCCCATGCCACGCCGACCGGCGAATGGAAGTGTGTTCCGAACCCGCCCGCCACCAGAACGTGGGTTCGATGCTTCAGATCGAGAATATGCACGCACGCCCCGGCTGAATCCGCGACGGCGACGAGATCGCTTCCCGAGACTGCGACGGCGTGCGGGGCGGAAAAGTGGATCGGCGGCCTGGACCCGCGGAGGACCGACGCAACCGCTTCCGATGCCGAAGTTCCAGCATGGAGCGCGCCGCTATCTGCGATCTCACCCAGAAACATGATCCGCGGCGTGTTCGGCGGCGCCGGCCAGACGCGCGGCGGCGACCGTGCGGGGAATAACTCCCCTGCCGGACGGGCGCACCCATAGGTTGCCGCCAGCCCGATCCCAACCAGCAGCACCGCCGCAGTGGTCCTTGCCCTATCGCACGCCCAGTACATCGGTGAAATCCCTTCGCACTCGTAGGAAGACGCCAAAGTCGTCTTCCTCGGAGTTGGGGAGCGCCAGACGATCATAGTCGAATGTCAATTCGCCGGCGAGGTCGCCGAGGACATATTGAAATCCCGCCGACAGATCCACGCCATGAGTCACTCCGTCGATCGAATCATGCTCATACCGGTAGGCCACGCGCTCCACGGTTGAAAACCGATCCGTCAGACGCCAACGGTGATCCAGTTCCATATCCACGAAAATCACCTCCCGATCGTTCCGCCCGTCTTCAAAGAACAATTGCGAGAAGCGGGTCGACGCATTCAGTGTGTGCTCCGCACCCTGAAGAATCCGAACCAATCCGTGAAGGTGATACCCGTCAAAGGGCTCGATGGTGTCGTCAAACACTTCGAATTCGGCGCCCAGGTTGAGGGGCTTGGATTCAAAGTTCACACCCACGCGGTGATGATCGGTCCGGTCCGCACGACGATAGAATCCCCTGGACGGATCGTCTTCCTGGTTGCGGTAGGAGAAGCGATAGTACGGCGTCAGCCCGTTGGAAAACCGTTGCTCGAGGTTAAGGTCGACCCGCATGGTGTCGAGCTGACCGTCGGCGGGCGTATGATATTGGTAATCCACGAAAACCGTGGTTCCGTCGGCGATCGGTCCGGTGGGAACGCGAATCAGGCGAACCACATCCCGCCGCCGCACGACCAGGTAGTCCATGCCGATGCGGTAGACCCGACGGTTGGCCGTATCCGTCACGATAATGCTTTCGGGGAGGGCATTGCGATTCCGAAGAATGGCGTCCCTGGGATCACGGAATGTCTGCGCTTCGTCGAGAACGATCCGCAGTTCATCGTCACTGCTTGCGTTTTCCGTGTCATAGGCGAAGGCGATGTCGGCGTGCAGGCGACCCCAAGGGTTTTTTCGATTGTACTGCCAGTCGACCGAGCTGCCATATTGTTCCGTGCTCACCACGTCATCGACGTCCTCGGCCAGCCCGAAAACATCGAAGGTCGTGGTAAGGTTCGTATGCCATTGGTGAACGAGTTGAAAGTCCGCGCGATGGGTTTCGACATCGAAACCTTCGTACAGTTCGCGGTTGGCTTGATACTTATACATAGTTTGCAGATTGCCCCGATTTTGGAGCGTCAATTGCGGGCCGATGCGAAAGAAATCTCGGGCCAGGTCTCCGCTTTCCTCCTGCCAGTTCACGAGCGTTCGGAGATTGTGGCGGTCCCCGTCGCCGAAATCGAGTTGATGGTCGAGGGTGAATAAATCGCGGGTGGTCTCAAAGGACTGGCGCGACCCCTGATAATTCTGTTTCGATTCGACATGCTCATAGGCGAACTTCAGGCGATGGCTGTGGGAGAGAATCCATTCCGCACTGTAGTGGAGCGTGCTTTCGAGGGTATGTTCATCGTCCGATCGCTTCGCGTTGCCCGTGCGGTCGGTCTCGAGGTAATCGTAGCTCAGTTCCATCGGGAACCGAGCGTCCGAGAAGACCCAACTCGTGCCCAGTCCCGTCCGCCGTTGGTCCAGTGTGGGTTGGAACCGCCTATCGATCCGGTCATCCCTCCGCAGGCCGTACATGGAGCCGCTCAGCGCCTGTCCGCGAAGAAAATCCGCATGGAGGTCGTACTGCAGAAGGTGCCCCGTGTCGTTGTCCGTCTGGGTCACGCCCCATAGCCGTTCCTGATACCGGCTTTGGGTCAGCGCAAAGTCTACCTCGCCGCCGAATGTAAGGAACCCGGGCTCGAGGATTCCTCCGCTGAAGCGCAGCCCCAACCCCTCTTCGAGCTCCCACTCGCGGTTGCGTTGCGAGCGCTGACGGCGACCCGACTGGCGATCCTCGGTTTCGACTTGTAGGGCCGAAAGTTCCGCCCGAAGTTCCAGATAGGCATCCAGTTGGTCAAGGTGCAGGTAAGGCGGCACCGGGGCCTGGGCGACGGCGGGTTCCTCCACATTCGCCGCCGGACTGGCAGGATCCGCCGATGCAGTGTGCATCGCGACAACAGCGCAACCGCAGACCATCCTCCTTGAGGTCCTCACCGCGCCATCCATGCGTGAACCGCACAGCCGACCGCCACGGGGCGATCCGCCGAACGGTCGATTTACTTCAGTATGATCGTCTGGGGGCGACGGCTTCCAACACAGCGAGCAGACGATTTGCATTCCGAGCATTCCAGTTGACCGCTCCGAGCCGATTCATAGGGTATTGAGGCTGGATCGGCTGGAGTGACCGTGCCGGACGGATTTGGATGATGCGACCCCGTCAGGTCGTTTTCCTGGGATGCGTAGCCGTCTTGGGCTGCTCGGCATCGGTTCGGGATCGGCTCAACGCGTTTTTCTTCGAGGTCCCGCCGTCAGCGACCGAGGGTGCCACCCAGCCTCCGAGCAAGCCGCCGGAGCCCGAGCCGCCGCCCGCGGTGGGCGCGGCGCCGGTCCGGTTCCTGTCCGTCCATCGGCCTTTTCAGCAACGCGCCTGCCAGAGTTGCCATGACGCGGCACAAAAAATGGCGGTCCGCGTGGACCTTGCGGACTCCTGCCGAGGCTGTCATGGGCGTTACTTCGGCCCGGAGGTCGGGCACGCCCCGGTTTCCAACGGCCAGTGCGGCGACTGCCACGACATGCACCGCAGCGTCAACGACCATCTTCTCAAGCTCCCCGTCCTGGGAACATGCGTCGAATGCCACGACGCGCCCGAGGACCTCAGTCCCGCCGCCCATCAACGACCGAACGTGGAGCGATGCACGAGCTGCCACGACCCCCACTTCGGCCGGGGAATGCTCCTTCGACCGGGCGTCGAACCGGTTTCGCCGAACCCGTAGCCGGTCCTGCGGCGGAACGAAAAACCGTAGTTCCTAAGGCACAGTGGCCGATAAAAGCGGGGTGTGCGTACCCGTTCTTGCACGACGAAGGTGCGGCGTACGTTCATGGGTCGGGTGGTTGCGGGGACGCTTGGGCCTCTGTACCGTTCCCGGAACGGATATGGATGAATCGGTGGAGAAGGAAGGCTTGCGAGGTCAATCATGTTGCTGATGCGATGGGCGGGTCGGTTCGGGTTCTTGCGTCTTTTCGGCCTCATGGCCGCTCTTACCCTTTGCGGGATGATCGGCTGCGGCAACCTCGGACGAGGGTGCAGCGGACGAGGCTTCCTGGCTGGGGATCGCGATGACGACGGTGTCGGGCAAGACGACAACTGCCCGGATAACGCCAACGCCGAACAGGAAGACGCCGATGGCGACGGGCTCGGCGATGCCTGCGACAACTGCGCGAATGCCGACAATCCGGAACAAGAGGATGCCGACGGCGACGGCGTCGGCGACGCTTGTGACAACAGTCCCAACGATCCCAACCCCGGACAGGGTGACGCCGACGAGGATGGGATCGGCAACATCAGCGACAACTGCCGCGACGTGCCCAACACCGGCCAGGCCGACGGCGACGACGACGGACGCGGCGACGTTTGCGACAACTGCCCTGCGGCGGACAACGAGGACCAGGCCGACGACGACGCCGACGGCGTGGGGGACGGCTGCGACAACTGCCGGAGCACCGCCAACGACGACCAAGCCGACGATGACGACGACGGCGTAGGCGACGAGTGCGATAACTGCCGCAGCACCGCCAACCCCGACCAAGTGGATGCGGACGACAACGGCGTCGGCGATGCCTGCGACGGCGACCTCGACGGCGACGGATCGCCCGATGGAATCGACAATTGCCTACGCGTGCCCAATGCGGATCAGGACGACGATGACGGCGACGGCATCGGCAACCTCTGCGACAACAGCCCCGGTGATCCCAATCCCGATCAGGACGACGGCGACGGTGACGGCGTGGGCGATGCGTCGGACAACTGTCCGGAGGATGCCAACACCGACCAGGCCGACGGCGATGAGGACGGCGTCGGGAACGTCTGCGACAACTGCCCGGCTGATTCCAACACAGATCAAGCCGACGATAACGGCGACGGGCAGGGCAATGCCTGCGAGGGTGATGGTGACGGTGACGGAGAGCCCGATGAGACCGACAACTGCCCGACGGTTTCCAACGCCGACCAGTTGGACGGCGACAGTGACGGCGTGGGGAACGCTTGCGACAACTGCCCCACGGTCAGCAATGCCGCCCAGACCGACTCCGAGGGCGGCGGCGTAGGCGACGGCGTGGGCGACGCCTGCGATAATTGCCGCACGGTCTCCAACGTCAGCCAGCAGGACAGCGACAACGACACGGTCGGCAACGCGTGCGACAACTGTCCGATCGTCTCGAACACCAACCAGACGAATGCGGACGGCGACTCCTGCGGCGACGCTTGTGAAGAGAACTGCGGCGGGGGCGGACCTCCGACCCAGCCCGACCCGGTCGTCGTGAACGCCGGCGCGGATCGCACCGTTTGCCCGGGCGCCTCCGTGGAGCTCAACGCCACGGCGGTCCCCGGCTCCGCGACCCTTGCCTGGGCGCAGAGCGGCGGGCCTGGCGTGGGTGTAAACAACGCGGTCGACCCGGTCACGTTCATGGCCCCCCTCGATGGTTCGGTTACCGCCCGTCTCCTCACCTTTCAGGCGACTGGTACGGCGGCGGGTTTCGCCAACGGAACGGACTCTGTCGTAATCAGCGTGCCTCCGTTCGTACGCACAGCCATTGGCACCAAGAGCAGCGGCGCGGCACGGGTCGGCGAGACGGTGACCATCGACCTTGCCGACGATGAAGATCCGAATCTGTCTGTCCGGTGGTTCCAGGACCCCACCGACGCGGTTCGTGTGACTCTGTTGGGCGCCGTGGCGGGCAACGACCAGTCCGCCAGTTTTGTCGCCCCGGACGTGACGGCGACGACGGACCTCCACTTTATCGCGGTGGTCGATTGCACGGTTGCTGGAGCGGCGACTGTGCTCGGCGGGACGCTCACCACCTCCATCCAGGCGGCGACCGTCGAACTTAACTTGCCCGAAACCGTCAACGTCGGTGCGACGATCAATCTGAACGACTTTGTCACCCTGACCAACGCCCCGGACGATCGCGAGTTGTTCTTTTTCGCTGATTCGGTCGGTAACGGCGGGCTGCCGCCCGGCGTGGTGTTGACCCTCGACGCCGCCACCGGAGTGATGACCGTGAGCGGCAGCAGTGCGTGCGGCGAGATCGAGATCACCGTCCGTCTGTTCGGAACGGCCAACGAGTTAGACGTTGACACCGGCACGATTGTGATCAGCGGCTGTCCCGGGTGATCGTCGAGGGGAGGCGTCAGCAGCTAAGTTCGTAGGCGGCGGAGGGGACGATGGTGCGGGCGCGGGCGGCCATGTCGGAAGCGTCGAAGAGCTTCTGATCGGCGGTCATGCCCACCACCGACCAGCCGGCGCGGAGCTTGCGCTTGAGTTCCCCGAAGCGACGGATTCGAAGCAAGTTGCGGGCGATGTATCGCGGCCTCAGGTAGAACGACTTGTAGCACTTCACCAGCATCTCGCGGAGTTCGTGGCGGGTGAAGTTCTCCTCCCACACCGGCAGCTCGAACCCGTCGCGGGGGTTTTCGGAAAACTTCCGCCACACGTCCTCGCGGATGACGCCGCTCTTGAGACCCTCGAAGTAGATTTCGGTCCCCGGATAGGGGCAGAAGATGGTGAAGTGGACGTAGTTGGGATCGAGCTCGCGGGCGAGGGTGATGGAGTCGGCGATGTCCGAGGCCGTCTCCGTCTGCTGCCCGATGATGAAATAGCAGAGCACTTCCATCCCCGCGGCCTTGGTTTGGGCGACGACCTCGCGGATCTTGGCCACCGTGGTGTTCTTCTTGATGACCTTGATCATGCGGTCGTTGCCGCACTCCACCCCGTAGTGAACGCGGTCGCAGCCGGCGTGCTTCATGCGGCGGATCAACTCCGGTGTCATGGTATTGACATGCGCCCGCACGTCCCAGCGGAACTTGATCTTGCGCCGTTCGATCTCGTCGCACAGTTCCATGACCCGGTCGCGGCGGACGGTGAAGGTGTCGTCGTAAATGAAGGCCTCGCGAATGCCCAGCGACAGGCAGATCTCCATTTCGTCGGCCACGTGCGCGGCGCTTCGCCAGCGGAAGCCGCTCAGGACCGGTGAATAAGGCCGATCGCAGAACGTGCAGCGATACGGACACCCCCGCGAGGTGAACATGGTGGTGATGACGTTGTCTCGGCCCAGAAGCGACGTGTAGTCGGTCACATTCAGGAGGTGCCGCGCGGGCATGCCCAGTTTGTCGAGGTTTTCCGTGGCCGGGGCGATGCCGTTGTTGACGATTGCGCCGTCGGCGTTCTTGTAGACCAGCCCTTTGATTTGCGGCCAGGCGTCGGGATGGTCCAGGTTGTTGAGCAGTTGCAGAAATGCGATTTCGCCCTCGCCCTGAAGCAGAAAATCGACTTCGGGATGACGGATGGTCTCATCGGGGTAGAGATGGACGTGCGGCCCGCCGAGGACGATCTTGGCTTGGGGCATGACCTTACGGACCAGGCGAACGGTCTTGAACACGTCGATGAGGGTGAACGTCATGGCCGTGATGCCCACGACGTCCGCCGCCTTGCGGGCTTGCAACACTTCCTCGAGCTGCGGATAGGTGTACCCCTTGGGCTGGGCGTCGAGCAGTTCCAGCTCGAACGAGGAATGGTTTTCCAGGTAGCCGGCGAGCGACAAGATTCCCAACGGCGGGTTGAACCCTCGGTGTTTCTCGACGATCGCGGGGTTCTTGCCGATCAGCTCGCCGAAGCGCGGGGGGTTGATGAGCAGCACCCGCCAGCGCCGCTGCGTCGAGGCGTGCAGGAGGTTCCGCTGGGTCGGCGCGGCGAGGATGGAAAGGGCCGGCATGGGACGGACCTCGCTAGTTGTAACTGGGGGACCGCTTGTCGATCAGGTCGGCCAGCAACCCGATGGCCAGAAGCTGCACCGCGGCGATGACCAGTGTCACCGACATGACATCCGCAAGCTGCCCGAAGGCCAGCTTGGTCACCAAGGCCACGGCCACCGCCAGGGCAAAGATCACGGCGCTGACCGGGGCGAACACCTTCAGAGGCTTGAAATACAGCACCGTCCGCACGATGAGGCTCAGGAAATTGAGCGTATCGCGGACCGGGCGGATCGAGGAGCAGCCCACCCGCCGTGCGTAATCGATCGGTTCGTAGCGCACGCGATACCCATGCGTCAGAAGGGCGAGGGTGATGGTGGTGGTGAAGCTGAACCCGTCGGGCAGCAGGGGCAGGAACTTGCGGACGAGGCTTCGCTTCATCACCCTCATGCCGCTGTTGAGGTCGGGGATTTCGGTTTCGGTCAAATAGGCGGCCAGTTTTCGCAGCACCCACTTCGCCGGACGGCGGGAGAGGGGAACGTGTACGCTCTGTCCCGTGCGCGAGGCGACGACCATATCGGCGCCGTCCATGGCCCCCAGAAGGTCGTCGATGCGCTCGACGGGGTAGGTGCCGTCGGCGTCGAGGATGACCACGGTTTCGTACTGGGCCTCGGCCACGGCGCGCTTGAGCGAAAAGCCGTAACCCTGATTGCGATCGTTTCGCAGCACCCGTAGGGCCGGTTCGAACGCGCAGGCGGAAAGCTCATAGTGCGTGGCGTCATCGGAGCCGTCGTCCACGATGATCAACTCATACGGCCGGTTGGTTTGGAGCATCGTGTCCGTCAGCCGTCGAACGGTGGCGGCGATGGAGTCCTGCTCGTTGTAGCAGGGAACGATGACCGTGACGCCGCCGAAGCGCGTCGACGGAGTCGGACGCCGTACCAGTTTGGAGATCACCCGCGCGTCGGGCGACTCCCAGACCAGGTCCGGCGTGAAACGATCGCGCGTAAGCAGTGCCACGGTTTCGTCATCGCAGCAGTCGACGATGGAAGTCATGGTTCGTGTTCCTTTATGTCCGGTGTGGGCTCGACCGTGGGGGTGGTCCGTCCGGCCCATTCGGCGAGAACCCGATAACCTATCGGTGGGTGCGGGGTCACGGTTGAGCGAGTTCCGAGCGATGGTCGGATGGACTCGCCTCCACGGCGAGAAGGGTCGCCGCATCGGTCGAATTGCCGTTTCCCAGCAGGAATAGGACGGTTTCGAGGGCCTGCGTCTTGCCGTCGGCGACCGCGATGCGGCGGTCCGCAAGACGCAGGAGCGTGGTTTGAGGCTTGATTTCCCGCCAAGAGCCCAGGGCATCGCCGGGCAGCGACACGCCGTAGTCCCATGGTTCGGGCTCGCACTGAAGCTGGCGAGGAGTGGCGATCAGGTAGGCGTCGCCGGGCGCGGGGAGCGTTTGCAGTCGCGACACGATGTCGGGACAGGTTCGACGCCACCACGACGGCGCCTCGTTGTCAGTTGCCACTCGCAAGCGGTCGCGCAACTCGGGCGGGAAGAGAAGGCGAAATCGCCAATAGGTCGAAGGGGTCATGAAGATCGGGCGGTTTGTGTCCAAGATTGTGGTTCGGATGAGTTCGGTGATGGCGACACCGACGCGGCTCGTGGCGCGGTCGCGGAATCCGTTGAGTTCTCGGCGGGTGACCAATGCGAGGGCAACGACGACAGCAACGACGACGGGCCAGGATCGCGCTTCCCAATGGCGCTTGCAGGCTCCCTCAATCGCCTGATGTACGGCCCAGGCGACGCAGAATGCGAAGGGGATGCACGCGGGGAGGACGTGGCGCCCGTGAAAAATCGGATAGGGTCGAGCGCCGTCCTTGAAGCTCAGCGGCACGAAGGCGACGAGAATGTAGGTTGCCACCGCCCATGCGACGAGCGGGCGCGAGCGGCGGTCGAGAAGCGCGGCGAGGGCGAGCATCGGCCAGAAGACGATGCCGAGGATGCCCCAGCCCGAAGTCGAGGCACGGGCGGGCATGGCCAGGCGGTCCCACACGAAAGCAAAAAAGCCGACGGTTTCGGTCGTCTTATCCGCGGCCATCGAGGCGACGTTGTCCTGGGCGTGAAGCGTGGCACGAAGGCTGAAGAAGAAGTCTCCCGCGGCCCAGTGATAGAACAGGCCGTCGAAAAGCTGGAACGCGACGATGCCAAACGCGAGGCACGCCAACGCCGGCCAGCGGCGGTGACCCGCGCCACCCACAAGGGGTGGCGCTACATTTCTTGGTCCGAGGGGTGATGCGACCCCTTTTTGTGCCCAGGCGAGCCAGAGGACTCCGACGAGAACGGTGACGGCGAAGACTTTGGCGGAGACGGCCAAACCGCAGGCGAACCCGCAGGCGATCCATGTCCATCTCGCGGCCTTGGTGGAGTTGGCGCGGTTGGCGCAGGCCGCGAGCAGCATGGCGGCCGTGGTCCACAGGCAGACGTGGACGTCGGGGAATGCCGTGGTCGAGAGCACGCGGAAGTAGGGCACGAAGCTGAAGACGGTCGCGGCGGTGAGCCCCACCCACCAGCCCCAGAGCACGCGGCCCAGGAGAGCGACGAGGATGACGCAAAGTGTCGATGCGATGACACTGGGCAGGGCGACGGCTGCGGGGTTGTCGCCGAAGACGGCCACGCCGGCGGCGATGGGGAGGATGACCGCGAGGCGGGCGTAGTGGTGGTGGACACGTTCGATCTTGACGCCGGTGAGGACGTGCTGGGCGGCGGAGTGATAGGCGGCGTCGTCGGAGCCCAGCCAACCCGTGGGGTCGAGGACACGCACGCCGACGGTGACGGCGAGCAGGACGGCGAACCAGGCGACGACCCAGCGAGGCAGTCGGGAGCCTTGAACGTCGGGACGGGTAACGAAGGCGGGCATCGCATGGTCTTTCGGCGGGTTGGGCGGGTGGGTTTGATATCGCCGAAAAAGCCATTTTCGAGCGAAAACGAAGCCATTTTTCGGCGCGTCAACCGCGTTTCTGGGGTCTGGGCGGGGTTGGATGGGTTCGTTTCGTGCGGGCGCTTTCTTCCGCGGAGGCACAGAGGCACGAAGGCACGGAGGCACGCAGGGAAAACACAGAAAGCAGAAACGCCGAAACGGCTTGCGGATTGCCGAGTCCCAATTGCCGATTACGCATGACCAATTACCAATGACGAGTTACGAGTTAGGAGTGACGAACGGCCAATGACCAATTACTAGTTACGAATGACATCGAGGCCACTCTCCGCGTTTTGCTGTTCGCCAATCATCACCCCACCAACACCGCTCCTTCACCCTTGACGCTTCGCGTAACCCTTGACGCGAGGCGTAAAGGGCGGGCGGGCAGGCAGTCGCGGTTCCGAATTCCGCTGTCCGCTTCCCGCGATGGGCGGCGAGCCGGGAACGGGAACTTCATGGGAATAACTTGGGGGGTGATCGGCGGGGGGATGATCGCGGAGCGATCGGGGACGACGAATTACCAATGACCGATGACCAAACTTACCAATTATGAATGACCCATGACGGGTGAGAGGTGAGGCGTGAGGGGGGGCGGGGGCCGAGGGGAGGGGGTGGATAAACGCGGGATTAGGGCGGCGGCCACGTGACCTGCAAGGCCGCGAAGTCGAGGAGGTCAACGGCACCGTCGGCGTCGAAGTCGAAGGATTCACATCCAGGACCGTAGGGTCCGCTGTGCGGACCCGTTGCGCATTCCGACCAATAAGCGAAGTCGATGAGGTCCACGGTACGGTCGCAGTTGTAGTCGCCGATGCCGAATTCGTAGGCCCCGATGTCCACGCGGCCGCAGAGCACCCGGGCGTGGCCGTCGAGGTCGGTGGCAGGCAAGCCTGCGGGATCGGGATCGCCGGCGTTGATGGCCGGCGAATCGGGTGACAGGCGCACGTCATCATCCTCGGTCCCGACAATATCATCGGCCCCGTCGGCGTCCACGAACAACGGATCGACCCCGCTGTTGCCAACGCCACCGTAATAACCCGTCCAGCCCTGAACGATGCTGTTCGACACGTTGATGACCGTAGTGCTTGCGCCACGGAATTGCGCAAGGTCCGTGAAACCCGTGTTGTCCGAGTTGCCCCAGAATATCGAGTTGCGGATCGTCGCCCCCCCGTCGCCGACTCCAATACCTGCGATTAGATCCGCCGTGTTACCGAAGAAAACACTATGTAGCACGTACAGGCCGCCGGGTCTCGAGTCGACGGCTGCCGCAGAGCCCGCCGTGTTACCGGCGAACACAGAATTGATGATGAAGGTAGGGCCGTCCGCGAACAACCCTTTGAACGAGTTCCGAAGGAACTGGCTGTTGATAATCCGCGTGAATCCGTACGCGTACATCCCATGGTCGCTGCTTCCCACGATCTGCGAGTCGATAACCGTGCAATCCGAGGAATGGCAAGACAACCCGGTGCCCAATGTATCGCGGATCGTGGAATTCTCAATGATCGCGTCGGCGCTGATCAGCCCCAACCCACCCCCCGCGTTGCGGGCCAGCGTCAGATGCCGCAGATATAGGGGTTTTTCAGGAAAACGAATCTGGACCGCATCCCATGATACCACGAACCTTCCATTGTCCGTGAAGGACGATCTTTCGAGGACGGGAGTCCCCCCATCACTGATCATCGCCGACCCGGCAAACGCTTCATTGCGCACCAGCCTGCACCCGACGATGGAGGGACTGCTGTTGATGCTCAACAGTCCACCGCCGTAGGGATGGGCGGGCCAGAGCATGGCCTTGCCGGCGGTGAGGGTAAGCCCATCGAGCACCGGTGCCGAACCCGGTTCGGTGGCTCGCAGAACGTTGTAACTGTTGTCGCAACTCGTCGGCCGACATAGCTCGCAACACAGGCTAACCGCCAAGGCGCTACAGCTCTGATCCCACCGCGTGGTGCAGCTCGCGTCGGCCAAATCCACCGCCGCCAAGCAGTTCTCATCGCTGCACTCTCGGGATTGCCAGTCACAGCAATCGCTGGTCGATTGGGCGTCAGGGTCGTCGTCGCCGTTGAGGTCCCCGCTCAAGATCGTAAGGTTGCCCTCAGGATCACGCTCTTCGCGGCATTCCTCCCACGCTCCAAAACCACCGTAAAGGCCCACCCTTCCGAACAACTCGAAGGCTAAAGCTTGGTCGCCTGTTGCCCGGTCTGGCTTGTAGGTTCCGGCGGCGATCCAGATTTCGGTCCCAACGTCGCCACCAACCCTAGCTTCGTCCAAAGCTTCCTGTAAGTCCACGTAAGCGTGGGTCCAACTCGTGCCGGTGGACTCACCTTGTGCGTCCGCTTTGACAAAGATGACTCTGTCCCCGTGCGTGGGTGCGGCAACCCCGAGGAGGATGACCGCGAACAAAACGCGCGGTACGTAGGCTCGCCCGAGCGCTCGAACCACCCACAAACATGTACCCTCTGCGCGCATGACAACTACCCCCGTCTCTCCCTTACTATAGACACGCGAGGAGGCAAAACGACGGAAGAAAAACAGGCGGTGGGGTGCGTTTTTCCACGGCATCACCAGCGAGGGTGGCCTGCCGAGCACGCATCCCATGAGTCTGGTTCCAAAGCTGTCCAGACGTTGACTAGTTCGAGGGCGGCGGGGGGTTGCGGCCGGGCTGGGCGTTCAGCGACGCGTCGAGGTTCTTGAGTTCGGTCTCGATGCGGGCGAGTTCTTCGCGGTCGTTCCAATGCTGGGGCGAATAGAGGGTCTGCAAGAGCAGGAGCGCGCTGCGCAGCGGCTCCCGTCCCGCGGCGCCGCGGGCGCGGAAGATCTCGACGGCCTCGAGCAACTCGCTCTCGGCCTCTTCGTAGTCTTGGGCCTTGTCGCGGTCGGCGCGGAGCGGGCGGGAGATGAGCAGCGAGGCGAGCTTCAGGAGGCTCGGGCCCGCGTAGTCGTCGCGGTGCAGCCGGCCGTAGACGGCCAGCGCGTTTCGATAGCGCGGTTCGGCCGCGTCCAGTTTTCCCTGGTCGTGGAGGGTCTCGGCGAGCATGTTCTCCATACGGGCGACGGCCAGAACATTCATATCGATCAGGTCTTGGGTTCTGGCGCGACGTTCGCCCTCGAACCGTTCGAGGGTGACGGCGACGGCGAACACCGCGACGACCATCGCTGCCGCGGCCAGAAAGAAGAGCCGGTGGCGGGCGATCAACTTGCGTGCCTGATAGAGCATGCTCGCGGGCCGGGCCAAGATCGGTTGATCCGTCAGATAGCGGTTGACGTCCTCGGCCAGCGCCGCCGCACTTTGATAGCGCCGTGCGGGCTCTTTCTCCAATGCCTTCAGGGTGATCGTTTCCAGATCGCCGCGCAGGGAACGGTCCAAACTGCCCGGTCGTCGCGGCGCTTCCTGGCAGATGACGCGGATGGCCTCGGGCAGCGCCGTACGCCGCACCGTGTAGGGCAACTGGTCGGTCAGCAACTCATAGAGGATGACCCCCAGCGAGTACACGTCGCTGCGCACGTCGATCTCGTCGGGGTTGCCGCGAGCCTCCTCCGGGCTCATGTAGGGCAGCGTGCCCATGATCCGTCCGATGTCATGCGTGGTGGTGACCAGCGATGCGTCCGGGTCGGTGATGCGGGCGAGTCCGAAGTCCAGGATCTTCGGCCGCCCTTCCGCATCCACCAGGATGTTGGTCGGCTTGAGGTCCCGGTGAATCACGCCGCGCAGGTGGGCGTAGTTGATGGCCTGGCAGATGTCGCGGAAAAGTTCCAGTCGCCCGCGGCGCGAAACAGCTCGCTCGCGCACGTACTGCGTGAGCGGATCGCCGCGCACCAACTCCATCGCGAAGTAGTGCTGCCCTTCGTCGGTCTGCCCGCCGTGATAGATCGCCGCGATGGCCGGGTGCTTGAGGCGTCCCAAGGTTTGCGCTTCACGCTCGAAGAGTCGAATCCGGTATTCGTCGACGTGTCGCCCGCCGCGAACGACCTTGATGGCCACCAGGCGCTTGGGATTGTCCTGCTCGGCCTCGTACACCAACCCCATCCCGCCCTCGCCGAGTCGGCGATGGATGGCGTACGAGCCGATCCGCGCCGGAAGCGGGGCGGTCCGCGGTTTCGCAGTCTCAGCCACGGCCGCGATGCCGGCCTGGAATTGCTCCGCCCGTCCACGACACTGCGGGCAGCGGGTCAGGTGGTCGGCGATCTCCGGCGCTTGCCGGTCGAGCCCGCTCCAAAGCTCCTGTTCTGTGAGGGTACAGGTCATCCGACGACCACCAGACCCAATTCCGAACAAAAATTGCAGTGAACATTCATCAGCCGAACTCTGCAACGCCGACCCTTGTCATGTTAATGGTTCCGCTCGGCGGGCCAAATGTCCAGCCCAAGAAAAAATCTAGTTTTTCTTCCGCCGTTTTTGGAACTTGCGTGTTGTTTCATACGGAGGGCTGGCGCGACCACAAGGGTTTGGGGCTAGACCCTTTCAGGACGCGGCTTGGGTAGGATGAAGGAGGACCAGCGCTCGTTGACACACGGTACGGCGTTTGGGTACAAGGAACTGGTTCGCGGTCTGCGGCGGTGTGGATTGCTAAAGTCCCACTGTCGGCGCGAAGTGAGTGAGGATCGGCGGCTAGCGCATGCCGATCGGGAGGATTTGGGTCATGTGGAGTGCGAGTTCTATGAGGTCACGAAGGTTCGGGGCGCGGAGTGCGTTTACGCTGATCGAGTTGTTGGTGGTCATCGCCATCATTGCGTTGTTGATCGCCATCCTCCTGCCATCGTTGGAGGCGGCGCGGCGGCAGGCCAAGCAGAACACCTGCTTGTCGCACATCAAGAACATCGGGACGAGCAGCCGAGTGTACGAGGCGGACGACCCGCAGGGCTGGGGCATTCCCGTTCATCCCGGGCAATATAGCCAGCCGTCCTCCGAACCGACGTTCGTGGGCGCCTACGAGTGGGGCGGGAAGTCGGGAATCGGTTGGGACACCTGGGCGGGGGCGGCCGATCCGCTCAACAGCAAGTATGGGACGAAGGCGGGGTTCGGGCCGGCGACACGTCCGATGAACGACATCCTCTACAAGGGCGGTTTCAAAGACTACATGAATCCCGATCCGAACCGCATCGGGATGCGTTTGGACACCACGTTGGAGTTGGGCCTATTCAAGTGTCCGGGCGACGACGGTCCGCCGCGCGGAGCGCATTGTAAGGACTGGCTGGAGCACAGTGAGCGTTCGTCGTACGACCATTTCGGCAACAGCTACGCGGCCAACGTGTTCATGATCTCATCCTCGGGGGGCGGGCTCATGTACAGCAACTCGCCCTACCTTCGACCTACGTCGCGGGTTCCGACTCCGGCGCGGACGATCTATTACGAAGAGAACATCGGGCGCTGGGCCTGGTCGTGCCGGCGGGAGTTAACCGGTTGCGAGTTTATCGGCCTGGGCGTCGATCCCGGTCCCACCAAAGCGCTCACCGGTTGGCACGGAAAGGACTGGACCTTTAACCGCGCCTTCGTGGATGCCCACGCCGAGCAGCAGAAGATTTACATCGAGGGCAGCGAAGACCGCGACGGATTCGCCGAGCATTATCGCAACGAACAGCTGGAGTCGTATCCCCAGTTCCCCGGTCCGCCTCCGACGCCGGGAAGTTTCGAACAGTACCAATGCATCATCGTTCGCGGGCCGGGCTGGCAAAAGGATACCATGCCCTCCGATCTACTGATCACCGGTTTGACTTGGGGCGGCGGCGGGCGACCGTCGTACGAAGGCTGCGTGGAACCGGCCAGCCCGTAAATCCGTCCACTACGCGGGATGCCTCGCATGGCGTCCCGCCGACCACAGCGGCTCCTCCATTCGAACCCCGTCGGCGCTTGGGCGCCGGCGGGGTTCGGGTTTTTTTGCCGACGTCGTTCTTTCGCTTCGTCTCGCGCGGATGCAGGTCGATGGCAATGCCATAAACTTGTCACCCGTTCGCGGAGACCCCCGGACCGCCTGCCGCCGTTATGCTTTTCCGCAACGTATCGGGCGGATGTTCCCGCCGCAAAAAAACCCGTTTTTTCCTCCGCCGTTTTTGACTCTCGCGTGTTGTATGGTTTGGAGGGCGGATTCGACGGTCGTCGTCGGAGGCCCTTTGGGCATGCCGCTCGCGTAAGGCGAACGAGAACAAGGACGATCCGGCGAACGACGGGACCCGTGGTCGCACGGGGCCGCGTCGCAGGGTCCGGCTGCGCCAAGAGCGCGTTCGTGGACTCCCACGCCGAGCAGCAGAAGATCCACATCGAGGGGACGGAGGATCACCAAGGTTTCGCGGAGCACTACCGAAACGAACAACTTGAGTCGTATCCGCGCTCCCCGTTCGGCGGCGACGGTCGATTCGACGAGTACCGTTGCATCATCGTACGCGGTCCTGGCTGGCAGAAGGACACCATGCCCGCGGACCTCGTTTCCACGGGGCTTTCTTGGGGCGGCGGCGGGCGACCGTCGTATGAGAACTGCGTGCAGTAATTGGGCGTGGGGTTGGCTGGTGCGTCAGATCACTCGAGCGATTCGGCGTGACCCGTGGCGGCCCGTCGGGAACGACCGGCGAGGCCGCGCTTCGAGGGGGCGCGGACGAACTCGACGAGGCGCTGCACAACCGGCGACTGGGCGACCGACGTCAGACGCTCGAGTCGCTGCGTGAAGGGGACCTCGCCTTGAAAAAGGAGGCGGTATGCGTCGCGGATTTCGGCGACTTGCCCGCCCGAGAACCCCGCACGTCGAAGGCCGACGCGGTTGAGACCCGCGACTCGCCCCCTCTGGTCAAGTAAGGCGAAAGGCACCACGTCCTGGAGAACCAGGCCGGTGCCCGGGATCATCGCCAGCTCGCCGATGCGGACAAATTGATGGACACCGGCCCCGCCGCCCAGTGTCGCCCCGTCGTCGATCTCCACGTGCCCGGCGAGCAAGACGCCGTTGATGAGGGTGACACCCCGTCCAAGTCGGCAGTTGTGGGCCACGTGGCTGCCGCCCAGGAGGAAGCACTCCTCGCCGACGATGGTTTTCGACTCGGGCTCCGTGCCGCGGTGAATGGTGACATACTCACGGAGGATCGTGCCGCGGCCGATCGTGCAGTAGCTACGTTCGCCTTTGTATTTCGTGTCCTGCGGAGAGTGCCCGACGATGACACCGGGGTGGAGCTCGCAGTTTTCCCCGACGTGCGTCCAGCCGGTCAGATAGACGTTGTGGAAAAGCCGGCATCCCGCGTCTACGCGAACGTGGCCTTCGATGATGCAGTACGGTCCGACGACGACGCTGTCATGCACTTCCGCGTGAGAATCGACGATTGCGGTGGGATGAATGGGCATGGTCAGTTCGCTGCGGTCGAATCCCCAGGGGCGCGCGGAGGCGGAGTCAGGCCCATCTTCGCCATCACCAGTTGCAAATCCTCCCATGCCTTTTTCTTCTCCGACGGATCGCGGAGCAGGTAGGCCGGGTGATAGGTCGGCATCAACGGAATCGAAGATCCTTCGCCGTGAATCCCGGACACAAAATACTCGTGAAAGCGTCCGCGGAGCTTCCCGATCGGTTGGGCGGTGTTGAGCAAGGTCTTGGCCGCCGGTGACCCGAGGGCCACGATCACCTCCGGTTGAATGGTGGCGATCTGCTCGCGAAGGTAGGGGTTGCAGGCCAGGATTTCGTCGGCCAACGGATCGCGGTTGCCGGGCGGACGGCACTTGAGGACGTTGCAGATGAACACTTCGTCGCGCGAAAGACCCATGGCCGAGATCATGCGAGTGAGCAACTGACCCGCCGGACCCACAAACGCGAGCCCCTGCTTGTCTTCTTCGAACCCCGGCGCCTCGCCGACGAAAACCAGACGGGCGGCGGCGCTGCCCTGACCGAAGACGGTCTGCGTCCTCGTTTCGCACAGCGCGCACTTCCGACAACCCTTGACTTGCGTCTCGTCCAATACGCGAAGCCGCTCAGCTCTCGCTGCGGCCTCGGCGGCGGTGGTTTTGGACCGCTGGGCAGACTGGGGTGGAACGGCCAGCGGCACGCTGCGCAACCCGAGCAACTGGTCGCACATCAGTTGCTGCCCCAGCAGCGAGCGAACGGTTTCTGGCAAGGTCTCCAACATCGGTCAGGGCAGAATACCGCGTGAAGCGGGCGATTGTCCAAGGTACGATGGCCGGCGATGGTCCGATTCGAGGAATTGCAGGTTCGCTTGCCCGACGGGTACTCCGTGTACGCCCGGTACTGGAGCGGGCCGACGGTTCGGGGGGCGGTGCTCTACCATCATGGGATTCAGTCCCATTGCGGGTGGTACGAAACCTCGGCCCGGCGCCTGGCGGAGGCCGGTTTCGCCGTCTTACAGGTCGATCGCCGGGGGAGCGGGCGGAACCGGCAGGATCGCGGAGACGCGGAGTCGGCGGAGCAATTGCTCGCGGACTCAGCCGCGGCGAGAGACGAGCTCCTCCGCCGCGCGGGGCGCAGTGAGTATCACTTGGTGGGTGTGAGTTGGGGCGGCAAGCTGGCTGCGGCGGCGTACGTGCATGATCCGCCGGGCATGCTAAGCCTCTCCTTGGTAACTCCGGGCCTGTTCCCAAGGGTCGGCGTTTCCCGCGGCGAGATGGCCAGAATCGGGTTCGCTATGTTGTATCAACCGCGGCAGCTTTTCGACATCCCGCTGAACGATCCGGAATTGTTCACCACCGCCCCGAAATGGCAGGAGTTTTTCGTGCGCGACGAGCCGACCTTGCGGCAGTGTTCGGCGGGGTTCTACCTGGCTTCGCGGCGGATGGACAAGATCGTGGCGAAACTTCCCCAGGCGAGCCCCCTACCGGTACATCTGTTCATAGCCGCCGATGAACGGATCATCGACAACGATCGGACCACGAGCTTCATCCGTGAATTGCACTGGCCGGCATGCCGAATCACGACCTATCCGCAGGCCCGTCACTCGCTGGAATTCGAGGGCGACCCGGAGGTCTATTTTAAGGACCTCGTGCAATTCATCGTCGAAGCCGATCCCTGGAAGCAAACCACCCCATCGGGCCCGGTTAGTAGCGCCAGCTTGTGAGGTCTGCTCCTTGCGGGGCGGCCTTTTGGATGCGTTCCAGAATCTTCGGGACGTACATCACGTCATAGCGCAGCCTCGAGATCGCGTTGGGACGGGTGTGATCGCCGTTCCAACAATGTTCCGCACGGTCGCCGTAGTCGACGACCCCGTTGTAGTGCGGGTCCTTGGTGTTCTTGAGGAACTCCTCCATCAGGTAGACGGCGTTGTTGAGGTAATAGTTGTCCATATCGCCGCAGTACAGGTGGATTTTGCCTTGCAACTTCGGACCCAGCCTCGCCCAGTCACGCTCCAAGATATGGCGCAGGTCGTAGTTCTCCCGCCAGTAGGCGGCCACTTCGGAGTCGATTTCGCCGGTCACTTTGTCCCAAATTCGCTTGGGGTACCCATCGGGACCGACGGGACCGTAGACGGCCTCCCAGATATCCCATTGTCCGCCGGATCGTGAGTGCGTGCCCAAGACCAGCTCCAGGCGATTGAGCTGCTCGAGCGTGGAACTCAGTTGCCCCAGGTAGTTCCTCATGCCCGGCCGCGGCACTCGAACCCAGGCGCCTTCGCGATGATACGCGTTCTTGTCCTTGTAAATGTCCACCACGGTGTACGCGCGGAAGTCGATCGGGTCCGGGCAAGCCACGAAACATCCGTTGAAATCGTCGGGATAGAACATCTGCACCGCCAGCGCCTCCCACCCGCCCGTGGAGCCTCCGTACGTAAACCGCGCCCAACCCTCGCCGATCCCGCGGAACTTCTTTTCCAAAAAGGGGACCAGCTCGTGCATGATGGCGTCGCCGTAGGGGCCCAGATTCACCGAGTTCACCGCGTAGGAGTCGTCGTAAAAAGGGTTGGCGTGCTGGATCTTCACGATCAGCATTCGAGGGAAATCGGGGCCGATCCACGTCTTGTAGACTTCGTGGGCGTGTTCCTGCTGGATGCGGTTGTACCCGTGGAGGTTGAACCGTTGGCTGAAATCGGGTTCGAGGTTGGGGTCGGGCGGTTCCTCGCGGAACCCGTCGAAGGTGGCGGGGAAATGGCCGTGATTGATGACCAGCGGGTAGCGGGCTTCGGGGTGCTCGTCGAAACCGTGGGGGAGCAGCACGCACGCCCCCAGGTGCATCGGACGGCCCCAGAATTTGGTCAGAAGCCGGCTTTCGATCTTTACGTGTTTGATGTACCTCGTGTCCTCGGGCGGTTCGATGGGCGGGATCTCCTGATCGAGCGAGATTCGGATCATCTCCGCGGATGCCGGGTCGAGGGTCATCTTGCTCGGCGTGCTGTAGAGATTTCCGGGAGCACGGTTCCACTGTTGCCCCTCGCCGCGATCCATGGGCAGCTTCAGCGTGTGACCGCCGGGGCGATGAAAGGTCTCGTAGCGGTGCAAAAGTGCCTGGACCCAATAGTCGCCGCGGGGGATGTCGTGGAGGCTGGCGAGCGGGAACCCCGAGGCCGATCCGTCGAAGATTGCCTCCGAACCGGGCGGGAAGGCGTCCGCGTCCATGCCGAAGGCTTGTTGACTGCTCAAGCCGTCATTGATCTGAAATCGCGGTTCCTTGGCGCCGTCTTTGGCAATGAGCAGAAGCACTCGCCCATCCAACGGAACCGAGGAGCGCTCGTTAGGGAAGGAAACGCCGACGCGCAGCTTGCCCTCCGCCGCGGCGGAGGGATGGATGAAGGCCCCAGCCAGGAGGAGCCCCGTTATCGAAACCACGGTCCTGGACATCGTCGGTCGCTCCACAAATTTCGGCCTTGGCGGTGCGGGTTCAGGCGGACAATAGGGCCCGCTCGGCAGGCTTGCAAACGCCGGCCGTTGGTCCGCTTCCGGTCGTTGGCCGTCGGCCTGCCGGTTTCAATTCCATCTCAAATTCCCCGATCGAGGCGCATAACTCATGCTGGGACAATAAGTTACAGTAGCACAGGCCTGGAGATTCGCGCTTTCGATTTTTTTTGGGCTTTCCGTTGACAAGGGGTGGTGGTTTCGGCTAGTCTGGGGGTGTCTGTGGGTCAACTTGGGAGGAGGAGGAATGGGTCTGCCGTACCGGCGCGTGGTCCAAACACGATTTCGTGCAAACGAAGTCCCGACTGCTTTGGTTCGGCGAAACTGCGCCGGTGCAACGAGGTTGGCGTGTTCGGAGGTGTCGGAAGGGACCGGCGGATCGGCCGAATCAAGGCGACCGTGAGCTGGCGAGCTCGCGGCGAGTGGGTCGAAGGCCTTAAAGATCGGGGTGGTAGGAAGATGATGATGAGCAGAGGAAAGCTGGGACCGGGCGTAACCAAGGCGGCGCATGCTGCACGGCGTTGGGCTTACGCGGGCGTTTCGATCACGGGGTTGGCTTTGTGCGCGGGCTTGGTTTTTCGCTTCGCGCCTTCGGCGTTCGCCCAGATTTTTCTCGAAGCGAACGTCAAAGTTGACTTCCGGCAAGCCGCCAACGACGACTCCCCCGACCCGCCGTACGGGCTGGGCAACGTTCACTGGATCAACTCCATCGTCCAGGAGAGCAATGCGCGCTATTACGAGGGGACTTCCAACCCCCAGCGCGTGGTTTTCGACGATATTCCGGCGACGGCCGGCAACCTTCACTCGCTCGGGTTCAACCATCAGGCGACCAAGGGCGGCATTCACGCGTACGACTTCGTGACCTCGTGGGAACAAGCGGTCCTTGCAGGGGATGCGGTGCTGCCGCCCCCGCCGGGGATCCTCACCGGCGACAATCTACCCGTTCTTCCGTTTTATGCAGATGATGGTTGTGATGACGACCTCGGTCCGCCGGCAAGCTTAACGGCGACTTGCACCACGCTCCGTGCCGGGGCCAATTGCGTTGTGGTCAGCGTTCCCGACGATCCGTTCATAAGCAAGGATGGCTCGACCCAGGACCGGATCGACGCCTATGAAGGGAGCTTCGGAAACCGGACCGTCCGCATCTGTGGTAACACCCCGATCTCGACGGCGTCGTTGGCCATGTGCGGGCACGACGTGGCGAATTTGGGCGACACCGGCGATTCGAATATCAGTTACATGTTGAGCTGGACCTCGACATCGACGCAACTGGTCGTCGAGATGGCGGGTCACCTATCGGTTACCGGGGATCCGAACGTCATGCCCATCGCCTGGGGTTTGGGTCTGGGAAGCGGCCAGATCGCCGGTGGCCCCTATCACTTCCGCCTCGACAACCTCGGCGGAACGGCCCCGGGGTGCGTGCAGACCGACGTAACCTCGATCGGCTCGGAAGATAACCAGATCAAAGGCGCGGATGTCAATTGCCTGTGTCCGACGGATTGCGATGACTTGGTCGCCTGCACCATCGACGACTGCGATCAAAACACCTGCACCTGCGACAACTGCCCCTGTACCCACACCCCCGACCACAGCGCCTGCAACGACAACAACGACTGCACGGACGATACCTGCGACGCGCTCCAAGATTGCGTCTTCACGCCCGACAACAGCAACTCGTGCAAGGACGGATTCTATTGCAACGGAAACGAGCAGTGCGTAGGCGGCGTCTGTCAACCGGGCTCGGACCCCTGCAACGACGGAGTTTCGTGTACCAAGGATAGTTGCAACGAGAGCAACGATACGTGCGGCAACCTGGCGAACAGCGCTAACTGTCCCGACGACGGCAACCCGTGCAGCGACCAGGTCTGCCATCCGACGCTCGGCTGCCAGATTGTTTGTGACGACACCAACCTGTGCGAAGATGGGTTGCACTGCAACGGCATGTCGAGCTGCCTCAACTGTCAATGCGTGGACGGTCCGGCCCCCTGTCCGCCCGATCCCTTCGCCTGCACCAACGACTTCTGCGACGAAGTGGACAATGTGTGCGTGTGCGTGCCGGACAACTCCGTGTGCGACAACCTGCTCTTCTGCGACGGCGTGGAGCAATGTGTGTGCGGCCTAGGCTGCGTGGACGGTCCGGACCCCTGCACGCCTCCGCTTGTTTGCAAGGAAACAAGCCCTCCGGGAACGGGAATCTGCAACGGTTGTACGAACGACGCCATGTGCCAGGACGGGTTGTTCTGCAACGGTTTCGAAACCTGCGATCTGAATACGGCCAAGTGCGTCGACGGCCCAGATCCCTGTGGACCTGACGGTCTCGATTGCACCATTGACATCTGCGTCGAGGGCCCCAACCTCACCGACAACCTCGGAAAGTGTGAATACATTCCCGACCCGCAGTTCTGCTTCGACGGCAACGATTGCACGGACGACATTTGCAACCCCGCCGCGACTCCGCCCGGAACGGGCTGCGAATACGCTTGCAATACGAGTGGTTGCGCCGACGGGAACCTGTGTACGCTCAACGACGTGTGCTCGGGGACCATTCCGCCCTGCACTTGTTCGGGCACGCCGCGGGATTGCTCGCACCTGAACGACACATGCGTGATGGGCGTCTGCGATCCATCGACGGGGAACTGCATTACGGTGCCCACCAATGAGGGCGGCCCCTGCGACGACGGTCTCTTCTGCACCTGCGGCGACCGCTGCGTTGGCGGTGTTTGCACGCCGGTCAACTCCGGCGGGGTATGCTGCAGCGACGGGATCGACTGCACCAACGATCTTTGCGATGAGGCGTTGGATGTTTGCACCAACGTCGGTAAGGACAGCAATTGCGACGACGGGGCCTTCTGCAACGGCGCGGAGATATGTGACGTGCCGGCACGGGATTGCGTCGACGGTCCCGACCCCTGCCCGGAGGATATGTTCGCCTGTACGACCATCAGTTGCGACGAGACGAGCAACGGCTGCGTATGCACCGCCGACGACGGTCGTTGCGACGATTTCGATATCTGCACCACGGACGACTGCGTTTGCGGTGTGGGTTGCGTTTACGCACCGAGCGGTCTGTGCGGGGCATGCTGCGACGGTACGACGGGCGACTGTGCCGACGACGTGATCTGCGCCGACTGCGTCGCGCTAGGCGGTCAGCACGAATGCTTCCCGGGTGAGACCTGCACGGAAATCATCACCATGGGACTGTGCGTGCGGCACCGCGGCGCCTGCTGCGACGGCAACACGGGGCTGTGTGCCGACGACGTCTTCGACGACAACTGCGTGGGCGATCAGTTTACGTGGTTCAAGGACGAGACCTGTGCGGTCGTGGAGGCCCGCGGCGATTGCGAGCAGCAT
Source organism: uncultured Phycisphaera sp. (assembly GCA_964646605.1). Taxonomy (GTDB): domain Bacteria; phylum Planctomycetota; class Phycisphaerae; order UBA1845; family UBA1845; genus SBAX01. The sequence goes on along the minus strand of CAZYEX010000019.1, from coordinate 20,233 downwards.
CGCGGGGCCTGCTGCAACGCCGCTCTGCCCGGCGGCGTTTGCACCGACAACGTGTTGCCGGGCGATTGCGTAAACGTCGATGCCGATGACCAGCTTTCTTGGTTCAAGGGCGAGACTTGCGCCTACGTCGAGCAGTACGGTCTGTGCGAGGAGCACCGCGGGGCCTGTTGCGACGCGGCCGCGGTGGGCGGCGCCTGCACGGACAATGTGCTCATCGGCGATTGCAGGAACGTCGATCCGGACGACCAGTTCACCTGGTCCAAGAATGAGACCTGCGCCGAGGTCGAGGCTCGCCTTGGCTGCGAGGAACACCTCGGTGCCTGCTGCGACCGTCGAATCTCCGACCCGGTCGATCGTTGCACGTACATCCCCGCGCGGCTCTGCATCATCGACGACCCGTCCCAGGTCTCCTACCACAAGGGGATGACCTGCGCAGAGATTGATCCAGGCTGCGAGGAGCATCGCGGGGCCTGCTGCGACCATTCGCCCGGGGCGGGCGGTCCGGAGCCCGAAGGGGCATGTACGAACGACGTCCTGCCGAGCGATTGTGCTGGACCGCAGCAGACTTGGCACAAGGATGAACTTTGTGCGGACGTCGTTTGCCTCGAGACGTTGGGCGCTTGCTGCAACAAGCTCGACGGAACGTGTTCGCCAGGCCGCGTGCAGTCCGAGTGCCTCGCCGAAAACCCGGCACAGCGCGAATGGACCAAGGGTGCGACCTGTGCGGATGTTGTGTGTGAGGCCGTCTTCGGGGCCTGCTGCGACGAGGACACCTTCGGAGGCTGCACACAAACGACTCAGTCGGGCTGCAACTGCAAGAAGTGCGTCTGGCACAAGCTGATGGATTGCAACCAAATCGACTGCAACCATAACTCGATTCCGACCATGTCCCAGTGGGGCGTGGTGGTGCTGACCTTGCTGCTGCTGACCGGGGCCAAGGTGTACTTCGGCCGCCGGACGCCGCAGAGCGCATAAGGCAGCCGGAAGTTCTATTCGTCAACCCCGCCCGCGCGGAGGTCCAAACGGACCGGCCGCGCGGGCTTTTTTTCCGCCGCTGAGCGAAGGTTATCGACCTTGGCGTCGGTCGGCGGGGCGGGGTATGATAGTCGCGGCGAGAAGGATGGAAGAACCGCGGCTGGGCGACCGGCCCAGGGGAACGTCGGCGAGTCGAGTCAGCCTTGGCCCATATACCTCCCAACCCAGCCGAGCCCGGTTCGACCCCAGGCGCAAACCCGCAGGGCCGTGATGCTGTTCCACAGGCCCCAGGCGGTCCGCCGACACCGTCCGCCGCGAAACTCGTCCCCCGTCCGCCCAACTCGTGGTTCGCCACCCACGGGCGAGACCTGCGGTTCCTGGTGGTCTTCGGCGTCTTGATGGGCGCCTACTACGTCCTATTCAGCGTCATCCCGGCGTTGGAAGAGAAGTTCATTCCCTGGTACCTGAAGTTCAACGCCTACGCCGCGGCCGACGTGCTCCACGCTTTCGGGTACAGCGACGTCACCAGCAACGGCAAGGCCCTCAACTCATCGGGCGGGGCGATCTCGGTGGAACGAGGCTGCGACGCGATCACCCCGACGGCGCTACTGGTCTCCGCGGTCCTGGCCTCGCCCGTAGCGTTCGGCTCCAAAGTGCCGGCCGTGCTCGCCGGGGCGTTGATCCTGGCCGTGGTCAACCTCATTCGCATCATCAGCTTGTTCCTCAGCGCCGTGCATTGGCGGGAAGCCTTCGACATCCTTCACCTGGAGGTCTGGCAGGGGGCGTTCATTCTCCTTTCGATTCTCCTGTGGGCATGGTGGGCGGCCTGGGCGACGAAGCGCCCCAAGAGGCAGGTCCGTGTTTGAGCCGAAACGCATCGCCAAGTTCGCACTGTGGGCGATGGTGATTTTTTCGCTGCTCTGCGTCCCCTGGAAGGCGCGGGATCGGGCGTACGCCGAGGCGTTCCGGCGGGCCGGGGATCGCGTCTTCGCGCGCTTCTGGTTCTGGCCTCAGGCGAGCGTCAACTTCCTCGACCTTCGTTCGACGACGCTCTTCGAAGCAATCGACGACGTAACGCCCGGAACGCTCCCCCCGCAATTCAAGCCGCCCCCCCCCGAGGACGTCGTGCAGGACACCTTGATGGTCCTGCAAAACAGCGACGCGCTGCCCTCGATCGGCATGGTGCGGACCAGTTCCCGCCCCATCGGATATTGGCCGACGGCCGCCCTCCTGTCACTCATACTCGCCACGCCCATGCGCTGCTGGCGAAAAGCGAGCGGATTGCTCGTCGGGCTGGTCTTGGTTCACGGGTTCGTCGCGTTTCGGTTGACGATCCTGCTTCTCCACACGGGGTTCGCCGACCCGGTGAAAAAGTACCGCCTGTTCACGCCCAGTCCGCGCTTTGGCGAGATTCTCACCTCGCTGGACAAGGTGTTCGCCGACGATCCGACCTTCGCCTTCGTAGCCCCCGTCTTCATCTGGCTGTTGGTCGTGTTCGTCGTTCACCTGGTCGGTCCGCGGGGTGCGCAGGCGTCCGAGAGCGCCGAAGGATCCGCCGCGTGAACGCGGAGGCTCGGGTGGAGCTGCCTGCGTTTCTTGCGAGGTCATGCGATCACGGGCCGGTCGGTTTGGGGACCTGCTTCAGCAAGCGATATGCCCACAAGGACAAGGCACAGCCCAGGACGACGACCAGAACGGTGAGGATCGCTTTCTCCATCGGCTCGCGATTGACGGGTGCGACGGGCGGTCGATAGGCGGAGTTGGCCTGCAACGCCGCGAGGGACATCGCGGGGTAGTTCGCGCGACTTGCGGGGTCGGCGGGGATCAAGTTGCGCAGTTCGTAGCGCGGCGCGGCAACCGTTCCGTTGCCGGCGAAAAGCCGGTAACTCCGGGCGGCCTCCGGTACGAAAATGAGGTTGCGCCGCACCCACGCGACTTCCACACTCTGAATCCGCAGTGGGGGGTTGTCTTCATTGAGCACCTTGAGCCGGAGGTGCGCCGTGAGCGACGCACAGGCCAGCTCGTTCTCTGAGTCGGACATCCCCGGCACTTTGTAGATCACCCCGCCTCCCGCGACGCGGTAGCTCTCCTCCGCGCCGTCGTGTGAGGCCAAGAGTTGCACATGGCGATGGTAGTAGGGGTTGGCGACATCGAGGGTGAGCAGCGCCACGGGCAGTCGAACTCCGAGTTCGACGATCGTGTTCCCGTCCTTGTCGATTCGAGAGGCGGGCTCGCGGATGGTGACGCGCTCGAACTCCGTTTCGGCGGCCTTGGCTTCGCCGGTGACGCCGACGATTCGATCTACGCGGAACGGCCCCGCGGCGGTACCGGCGGTCCAGAACTCCAGCCCGTCGTAGCGCAGCTTCATCTCCGGGCTTTGCGGGCTCGTGGACGCATTCGCGTCGCGCAGGGTGATTCGCACGACCGCGGCCCGGGTGGGGGGGATGCGAACAAGCGTGCGACGCAGCTTCACCCGCGATGAAAAATCGAAGATCGCGTCGGCAGTGACCGGATGGAGATTCTCGGCCCCGGATCCGGCCGCAACCTCGACGCGCTTGTGGAAATCCTTGCCGTCGATGGTGAAATGGAGTTCACGGATCGTCAGATCGTCGCGGGGCCATTCCAGCAGCAGCTCCTCGGCGTCGTCGGTCTTCTGGTAGGCGACGATTCCGAAGGCGTGGGACGCCGGTGCCTGCTCGGGGCGGGCCTGCTCATGGATGACGTACGGCGTTTCTCGATCAAGATCGTCGAAGAGCCGCAAGTCGGCGAGGTCGGCGCGAGCCTGGGAAATCACCTCCACGGAAAGTGCGATCGCGGCGGGCGCCTCGGGTTTGCCCTCGCCGGTGATCGTAGCGACGCTTTGGAAATCGGCGGGAGACGGCCCCGCCGCGCCCTTCGCGGACAGGATCAGCAGCATCGCCATGACGCACGAGGAGTTCACGGCGTCGGCGTCTCCGGATTCTTGGGCGGGGGGAGAATGCGGGCCGCGAAGCGGTGATAAAGATACGACGCCGCCACCAGCATCAACCCCACCACCAGGAACGAGAGAATTCGGTACGGGGTCTCCACCCGGGCCATGTCGCGGACGAATACTTTCAGGACCGTAACGGCAAAGAGCCCGATGGCGCAGCGCCGCAACACGGCGCGATCACGGACAAATCCCAGGACCATCAACGCCGCGGCGAAAAGGGCCCAGAGCACGGAGATGGATGCGAAGCGCGCCCGCGGAGCGGCCTCGTAAAAGAATGCAGCCGTTTCCACATTCAGCGAAAGAAACAAGAGCATGCCGAAGAGCAAGCGGAAGATGGTCACGGGGTTCTCCCGCCAATCGCCGCGACCCAGCCCCGCGGCGTGGAGCATCCGTGAGGCGGACAGCAACACGCCCGCCGTTACGGCCGTCGTCACCCAACGTTCGAGCATCAAGGTCTGGAACCCGCCGCCGGGGAAGGAAAGTTCGAAGACATTCAGACGGAACACGGTCGGGTAATCGTAGAACACGAATTTCGCCGTAGCGAGAATGAGCAGGACCACGGCTCCACCCCGCAGTCGAGCGTCGGTAAGGCGCAGCGCCGCCCAGAGCAAGACGAGGCCTTGAATGTTCCAAAAGAGCGTGATCCAGTGCTTCGAAAAGAGCAGCGGCACGGTCAGGATGAGGAAGAACAGGCCCTTCGCCAGCAGCAACACGAACGGTTCAAGATTCTCGCGGTTCTTCCGGTACAAGTGGCTGGCCATAGCCAGGAAGATCGCGGCGTACGCGACGCTGGCGACGCTGACCCATTCCAACCTCGAATACCCTCGGATGGTCACGTAGGAATATCCGAAGGCGATGAACGTGTTCGGGATGGTCAACGCGAACCCCGTCACGCGCTCGTGCGTGCGGCGAACAACGTAGTACGCAAACGGCACGCAGGCATGGATCAGAAAAAACAGGTTGAGGAAAACCGTAGTGGTCCAGAACTTCTCATCGTGGTAGTGTCGGACGTACCAGGCCGAAAATAGCAGCCAGGTGAACACCAGCCCCAGGTGGTTGAGCAGACGCCATTGTTTGAAGACGGCAAGGACCAGGATGCCGCCGTTCAGGACCACCATGTAGGTCATCAGGGCCGCTTGGTTGTCGGTTCCCGTGCTGAGAACCACGGGCGTAAGAAACCCGCCGGTGATGCCCAGCACCGCGAGCCAAATCTGGCCGTAAGAGAGCGCCAGGAGTCCGGCGAATGCCGTAACGACCGTCATGAGGACGAACGCCGGGACTTGGCTGAACAGATGATAGATTTGGAATCCCGCGTAGCCCGCGAAGTACAGCACGGCGATCCCGCCGCCCATGAGGTACAATCCAAAAACGTCGAATCGCCGCCGACGCAGCATCTCGCCGACGCCCAGCATGGCCACGCCCGCAAGGTACGCCATCGCAACGCGCCCGGCCGGTCCCACCCAGTTGCGATCAAACGAATATTTCAGGAAGTACCCGACGGCCAGAACCGTCGTGGCGATGCCCACGATCAGCAGCCACTTCTGACCCAGGCGCACCTCGGCTTCTCGACCGAGAACGTCCGAGGGCGGCGGCGGAGTGCGACGTGGGATTCGCTCAGGTTCCCATCGCGCAATGGGTTGGACGGTTTCGGGAGGTTCATGAAGCTGCGGCGATTCGAACGCCGCAACGTCGCCTTCGCTCGGTAGGATCGGCTTGGCCGCGATCAGCGGTTCCAGGGCCGCCGCTTGCTGTTCCACCTCCGTCAGGCGGGCGGAGATTTCTTCGAGGGCGTGCCGCGTCCGGCGCACGGTGCTGCGGAGCTCGTCGACGGAATGCAGGACGCGTACGTCGGTCCCGCAACGTGGGCAGGCGTTCTGTGATCGGGGAACCCACTCGCCGCATCCAGGACACTTCATGGAATCCGCCCCATCGGCTGTCCGACGCCTCAAGCCTCCGATGATGCGGGCAGGATAAGCGAGCCGCAACGGTTGGGGTAGGCCCCAACGGGGTGTCGCCGGTCGGCAGGGGCGTCGAGGGTGCCTTGATAGCCCAACGGATCGGGCGGGAGAAATCCTCGTGGCGCCCGCGGCCCGCCCAGGCGCTACACTACCAACAGGGACAACATGCCTGACATACAACAAATCGGGCGGCGGACGCTCGCGCGTCCGCCGCCCAGGCTTCACCCTTCCCACAAGGACAGGGAACGAGAGCTACGGGTAAATGAGCGAATCGGTCGACGAATACTTACCGGGACCTTGTCCGAAGGCATTCTGGCCCGGGTAGGGGTTGTCCTCCGGCGTGTCATACACCCTTTCGCCGTGGATCCGGTTCCTGCCCGGAGGCGGGGTAGCCGCCCAATCTTCCATCATCACCGTGTAGATGTTGTCGCTGTCGATGCCCGCAGCGGGGGTACGCGAGAAGGAGGCGTGACCATCGGCAAACAAGGCATTTTCGCCCTCGCCGTTGGCCTGCCCGCCGTGGTTGGTGGAGTTAAACGGCCGCCAGTTCTTCGGCGAGTCCTCCGTACTGATCGGCTTGCCGCCCTCGCCTGCCGTCATGAAACCGGGGGAGGGTACGTAGCTTTCCGAGTAGAACGGGCCCTTGTCGGCCGCGATGATCATGCGGTTGTCCATCCCCTCGCGCGGTTGCGTGTCGCGGGGACCGAACGGAACCTGGTAGCCGTAGCTGATGTTCGTCCATTTCTGGAAGTCGTAATACAGCTCGAGGTTCTCGGTGTCGTCTTCGGTATCGCCGGCGCTGGGGCAGATGAACTGCTTGACGGTGATGTCGCCGGAACGCACCATCATCCAGTAGGCCCGCGTGACCGAGACAAAGGGGGTCCCCGCCGAAGGCACCGTCGCCGTTTCCGAAAACGACTCGAACTCGCGCTCGTGGCCGACCTGCCCTTGTTCGTCTGAAGTGTCGCCACTGGCGATGCCGGCCAGGTAGTCGATCCCGCCGTTATCGATCAACTTCCGTTTGAACGCCGGGATCATCCATTTTTCCTGGTTGTCATTGGCATAAATCTTACCCGACGTTCCGATGCCTTTGACGTTCGCCGTGCAGACCAAACGCTTACTCAGCTCACGAGCGCGCGACAGACTCGGGAGCAGGATCGAGATCAACAATGCGATGATGGCGATAACCACCAGCAGCTCGATCAGGGTAAAAGCTTTCAACCGTTTCTTGACCATAACGTCTCCTCTGCCTCTTAACGCATGACGGTTGGATCGAACCGCCCTGACCTCCAGAGCGTGACCGCCCGCACGGGCTTGCGTTGCGAACCGGGCGCGGGTGGCTCGACGACCGTCGTCCCCTATTTCTCTCTTTCACATTTACCGGCGGGGTCCAGCCTGCCGCCCACCGTTCCGCGAGCTTGCGCCGAACGCCAAGCGAGGGTCGGATTCGTCCGCCACAATTCCGAAAACCTCTGACAAACCATAAAAAGAGCAATACAGCCCGTTCCGCACGGACGGCGCAAGCGGCGCACCGGTTCCCGTCGCGCTCAGAACAGGATCAAGCCAATGCAACGGAGCACTGCCTCAACCTAACGAGGCCGAACACCTACACAGCTCCGACGACCCTCGGTGGGTGGTGCTAAGGAAGGACCGGAGGATTCGGGTGGGATGCCAAGTATCGAAGAAAAATCGTATGAATGACGGATTAATCTATTCGAACCCGCCCTCGACAAAATAATCGTCGAGAGTCACCCCTGGTCTGTACCTCAACTCTAACTCACCGGTAGGAGTATACTCGGACGTTCTCCCCCTGTCAACCGAATTGTCTAAAAAAACATGCACCGCGCATGTGTGACAGGGTTGAAACCCTGGGTTATGCCCAGGGCGTGGGTCACGGCTTCCCCGCCTTCCAGGAAGGGGCGAACTTACGGAAATTCTAGCCTGGCTTGGACTTTTCAAGGTCGCCGAAGTTGCCTCCGCCGGGAGGCCGTTATTCGGCGGCAAGATCGGCAACCTCGATTTCGTGCCACAGGGCGGTTCCCAACCCTGCATGATGGGCATCGGCAAGGAACGGTGGGACCCGATTGGGGGGCAATAGCACCGCAAGGCCGTGATCCCTGCGAATCGTGTTGAGCTCGCTCAGGCCCACCGTATCAGTCGCCACGGGGTCCGCGGAGAGAAGCAACATCCCCTCATCGCTCACTCCGTCCGAACGCGGGTCCGGACCGCCTTCATAGACGACTCGCAAGGCGTCCACGATGCACAATCGCAGCTTGGCGCGGATAATGGGCTGCCGAACGATGTCGGCCACGAACGGCGAACATCCGTTGCGATGAAACCGGGCCGGGTGCCGGACGAAGGCGTGCGAGAGGTTCTTCAACGCCCCGCTCATCACCGCGATGTTATGGGTCTTTAGGAACGGAACGTCGATGATCGCCGTGACTTGGTCGAGCACCGATGCGAACTGATCCTCCCCGCTTCCGAACGACGTAACTTCGTCGCGGAATCCCCCCGTCGGGGTCGTGGTCGCGAGGCGCTGGGTCGTTTGCGGTGGGGCTTCGATGCACACGATCCGCTCGGCAGGCCATCCGGCCGCCACGAGCGAACCCACGATCGCACCCGCCGTCGCGTCGCTCGTTCCGATTACGTCTTGTCCGACGCGGTTGAACTTGAGCCCGATGACATCGTCGTGCTTGAGAAGGGTTCGCCAGGCCTTCGCCGTGCTCGCTTGGCCGGTGAGGGCTTGCAGCGCACGATCAAGCATTTCGCCAAAAAGCGGGCGATGGACCTGTACGCCGGTGACGACATGCCCGTCGCGGATTCGGACCACTTGGGATCTTGCCTGCGGACCTCGAAGACCGCGAGGGATCTCGGCCTTCTCGGCGCCCAGGACGGAGATCCACGGCGCGCCCGCCGCCGCCGCCGTCGCCGTGCGCAGAAAACCGCGACGCGACACGGCGAGTGCCGCCTTGCGAATCGACGGCCGCGAATCAGGATACGAACCCGCTGACATCCGTTGCACGTCCCGCCGACTCCCGAAAGGGGAGGGCGCGGTATGTATCGGACGTTCAGGGGCGGGAAGTGAGAGAAGGCACGCGCCCGCGCGTCATTCGACGCGCATTGCGAGGATGTCGCCGCCCTTGGCGTGAAACGTCATCCCTGTTGCACGACCCGAGGGATCCAACCGCAGGGTCAAGCGTTGACTGGCGTTCGATCCGAGGGCGAAGGAGCAAAACTCCATGGGACTTTGCGGGCGAAACCGGGCAGCGCCCGCGGAGCGGACGTCGCGGATGCCCACCAGTTGTTCACCGTTCCAACGCAACCGCAACAGGCCCTCGCCGCGTTCGAAGCGGCGACGAACGTAGGTGAAGACGTCGCCATCCCCCGCAGCCACCGAGCCGATGGGCTCGAACGATTGATACTTGCCGAGCTCCTGCTCCAGGGCGGCGCGATGCTCGCTCTCCATCTGCTTGAGGTTCTCTATGGGCCGGTCGCCGCCGAAAGCGCGGTGCAGCGGGCCGAAGTCGCCGCGATCGGCCGCTTCCAGCACTTTCCGCGTTTTCTCGGTGATGGCTTTGCGCCGGTTCATTTCTTCCGGATCGCCGGTAGCGAGGAGGCCGAAGGCGTCGGGACCGTTCGCGGTCAGCGTCAGACCGCCGTCCTCGACCTTCCCAGTGAGCGTGCCGCCGCTGGGCAGCCGATACGATCCGGAACATTTTTCCAATTCCGGCGCACCCACGGCGACGACCGTCGGCGGGAGCGCGTAGTCGAGTCCGAAGATGATCCGGGGGATAACGTCGCCGGCATCGATGGCGCTCATCGAGGCGACGCTCGAGGCAATGTGATAGAAGACGCCTTCGTCCACATAACGCCTACAGTCGGCGGCGAAAATTCCGTTGCCGCCGTTGTGGGTAATCAACGTCGTGCCCCGCACGGTTTGAGTGACCACCCATCCGTATCCGTAGTGCGAGCGCCCCATCGGCCCTTCCGCCACGTGCGGAGTGAACATCAACTTACGGACTTCGCCGGAGAGAATCGAATCGCCCCCAAGGGCCTGGTGCCAGCGGAACATGTCATCGACCGTCGAGAGAACCCCGCCGTTGCAACGCAAGTGCCATGACGGCCCATCGGACATCCAGGCGTGATCCAGGGAGGTCCCCCAATCGCCCTCCAGCGTGTATCCGTGCGGCAATTCGCTGGTGTTGAACTTGGGGGCGACGTATCCGGTCCGTGTCATTCCCGCGGGTTGGAACAGGTTCTCGACCAGGAAAGTCTCGTAGGGTTGCCCGCCGACCAACTCCACCACGGCCCCGAGAAGGCTATACCCGACGTTGGAGTAGGAATAGCGCTCGCCGGGCTTACCCTGCAATTTGCAGCCCGTCGCCCAGCGGACGATTTCGTCCCGCGTGCAGGACTCATAATCGTCGCCTGAGGCGTCAGGAAATCCGGCCGTGTGGGTGAGAAGGTGGTGTAGCGTCATGTCGCGTTTGTCCGCCGGAACGTCCGGGAAGTACTTCGTGATGGGGTCCTGCGCATTGAGCTTGCCGGCCATTTGCAGTTTCATGATCGCAGCCGCGGTGAACTGTTTGGTGATCGAGCCGACGGTGAAGGGCGTGTCGGTGAACACGGGACGACCGGTCGATCGATCCGCAGGCCCGTAGGACTTGCGGAGGATGATCTCGTCGTCCTTGGCGACCAGCAGCACGCCGGAGAATCCCCAGCCCTCCAGGCGGGTCATGTACTCGTCGAGCTTGCTTCCCAGTTCCGTACGAACCACGACGGCGGGCGACTTGGGTGGCGTCTCGCCACCGTCGGCTACTACCGCGCAGAACAGAACGACAGTGCAACCGCTGGACCAAATCAATGAGCGCATATAACGACCTCCCTTGCCCTGGTTTCAAAGCCCGCTTCAAGCCTAGACGGTCGGCGGACCGCAAGCCTGTCCAAAAAACTTGGTTGTGGGGATAGGGAACCGGGTAGGGGGGTCCACCGTATCCGACACGTCCCCGGCAGGATTCGAACCTGCAACCTTCGGCTTCGGAGGCCGACGCGCTGTCCAATTGTGCTACGGGGACGTTCGTGTATCGCTAGCTTAACCCCGGGCCAACCTGCGTCAATCCTCGGCAGGGTAGCGGTTCGGCGGGCGAGACAACGGTCATGGGCATGAGGACCCGCGACGGGCGGGGGTGCGTCGAGTCTTGGCCACCAGGCCGATCAGGAGTCCGAGGCTGAGAAGCGGGATCGACCAGTCCGAGGTCGCTGGGACCTGCGGGTTGTCGCAGACCCGGCCGGGCACATCCGGACAGCGGTCCACACAATCCAACAAGCCGTCGTGGTCCTGGTCTGAGGTCGAGCAGCCGCAGGGACCCGGCTCCGTGAGCGCCGGGTTGTAGGGACAGCCGTCATCGCAGTCGCGCACGCCGTCGTGGTCGCCGTCATGATCCGCGTACGTGAGGCACCTCCCGGTCGCCAGGTTGCAGACGTTCAGCGAACAGGGATCGCCGTCTTGACACGCGTAGTCCCCAAGGCAGAACTCGCAACCCCCCGTGGAGCACGTTACGCTCGACTGCCAAACGCGCGGCAGCGGATACGTGTCGCACTCGCTCTGCGTCACGTCCAGACACCCGGCACCGGGAGTCCCAAGGGCGAAACAGCAGGCACCGACCGGGTCGCCGCCCATCGCAACGGATGGGACTAGACAACACACGAGGACAGGAAAGGCGACGAAAAAAAAGATGGGGTTGTGCTTCACGCTCCACCCTCCAACTCATCGCACGCCGATCGACCTGCGTTGACCCGTGGCTGAGGGGCAACGGACGCGCGAGCCAAAGGCCAGGGTACCGTCCGCGACCGCCCAAGGCAAGAAGATTCCGGATGGACCGTCTGAGGTCTGAGGGCGCCGGCAGCCTTACCATCGCCGCCCCTTACACTCCCGACCTATCCTTCCAGCATGGAGGCGATTTCCTCGGTGGTGGGCGCGGAGGGGATTCGTCGGATCGGTTCGTTGTGTTCGTCCAGCCGTAGGATCCGCGGGCGGTGCTTGCCCTCCCGCACGATGGCTTCATCGAGCCAGCAGTATGACATGACGATGATCCGATCGCCGACCGAACCCAAGCGGGCGGCGGCCCCGTTGAGCACCATGCGCCGCGACCCGAAGGGCTCGGCAATGGCGTAGGTCTCCAGGCGGCTGCCGTTGTTGATGTTGCCCACCAACACCTTTTCGTAGGGATAGAGCCCGACGGCCTCCATCAACTCGATGTCGATGCCCAGACTGCCTTCATAGTCGACGTCGGCCTGGGTGATGCACGCCCGATGCAGTTTGGCCCGAAGGACTTCGATTTTCATGTTTGATACCTCCTCGAAAGACGGTCAGCGCGCCTCAACGCGCTCGGATCCACTGGACCGAAAGTCGGTCCCACACGTTCAGCCGTACCGCCGTCCTTATCCTACCGTTCCGCGGGTCGAAATCAACAAAGGCGGCCCCCCAGTGGGCGTCATGGTTACAAAAACTCAAGATGGTTCCTCATTTCCACGTCGGACAATTGTTCGCCAAAGACCAGGAGCAGTCGCAACAGATCACCTACCGACCGTTCGGGAAGGCAGTAACCGATCCCGGCATGGGCAACGCCAGCCGCATGGAGCCGTAAGAAGTCGGCATCCGACGTGACCAAAACGCGCCCGTGCGTTCGTGCGAAGGCAAGTTGCCGTTCATCCGATGCGGAACAAAGATCGGCTTCGACAGTGGTGGTCACGTCCACACCCCGACGCCGCAGCCCCTCGGCGACCGCGTGGGGAATGTGCTCGTCAAGATGAAAGCGGACCGTTCGCGTCATCGCGGGCGATCAGTTTGCGTAAGAGTTTGCCGGGATGGGTTTGTTGCGCCTCCGAGACGATCTGCGAATCGCCGGCTAGGTCCCGCCGGATCTCTTCGTGATGGTCATGATAGTACGCCAAGGCCGCGTAGACGTCGCCCAGCGTCAACCCGGGGTGGTTCGAAACGATCTCATCCGGAGATAGTCCGAGAGATTCGTGCCAAGTGACGATGTCTTGCACGCGAACGCGGTGTCCCGCAATCCGCGGTCTGCCGCCGCAGACACCCGGCTGTGCGTCGATGTGGCTGATCGTTCCTCGTCGCATGGGCTTCGTGATTCTCCTGAGCGTCTTGACGATGATAACATCAACCGCGTGAAGTTTACAAGAGGTCCCGTCGGACGGTTTGGAGGCGGCGTCCGCTTCGAGAACCGCTCTACGGAGACTGAAACGGTTCTTGGGCCGTGATCCCTGATTTCTGGTCCAACGTATACAAGAACCCCGCCGCAAGATCGACAAATTCGCTGTCTCCGCCCTCGGGCCAGCGGACCGTCAGGCGGGGGATTTTCGTCTCTTCCGCCAGCCCGAACGTCGCGGTCAGTTCCGATTGACTCAAGTACGATCCGCCGGTGGTGAGATAGCGGGTTTGCACCGTATCGCCCACGTAGGCTCGGAGGGTAGCGCCGATGGCGCGACCGTTGCGGCCCGAACCTTGCAGGCGTATGCGGACCGCGTTTCCGCCGGATGTCCGGTCGTTCCGGAGGAGCTTGGCCGGCCCGGCGTTGGCGGTCAGCAACACGTCCAGATCGCCGTCGTGGTCAATGTCCGCGGTTGAAAGGGCACGCCCCACGATCCGCCCCCCAAACGAATCACCCATTCGATCCGTGACCTCCACGAACTGCCCGCGGCGGTTGTTGAGGAACAACTGCGGCGACTGCTCAAACTGCCACATCTCCCGCACTCGTTCGATTTCCGGTTCGATGTGCCCGTTGGCGAGCATCAGATCCTCGAAGCCGTCGAGATTAAAGTCCGCAAAGTGTACGCCGAAGGTCAAGCTCGCGGTCGTCGGTTTGGACAACCGCGTCGCCCCGGCCCGATCGACGAAGGTTTCTACGCCGACCTGTGTAAAAAGCGACACCGGTTCGCCGCTGAAGTTTCCGATGGCGATGGATTTGACCCCGCGGTTGTCGAGGTCGGCCACACCCACGCCCATTCCGGCGCGGGTCAGACCCGCTTCGTCATACCCCACGCCGGCACTCAGCGCCCGGTCCGTGAACGTGCCGTCGCCGTTGTTGATGTAGAGAAAGTTGGGCTGCGTGTCGTTGCTGACGAACAGGTCGGCGAATCCGTCGTCGTTGAAATCGTCGGCGATGACGCCCAGACTTTTTCCCTCCGGGTTGAAGACTCCCGCCAACTTGCTCGCGTCGGTGAACGTGCCCTCGCCGTTGTTGCGAAAGAGGACGTTGGTCGCCCCCTGATAGGGTTGAGGCGTGGAGTAGGCCTTGGTCTTGCCGTCCAGCGTGGACCAGATGTCCGTCTGCGGGGTCCACCGCACGTAATTGCAAACGAAAAGGTCCAAATCGCCGTCGCGGTCGTGGTCGATCCAGGCCGCCCCGGTGGACCATTCCCACGGTGAGGCCTCGCCATGGCACGCGCTGAACCCCACCGCTGCCGCGTCGGTCACGTCCGTCCATTGGCCCGCGTCGTTGCGCAGCAGGCGGTTCTTTCCCACGGCGGTCAAGTAGAGGTCATCGTCGCCGTCGCCGTCGTAATCCGCAGCCGCGAATCCCATGCCATAGCATGACACCTTCGACAGCCCGCTCGCCTCCGTCACGTCTTCGAAGGTCCCGTCGCGGCGGTTGCGATACAAGCGGCTGGGCGCCGGATTCGCGGCGTCCTCATGCCCCGGCCAATACCCGCTGTTGACCAGCAAGATGTCCGTCCAACCGTCGCCGTCGTGGTCGAAGAACCCCCCGCCCCCGCCCATCGTCTCGGGCATCCACTTCTCTCCGAACGCCCCGTTGACGTGCGTGTAGCGGATGCCCGCCGCGGCGGTGATGTCGGCGAAACCCAGACTCACCTCCGCCGATCCTTTGGGAGCCGCGTAGGTCGGCGGCGTGTCGGGTTGGATGTACTCCGTGGACGCGATCGTGGGTTGCGGGGTTTCGCGTTTGCAACTGCCGGCGAACACGATCAGAGCCGCGACTGGAAGGGACAGCAAGTTCGAAGTTCAAAGTTCGAAGAAAAGCCACGAACGACGACGCGACCGAGGCGGGAGCGGCGTCGAGGCACGGGCGCACGAAGGCGCGAAGGATCGCTCCTACTCGCGCCCCCCCTTGGCGACGGAGCGAGCGGGGGAGGGGCAATCGGCAATTGGAAATCGGAAATCGGCAATCTAGTCACTCGTCGAATGCACTGCATCAGCGACTTTCGCGTCGGAAGTTCGCGGCTCTAGTTCATGCACATGGATCATTTGCGATTCCAAATTGTCGTGCGGATTCCGCAGGCGGTAGGCCTGGGTCACCTCCGCCGCCGACTCGTCGATCTTGTAGCGAACGTAGGCCTCCTCCGCGGCCTCGGCGAGCTCCGTCCGACCCAGCGCCCGCGCCGACAACATCACGTGATAATGGGCCACGCGATCCTCGGGGTCGATCCGCAGAACTTCGTTGAGCGGTTCGATCGCCTCCTCGTACTTGCCCGCCAGGTAATACGTGCGTCCCAGGTTCCGCCACGTCGCCCGATCCTCCGGGAACCGCTGCAACACTCGCTTGTACGCACTGGCGGCCTCGATGTAGCGCCCGTCCTCCTGCAACAAAACTCCCCACAACCACGCCGTCTGCGGATCGTTGGCCGCAATCTCCTCGCAGCGCAGCAAGTGCTCATACGCCGCCGACAGATCGCCGTCGGTCAGCGCCACCCGCGCCAGGTTCCGCGGACCGTCGATCCGGCTGGGAACCCACCGAGCCACTTCCCTGAACGCCTTCTCCGCACCCTTCGTATCCCCTTGCAGAAGCAGACCGATCCCGTAATCGTTGAACTTCATCCAATCCCCAGCCATCGCTGCCGGATCGACCGCCCGAGCGGAAAGCGCCGCATCCGCCGAGACCGCAAGCACGACCTCCGCCCGGCAAATCTCCGTGATCGGCAAATCCGGACACTTCTCGAAGCGCTTGAATCCCTGTCGATTGGTCGAAAAAGCGAACTCCGTGTATCCGCGATCGAACTTCCGCCACAGCAGACGGGCGCGGATTTTCAAGTTCTGCCCCGCCAGATCCGGGGGAACGTGTACGCCGTAGTGAACCGTCTGCGCCGTCCCTGGACCGATCACGTTCATGTAGACGGCGGCATACATGTCCTGTGCATTGCGCCGCCGAATCGGATCGCTCTCCCGGTCCACCACCAACGCCCGAAAGTAATGCGCCGCCGGGTCCACGTATCCGTCGTCGCCCACCTTCCCACTCTGCACCACGATCCGATCCTGCGAATCCAACACCGTGAACTCGATCCAACCCTCGTTCGAGTCGTTGGTCCCGCCGGGGAAAGTATGGCCCACGTCTTTGTTCCGCACCACGACGTCAAAGGTCAGCTTCTCGCCCGCCACGAGCGGCGGCTGAGTCTTGTCCAGGGCATAGACCGTCCCCTGGGCTTCGCCCTCACCCTCTCGCACCAGAGCGAAAACGTCGATCCGCAGGCGATCCTCGTGCAGAAACTTCTCGATTCGTGCGATGGTCTCGGTATCCCCGCGCACAAAGGGCAGGGCCGTGTTCACCGCCAGGAAGCGGTGCGACTTGACCATGCCCTTCTTGGCCGCCAAGTCCCCGAGCACCACCGGCTCCAGGGGCATGTGACACTCCTGGCAGACCCGCTTGGCGGGCGGAAGATAGAACGTCCGCGAGGCGTTGTGTGCCACACCGCTGTCATGCCAATTGTCGTACTCGTTCTGTCCTCGGAACCAGCGGTAGTCATTCACCGCCTCGGGCAGGCTGACTTTGTGACACGCCGAGCAGAACTCGCTGGTGCGGAAGAACGGTTGCAGCATCTGCTTCTTATGGGCCTCGGGCTTGGCCTTGATCGCCGTGTCGTGCAGGTACGCCGCCGGCGTCCCCGTGTCCGCCTCGGCGAACAGATAGGGATCCTCGTGCTCGTCGGCGACGTTGTAACTGCCGTTGCCCGTGGTATTGTGAATCTTGTCGATGGCATGGCACGCCAGGCAGGTGAGCCCCGCCTGGGCCTGCGGACTGCGGCGGTCGATCTCCTCCGTCATCTGCCCGGCCAGCATCACCGCCGGATCGTGGCAACCCGAACACCATTTGCTCTTGATCTTCGCCGTGCGGTCCGACCAGTGCGGGAAGTGACCGACGTGCTTCCCCACCCCGTCGGTGGGCGACAACGCCTTCAACCGCATGTCGTTGATCGTGGCTTCGTAGAAGGGGTTGTTGAACGACGCGAAGCGATGAGCGGAGCGCGACCACTGCTCCACGATGTCCGCATGGCAGCGCTCACACGTTTCCGCCCCGATCTTCTCGTTCACCGCAAACCCGATGGTGTCCAAATCCGCCGCCAAACGTTCCGGCGTGGAAACATCCCCGCGGGTAATGATCCGCTCGGGTAGATATCCCCCGGTCGTGGTCGTCGCGGCGCTGGGGAAGAACGGGCTGGACGGCGGAACCAACCCGGGCGGGACGTACCGTCCTTCGACATAGTCCGCCACCAGTCGCATCTTCGACCCCGGCCCCGTGTAGCTGCCCGCCAATTCCGCCTTTTCCGCTTCGGGCGTTTTCGCCGAACCGCGCTGGCTCATCGCGTGTCCGCCGAGCATCCCCAGCACCATGACCGCCACGACGCTCCCATAGCGAAGCAGCGACGCCCCTTGGAGGGGAACGTACGACACCAGGCGATGGGTCACATAGGCGATCGGCACCACCCCCGCCGCCGCCAGGTGCGCCCACCACACCCATGCGTGATCGCGCGAAGCGGCCGCCTGCATGATGAAAGGACCCGTGACGGCCAACACCAAACCCGAGCTTACGAACAGCAGCCCGCTCACCACCGTTTGACGCCGATGTCGCTTCCAGACGCGCGGTAGATGCCAAAGTGCGAACACCGCCAGAAGCCCCACCACCACGAAGCCCAGCCCGGTGTGCGAAAGGACCATGACTTGGAAAAGTTTGGAGATGGTGTATGTGCCGTCGGCAAACCGCTCCGCCGTCCCCCCCGGAAGAAGGAACGACGCCACCCGATTGACCAGAAGGTAGACCGTGTTGGCCAGCAGCAGCGTCGCCAGCAGAAGTGCGAAAGTCAACCACCCGCGCTGCACGCCGCTGAGCAGACTCTTGGCTCGGCGCGGTTCCTCGGTTGGAATTTGTCGAAGCATTGGCCCGAACCCCCTCTTCATTAACGGATCGCCGAGGAATCCCTCACGCGGACGCCACCCTTTGTTACCTCCCGGCGACGGACGTGCCCACACCCGGCCCCCAACGTTCAAGCGGCGAGCGGGTTTGACTCTTTCGGTCCCCGGCCCCAGGCCCCAGGGGGATAAAGATTCTAACCGCCCCCGACCGTAGGAATCAAGTCAATCCGAACCGCTTATCGCCCCTACGCGGGCCGTAATACCGTCAAACCCGCCGAAAACGTCGCCCGGATCGACCGATTCTGAGGCCTTGGTCCGGTCCATGCGGCCTGGACTTGATCTGTCGCGGAACTCTGCCGTACAACAGCCCCCACGGAGGGCCGGGACCGGTGATTCCCTTCAATCTCAAGTCTCATCTCCGCGCCACCGGAACGCGAGCTACAGCGAGAGGACCTTCCATCAGCTCGCCCGATAAGCTACACTCGAGTGTGTGCCGCGAGTTTACTTGGAGACGAGCTTTGTCAGTGCTTGCGTGAGCACGCGTGCGACTCTCCGCAGCTCCTACGAGCGCGAGGCGAGTTTACTGTGGTGGACGAAGGAGGCGCGCGGACACGATCTGTTCGTTTCGGACGAGGTCCTCGGCGAGCTGTCTGACCCGCGTTATCCCAGACGAGCGGAGGCCTTACGATTCGTTCAAGCCGTTTCCGTTATTCCGGTAACCGATGCGATGGCGCGGTTCGCAACGCAGTTGGTCGAGCGAAAGTTGATGCCCCGTCCGATAGCGGGTGACGCGCTGCATGTGGCCGTTGCGGTCGTGGCGGCCATGGATTACATGCTGACCTGGAACGTCCGGCACCTTGCCAACCCCAACAAGGTACTGCATTTGAACGCGGTTTGCTTGGAACAGGGCTACCTCCCGCCGAGGATTCTTCGCCCGGATGATTTGCAGGAGATGGAACGATGATCGAACCAATGCCGTCCAGTTCGGAACTCGGAGAGTCCGTTGTCGATGAGGTCCGCGCGATTCGTGAGGCTATCGATGCCGAAGTAGGCCACGACGTGGCACGGTTGGCCGAACGCGCTCGGCGGATCGGCGAGGCCGTCCGCCGGGAATTCAACATGAAAGCGGCCAAGCTGCCGCTGCCGTCGGCGCGACAGGAGTCCGCCGGGAATCCTTAAGGATCGCCGCACCGTCGATCGCCCGTGATCCTCACCCCGCCCTACAACTGCCGGTCCAACCGGCGATAATGCACGGCTTCCAGGACGTCCTCGGCACGGATGCTCTCGCGCTCCGCCAGGTCGGCGATGGTGCGGGCCACGCGCAAAACCTTGTCGTGGGCCCGGGCGGAGAGCCCCAGCTCGGTCATCGACTGCCGCAAGACGCCTTCGCCCGCGTCGTCGAGTTTGCAGAACTCGCGCAGCATCTTGCCGGGCATGCGCCCGTTGACCATCATCGGATCGCCGCCAAAACGCCGCGACTGCCGCTCCCGCGCCGCGAGCACCTGCTCGCGCATGACGCTCGACGGAGTGCCATCTTGTTGACTCCGCAGGGTCGAAAAGGGCACGCCCGGAACCTCCACGTGCAGGTCGATGCGGTCCAGCAAGGGGCCGCTGATCCGCGACAAATACTTCTCGATCTGCTGCGGCGTGCAGGTACACTTCTTCCGCGGTTCGGTCAGGTATCCGCAAGGACAAGGGTTCATGGCCGCCACCAGCGTGAAGCGCGCCGGGAAGCTCACCGTGCTGTTGGCACGGGCGATCGTCACCCGCCCGTCCTCCAGCGGTTGGCGAAGTGCCTCCAACGTGGCACGGGCGAATTCCGGAAACTCATCGAGAAACAGCACCCCGAAATGGGCCAAGGACACCTCCCCGGCCTGGGGAACCGAGCCCCCGCCCACCAGCGCCGGAGTGCTCGCGGAATGATGCGGCGAACGCACCGGACGCCCGGCCAGAAGCGCCGTGCCCACCGGCAACTCGCCGGATACTGAGTGAATCCGCGTCGTCTCCAGCGACTCCTCCAACGTGAGCGGCGGAAGGATCGTCGGCAGGCGCTTGGCCAGCATGGTCTTTCCCGAACCCGGCGGACCGATGAGCAGCACGTTATGCCCGCCGCACGCGGCGATAATCATCGCCCGCTTGACGTGCTCCTGCCCGCGGACTTCGCTGAAG
>CAZYEX010000018.1:0-13543 GCA_964646605.1 uncultured Phycisphaera sp. | reverse complement strand
CAGGCCCATCTGCGTCCCGGTGATCCCGCCCTGCGACGAGGGGTCGCGCCACTGGAAGGTGACGCCGCGCAGTTGAAGCAGACGCTCGAGCGCGCCGGACAGCGGCTCAATGTTCTTCTTGAGCCGCCGGTCAGACCAGATGGTCCAGGTGTTGCTGCCCGGCTTAAACGCGCTGTCCACTAATAAGCGCAATGCCGGATCGGGTGTCGGTGCGTCGCTGCGAATCGCTAGACCGTGAGACGACCCCGAGGCCACAGCAGTAAATGTGCCGGAAGGGACATTAATCTGACCCTGGGCGTTGTGACCCCACCCGACCAGCGTACCTTCTGTGCGAATTGCCAAGCTATGAGAATTGCCGGCAGCGACGGCCGTGAATGTGCCTGTGGGCAGGTTGAGTTGACCCGCATCGTTCTTGCCCCAACCCAGCAGCATGCCGTCGTCGCGAATCGCCAAGCTGTGGTCATTAAAGGTGGACACGGCTATGAAAGTGCCCACGGGGACGTTGGTTTGCCCGTCAAAGTTGCAGCCCCACCCGACAAGTGTGCCGTCGACTCGAATCGCCAGGCTGTGACAGGAACCCGCGGCTACTTGTGTAAACGTGCCGGAAGGAACAGTTGTTTGTCCATAGGTGTTTTCACCCCAACCGACCAACGTGCCGTCGCTGCGAATCGCGAGACTGTGAGTGACCGCTGCAGCCACAGCGGTAAAGGTGCCGGATGGCACGGTAGTCACGCCATTCCAGTCGGCGCCCCATCCAACCAGCGTCCCATCAGTACGGATCGCTAATGCGTGATAGTGACCTGCGGTCACAGCGACAAACGTGCCCTCGGGGACATTGATCTGGCCGTAGCCATTCGTGCCCCAACCGACCAAGGTGCCGTCGCTACGGATCGCCAGACTGAATCCTACTCCAGCGGAAATGGTCACGGTATCGAAAGGTGCGTCGATCTCGCCACTGAAATTATCCCCCCACCCAACCGTCGACGGCACAGGCGGCTCGCCGCCGGTGATCTCCAGGGTGGTCGTGCGGGCCGCACCATTCACATCCAACCGTGCCGCGGGCGTCGTCGTCCCGATGCCCACGTCGCCGAACGGGGTGACGTTCAGGGCGTTGGGGCCGCCAACGCCTTCCCCGGCACGGATGCTATACGGCGCGGGGGTCAGCTCCACCCGCGGGTAGAGCGCCGGCAACGTGCAAGGCGGGACATTGGGGCAGCAGACCCCGATGGCCAGCCACCTGGCCTCACCGTTGATCGCATTTCCGCCAAAGTCTAAGACCACGGTGAACACACCGTCGGTAACCTCGACGGCCTCGAGTCCGGCGAACGTGAGCGTCGGGCCGATCTGGATGCCCAGCGAACTGGGTTCGGCGTCATCCCAGAGCGCGAACTCGAAATCGCAGAACACGGGCATCTTCAACCCCACCGGCGTCCCCGCGGGTTTTTCGAGAAACCCCTGATACGTAAACGCCGTGCCGACATCCGCGGCGCGGCTCGACGCCGTGGCGACCATCATCAGAGCCGCGAGCGCCAGCTCGCGGACACGTCGTGTCACCGGGCTAGCGCCCGGTGCTCTGATCCGAGCCGCGACGGTGAGGGAGCGGACAGAGTGTAAGTACCGTGGGTTCATGGTTCGCCACCTTTCTTCCCGAGAGTTGGGCTTTCGGACAATCCCCCTCACCCTACCCTCTCCCCGATGGGGGAGAGGAGTTTCAGGTTAGGAGCATGACGGAGGTCCGGTCGGACCCGG
Organism: uncultured Phycisphaera sp.; assembly: GCA_964646605.1. Classification (GTDB taxonomy): domain Bacteria; phylum Planctomycetota; class Phycisphaerae; order UBA1845; family UBA1845; genus SBAX01. Next base: position 11,794 of record CAZYEX010000018.1, on the reverse strand, counting down.
CTTCCCCTCCGACGCCATTCCGGTAACGGAAAAAATACCCGATTTTCGAACCCAGAGCAAGCAAAAAAGCCTTCCGCCGCCGGGGCGGTGGGTCTGTGACCCATGCAGCGGCTCGCAGATCGACCCCGGGAGGGGTCGTGGGCTGTAGCCACGGGTGGAGTCCGGCGCAGCCGGACGGAACCCGTGGATATTCGTGAAGAAGATGAATCCGCCCCGGTAGGGGCGGAGGAAACTCGGAATCGTAGCATTCCTCCGCCCTTTCAGGGCGGGCACGATAAGAACGCCCATGATCCACGGGTTCCGTCTCCCGCCGCGCGGGGAGACTCCACCCGTGGCTACATTCCTCGACCCCCTCTGGGGGTCAAAGAGGATCCCGCCGGAACTGTCACGGACCCGGGGCACGCCGGAGGGATCGAAATGGCTATACTTCCCGCGGGGGATGCCAGAGGATGTCACGGACCTCGAAGATCGGTCCGTCGGTGCAGCACAGGCGGTAGGACCACCCGGCCGGGTCGTTGGCGTCACGCACCGGCACTACGCACGACTGGCACATGCCCGTCCCGCAGGCCATGTTCCGCTCCACGCAGGCGTAGCACTCGATGCCCCGCGCCGTGCAATACTCCGCCACGAAGCGCATCATCGGTTCCGGGCCGCAGGTGTAGACGACCAGTTCTTCGGCGGGGATCGGGCTCGCCGCGTGATAGGCCGCCATCGCCGAGCCGACGTATCCGCGAAACCCCAGCGAGCCGTCGTCCGTGCTGATCACCGCCGGCGTGCCCCAGCGGGCGAACTCCGCCGCACAGGGTGTCGCAATTTTGGCACTCTCATCCGGAGCCGTCGTGGGATCGAGTTGAAGAGCCAGAAGATCGGCCCGCTGCGCTCCGCAGAAAGCCACCGCCTTCCTTTCCGCCGCGTGCAGCGCTTCCGCCAACCACAGCATGGGTGGCAGTCCGACTCCCCCCGAAACGAGCCAGGCGTGCGGTTTTCGCTGCGAAATCGGGAAGTGGTTCCCCAGCGGCCCCAGGAGGCTTACTCCGTCCCCAGGGCGGAGCGTCTGCATCCAGCGGCTCGCCGCCCCTACCACCCGGTAGATGACGTCGATGCCAACGCCTTGGGAATCCCTCCTCAGGTCGGCAATGCTGAACGCCCGCCGCAACATGGGCAGGGCGTACTCGCGAGCCCAGGCCGTGCCCGACCCATCGTCGGGCCGATCAGCGGACGGGCGACTCGCCCCCGTAGGCGGGCAAAGATGAACGAACTGCCCCGCTCGGGCCGAAGCGAAGTCCGCAACGCGAACGCTCAATCGGTAGTGGTCCCGGCACAGCGGTTGGTTCGCCAGCACAACGGCATCATGGATCGTCCGGGGGATTGGATGCGAGGTCATGGCCATTACCGCCACCCCATCCGACGACCCGCCAGACCCACATGGCTGGAACCCGCGAACGGCCTGCCCCAGAAATTACCGACGCCCGATGTTGGTTTCAACACCGGGCGTCGTCCTGAACTCATGCTTCACTCGGGCCTTCCCCGAGCGCTTCCATTCGCCGCGGACTACGTGAGAAGTGCCTTGATGTCCTGGGGAGTGATCCTCCGCGCCGGTTTGTCGAGTCGGCGGCTAAGCCAACTCATCACCGCAGGCAGGTACGGCGGACTAACGGAACGAAGCATCGCGAGCATCCGTGTGTCGCGCCGCCCGCGTTCGTCGTCCTTGAACACCCGGTTCTGCGCCTGCATCGCCCGGGCGTCGTCTCGGTCCATCCGTCGTCGGTGCGTTCTATGCAAACCCAATTCGATGACCTCCCGTCTACCTGCGGAAAAGGGATTATTCTGGCCATGCAGCGCGGGCTGTCAATAGGGGTGGTGAGGATATCGACGAAAAGGGGCCACGCGCTGGGCTTTGTTATTACGTAAGTTATTGCATAACAATAGATTACGGCTCGTTTCGAGCGTGAGTTTCCGTCCACGATTCTGCTCGCGTCACAATCAATACGAGTTCGCCCCCCGAGACGGGGTCATGGGGAAGTCCGTAGGTTATCAGACCGGCATCGACGCATCGCTTCAGCGCGGACCGCCGATCACCCAGCCCCGTCACGTCGGCGAGCAAGTCGTTGAGGCCCGGGGGGACCCGGCAGGCGGCTGCGACCATGAAGGCCAGGGTCCCTTTGTCCAGGGTCTGATCGGGCGAGAGCCGCCATTGCGGTTTAAGTGCCCGAAGGTCCGCGAGCCGCGCCTTTTGTTCCTCCCAGGTAGGCAAGCGGGATGTCGGACCGGAAAGCAGCAGCACGGCTCGACCGCCCTCTTGAACCGTCACCGTGGGCGCCGTGGCCAAGTAGTGGAGGAATGCAGTGTCGTCCAAAGTCGCGGGATCCAAAGGCGGGGTCCAGGTACGAATCGGTGCCGAACAAGCGGATGCCAGCAAAACGACGACCACAATCCCCCGAAGGTTGTTTCCAAGCGACCGACCGGAATGACCAATGACCAATGACCAATGACCGACTGGGGCGCTGGCGCGGCGTCCGTAGTTCTGGTAATTGGTCATTGGTAATTGGTCCTTCATCAGAAGCTCCACGTCACGCCGAGGAGGAAGTAGGTCCGCGTGGTCTGATCGTCGAACGCCCGGCCTGGGAAGAAGGCGCCGAAGCGCGCCGTCCAGGCGAGGTCCCAGGTCACTCGCCAGTTGAGGTAGTAATCCATTTCCCAGCCCAAGTACCCGGAGCGTACGGCTGCGGTTGGATCGGAGACGGCCCCGGAGGCGTGATGTTTGTGATAAAGATACCAATCCGTTCCGACTTCGAGCCGCCGCAACCGCTCGTGCGTCGGCCAAGGATAGAACGATCCGCCGAGCCGCCACATGTGCAGGTTGGAATAGCGCGGCGCGAATGACAAGCCAGTGTCACGAAACCCAAAGCCGATGAAGCTGTTGTCGGAGAGGTCGAAGCGGTTTCCGCCGAAGGAGTTGGTGGGGCTGGTCAGACGATCGGGGTCCCCGCTGCCGAAGAGGTATTCGACCGAGGCCCGGGCTTGGTGCTCGCCGGGAAAGAGGTATTCCAGCTCGTTTCGCCAAGCCCAGGCCTCGACTTCGTTGGTTTTCAAAAAGCGTTGATGCCCGTAGCTGCGACCCTCCTCGAAAACCCATTCGGTCTCATAGCGCAGGTGCTGAGCCAACTCGCCGATCGAACCCAGGCCGAAGTAAGACGAATCGTAATCGAACCCCTGATAGGGTCGCCGAAACTCTTCGCGGTTGTGATCGCGCTGCCACAAGGCATAGGCGAAGGGCTCGTGACGCTCGAAACCGTGATAGCGAACCTCCCCGCCGAGGAAGTTTCGTCGAGTGCGCGTGGCGGTTCGGGAGAGGTCGAAGTCCTGACTGCTTCCGACGGTCTTTCCGGCCAGCACGGTCAGCTCGAAATCGTGGTACGCAGTGCGTAGGGATACGTGGTCCAGCGGCGTGGAAAGCGTAAGCCCTGTGCCGAACTCGACCAGGTCGCGGCCGGCATTTGCGACCACGTTCATCTCAGTGAGCACTGGCAGCAAGCTGCCAGTGGCACCCAGGCCAGTGGCACTTAGGGCTTTGGTGAGATCAAAGCGGTAGAGGCCGCGTTCGAGGTTCGGCCCCTCGGTGTCGTCGTCGTTGCCGTCGTAGGCATCCCCGGAATTGAAGTCGAGAAGGCTGAGACGCGTTCGGGCGTAGAACTCGTGGGCCCCGTGATCGAGGGTCAGCCGGCCCCAAAGTCGAAGGTCGTGGCGGCGGAAGGTCCGCGAGCTTTCCACGCCGTCGTCGAAAAGGAAGCCATAGAAGCTGTACGACCCGCCCCAGTCGAAGGCGGCTCTGCCCGCAGCGCCGAGCTGGGCGTCGAAGTCCTTGCGGGTCTGCTCCCAAACAGCGCGTTGCTGATTGAGGAACGCGTCGGGGTCGTGGCGGGGCGGAGCCTGTGCAACTACGGTTGCATCGTGAGAGACGGCACCGCTGACGATGATGCCGACAACGACGGCTGTCCAGTTCGTGGTGCCCGGCGTTTCCACTCAGAATTCCAAAGTCACGCACATGGTGGGCTCAATCCGCCCGGGGTGCAATAGAGGCGAGGCGTCGGATCGAGGGCGGGAAGTCCCGGGGCACACGGAAGGTCGGCGGGGTCGGTCCAGTACAGGCTCCGCAGGCTGCCTCGGCCGAGTTATTCCCGAGACAAATGCAGGACGAGCTCCGTGAGACGCACAAGCTTGGTTCGTACCTCCTCGTCATCCTCCCCCAAAACGTCTGTGTGCGCCCTGTTTTCCGGCTTCGGCGTATGTTCCACTCGCTGGGTCGGTTTCGCTCGGACCGCCCCTACGATCATCCCAATTACGGCGTTGTCGGAGGGCGTGCGCCCCCGTCGGCGTGTCTGTTGGGGCGTCGAATACCGAGACCAATCCGTCGACGTACCGCCGCCTCGTTTTTGGAATGCCCCGGGGATGATTGTGCCCTCCGGCTTGAACCACATGCGATGCATGCGCATGAAAAGATGGTCCTGGTCGGGAATGTCCTCTATAGGCCAACTGCCTACCGCGCCTTGCTCAGCCAATCGAGAAGCCCTCGGTTGAGCGTCTCCGGATCGAAGGTGCCCTTGATGAACAGGGTGCCCCGGTCATCGCCGTAGAAGCCCGCCCTTTTTGCCGGATCGACGGGGAAGTTGATCAGCATCCCGTAACTCGGATATTCCCAGTGGAGGTCCACGCTTCCATCGGGGCAGGGAGTGATGTCAGGGGCATCAAGAAGGGAAGCGTTGAATCGCCACGCGGATTCGGCATGCCGCAGGAGAAAAGTCGCCGCGCGGCGCCAAGCCTCTTTGTCGATTGGTTTGGCCCCGTCTTCGTCCCAATCATTAGGGAACTCGAGCATTTCCCGCGAGCGAACGATGGCGTCGCGGATGCCCGACAGCGCGGGAGGAAGGGACTCCCACGGTTCGCGCGTCGGTGCGGACCGTATTCTCGGGACCGCTCGCTCGTCGGCGTAACACTCGTGTTCGTACGCATTTCCGCCGACGCGCCAACTCCAGCTATCGAGAGCTACTTCGCATTCGTCGTCCCACGTCTCGTTGATGGCTGATGCGCCGCCGCGCGTTCGTCCGAATTCATGCAGGAGTGTTGGCATCAATGGTCCTCCGACGTGAGGTACTTCATTGGCGTTTCCTGGATTATGACCTTGAGAGAAGCCTCCTTTTTCACAGCCCGTTCGATCTGATCTCGCAGTTTGCGCAGGTCTTCAGCGTCAAGCGCCACGTAGAAGTCTTCATGGGAATCTCCCTCGTGATGCGCAATGTGCAACGTGTGTACAATGGCCGCGGCGAGCGGAGTCCGCGACGGATCAGGTCCGAACACCGGACGGATATCCGTCAGGATGCGAGCGCTACAAAAGACGTTCCCGTATTCCCGTCGAACGCTCAAAACCTTCGCCGTCACGCCGAGCGACTCGTCACAAGCTAGAAGCGCCGCCAAATCCCGCGTAAAAGCGGCCCATTCCTCCTTGTCCTTCTTGAGTTCCTCGAGTTCTCCTTTCGCGGCGTCCACGGCGTCGCTTGCGAATTGGCGTGGGTCGCCATCGGCGTTCCGATACATGGAGACCAACATCCAGATGATCGAGTCTACCAACGAGGGATCGAGGTCGGCCTGTTTGGTTACCTGTGCGATAAGGTCGTCGGGATCTAAGACGGCCTTCGCGCCCTGCATGGCCGTGATCAACCGCGTCCGCGCGGCAGCGTCCAGGCAGGCCAACTTCCGCAAAGGCTCCTTGTGTGCTTTTGGAATTTTGACCGCCATCAGAAGGCCTCCCGGCGGACGACCGCCCCTTGAACGATACGAAACCTAGCAAATCGTTGTTCAGCGGTCCAGCGTCTACCGTGCGATCCCAGGCGGTCCCACGTATTCGCTTCCAACCGGAACCGCCCGCACCTTCGTGCAACTGCCCATTTTATCCGCCCCAGCCCAAAGCGCCCCCGCCGACGGCACCCATTCTCGACGAGAGAGGGCATCGTCACCACGACGTTCACAAACGTCAACCACGGTTGTGAGGGCGCAGGCTTTCGGCGTCGTCCGTGATGCACCGGACACCCTGCTCCACCCGCAAAGGGTGGCGATACATGGGCAGCCCCCTTTGCCGCCATAGACGACGGGGGTTACCGTTGGGTTCCATGCCCCAGCCGCCGTTGCTTACCGTCCGCCCGCGGGTCGATGCGATCGACGCCCTGCGCGGGGCCGTGATGATCCTGATGGCTCTGGACCACACCCGCGATTACTTCTCGAACACCGTTTTTCTGTTCGACCCCACGGACCTGACCCGGACCACGGTTCCGCTTTTCTTTACCCGCTGGGTGACACACTTCTGCGCGCCGGTGTTCGTGTTCCTGGCCGGAACCGGGGCGTACCTTTCCCTTGCCCGCGGGAAAACGAAGGGCCAGTTGTCGCGGTTTCTTCTTACCCGGGGACTGTTTCTCGTCATTCTCGATCCGACGCTCATTCGCCACACCTGGTTTTGGGATCTCAACTGGCGGTTCAGCTTCGTGCAAGTGATTTGGGTGATCGGGTGGGCAATGGTGATCCTCGCCGGGCTCATCCACCTACGGCACTGGGTCGTGGTCGTTCTGGCCGTGGGGACGATCGCGGCGCACAACTTGTTGGACGGCATCTCGCCGCCCGGGGACACGGCCTGGGGAATGGCCTGGCGCTTTCTGCACCAGCGCGACTTGATTCAACCCTTCGAGCGGTTCGACCTCCTCATCATTTATCCGTTGATTCCGTGGGTGGCCGTGCTGTGGGCGGGGTATGCCTTCGGACCGATTGTGCAGTTCGATCCGCGCCGTCGTCGCCGATGGTTTCTGACGCTCGGATTCTCGGTGATGTTTGTGTTCTTGGTCCTGCGGGGGTTCAACCTGTACGGCGACCCGCGTCCGTGGACGGGTCAGAACGACGCGGTCTTCACGATGATGTCGCTGCTGACCTGCGAGAAGTATCCGCCGTCACTGATGTATCTTCTTATGACCCTCGGACCGGCGATCGCCGCGCTCGCGATCCTTGATCGCCCGCTCGGGGCGGTCGGGGGTTGGATGGTGACCTTCGGCCGAGTGCCGATGTTCTACTATATCTTGCACGCGCCGATCCTGCACGCGCTTTCGATTGCAGCGATGTTCCCCCGCCTGGGTACCGCAATCCTGACCCTTGACTTTAACAACCCGCCGCCCAACTTCGGTTTCGGCCTCCTAGTGGTGTACGCCGTCTGGATCGGCGTCGTGGCCGCGTTGTACTTCCCCTGCCGCTGGTTCGCGGGGGTAAAACGCCGGCGGAACGACTGGTGGCTTGGGTACCTTTAGATCGAGTCCGTCAAAAAACTACGGTGGCAAAATTGACTTGACAGCATTTGCGTAAAAGGTTAGAATTGCGGACACTTGTGGGCGAAAGCGTCGACAACCACCGGGGGTTGCAGCCGCGGACCAGAGGATGCGGCTACGCGTGGAAACACTGCGAAGCCGCTCGCCCTTTCGCTAGACGGATCGAATCCGGCTCCAGCTGGTTTGCCGTCGTGGAAACTGATTACGGCGGTCGGCCAGGCTCTGTGGAGGGTCACCTCCGATAACTGTCGAGGATTCTTCCTCGGATACGGATACACCCGTACACAAAAACGGCAATTGCTCTAGTGTTCTGGGTTCTGAACGTTGGCTTTTTTGGAGGGGATCGATATGAAGAAAACTAGCAGTTTGTTCTTGGTCGTTTTTTCCCTGTTTTTCGGTTCCGACACCGCTTTCGCCTGGCATTCGAGGGGGTGCGTGTATTGTGATATAAGTCAAGATGGCCGAATCGGTTCACTCGTTAGAGGGTTGGCAAATGTGACGGTGAACATCAGCAATTCCGCCGGCACTATCTTCTCGGGGGTGAGCGGGCCCGATGGGTGTTTTTTCATTGATCTGCCCGATCCTCCGGACTCTTACACGGAGACCCTGGACGCGGCAACTCTCCCGGTTGGTGCCGCCATTGTAATGCCCGCAGGAGGCGAGTATTCGTTCGCCCTTACAGACGCCGTACCTGTCTTTTCCGAGAACTGGTTGATTGAAAGCGCCGCTTGTCGCGAACAGCTCTGCTGGATGACTGGCGGCGGCGTGAAGTTTGAACGGATCACGGGCACGTGGAACGCGGAGTGCCAGTCGAAGGGCCCCACGGATACCGTCGGGGGCGTGGTCTATCCCTCTTGCAGCCAGTTTCCTTCCAATGGCGGCCAGTGGAACCATGTCGCCCACAGCCTCAAGCTGCACCTGACCGGCGCCGACATCACCGTGCTCCGCTGCGGCAACGTCCCTGATATCCCGCCGGGGACAGAGTCGCCGGTCTGCGATCATAACTTCATCGAGTGGGTGGGGACCGGACGACTGAGCGGCATCGGCGGCAACAAGTTCGGCCCGATCGATGTTTCCTTCTTTGGGCACGTCGAGGATCGCAACGAGCCTGGCAACGAGCAGTCGGCGAAATCTGGTGACGACATCGACCGGTATTTCCTCCGCGTCGTCGACGGGAGCGGCACGGTCCACATCCTCGTCGACTCGGATGGCGTCGATGATGGGTCTGTGGATCCTGTCACCATCACCGGCGGCAACTTCCAGATCCACTGCACCAGTTGCGATTGAATTTGAGGCGGAGCGGACCCTTGAAGGCTTGAGTCTCACGACCCGATCGAGTGGGACAACGTCATCCTGTGTGGGCAGTACAGCCTCGACCCAAGGCTGATTCGGCGCCGCCGGAGGTCCGTCAGGGCAGGGAAGGCTGCTCTTGGCGGGGTTGCCGGGTTCGGATACACTGGGGCGACTCGGCTTGCCAGCGGGGCGAGCCGTTGGAAGAGACAGGGCTGAGGAAAACAATGCCAAGACCAACGAAGGCCTTCAAACGCCACAAAATCAACGCCGCCATCGCCTGGAAAAAGGGCGAGCGGAAGGAAGCCTACGAGCTTTGGGCAAAAGCCGCCAAGGGCATGAAAGAACACCTCGATAAGAAGCGCAACAAGAACAAGGGCAGCAGCGAGGCGCCCGCTCCCGCAGCGCCGCCGGCCGCGGCGAGCGCGTGACGCCTGTGTTGGGTTTCGTCGATCCTTCGATGACGTTCGATCCGCGCCGTTTGCATGGTGCGGCGCCATGGGGATGAAGCGAAGGGGGCGTCCCTACCCGCGGCGTCGATGGAACATCGAGATGTAGTAGAGCAGCGTAAGCACGGCCGTCAGCGTCGCGGCGACGTAGGTCCAGGCGGCGGCGCTCAGCACTTTCCCAACCACGCGGTCTTCCTCTTGAGTGACCATTCCATTGGAAAGCAGAACCTCCCGCGCGCGGCGCGAGGCGTCGTACTCCACGGGTAGGTTCACGAGCTGGAAAAGCACGAACACGCTAAAGAGCGAGATTCCCAGGAGGATGAACCCTGTAACATGTAGAAAGTACCCCAGTAGGATCGCTCCGAAGGCGAGGTTGGTTCCGACCGAAGCCAAAGGAACGATTCCGTTTCGGAAGTGCAACGGTCCATAGGCGGTGGCGTCCTGAATGGCGTGTCCGACCTCGTGGGCGGCGATGCCCAGCGACGCGAGCGACCGGCCGTGGTAGACGTCGGGACTTAGGCGCAGCACCTTGCGCTTCGGGTCGTAGTGGTCGCCCAGGAAGCCCTGTACGGGCTCGATGGCTACGTTGTTGATCCCGTGGTGGTTCAGGATTCGCTGCGCCGTCTCTGCCCCGGTAAGTCCGCAGCGAGCTGGGATTCGTCCGGCCTGGGCGTATGCGGACTTGACCTTCATCTCCGCCCAAAGGGCCAACAACATCCCCGGCCCGACCCAGAGCAGGTGTTCGATACCGAAGACAAACTGTGCGACAAGGTCCATCTCGATCTCAACCTCCTTGGGTCCGATTCCGCCGCGGACTGACCACCATTCTAGCCTAGCATACGAAGGACCGGCAGTAGAAGATTGGCGGTCGTTTGTAACGCCCCAATCGACAGCGGCAGGTCATGATCGACAGGCCGTCCGCGCCGCCGCAGAATGGCCCATCATGGCAACGGTGGGGCTGGTCCAAGACGAGCGTTTTCAACGACACCTCACGGGCGGCGATCATCCGGAACGACCCCAACGGCTGGTGCGGATTGCCGAGGAGCTTGAGCGGCGCGGCTTGACCGCCAGGTGCCGGCCCATCCCCGCTACGCTGCTTGAGCTGGATCGAGTCCGAGCCGTCCACACGGACGCGTACATCGAACGGCTCCGGCAGGCGTGTGCGCAGGGGCTGCCCTACATCGACGTCCCGGACAGCGCGATTTGTGCGGAGAGTTTCGAGATCGCGCGTCTGGCGGCGGGAGGCGTGGTGAACGCGGTCGATGCGGTCATGGCCAACGAGATCGACGAGGCGTTCTGCGCCGTCCGTCCGCCGGGACATCACGCCGAGCGGCATCTGTCGATGGGCTTCTGTCTTTTCAACAACATCGCCATCGCGGCGCAGCATCTCCTCGACCGCTACGGACTCAGCCGAGTGTTGATCCTGGATTGGGACGTGCATCACGGGAACGGCACGCAGCACACGTTCGAGGAGGACCCGCGGGTTCTTTTCATCAGCTTGCACGGTCATCCAGGCATTACCTATCCCGGAACCGGTTATGCGCACGAGCGCGGGCGCGGGGCCGGGGAGGGGTTTACCATCAACGTGCCCATCCTGCCGCCGGGGCGCGAGGAGTTCTGGCGGCGAGCGTTCGACGATCCGATTCTGCCCGCGATCGAGCGTTTCCGGCCCGAGTTCGTGCTGATCTCGGCGGGTTTCGATGCCCACCGCCTGGACCCCTTGGCCCCCCTGGAGCTGGAGACGGAGTCGTACGGGTGGTTGACCGACGTTCTGAACGACATCGCCGGGAGACATTGTGCTGGAAGATTGGTTAGCGTTCTCGAAGGCGGGTATCACCTGGATGCCCTCGCGGAAAGCGTGTCGCTGCATGTGGAGCAGATGTTGAGCGCGGCAACGCGGCCAACGAGCGCCACGGGCTCGGGAGTCGCGGGGGCCGGCGGCGGTTGACAGAGGAGGGCGCTTGATTTCCAATGCCCCCCAAGAATCCGGGCGATTAGCTCAGTTGGCTAGAGCGCCTGCTCGACACGCAGGAGGTCACAGGTTCAAGTCCTGTATCGCCCATTCGGCGTAAGCCTTGGATACGCAAAGGGTCAAACGTCGGCCCCGCGTACCATCCCTCCCCGCTGGCCACCCCGTTCACCAGCTTCTGCACCCGCATGGCCACGGCCTCGGTGATGTTGGGAAGGACGACCTTCAGATACCGACAACCCGCAGCCTCCACCGTCGGGGCCGGAGGGGCCGTGACGGCGATCGTCCCGAAGGCGTCGTAGGGATAGGCCTGCACCACGTTGCCGTACGGGTCCGCCAACCCCGTCACGCTATACAACGGCCCCAGCAGATAAACGTAGTCCCGACCCTGCCCCGCGCCGTTCCCCCCCTCGTGAAGGAGGATATGTTCGTCCACGTACATCGGCCCGTCGAGGTAATACCGCGCCAATGTAGCCGTGCGATCGACGGGGTTTAGTCCACCAGCTTGACGGGGATCCACTTCTGCGACGGTTCGAGCTTCAGCAATTCATGAACCACGCGGCGCGAACAAATCAGCTTCGGGCAGGGGACAAAGTGCGGGGCCAACCATTCGGTGGAGAGGTTCCAATCCGCCGCCACGTCGAGAACACTGCGAGTGTAGACCGGCTGGCGACTCGGCAACTGATAACCGAGGCGCATACACTTCTCGCAGAACTCCGAAGGCGGCA
>CAZYEX010000017.1:0-19895 GCA_964646605.1 uncultured Phycisphaera sp. | reverse complement strand
AGTGCTCCATTGCAGCTAAAGTTTGGGGTATAGGCGGCGGAGTCGGATGCGGGCGTCGGCGGTGGTGAACTGCCAGTCGATCTTCGCCGTCGTGTCGTTGCGGACCTGTTCCCAAGCCCCGGCCTTGTCGATCAGTTCGCCTTTCTCGCCACTTCGCTCGCCCATGCACTGCCGGTTCAACACGCCCAGTTCGATCTCCGCGATGTTCAGCCAGGAGCCATGCTTGGGCGTGTACACGATCTCCAGTTTCTTCATCAACCGCCGCGCTTCCGACGGCGTGAAGGCTTCGTACAGCGACGAAACGTGGTGGGTGTTCGGGTTATCCATCACCAGCGTAATCCGCTCTACCTCCGGATAATGCACGTCCGCCAGTTCCCGGATCTGCTCCGCCCAATCGCTCCGTGTGCGATGATCCGTGATGTTGACTTTCCGCGAGCCGCCGAGCGGTTCGACGAACAGAAACATGTTGGCCGTCCCGTTACGCTCGTACTCGTAATCGATCCGGGCGGCTCGCCCCGGCCCCGCAGACTGCATCGCCCGCGTCTCTTTCACGAGTTGCTTGCTGGTCTCATCCATGCACACCACAGGACGGTTGGCGTCGTACGGACGATGGTACGCCTCCAGCACATTTTCCATGGCGCAAACGAACTCGGCGTCCTGCTCCGGTGGAATGCACCCCATCTGCTTGCGCCACGGCTTCAGCTCGTTTTTTTTTCAACACCCGACGCACCGTGTCGGGCGAAATCGACTCCACGATGTTCAGTTCCACCAGCCGATCGGCCAGCAGACGCAGCGTCCAACGCCGCCGTCCTGGGGGCGGCTTGGAGCAACAGACCGCCACCAGTTTGGCCTCCTTGGCGCCGTCCAGAATCGGGAGCGTCGGTCCGTGCTCTCGTTTCTTACGCTCCAGGGCCGACTCCAAACCCTGCTCCACGCATCGCTGCCGTACATGCTCCACGGTCTGCCGAGTGACCGCCAACGCTTCGGCAATTCGCTCGTCGGTCCACCCCGGACTGCCCTCCGAAACGTCAGCTTTCAGCAAGATACGGGCGTGGGTCAACTTCCGGGCTGCACCCTTGCCCTTCGACACCAGCTTGTGCAAACCCTCACGTTCCTGCGGCTCCAACCGCACGATATACTTCTTGGTCATGGCGATCCTCCCTGATCGCCGACACCGCGTCGGCCAAAAGGAAAATCGGCTCGCCGACCGTCAAAACTCCAAAGTTTGGGTGCGTCGCAGCACTAGGCCCGATCGAGCCAGGCCTGGAATGCGTCGAACGAGTAGGACCGACCGAGGAAGTCGCGGACCAAATCCGACGCCTTCTTCGATCCGCCGGGGTCGAGGATGGTCTCGCGGTAGCGGCGGGCGGTCTTGGGGTTCAGCATTCCGTCCGCCTCGAAACTGCTGAGAAGGTCCTTAGCGATCACCAGGGACCACATGTAGGTGTAATAAATCGCCGAGTAGCCGTCGAGGTGGCCGAAGTTGCACTGGAAGTGCGTGTCCGGAACGTAATCGAACGGGCTGTATTTCTCTTGCAGTTCGACGAGGAGCTGGGTCGTGTCCAGCGATTGCGGGTTGCGATTGTAGTAACTAAGCGACAGCGCGGCATAGAACATCTGATGAGCGGCGTAGAGGCCTTTTCCGAAATCGCGGGCCCGCCGGAGCTTGGTCACCAGATCGGCGGGGATGGGCTCTCGCGTTTGATGATGCCTCGCAAAAACGCGAAGAGCATCCAGATCGAAACACCATTCCTCGAGGATTTGCGAGGGCGCCTCCACGAAGTCCCATTCCGTGCTGATGCCGCTGTTGGCGATCCAGCGTTGGCGACCGGCGAAGAGATAATGGAGCAAGTGGCCGAACTCGTGGAAGAACGTGGTCACGTCGCTGTGTTCCATGAGGGCCACGCCTTCGCGGGGATTGGGGAAGTTGCAGACCAGGACGGCCTGCGGGATGCGCTCGCCGCCCACGCCCGTGCGATAGTCAAACTGCGCCGCATGGCCGTACTTGTCCGGGCGAGGAAAGAGGTCCAGATAGAAACGCCCGATGCGCGCCGAGCCGTCGAAAAGGTCCCACGCGGTCACGTCGGCGTGCCATAGGGCCAACCCCTCGACGCGTCGATAGGAGACGCCGAAGAGCTTGCCGGTGAGTTCGAAAAGTCCTTGCTGCACGTCGGGAAAGTTGAAATAAGGCCGGGCGGCCTGAGCGTCGAAGGAGTATTGCTCCGTTTTGACGAGCTGTTCGTAGTAGCTCTTCTCCCAATCCTCGACCCTGGTCGCGTTTGGCGTGTCCTTGCGTTTGCGATCGAGAAGCTGATCGTAATCGCGCTTCGTGGCGTCCTGGGCGATGCCGGCCACTTTGTCGACGAACGCCTGGGCGTTCGCGGCCGTGCCGATCATCTTGTCTTCGGTAATGTACTCCGCCCAGTTGGCATAGCCCAAGAGGCCGGCGAGTTCGTGACGAGCGCGGAGCAGATTCTGCAACACCTCGACGTTCTTGGGATACGCTCGATCCTTGTGCTCTCGATAAAGCCGTCGCCGAGCGTCGGCGTTTTTCGCGTAGGTTGCAAACGGGACGTAGTCGGGAGTCCGCGTGCTGACGCGGATCTTGCCGTCCGCGCCCGGACGATGCTTGTCGATCCAATCTTGCGGTAAACCGTCGAGGTCCGCGCGCGAATCGAGCGCCACCTCGCGCTCGTCCTCGCGGAGGTTGCGGGCGAAATCCTGACCGATCCTGACCATCTCCTCGTTGAGCGCCGCGCTCCGTTTCCGCGTTTCCTCGGGCTTGTCGACGCCCGCGCGGCGAAAGTCGCGGAGACGCTTTTCCACGAAGAACCGCGTGTCGGGCTCCTCACCGGAGACGTCCAGGTTCCGAAAAGCGTCGTAGACTTTCCGATCCAGGTTCAGCTCGGTGACGAACTTCGCAACGGCCTGCTCGCCTTCCTCTGCGGTTTTGCGGAGTTCGGCGTCGGGGTGAACGCGGGCGAACAAGTTCGACTCAGCCGCCGCCGCGTCCAGGTGCATCATCATCGCGTTGTAGGGAATCAACGTGTTGGCCACGGTTCGCGGAGCCTGGGCCTCGACGATTCGATCCCGATAGGCCTTGGCCCACGCGAGGTGGGCGCTGGCGTCGATGTTCAGTTGGGCTGCGGAGCGCTCCAGCGGAGTCGCCTCGAGCGCCCACGGCGACGCCTGAGGCTCGCGCGCCGATTGCGTGGCGGCGCAGCCGACGATCAAAAGTAAACCGAGCAGCGGCAACAGCTGGAGGGCGATCAACACGACCCCAAGGTACACCGCCGGCGGCGGCGGTCAATGGTCGTGTCCCAAGCGATGAAAGGTGAACTCCTCCGTCTTGGGCTTGCCGTCGCGGACCGTGTCGAGGCGCACCTGCAAGGTGTCCGCACTGGCCAAGCGATAGTTGAGCTTCCCAGGCTTGTCGGAGCCGATCCGCTCGAAGTCCGCCGTCTGTCCCTCTTGACGAACGAGCTTGAAGGTCACGGATTCGGCCTTCTCCTCCCAGGCCACAAGCTTGGCGTCGAAGTGCTTGATTCGCATCACGACGTCGCCGCCTTCCTCCTTGAGGGAAAGGGCCTCGGACATCCACACCTTGCCGCCCTTCATCCAGCGGAAGGCCCCGACCATGCTGTCGCCTTCGGGCTCGCTCCAGAGTTCGTCGAGGCGATCGCCGTCGTGCTCGGCGCGCCAGGAACCCGCAAGCCAAGCGAACTTGGCCAACGGGGAAGCTGTCGCCGCCGCCGGAGTCTGTGAACGACCGATCCGCGCCGAGGCGACCACCAATCCGACGGCCGATAGTGCCACGATCGTGGCGTTTCGCAACCACACTTTTCTCATGTTGGATCTCCAGTTGGATACCACTCTTGCCCTGTGCATTCTACTTCTTTTGCAGGTCCTGATAGAACATCAAGGCGTTTCCGTCGGGGTCGAAAAAGGTCGCCAGGCGGACCATGCCCTCGATGGTCTGGGTGGCGCCGTCGAAGCGGACCCCCTTGGATTCGGCGATTTTGCGGGCGGCGTCGATGTCCGCCACGCCGAAGGTGAGGGTGGCCCCGCCCTTTCCACCGGCCTTTTCGACCTGCGATAGACCGACGTTCACCCGAGCGACCTCCGTGGCCATCTCGCACCAACCCATCTCGTCCACCTGATAAAGCAGCTTGAAACCGAGGACGTCCTGATACCAGGCGATGGAGCGCTTCAGGTCGATCACGTTCAAGGAACAGGTGAGTCCACCGTCATAGTGAAGGGGAGAAGCCATCGTCGTTTCCTTTCCAAGGCAGCCCTTTGCAACCGGCGGAGGCCGAACGGGACCCCCGCATCGGTACGAATAGTATACTTGATATAATTCCTTGTCAACCCTAGAATCCCAAGGAACGAGGCATGAACCTACAACGTTTTACAATGTTGTTTCACCATCGCTGGGCGGTTCCCGTCCTGGCCGAGCTGCACCGCAGCCGCGGGGGCAAGTTCGTGACCCTGGTCAACCGCCTGCGGATGAGCCGCGATTCCGCCCGCCACACCCTGGCCGCCCTGATCCGCCAGGGTTGGGTGATGCGAAACCCCGGCCACGGTCACCCCATGAGACCGGAGTATTTGCTGACCCCCGCCGGGGCACGCCTCGGACCCTGGTGCGCGAAGGTCATGAGGGTGCTCACGGCCCGCGGAATCGAGGACGTGGCCCTCCGCAAGTGGTCCATCCCCATCGCCCTCGCCCTGCAACGAGGGAAACAGCGTTTTTCAGAAATGAAATCGTTTCTGCCGGGGCTGACCTCACGGGCGCTCACCCTGGCCCTGAAGGAACTGCAAAGCGCCGGGTTGGTGGAGCGCAACGTGACCCTGGCCTACCCGCCCGCGACGTACTACGCGCTCACCGCCCGCGCCCGCGGATTGGGGGACTTGTTGAAATCCGTGTGAGCGTGATACGGTCGGCATACGGATTGACCGAGCGAACTCGCAAACGTACCATTGCGAGCCTTGGAAACGGCTCGTCCCCGAGGGGTGCAACAAACGCCGTGGTACGCGTGACCTTTACCGAGAACCTGCAACGGCATGTGGCCTGTCCGCCGAGCGCGGTGGGCGGGAAGACCGTGCGCGAGGTGCTCGACGCGGTTTTCTCGACCAATCAGCGGGTGCGAGGGTACGTCCTCGACGATCAAGGTGCGCTGCGAAAGCACATGATCGTGTTCGTTAACGGGCGGGCCGTCGGGGATCGCACGCGCCTCAGCGACGACGTGCCCGACGACGCCGAAGTATACATCATGCAGGCCCTTTCGGGCGGATAGGGTCGAGGAGACGCCATGAGCGACCGGATTCTCGTGGGTACCCGGAAGGGGTTGTTCACGCTGCAGCGCGCCGCGCGCCGCGACGGGGGTTGGTGCGTGGCCCGCGCGGACTTTCTTGGCGTGCAGGTGCCCATGCTGCTGCCCGACCCCCGCGACGGCTACTTCTACGCCGCGGTCGGACATGGTCACTTCGGCAGCAAGTTCCATCGTTCCCCCGACGGCGGAAAAACCTGGGAGGAGTGTACGGTTCCCGCGTATCCGCCCAAGCCCGACGACGTCGAGGACACCAAGTGCCCCATGCGCGGCACCGTCATCCCCTGGGATCTCGAACTGATCTGGGGATTGGAAACGGGCGGGAAGGACGAACCCGGCGCCCTGTGGTGCGGCACGATCCCCGGCGGGCTTTTCCGATCCGACGACCGCGGCTCGACCTGGCGCCTGGTGCGTTCGTTGTGGGACCAGCCCATGCGCAAGGACTGGTTCGGAGGCGGGATGGACCATCCCGGCATTCACTCGATTTGCGTCGATCCGCGCGACTCCCGCAACGTGGCCGTCGGTGTGTCGTGCGGCGGAGTGTGGGTGACGAGGGATCGCGGCGAAACTTGGAAAGTGCAAGCAGAGGGCATGTACGCGGCCTTCATGCCGCCGGAGCGGAAGTACGAACAACAGATTCAGGACCCGCATCGCCTGGTCCAATGTCCGGCGCGACCCGAGGTGATGTGGGTCCAGCATCACAACGGCGTGTTCCGCACCACGGACGGTGCCAAATCGTGGCACGATGTTGCCACGGTGCAGCCGTCCACGTTCGGGTTCGCCGTCGCCGTTCACCCCAGCAACCCCGACACGGCCTGGTTCGTCCCCGCGGTCAAGGACGAAGTGCGTATTCCGGTGGAGGGCAGGGTCGTCGTCGCCCGAACGCGCGACGGCGGACATACCTTCGACGTGCTGCGCAACGGACTGCCCCAGGAGCACGCCTACGACATTACCTTCCGTCATGCCATGGACGTGGACGAGTCGGGCGATCGACTGGCGTTCGGCAGCACCACCGGCGCGCTCTGGACCACAGACAACCAAGGCGACGATTGGACCTGCGTGAGCGCCCACCTGCCGCCCGTCTTTTGCGTGCGATTCGGATGAGAAGTTCAAAGTCCGAAGTTCAAAGTTCGAAAAAGGGCGACATCGTGTCGCGGTCTTGGAATCTCATCTTCGAACTTTGAATTTCGAACTTCGAACTTCCGTTCTCATTTTCCGATGCAGAAGTTCGCAAAAACTCGGGCGAGCAGGTCCTCCGTGGTGACCGCCCCCGTAACGGCGCCGATGGCGTCGAGAGCTTCGCGGAGTTCGAAGGCCAAGAGATCGGCGCAGTCGATGGTTTCGCGAGCGGATTCGCTGACTTCGACGGCGCGGTGAAGGGCACCGGCGGCCTCGGCGATGGCGTTTCTTTGACGTTCGGTCAACACCAGCGCTTCGCTTTGCGACGTGGTCTCCTCGCATCCCAATGCCTCGGCGAACGCCTGGCGAAGGGCATCCATCCCATCGCCGCGCAGAGCGCTGACCGGAAACACGGGACCCAGCTTCAAAGCCGTCAATTCCTCGACCCGGCGCGCGAGGTCGCGGCTGGACGAAAGATCACACTTGTTTGCGGCGATGACGACACGGGCCGTCTTCAACAAATCAACCATAGCGCCGAACACGTCCTGGGCACCTCCCAAATCGACGACCCAACACACCAGATCGACGTGCTCGACCGCGGCGAGTGTGAGGCCTCGGGCCGCGGCGACCACCGGATCGTCGCAGGGATCGACCCCCGCCGCATCCACCAAAAGCGCCTCACCGCGCCCGACTGCGATCGGCGAAGAGAGCAAATCCCGCGTGGTCCCTGCCAGGGGGGCGCAAATCGAACGGGGAGTCCCGCTGAGTGCGTTCATCAACGTGCTCTTGCCGGCATTAGGGCGGCCCAGCAGGAGGATCCGCGGGAGCGTATCGAGCCGTTCGTGGGTGGCGTTGCCCGCGAGCATCGGTCGCAACTCGGCCAGAATCGCGGCGATCCTCCCGCGGAAGGCCGCGGGCGTGATGAACTCGATGGGTTCCTCGGCAAAGTCGATGTCCGCTTCGACCAACGCCAAGAGGTCCGCCAGCTCGTCGCTGATCCGAGTGAGGGAGGTGTATAGAACGCCGTCCATGAGACGCCGCGAGGCGCGTAGTTGGGTGTCGCTCCTGGCGCGGATGAG
Organism: uncultured Phycisphaera sp.; assembly: GCA_964646605.1. GTDB lineage: Bacteria > Planctomycetota > Phycisphaerae > UBA1845 > UBA1845 > SBAX01. The sequence goes on along the minus strand of CAZYEX010000017.1, from coordinate 12,370 downwards.
GGTCGCCACTCCCTCGGCGGCGGTCAGACTCATCCGCCCGCGAAGAAATGCCCGCGCCGTAAACTCGCCCGGCTGTGCGGGAAGCGCCCCCAGCTCGATCGCCCGCCGGCGCACGAGGTCCAGCGCCGCCGCCGACCCGACCGTGTGAATCTCCACCAGGTCGTCACGGGTATAGCTGTGCGGTTCCCGGAAGAGGTAGGCCGCCGCCGGAAGGCGAACATCCGCCGCGGCAAGCACCTCGCCGGCAATTCGGGTCCACGAGGGTTGGTCCGTCCAAGGTCGGCGAGTCCTGGCCTGGAACATGCCTTCGGCAAGGGCGATCGCTCCGCGTCCGCTAAGTCGTACGATTCCCAGCGGCGCGTTTCCAGGCGCCGAGGAGACGGCGACGATGATGTCGTCCAGGCGGTCCAGCATCGACCGCTATTGTCGATTGTCGATTGTCGATTGTCGATTGTCGATTGCGGTGGCCACCGTACTTTCGGACCCCGCTGCTCGCCTGATAACCAAGCCGAACTCGCGCGTCGGGTCGCCGGGCCGGGCTCGATCCGCGGCACACTTTCCAGACGTGAGGGTCCGCCGCTCCATGCCATCCGCTGACACCGCGTCCATGGAGCGCCCGGTTGAAAAACGGACCTGCCCGCCTGCAAAAAAAACTTGACTCGCAACCCGGCGCAATCACGGGCAACGCCGTTTTTTCTTGACCCTGCACAAAAACCGTTTGCCGCTCGATTTTTTATATCCTACGGTTCTGGCTAGTACCAGTGTGGCTTCCTAGCGCCGCGTCGGTCCGCCGATTCGTGCGCGAAACTTCGAGGTACCGAACCATGGCACTGACGATTACGAACACCAATACGCTTGCGCTGATCAACATCCTCTCGCAGAACTCCCTGGCCCAGGCCAACACCTTCAAGCAGTTGACCACCGGTAAACGGATCAACGCCGGCAAGGACGATCCCGCGGGGTTGATCGCCCTTTCCTCCTTGGAGGCGGAGATCACCGCGATCAACGCCACCTTGCAGAACAATCAGCGAAGTGATTCGATGCTCACCATCGCGGACTCGGCCATCGGGGAGATCAACTCCCTGCTGGCCCAGATCGAATCCATGGTGGTTTCCACGGCCAATAAGGCCAACATCACCGACGCCGAAGTGTCCGCCAACCAGTCGCAGATCGACAACGCCCTGACGGCCATCGATCGCATCGTGAGCACCACCAACTTCAACGGCAAGCGTCTGCTCGATGGGGCCCTGGCCATCGACACCAGCGGGGCCTCAGGCAACGCGTACCTCACCAACCTGCGGATTTATTCACGAAGTCAGGAAACGACGGACACGGCGATCACCATCAGCCGGGTCGGCTCGGCCACGGTGGCGTCGGCGGCCTTCGCCTTCGCGGGCGGTACGGCTCGAACCTCGGGCACCACGACCGTAGCGATCAAGGGAGCGCTGGGCACCGCGACCGTGACCCTGGCCAGCGGTTTGACGCAAACTCAGGTCGTCACCGCCATCAACGGCGTGAAGGCCCAGACCGGCGTCTCCGCCATCCAGAACTCCACCAACATCAAGCTCAACTCCAACCAATACGGGCAGGATGCGTTCGTCAGTGTAGACGTGCTTTCCGGAGGGAAAATCAACGTCAATTACGGCTTGGTGACCACCGACGGCAACACCGCCAACGACATGCAGAACATCGCCAAGCAAGTCGGCAGGGACGTGAGCGTGAGCATTAACGGGCAGAGCGCTTCCGCCGACGGGCTGGATGTCTACTTCAACAGCAACAGCGGCCTGAACCTCTCCTTCACCGTCACCGAGGATTTCGGCAAGGGCAACACCGCCGGGACCACCTCGACCAACTTCACGGTCAAGACCACCGGCGGCGCGACGTTCCAACTGGGCACCACGGCGAACACGCGGCGCACCATCGGCATCGACTCCCTCGGCACGTACGCTCTGGGCGGCGGCAACGGTGCGGCTAAGCTCAGTGAACTCAAATCCGGCGGCACCAGGGCCCTGCGGACCGACGTGGCCGGGGCCTTGACCTCCGTCCGCGAAGCCCTCACCGACGTGTCCGGCATCCGAGGACGACTCGGGGGGTTCCAGAAATACGAAGTGGGCAGCTCGATCAATTCGCTCAAAGCCGCCCACACAGGCTTGACCGCCGCCGCCAGCGCCATCGGCGACACCGATTTCGCCCAGGCGACTTCCGATCTCAACCGCCAGACCGTGTTGATCCAGTCCGGCATCCAGTTGCTGGGTCTGGCCAATCAGCAGGCGGGGAACCTGCTTTCCCTCCTGGGCGGATAGTTCGGCGGAAACAACGGACGGGTCGAGCGGAGGGGGGGACCGCTCGACATCGGGGACGGGAGCGGGTCGAAGGCTTAACACCTTCGACCCGTTGCTCGTCTCAAGAAGCCGTCACGGTGAGGCTCAGCGACTCGTCCCTGTCCGAACTTAGCTCAAGCGTCGCCGAATCAACCCAACCATGCCGAGACCCATCGCCCCGAGCATGACGGCTCCGGGGAGCGGGACGGCGTTGACCATGGAAACCGCGTCAATCTCCGTGTCACCGCTCAGGTATGAATAGGTGCCTTGCGAGAACCCCGACGTAGCGGAGACCAGGTTCACCGGTATCGAGAAGGTCCAGTGCGACGATGGTTCGTCCTCAATCGAGGTCGCGTCCCATCCCTGCGCATAGAGTCGATCAAGCGTTCCCAGAACCCATGTTGCCCCGCCATCATTGGAACCCCAGAGGGTGGACTCGATGGCCTCTTCGGGGACCGGATCGTGATCGATCGACGGATCCAGAACGAATTCATAGGAAAAGAGATTCCCGAAACTCCACTTCGTTCCGGCGGTGCCATCCGTTTGGCCGCTGCCGCTGTTTTCGTGGATCCAATGGAAGTCCCGAAGTTCCCCGGCATCCGCGCCCATTGGGCTGGGCTGAGTGTAGTCATAGTCAGGGGCCCCGAGCGGTGTCGTCTGATACCCGGAGCCTTCGTAACCGCCGATGATTTGCCCCGAAATCCCCGATGGCGCGAGGCTAGGATCCACAATCGCCCCAATCGCCGCTGCCGACGAGGCTAAATCCGCCTGCGCCGTCGGAACCGCTCCCGCGAGAATCGTCACCATCGCACCCAAACACGCTTGCCTCTTCATCCGAATCTCCCCTCGTTGAACCAATGGACTAGCGCCGCACTACGAGCGCCACACGCTTTTCCGATTGCCCATAGAACTCCCTCCACCTATGGAAGGAAGCCGCGATCTCCCACAACGCAGCCTACCGGCGAAGAAGCCGTTCGTACGTCTCGCTGTAGGATCCGACCTCCTCCGACTGATAAGCGGCGAAGGCTATGTACCCATGGGTCCGATGTCAAGAGGTAAAACGGTCGAAAAAACAAACGTACAGTGCGGCTGCAACCCGGGTCTTGGCAGCGTCTCTTGGCTTCGGGTTTTGCGCCCGTCGTTCGTCCGCACCCCCTGTCGCCCGTCGCCGCAGCATCGCCCACAAGCGGTGGCCGCGATCGACTTGTCTCATTGCCCATCCCGTCGGCGTTCGTTTTCCTGGCGCAAGCGATCGAATTCCGCGGCGAGTTCCGGGCCGCCGAGCTGGGCGTGTAGGAACTTTTGTTGCGCAATTACTTGCAGAATCCCGGCCGGGGGATGTCCCAGCGACGTCCGGCAGCGCAGATCACGAAGCAGCGATTTCCACCGCACGGGGTCATCCGCCGCCAGCGTCGTGGCGAGCTGATTGAACAGAGGCAACGCCTCCGCGAAGCGTCCTTGTTGATAAAGCGACTCGGCGCGTCCGAAGGTCGCGGAACGGTCCGTGGCGTCCTTCGCGGGCTTGACCGGCTCCGTCGCCGATGCGGCCAATTGCTCGAACAGTTGTTGTGCGCGGTCGGCGTGACCGGCGCGGAGGCAGGCCTCGGCCCATTGCACCGTCAGCGCCCGGCGATCCATCCCCAGAAGGGACGGGTCGCTGGTCTCCGCCCAACGGACCACTTGCTCGGCCAGAAGTACCGCTAGATCGGCTTTGCGACCCACGGTCTGAGCGTCGCCCGCCGCACGAAGACGATCCACGTCAGCGCCAAGCGACGCATACAACGATTGAAGCGTTTCCCCGGCGTGGGCGGGATCGGCGGCGACGAACTCGTCGAGCGCCCTCTTGGCCTCCTCCATTTGCCCCGCACCCTGAAAAGCAAAGAGCCGCGCCCGCCACAATCGTCCCTTCTGCTCCGAAGCCTCGGGGAATGCCGTCTCGAAATCGGACATGAGCTCGATCGCCTGCGTCGGACGGTCGACGCCCGTGAGGGTCATGCCCTCCGCGGTCATCAGCCGCGCGTTGGCGATGAGCAAGCTCCGCGAGGACCCCTGGTCCGATTCATCCAGTGCGATTCGCAGGAACTCACGGTAGGCGGACATCACCTGATCGGCGCGTATCGATAGACGGGCATCGTGTACCGTCGAAGCCCTGGCTTCACGCTGCAAACCCTCGGCGCACGCCCGCAGACGAAGGAACGCACTTTCCACGTAAAACTCGTGGGACGGATCAACCTTCGCGAACTGCTCCGCGGCGAAATCGAATTCCCCGGTTTCTTCGAGCAACTGGGCGTAGAAGAACCGCCAGTACGCCGCCGCCGCGTCGTCGGGATGGTGGGTGAGCAAGGTCTCCAAAGCCTCGCGGTACGCTTGCGTTGCGACCGTCGCGTCGCCGGTGGTTTCGCGGCGCAAATCGTAGGTGAGTTGCACGGCCAGCGACGCCGCGGAGAGCGATTCCGCCGAACGCGGATACCGTTGTGCGATTTCACGGAACCGCTCGGCGGCCAGCGCCTTCTCGCCGCGCCGATACCGCGCCACGCCCAATTGGAACAGAGCTTCGGGAAGGACGATTCGCTCCTCCTCGCTCGCCCGGGTGAGGAGGAGCTCGCCCGCCGAGATCGCCCGCTCGGTCAGTTCGGCGGCGCGTTGCGGTTCGCGCTCCGCTTGACCGAGCAGACCCGCCATCAGGGCGCAGTGTTCGAACGGGTCCAGATCGGCGAAGGGCATGTCCGTGGCGAGCATCTCGTAGAGTGTCGCGTAGATGGCATCCTTGCGCTCCGGGTAGGCCTGCGCCAGACGGTGCAAGGGCATCCAAGCGGGTTCGCGGACGGGCCGGGGGTCCGGCGCTCGATCGTCGCGTGGCGCCGTGGCGACACGGGCGCGGTGAATCGAACGCTCCAGCAAGGCGCCCACCAGCCGCAGTCCGAACCCCTCGCCGCCCTGGGCATCCGCGAGTTCTCCCAGGCGAACTACGCCTTCGCGGGCCTCGTCAAACTGCCCGTCTTCGATGTGGTTGCGGACCATCTCGATCATCGCCAGACGCACCGCCCAACCGATGCGCTCCTTTTCCGCCGCATCGCTCAGACGGTCACTAGTGACGACGGCCCGCTGAAGGTAATCGCGGGCCGCGACGTGGTCGTGCAACCGCCGATGGACCATGCCGGCCAGAAGCAGCGCCGGCGCTTGAATGCGACTTCGCTCGTGCGGTGTCTGCAAAAACGCCGGTTTGACCGCCAGCGTGTCCACGATCTCTCGCAGCTCGCCGATGCGTACGGCGTCCTCCGCGGCCCGCGGCAGGGTATCGTAGAACAACGTCCAAAGCAGCAGGTAATCCGCGACCGGGGACACTTTGTCGAGCGCTTCGAGATATCCGCGCCGCTCGATCTCCTCGAAGTCCTTCGTGGACAGCCCGTCGATGCGGCGGTATTCGTCCACGATCCGGTGAACCAGCGTGCGGGCCGCGGAAACGGCGCGGGCGGAAAGTTCGGACAGCGGGCGTCGGTCGGCGCCGCCGCCGCCGAAGTACAGAATCCGCGTGGCGAAGGGTTCGGCCTCGTCGTAGAGCAGCGAATGTACCAGCATCCGCCGCCACTCCAAGTTCCGGGCGTCGTGGGAGAAGTCCTCGATCAATTGTTCGAGCACGCGGTTGGCCTCGGCGATCGCCGCCTGCCTCTCGTCGCTCGAACGCCGCCCATCGGCGAATTCCGCCAGCTTGAACTCCCGGTGCAACAGCAGCGTCGCCGTCGGATCGGTCGGCGGAAAATCCTTCAGGTGCAGTTCCAGCAGCTCGCTCAATCCGCGTTTTTTCAACCAGTCGCGGAATTGCTCGGGGTTGAGCCGCGCCTCCTCGGCGGGCCGGTCCGCGCGCGGCGCCGAGGAGCGCCGCGAAGCGTCGGGTTGTGCCCGGGTTGTGGCACTCAGCGCAAATAACAGGATGAGTGCAGCGCTACTGCGAAGCGAAGGCAATGTTCTTACACTCCGCCCGCAAGGCCGCGTTCCAACAGTTCACCACATGGTCCCAACAAACCTGCGATTGGGCGGCGATGACCACCGGGGTCGCGGCGTCGAACCCGGGTTTCTGCTGAATGGCCCTCAGCGTCCGGGCCAACTGCTGGAAATCCGACGGCGATTCGTCGGGGAACGAGTCGATGCGAACCGCGAAACCATCATGCGCCGCACCCGCCGTGGAAAGCCGAATGATGAGCGGCGAAAGCGGCAGCGCCACCGCCGGACCTCCCCCCCCCGAACTCCCGTAGGGCGGCATGGGCGACGAGAGCAACCCCTCCGGTTGCGCGAATCGCGTCGTCGCCATGAAGAAGAGCAACAGCAGAAACGACATGTCAATCATCGGCGCAAAGCGGCTCAGCGTCAGCAGAACGCTCTCCTGCCGGTACCGCCGACGCGGAGGACGAAAATGCACCGTGTCCGCATCGCCGGGCTGCGGCGCAGGCATGATCGGCCAGTCCAACGTCGTCGCCATTTCAATCCCCCTCTCCGGCGATCGCCGCAACGTTCAACATCTCGATGTTGTTGCCCGCCACCTCGCGCATCACCGCCATCACGTCCTCGTAGCGAAGCCGCCGATCCGCGCGAATCACCACCTTCACATTCGGCGATTCCCGCTTCAGCGTCGCCAGCCGCGCGGCGATGTCGGACAACGGCTCCGGGGGATTGGGACCCACGCTGTACAGCACCGTCTCCCCTTCTTCCGTGGATTCACTCATGCGGCAATTCACTACGATCCGGTCGAACACGCCCGGCACTTTCGCTCGGCTCTGCTGGGGTTCCGGCAGCAGCATGGCCACCTGCTCTGCCGTGGTGAACTTCGACACAAGCATGAAAAAGATGGTGAGCAGAAAGATCACGTCGATCAGCGGCGTATAGCTGAATCCGATGGGCGACGCCGGGCGGTGATATCGACGCCGCTTCGCCATGGGCCTACTTCACCGCCGCCGCAGCCGGCGCGGATCGGGCAGCGCTCGCGGCCGCTTGAGCCGCAGGTTTGAACGCCGCCAGGATGCGATCGGCCGCCACCGCGCATTCCGCCGTCATCACCTCAATCCGGTTGCGGAACACGGCGTAGACGCTCAGCGACGGAATGGCCACCGCCAATCCCCAGAACGTCGCCACCAGGGCGATGGACACCTTGTCGGCCACGACCTGCGCACGCGGGAACGTATCCGAGGCATGGATCGCCGCGAAAAGCAGGATCATCCCCACCACCGTCCCGAAAAGGCCGATCATCGGCGAAATCGCCCCGATGATGTTGAGATACTCGATCTTGCGGTAGAGCTTCGCCGACCGTTCCTCGATCGCCTCTTCGAGGGCTCGCTCCATGGCCCCGAATCCGTTCGGAGCTTCCCGCAGCGCCGCGTGCAGGGCGTAGCCCAACATGCTCGGTTCCTGGGCGGTAAACTCAACCGCCTCCGCATAGCGCCGCTCATCCACCAGACGTTGGGTCTCCTGCACCGCTTCCAGCGGCACGATGGTCGACCGACGAATCGACGTGATGTACTCGATGACCAGGGCCAGCGCCGCGACGGACAGCAGAACGATCACCCATGCGATCCAGCCGCCCTTCACCACGAAGAAGTCAAAATACCTCACCCCGCCCTCGCCCAGCTCGGCCCCGGCGTCGAACTGCGCCCACGCGGGACCCGTCGCCACAAGGACCACGATCATGGCCAGAGCCGCCGTTCGGGAGGAAAGTCTCATCAACACGCGCTTCTCCTGCGGAATCGTCCCGCGCTTTGCGTTTACGGACTCTTCGGCGTCGGGCTGCGAAGCCTTGCCAGCATCCCGTCGGCTTGCCGCCGCGTTTCCTCGCTGACCCGTTTGTGGGCCAGGCATTCTTCGAGCAAGGCCAAGCCGTAGTCGACGCGACCCGCCCGCTCCAGCGCCGCCGCTGCACCGAGCAACCCATCCGCAGCCCGCGGGTCATCCCCGTAGTGGGCGGTGACACGAAGGAACGGCCAACTCGCTCGCACCCAGTCCTCACGCGTCGCCGCCGCACGCATCAACGCCTCGCCCTTCAGCAGCAGGAACGTGGGCATCAAGGCATCGGGACACTCGCGGATGATGCGGTCGAGCGCCGTCAGCCTCGACGCGGGCGGATCCACAACCGCCGTTTCGCGCATCCCCGCTGCGACTACCGCGTACACCGCCTCCGAACGAACCGCCGCGGGAATCGAAAGTCCCGCCACCGTGCGCCCCAGTCCGCCGGCCCGCTCGTCACCCCCGCGCCGTAGAATCTCATAACGCAACAACTCGAAGAGCACGCGAACCGGCTCTCGCGGGTTTTGAGACAACGCCGTGTCCAGTTGTTCGATGGCGCGAGTGAACTTCGCGTCGCGCTTCGCGGGAATGTTTTGCAGAATCAGCCGCGCCGCAGCCGGGGGACCGGCGAATTCGCCCCGCGCCGTGCGGTTGAAATGGAGCGTCGCCTTGTCCAACTGCCCGGCCCGGTCGTACACCGTGACCAATCGCGCCGCCGCTAGTTCGGGCCAGAACTCGCCGCACAACCGCATCGCCCGTTCGTAACGCACCGCCGCCTTCTCCCATTCCCCCGCCGCCAGAAAACGCTCCGCCTGGTTGAAGTCCTCGAAAGCCCCGCTGCGGTCCACGATGAGAAGCTCGATTTGGTCAATCCACACGCTGTGGGCTCGCCCGTCCGCCGCCCGAAATTGGACCCGCCCCTCCGCAAGCGCCGTCACCTTCGCCCCAAAGTGACTGACTCCTCCGCTGACCACTTGATCGGCGAACACCACCCGCCCGGCGCCGAATGCAAACGCCGCCCACGAGCAGAGGAAAACCCGCAAGCCCGCTCCGAGCTGTAGCGCCACCCCTTGTGGGTGGCGCACCCTCCGTGGTCGACGTGGAACCGCTTGGGGCTCAACGCACCCCACCGCTATGGCGCGCTTCGTCATTCGATGGTCAGGGAAGCTCGTCGTCAGAGACAAACTTGTATTCCCCGTTGTGCTCGCGGGCGATCGTTTCCAACACTTGTCGACCGCCCTGGTCCAGGTAGGCGATGGTGTAGATTCGCGTCTTGCGATCTTTGTTCCATTCGTCCAGCTTCTGGCGAAGGTCGGGATCGAAGTTGATCCCATCCGACAAAAGGTACAGGATGTCGGGCTCCAGGGCCAGCGCCCGACGTAGCGCCCGCTCCGGTTTCGTACCCCCCTGCGGCGTGACCCCCTCCAGGAACTTGAAGAACTCCTGCCGATGCGATTCGATCGCGTTCACCAGTCGCTGCGGCGGATTCTCCAAGGGGTCCGCCGCATTGAAGAAAATCACGTGAAATTTCTGACTCCGCCGCAGCGCCGATATGGAACGCTTCAGTTCCGCCTGCACGTGCCGAAACGTGTCCACCATCGACCCGCTGCGGTCCACCACGTAGACGATCGCCCGGACCCCCGGCGCCGATCCCCCCACTCCGAAAAACTCCACCCCGCTGCCCGTATCGAGCGACAATCCGAGCTGACCGCCCTCCCCGCCGCCCCCGCCCAATCCGATGATCGACAGGTCCGGACGCTGCCCGGTCTGCGGCGCCGTGCCTGGTAGACCGATCGCCTTCCCCATCGTGCCCGTGTTGGGGGTAATCCGAGCGGGCGTCGCCGGGCCCGGTGTTTGTGCCGACGTTCGCGCGGTATCGGGCGGCATGGGCGTGGACGGCACCGCGTCCACCTCCCCCACGACCTGCGCGATGACCCCAGGGAACTCAGACGTGGAAGGGCTGGCCGCAAAGGGGAAGACGATCAGCAGCATCATCCCCAGACCCAGCATGTGAAAGGCAAGCGACAGCAACCACGCGGCCAAGACGCTCCCGCCGCCTCCCAGGCCCCCGGGCGCTCCCCGATGCATCGGGCCAGACGCCGCCGACGAACTAATTGCGTCGATCATTTCCAAAGGAACGCCTGAAAGGCCGCCATCCGTAAGGCAGGCTTGGCAGCTTGTCCTCCCGACCGACTCGAAAGTCGGTCCTACATTCTTCCGCAGCCTCTCTGACTCTAGAACTCCACCCCCCCACAGTCAACGTCAGATCTGGGTGCATGGCCGAGTCCCAGGGACCGAAATCGCGCTACGGATCCAACGTGGGGAGTTCGCCTCCGCCTGATGGAAGGCTTGGACGGTCAGTCGATCGTAGCCGCCCGCCTTGGACCTCGCGCTTATCCAGACCTTGGATCAGCCCGGACAACATGCGGGCAACCTCTTCGGGGTCGTCCTCGAGTTGTTTATGTCGTTCGGATTTCATCAAGCCCTGACGAACGGCGAGTTCCAGCAGCGGCACCCACCCCTGCACGCTGCCGCGTGCGATCCCGAAGAAGTTCTTCCGATCCGGTTTCGTGAAACGACCGTTTCCTTCAGCGATGCTGGCGGCGATCGACAACGCTGCTCGGTTGAGTTGGTCGGCCAGAAAGAAGTAACCGCGGGGGACACCCTTCGTCAGCTTACAAGCGGAATCCGCAAAGGTGGCGGCCTACGGATAGACAGTCAACCTCTCGAAAGCCAAGGGCATTCACGTTCCGGAGAGAGTAGAAAGGAGAAAGGAGACAAACGTCCGCGTAAGGCAACGCTCCCTGTGAGCGCCCAGGGTGAACTCGAATGGGTTTGCCCGTTCACGCCCCCCTGCGGGGCGTTTTTCATGCGCGAAGGGCGGCGTCGCGTTTGGCGAGGGCGGCTCGGAATGGGGAGTGGCGACACGCGGGGCTCAGATCGACGCGGGGAAAGGGGAAGGGACTGAGAGTTGATGGGTTGAAAGGGTTCGAGAGTGAGAAGGGTCAGAGAACTCCAGGAGTTGAAGAGTTCAAGGGGTTGAAGGGTGAGAAGGGTTTGAAGCGGCGGGGAACTCAGCCGCGGCGCGCCGGGGCTGGGGTACATTCGCGCGTCCCTACCGAGACGAAGCGACACATACGGGTGGCACTACGTTGTCGTGTCGCTTCCGCTCCGCGCTCGGATTGACCCGTCGCTTGCCCTTGACGCTTCGCGTAAGGGGGAGCCGCTCCGGGTTCGGAACTGCGCCGCGCTGGAGTCGAACCAGCAACCTTCGGTTCCGTAGGGGAGCGTCGAAAGCCATTACCTTGATTCTGAGCGTACCAGAGGGGTTTCGGCATTGCAAGCCTTGCGTTCTTTATACCCATTTTCACCCCGTTTCGGGTAGTCTACCCGGAAACCGGGTAGCTCCTCCTACGCTTGTAGTAGGGAAAGCGCGTTTCGCCCTATGTTTCAAGTGGTTTCCGAGTCGCCCGTGTTCAGGGAAAATGCTCTAACCTGCAACCTACTTTTCGGGTGCGTTGTAAGTGCCGAAAATACAACGACTTACGAGACGACGCCGATCCGCTTGGGTCGGCGTTTTTCGTTCGGTACTACGCCGGTGCTACGATGGAAGCCCCCAGAACGGGAAGCTCGCCCAGGTGCTCGGCGACGGCTTGCGCGGGAGCGAATAATGGCGACGATTCCACTCGCCGATATCAAAATCGGCAAACGCTTCCGCTGCGAACTTGGCGATATCGACGGGCTGGCCGCGAGCATCGCAGACGTAGGATTACTTCAGCCGATCGTTGTCACCGAAAACGACGAATTGGTCGCCGGGCGACGGCGGATCGAAGCCTTCAAGCAACTCGGGCGCGACAAGATTCCGGTCCACCGGGTGTCCATCGACGCCATTCTACGGGGCGAGCACGCCGAGAATGTCGTCCGCAAAGACTTCACCCTCACAGAACTTGACGCCCTAGGGCGGGCGCTCGAGGCCCGCGAACGCGAGCTTGCCAAGGAACGGCAGCACGCCGGGCAAAAGAGTGGTGGACGTAGCAAGAAGAAACTTGGCGCAAACATTGCGCCAAGTAACCGAATGGACAACCAAAGCTCCCGCCGCATCGCAAAGGCTCTTGCGTTCCACGGCGACAAGGTGCGTCAACCCAACGATGGAGTAGTCGCCCGCGTCCAGCGCCGCGGTCGTGGTGGGTAGATTCGGGAAGTCGAGCGGGTTCTGTTCGCGCGTGTCGATGATGATGGACGGTTCGATTTTCACGGCCCGGCCCCCAGGGTTTCCG
>CAZYEX010000016.1:0-25163 GCA_964646605.1 uncultured Phycisphaera sp. | reverse complement strand
CGCCGGAACATTTTTGCGACGAACGGGCTGCTTGGGAAGGTCATTATTCAAACCAGCCGGACCCCCCCATTCGCATCGAAGCCGGCGCGTACCGCGGCAAGCCTAACTGGTTGTCCATCATCCATCCCTGGACCAGACCCGATCGTATGCAGGATTGGCCGGAAACATTCGGCGACAAAGCCGCAAACATCTTCATGATGTGTCTCTGGTGGAGCATTATCCTTGCGGGCGTTCTTCTCGCACGTCGAAATGTCCGCCTTCGGCGAGGCGACCGGAGCGGCGCCACTCGTTTGGCCATGGCCGTGCTCTGTCTCTCGCTGGCGTCAAATCTGCTGGGAATTACCCATGTCGTTGACCAAGCCGAATTTGGTCGGTTCATGTATAAAATCTCGCAGGCCCTCCTGGGCGCGAGTATGATCTGGGTCTTCTACGTGGCCCTGGAACCCTACGTACGCCGCCGCTGGCCGCATGTCCTCATCTCTTGGGGACGACTACTGGCCGGCCGCTTCCGCGATCCGTCGATCGGGCGCGACATCCTCATTGGGGGTGTGTTACAGATCGCTGTTATGCTCGTGCATCAGGTCATCGAGCCTCGTTTGAAGGTGTACTCCGGCGCGCCGCCCGGCAGCCCGTTCTTCTGGTTGCCGCCGACGCTGCTGGCTGGAAGAGACCTTTGGTCGGGCTTCCTCAACATCGGTTTCTTTATGAACCCATTTTTTTCTCTTTTCATTCTCTTTGGTCTGCGGCTCATCTTGCGTAAAGACTGGCTTGCGGTAGTCGGAATGATCGTCATCTTGTGCGTTCCATTCGTGTTTCAGAGTTGGAACCGTGATGCCAACTCCACGATCATCATCGCGGTGTTGGCGGTTGCCGCTCGCGGCACGTTGATTGCGTTGGCCCTGCTCCGCTTCGGTCTACTGGCTTGTGCGTTCATGGGCTGCTTCCGCGGTTTCCTCTGGCACACGAGCGTACTCGACTTTACGACCTGGTATTCCGCCGGTCCGGCGTTAGCCTTTGTGCTGGTGCTCGCCCTCGCGGCCTACGGATTCCACACCGCCCTTGCGGGCCGACCGCTCTTCAAAGACGAAATGCAGGAAGCCTGAGGAACGATCATGCCTATCTGCGCAACATGTCACCGCGATGTACCCGACGGCAGCCGCTTCTGCCCTCACTGCGCCAACCCTATCCCCTCCGCACCGGTGATCCCCACGATGACCTCGCCGCCCAAGCCCGCCGAAGCGAGCTATCATTCCGGGTTCGGCTCGTCTTCCTCCGATTCTATTGATGACGCCCGCTTCACCCCCGGCACCATGCTCGCCGAGCGCTATCGCATCGTGGGCCTGCTCGGCAAGGGGGGCATGGGCGAGGTCTATCGCGCCGACGATCTGAAACTCCGCCAACCCGTCGCCCTTAAGTTCCTGCCCGAAGCGCTCTCCCAAGACCCCAAGAAACTCGAACGATTCCTGCACGAGGTGCGCGTCGCCCGGCAGGTTTCGCATCCCAACGTGTGCCGCGTGTATGACATCGCCGAGAGCGATGGGCAGCATTTCATCTCCATGGAATACGTGGACGGCGAAGACCTTTCGGCCGTTCTGCGGCGCATGGGACGACCGTCGAAGGAAAAGGCCCTGCAGATCGCCCGCCAACTCTGTGCGGGCCTGGCCGCCGCCCACGACAAGGGCGTACTCCATCGCGACCTCAAACCCCACAACGTCATGATCGACGGCCAGGGTCGCGTGCGGATCACCGACTTCGGGCTGGCCGGTTTCGCCGAGGACTTCACCGGTAAGGAGGTCTACGCCGGAACGCCGGCCTACATGTCCCCGGAGCAGCTCGCCGGTCGCGGCGTCTCGGTCAAGAGCGACATCTACTCGCTCGGAGTGGTCCTGAGCGAATTGTTCACCGGAAAGCGGTTGTTCGAGGGGACCAGCCGCGAGCAACTTCAGCGCTCGCGAACCTCGGCCCCAACGACGCTCGCCACGCTTTCCGACGACCTCGATCCCGCCGTCGAGCGAGTCATTCTTCGATGCCTCGAACCCGACCCCACCGCAAGGCCCTCATCGGCCCTCGCCGTCGCCGCCGCCCTGCCCGGAGGCGATCCGCTGGCCGCTGCATTGGCAGCAGGCGAAACGCCGTCGCCGGAGATGGTCGCTAACGCGGGAGACGTGGGAGGCATGCGGCCCGCCCCGGCCATCGCGTGTCTACTGGGCATCGTTCTGGGAACGATCGCCATGATGTTCTTGCGCGATTCCATGCTCAAACACGTGCCCCTCGAAAAGCCGTCCGAGGTGCTGGCCGATCGGGCAAAGGAGATTCTCAAGAAAATCGGGCACACGACCCCCGCGCGCGACTCCGCCTATGGTTGGGGCCAAGACTGGGAATTCATCCGTCATGTCGAAGACAAAGACAAATCCGCATCCCGCTGGGACCGGTTGAATTCGCAGCGACCGTCTCCCATCACGTTTTGGTACCGACAGAGTCCTCGCACGATGGTCCCCCCGGATGCCGTCGATCGCGTCGTTCCGTGGGAAAAGCCGTTCTTCATTTCCGGGCTCGCGGACGTCTGGCTGGACGAGAAGGGTCGATTGACCGGGCTGAAGATCGATCCGCCGCAACGTGAGGATGCCGGAGTTTCATATGACGTTCCCTACGAAGTGAAACCGACGGACTGGTCGGTCCTCTTCGCCGAGGCCGGCCTCGATCAGACGCTTTTTACGCCGAGTCTGCCGCGTTGGACTCCGGAACATTTTTGCGACGAACGAGCCGCGTGGGAGGGTCACTATTCGAATCAGCCGGACCTTCCCATTCGCCTCGAGGCCGGCGCCAACCGCGGCAAGCCCAACTGGTTGTCCATCATCCATCCCTGGACCAGACCCGATCGCATGCAGGATTGGCCGGAAACATTCGGCGAGAAAGCCGCCAGTATGTTCTGGGAGTGCCGCTGGTGGGCCGTCATCCTCGCGGGCATCGTTCTTGCACGCCGAAATGTCCGTCTTCGGCGAGGCGACCGAACCGGCGCCACTCGCTTGGCCATGGCCCTGCTGTGTCTGTCGCTGGCCTCAAATCTGCTGGGCATTACCCACGTTGCTGACCGGGCCGAGTTTGGTCGGGTCATGTTTCAAATCTCGCAAGCGCTCCTTGGGGCGAGCATGATGTGGGTATTCTACGTGGCACTGGAACCTTACGTGCGCCGCCGGTGGCCCCATGTCCTCATCTCCTGGGGACGACTACTGGCCGGCCGGTTCCGCGATCCGTCGGTCGGGCGCGATATCCTCATTGGGGGTGTATTACAAATCGCTGTTATGCTCGTGCATCAGGTCATCGAGCCTCGTTTGAAGGTGCTCTCCGGCGCTCCGCCCGACAGCCCGTCCTTCTGGTTGCCGCCGACGCTACTGGGCGGGAGAGACCTTTGGTCGGGCTTTTTCAACGTCTATGTCTTGTATTTGCCGTTTCTTTCTCTATTCATCTTCTTTGGTCTGCGGCTCATCTTGCGCAAGGACTGGCTTGCCGTGGTCGGAATGGTCGTACTCTGGTGCGTTCCGGCCGTGTTTGGGGGTTGGAACCGCGATGCCCCCTCCATGATCATCATCGGGGGGTTGGCGGAGGCCGCCCACGGCGCGTTAATTGCGTTGGCCCTGCTCCGATTCGGTCTACTGGCGTGTGCGTTCATGAGCTGCTTCGCCAGTTTCCTCTGGGACACGAGCGTGCTCGACTTTACGACCTGGTATTCGGCAGGTCCGGCGCTTGCCCTTGTGCTGGTTCTCGCCCTCGCTGCCTACGGATTCCACACCGCCCTCGCGGGCCGCCCGCTCTTCAAGGACGAACTGCAAGAAGCCTGAGGACCGTCAATGCCTATCTGCGCAACATGTCACCGCGATGTCCCTGACGACAGCCGCTTCTGCCCCCACTGCGCCGCCCCCATTCCGTCCGCCCCGGCGATTCCCACGATGACCTCGCCGCCCAAACCCGCCGAAGCGAGCTACCATTCCGGGTTCGGTTCCTCCTCTTCCGATTCCATTGATGACGCCCGCTTCACCCCCGGCACCATGCTCGCCGATCGCTACCGCATCGTCGGCCTGCTCGGCAAGGGCGGCATGGGGGAGGTCTATCGCGCCGATGATCTGAAACTTCGCCAACCCGTCGCCCTCAAGTTCCTTCCTGAAGCACTATCGGTAGACCCCAAGAAACTCGAACGCTTCCTGCACGAGGTGCGCGTCGCGCGGCAGGTTTCGCATCCCAACGTGTGCCGCGTGTACGACATCAGCGAGGCCGATGGGCAGCATTTCATTTCCATGGAATATGTGGACGGCGAAGACCTTTTAGCCGTTCTGCGGCGCATGGGACGACCGTCGAAGGAAAAAGCCTTGCAGATCGCCCGCCAACTCTGCGCGGGGCTGGCCGCCGCCCACGACAAGGGCGTGCTCCATCGCGACCTCAAGCCCCACAACGTCATGATCGACGGGCAGGGTCGGGTGCGGATCACCGATTTCGGGCTGGCCGGTTTCGCTGAGGACTTCACCGGCAAGGAGGTCTACGCCGGGACCCCGGCCTACATGTCCCCCGAGCAGCTCGCCGGTCGGGGCGTCTCGGTCAAGAGCGACATCTACTCGCTCGGAGTGGTCTTGAGCGAATTGTTCACCGGCAAACGGCTGTTCGAGGGGACTAGCCGCGAGCAGCTTCAACGCTCAGGGACTTCCGCGCCGACGCGCTTGTCGACACTGACGGATGACATCGACCCCGCCGTCGAGCGGGTCATTCTTCGATGCCTCGAACCCAACCCCATAGCCCGACCGTCCTCGGCCCTGGCCGTTGCCGCTGCCCTCCCCGGCGGCGATCCACTCGCCGCGGCGCTCGCTGCGGGGGAAACCCCTGATCCCGCGATGGTGGCGGCCGGCGGTGAGGTCGGCGGACTGCGTCCGGGTCTGGCCGTGCCCTGCCTGCTCGCCTTTCTCATCGGAATTGCGGCCCTTGGTTGGCTCAACGATCGTACAAGCCTGTTCCGCCTGGTCCCTCTTCCAAAAACACCCGATGCGCTCGCCGACCGCGCTGCCGATCTCCTTAAAAAGGTAGGGCATGAGACCTCCGTAGCCGACATCGCCTACGGATTCGGGACTGATTCGGATTACCTGGATTACA
Organism: uncultured Phycisphaera sp.; assembly: GCA_964646605.1. Taxonomy (GTDB): domain Bacteria; phylum Planctomycetota; class Phycisphaerae; order UBA1845; family UBA1845; genus SBAX01. Next base: position 20,027 of record CAZYEX010000016.1, on the reverse strand, counting down.
TTGAGGAACACGACTCATCGCCCAGTCGATGGGCTAAACTCAATAGCAGTCGGCCCGCGGCCATCTATTTCTGGCACCGGGAGAGTCCGACAATCATGGTTCCGCCCGATTCGGAACACCAGGTGATCTCGCTCGAACAGCCGCCGCTGTCGGTAGCCGGGATGACCAGCGTGCTTCTCGACCCGGCTGGACGGCTGAGAAGTCTAAAGATCGTCCCTCCCGAACACGATGATTCGCCGCGACCGGCCGAGGGTCGGTCCACGGAGTGGTCGGTGCTTTTCGCGGAAGCCGGACTCGATTTCGCTGCTTTCGCTCGTGTCGATCCAGTGTGGAATCCGACGGTCTATTGTGACGAACGGGCTGCGTGGCAGGGCGCGCACCCAACAGACCCAAACGTTACGCTCCGCGTCGAAGCCGGCGCGTACCGCGGTAAGCCCTCGTTCTTCCAGGTGATCGGTCCATGGGTCAAGACTCCTCGCATGGAATTGGGTCCCGAAAAGCCGCGAGAGCGGGTTGCAGGTATTCTGTTTTTTGTCGTCGTCCTGTCTGCCGTGACCGGCAGTTGTTTCATGGCCGGTCGCAACATTCGGCTGAAACGCGGGGATCGCAGCGGCGCGTTTCGCATCGCCCTATTCGTTGTCGCGGCCAACATGCTCCATTGGGTCCTTGAAGCCAAGCACGTACCGGACCCGTGGACGGAGTTTGGGCAGTTTGAAGGCGGAATGAGGTGGTCGATGTTCGCCGCCGGGCAGATTTGGATCGTCTATCTCGCATTCGAACCCTACGTTCGGCGGCGTTGGCCGCAGGTATTGATCTCTTGGACACGCTTGCTTGCTGGGCGATTGCGAGATCCACTGGTTGGGACGGACATCTTGGTGGGGGCCCTGCTCGGAGTGACGATTCTGCTCCTCCGAGGCGCACAAAACCTCCTCCCCTCTTGGTTGGAATCCGCCCGCTCCGCGTCGCCGCACTTTGCGTTCGAGCCGCTCCTCGGAGGGCGGTATTTGATCGCGGAGTTGCTAAACTTGTCTTCTATTTTTCCCGCGTTTCTCCTGTTGTTCATTCTGTTCGCACTTCGCACGGTCCTTCGGAAACAAGCGCTTGCCGTAGTCGCATTCCTGATGCTTTTCACCGTCTTGTGGTCCCTTGATGTCCCGTCCGCGTCTCACGGGGCAGGGCTCTATGCGTACGTTCTGCTAGTGGCACTCATTACGGGGGTCAGGCTGGTTCTTCTGATGCGCTTCGGCCTGCTTGCAACGACAGCAGCTTACTTCTTCGCCGGCATACTCGGACGCTTTCCGATTACCTTGGACTTTTCGACATGGTATGCAGGCACTACGCTGACGGCGACGCTGACGGCCGTGGCTGTCGCCGCGTACAGCTTCCACACCGCGCTGGCGGGCCGACCGATTTTCAAGGACGCTCTGCTGGAAGCCTGAGGATTGTCAGTGCCTATTTGTCTAATATGTCACCGCGATGTACCCGACGGCAGCCGCTTCTGCCCCCACTGCGCTAACCCCGTCCCTTCCGCTCCAGCGATTCCGACGGTGACCTCTCCGCCCAAGCCCGCCGATGCGAGCTACCATTCCGGGTTCGGTTCCTCCTCTTCCGACTCCATCGACAACGCCCGGTTCACTCCCGGCACCATGCTCGCCGACCGCTACCGCATCGTCGGCCTACTCGGCAAGGGCGGCATGGGAGAGGTCTACCGCGCCGACGACCTGAAACTTCGCCAACCCGTCGCCCTTAAGTTCCTACCTGAAGCGCTTTCCCAAGACCCGAAGAAACTCGAACGCTTCCTGCACGAGGTGCGCGTCGCGCGGCAGGTTTCGCATCCCAACGTATGCCGCGTGTATGACATCGCCGAGGCCGATGGGCAGCATTTTATTTCCATGGAGTACGTTGACGGCGAAGACCTTTCGGCCGTTCTGCGGCGCATGGGACGACCTTCGAAGGAAAAAGCCTTGCAGATCGCCCGCCAACTCTGTGCGGGCCTAGCTGCCGCCCACGACAAGGGTGTGCTCCATCGCGACCTCAAGCCCCACAACGTCATGATCGACGGACAGGGGCGGGTGCGGATCACCGATTTCGGGCTGGCCGGTTTCGCCGAGGACTTCACCGGCAAGGAGGTTTACGCCGGGACCCCGGCTTACATGTCCCCGGAGCAGCTCGCCGGTCGCGGCGTCTCGGTCAAGAGCGACATCTACTCGCTCGGAGTGGTTCTGAGCGAATTGTTCACCGGCAAACGCTTGTTTGAAGGCACCAGCCGCGAGCAACTTCAACGCTCCCGAACCTCGGCCCCAACTTCGCTGACATCGCTTACCGATGACCTCGATCCCGCCGTCGAGCGGGTCATCCTTCGATGCCTCGAATCCGACCCCACCGCCCGCCCGTCCTCGGCCCTCGCCGTCGCCGCCGCACTGCCCGGTGGAGACCCCCTCGCCGCGGCGCTTGCGGCTGGCGAAACGCCTTCACCGGAAATGGTCGCCAACGCGGGCGAAGTCGGCGGAATGCGACCCGCCCTGGCCATCGTGTGCCTTGTCGCAATCATCGGAGGGACTTTCGCCCTAGTGCCGCTAAACGCCACGCAATCATTAGTCCGATTGGTTTCCATGCCCAAGCCCCCGGCCGCGCTCGCCGATCGAGCGGCGGAAATTCTCATTAAGCTGGGGCACAAGGGTCCGGTTGTGGACACGGCCTACGGCTTTTCGAGCGACGACTGGTACTTCCGACACATCGAGGAGACGGACAAGTCCGCAACGCGATGGGACCGGCTGGCAACGATGCGCCCTTCGCCCCTTAGATTTTGGTACCGCTCAAGTCCTCGCCCGCTGATTCCCGCCCCGTCTTCCGACCACATCAGCGGCGACGATCCACCCGTGCAGGTCTCAGGAATGGCGAACGTCGCGCTGGACCCCCTCGGGCGCTTGGTGGGATTGGCCGTCGAACCGCGGCAGCGCGACGACGCCGCGCCGGACGCCGTCCCCCGCAAGCCCACCGACTGGTCCGTTCTCTTTTCCGAGGCCCAGTTGGATCCGAGTCTGTTCTCAGCGACGCAACCGCTCTGGACTCCGACCAACTACTGTGACGAACGCGCCGCGTGGGAGGGTCGATTCCCCAACCAACCGGACGTTGCCATCCGGATCGAAGCCGGCGCCTATCGCGGAACCCCGACGTACTAGCAGATCGTTGCACCCTGGACGAAGCCTTGGCGGATGGAAGAGCGGCCACGCACACTCGGTGAGAAGGTCGGAAACGTGATGATCCTTGCAATTCTACTCAGTCTGGTTTTCGGCGGCGCTTTGCTGGCGCGTCGCAACCTGAAACTCCGCCGCTCGGACCGCGCCGGGGCCGATCGTCTGGCGATGGTTACGTTCCTGCTTCTGTTCGTAAGCTGGGTTCTCGTCGTCGATCACGTCGCCGATTTCTGGGGGGAATTCAATCGCCTCTTCGTCTTAATTGGAAAGGCGATGGTTGCGGTCGCGATCATGTGGCTCTGGTACATCGCTCTCGAACCCTACGTCCGCCGTCGCTGGCCGCACGCACTGATCTCGTGGAGCCGCCTGTTGGCCGGCCGCCTTCGTGATCCTCTCGTTGGGCGCGACATTCTGATGGGCGGTGTGTTCGCACTGGGATTTCATATCGTAGGGTGCATCGAGATTTGGCTGCGAACCTGGCTGGGGCTGCCGCCGAGCACTCCGTTGATCTGGTCTTGGAACATGCTCCTGGATCTGAGGTTCCAGGTCGGAGAGTTCTTTGATCCCCGCTTCGTGTTCTTCGCCCTGTTGATCCTATTCCTGTTTCTGGGCCTGCGATTGCTCCTAAGAAAGGACTGGTTAGCGCTCGCGGCGGTGTTCCTGCTAAGCGCCGGACTGGAATTCGTTGGGTCTGCCGATCAACCCGTCGCCGCCACGATCATCCGTGTCATCCTGAGTACGATCGAAACGTCGATCCTTGTGCTTGTTCCCCTGCGCTTCGGTCTGCTGGCATCCGCATTTTTCTTCTTCTTCCTGTACCCTGTTTTGACGCTGGTTATGTGCGGGCTTTCCGGTTGGCAGTCCGAGGCTTCGTGGACGGCGATTCTCTTCATCACTGCCGTAACCGTGTACGGCTTCCACACCGCCCTCGCAGGCAGGTCCCTGTTCAAAGACGAGCTGCTCGAATCACGATAGAGGCGCCGGGCTTCCACCTCCGCGTGTCTCACGGAAACCACTGGCCGTGAAAGACCTCCACGGCCGGGCCCGTCATGTGGGCGTGGTCGTCAGCGGCCCATTCGATCTGCAATTCGCCGCCGGGTAAGGCCGCGGTGATCGCCCGCTCCGTCCGTTTCGTCATCACGCCCGCCACGCACACCGCACAGGCGCCCGTTCCGCAAGCCCGCGTCGCCCCGCTGCCCAATTCCCACGTCCGCACCGTGACCCGTGTGGGGGAGTCCACGCGCACGAAATGGGTGTTGATGCGCCGTGGAAAAACGTCGGCGTGCTCGAACTCGGGTCCCACCTCCACAAGGTCGATGCGCTGCAACTCTTCCACAAACACCACGGCGTGCGGGTTGCCCATCGATACGCACGTCACCCGGTAATCGACCCCGCCGATTCGCAGAGGGTGATCGACGACCCGCCCGGCGGTGAGCGTCGTGGGGATCTTGGCGGCGTCCAATTCCGGCGGCCCCATGTCCACCCACACCGAGCGCACCTTGCCCTCCGTGAGGTTGCACTTGGCGTCCTTGATTCCCGAATCGGTCTCGATGCGCATCCGCGGACCCTTCGCCAGCCCGTGTTCGAATGCATATTTGGCCACGCAGCGGATGCCGTTCCCGCACATCTTCCCCCGCGACCCGTCGGCGTTGTACATCTCCATGCGTACGTCGGCGACCTGGGAGGAGGCGATCAGGATCAAGCCGTCGCTTCCGATCCCCGTATGCCGATCGGAAACGGCCCGAGCGACCTGGGGAGGATTGGCCAAAACCTCGACAGAGGTGTCCACATAGATGTAGTCGTTGCCCAGCCCATGCATCTTCGTAAAACGCACGGATGCATCGTAACCCCCTCCCCGTCTGCGGGCGAGACTCCCTTCCGAAGTCGCCCTGCCGATCATCCGATAACCGATCGGGCGGATTCCCCGCCCTTCGCAACGGGAGGCTCATGGCAACCGCGCCGACAGCAGATATCGACCTCGCGGCCGGCTTGACACCCAGTGCGTCAAGGATCGGCGGCCGCGCCGCGCGCCGCGGGAATGCGCACTTGCCGGGCGACCCTTGCCCGACGCGCCGGCAGCCGGACGACGGCCCTCGCCCGGCGCCCCCCGACGCCGACCTGAACGCCGCCTACGCCCTCCGCAACCTGCGCATGATGCGCCTCCTGGAACGCATCGCCGAGAAGTTCAACGAAGCGGACGTTCCCCTCCTTGTCCTCAAGGGCGCGGCGCTGAACCTCACCGTCTACGACCGCCCCGACGCCCGGTACATGGAGGACCTCGACCTGCTCGTCCGTCCGCAGGACGTGGATCGCGCCCGCGTGGTCCTGGAGGAACTCGGCGGACTTCGCGGCGAGTCCAACGTCCGCGAGGATTTCTTCCCCCGGTTTCATTACGAAACGGAGTACAAGTTCGGAGCCATCTATCCGGTCAAGGTGGACCTGCACGTTCGACCCTTCAGGCCCTTTCGATACGCGGCCACAGTGCCCGCCGATGCACTCTGGGAACGAGCGCAGCGAGTTCCCCTGGGCCGGGCATCGGTTCTGATTCCCTCCGCCGAGGACATGCTCATCCACCTCGCCGTACATGCCGCCGTCCACGGACCGCCGCGCCCCAAGTGGATCGAGGACATGCGCCTCTGGGTCAACGCCTATGGGACCGAAATCGACTGGGATTACGTCGTGAACACGACCGTTGTCTGGAAGGTCGCGCTTGCGTTCCGAACCGCGATTCGCTCAGTCGAGCAGCAGTGTGGCCCGATCTGCCCACAAACAGTGACGGACGCCCTGGCACGCGTTCGCGTAGGCTGGTGCGATCGCCTGGTGCTTCGCCAAGCCCCGCGCGACGCCGACCATCCCGCGTCCCACATTCTGGTCAACGTGCTGTGTACGCCCGATCGGAGCCTGGCCGCCTCCTACTTACGCGCCGTATGCCTGCCCAGTCGAGAGTACATGTCCGACCGGTATCGCCGAAGGCACTGGGGTTGGCTCTGGTGTGCCCACCTGTTGCGATGGCTCTCGCCGCTCGCGGCTCGCCTCCCTTGGTCGCCCCAGCCGGAGGGACGCGATCGCTAACCCCCCGCGCCCTTATCGGATGCCGCCCTATCCGCCCGTTGGTTTCTCCGCGGCCAGGGCTTTCTCCACCGCCTCGACGATGATCGGATCCTCGGGCAAGGTCTTGGGCCCCCACTTGGCCAGCACCGTCCCGTTCCGCGCCACCAGATACTTGGTGAAGTTCCACGGCACGTCGCCTGCGATGCTCTTATCCGGGTGCTTGGTCAAGTACTGATAGAGCGGACATTGATCGTCACCCTTCACCGAAACCTTGGCGAACAGATCGAAGGTGACGCCCTTGCTGGCACAGAACGTGCGGATGCTGGCGTTGGGGCTGGGTTCCTGGTTCCCGAAATTGTTGGCCGGGAACGCCAGAATCTTTAGACCCTTCGCTTGGTATTTCTTGTATATCGACTCCAGACCGGAGTACGTTTTCTCGGTGAACCCTCAGAGACTGGCCACATTCACGATCAGGCACACGTCCCCTTTGTACTTCGCCAACGACACGTCCTGATCGTCCATGTCCTTGACCGTAAACTCATGGATCGACTTCGGCGCCGAGGGGCTCTTGTCCGATGCCTTGCCCGAATCCCCGCCCGCGCAAACCGCCGCGATTCCCAGCCCCATCACCACCAGGCCCCCTGTGCTGATTTTCATGTGTTGACTCCTCTGCTTCACCGCTCGCGATTCCAGAATCCGGCCTAGCACCCGATTCTCCCGGCGGCAACGGGCGCTGTCAAGCGTTTCCCGGAAACCCGCGGGCAAATGGAACGGGGGTGCGACCTCAGGCGCGCAGCGCTTTTCCTCAGGGGTTGGGACTGGACACGACGTCCGGCGTGGATATACAAGCCCCAAGGTCAACGCGAGTCGACCCGGTTCTTCCCTTCGTTCGCGGCCGGCGCATCCCGTCGTCGATCGGCTGCAGGGAATCGAGACGGCTCCGTCGTTTGCGAGGTCAGGATCTGATTCCACAAGGAGACACGACATGAAAACGATGGGAACATTTCAGGCGTTCGCGGCGCGCGCACTCGCCGTACGGTTTGGGTGGATCGGGGTTTCGGCGATCTTCATCCCACTGATGGGTTGTGAGACGACGCAGCCCGGGGTCTCGACGGATCGAACCGCGGCTCACCACCGAGTCGCCGAGCCCCAAGGCCTGACGGCGGCAACCGCTGCCGCGGCTTCCGACCATGTCTTCGCCGGCGTCCCCCTGTCGACCGCGCCCTCCAGCACGTACACGCTGCTCGAAAACGAGGGCTACCTGGTGGGCTACTCCGAGACGCGAAAGACACCTGTTTGGGCCGCTTATCGTGTCTTCGCCATCGACGAGTTCGAGCACTTCGACCGTCCCAGCAGGTTCAAAGTCGACAACCGAACCGAGGCCCGAATCCATCACGACGACTACAAGTTCACGGGTTTCGATCGCGGACACATGGCCCCCAACTTCGCCATCATGTCCCGCTATGGCCGAGACGCCCAGCTTGAGACCTTCTTGATGTCCAACGCCTGCCCGCAGTGTCCGGGGTTGAATCAGGAAACCTGGGAGGCCTTGGAGAAAGTCGCAGCAACCGGTTTCGCCAACGACTTCGAAGAGGTGTGGGTGATCTCCGGGCCGATCTACTCCGCGAACCCCAAGACGCTGGACGCCGGAGTGAACATCCCCAGCAAGTTTTTCTCGATCATCGTCGATGAGGAGGGCGGCAATCCTGCGGCGCTGGCCGTCATCATGACTCAGCAAACAAAGGACATCCACCCCCTCTCCTCGTTTGTCACCACGGTGCGGGACATCGAGACCCAAACGAACCTCGATTTCTTCGCTCCCCTTCCCGATGACGTGGAAAACACCTTGGAGACCTCTTTGCCCGACGCTCGGTGGCAGATCGACCGGAGCCTGGTCCCCACTCGCCCCCCGCGCTTTCGCGAACCATGCCCGCCCTGACCGCCGCGTGCCGCTGCCCTGTGAGCAGTGGCGATGGTCCGGCGTCCGCATTCGTCGCCGGGGCTACGGCACGGTCAACTCGAGCGTATGCACGCGAGGACCGTCCGCCAGTTCGTGGAGCATGAGACGGACGCGGCGTCCGATCAGCCCGGTGGCCTCGTGAAAGCGGTATTCCAGGGTCTGCGTGTCACCCGGGCGGAGGTTGGCGATGGGGCGGTATTGCCGTTCACGGCCTGGGACGCCGGCCGATGCTCGAAAACTTAGGACTTCACGCGAACGGTTTCCCACCACGTGCCGCAGGACGAGATCGCCCCCCTCCACGAAGGCGACCGCGGACACGTCCATGTCACTGAGTCCGAGCTCCACGAAGAACGGCAGTTCGAACCCATACGCTTCCGGCCCGGCGGTCATTTTGGCCACAATCCGCTTTCGCCCCGCGGGTTCCGTGTGCGCGTAACGCACCGTAAACTCGATGCTCTCCGTCCGATCCGGTGGAGCGTGGAAACTGAACACCCGGGGCGTGACCTCCATCTGGTTGGGAACCTCCAGGGTTCCTTGCCCGGACAGACCGCCGGTCGCCCCGCCGTGGAACTTGATGGAGTGCCGCACGACGTCACTGCCCGACTCGACCCGCGCCGGCTCGATGGCCGCCGAATTCACAAATGGAACCAACCACCGATCCACGCCGTCCACGAAAACCGGCGCATAGGAGAGGCGTACGAGCTGGCGACCGTTCTCGTCGCGTTCCAAGGTCTGCGAGCGACCCCACAGGTCCGTTTGTCGATTGGCCCGCCCCAGTTGGACGGCGTGGACCCGTCCCGCCGGGGGAGCGAGTTCATCCCACAAGGCGAGGATCGTGGAGTCCGGCCGATGAAACGCCAGACAGCGCACGCCGTCGTCGACATAGAGCGTTCCGCCGGGCTCCGCGTCTCCCAGGGCTTGGGCGATGGTTCGAAAGACGATGAATTCCTCTCGCGGATCGACCGCCGGGCGGCCCGAGGCGTCGCCAACGTGCCATGTTTGTGGCACGTAAACCGTGTCCGCCCCCGCGTGGCGAGCGGCAACGACCCTTTGGGCCCACTCCGCCAACCGCGCCGTTCGGACGAAACCACCCTCGGGCAGAGGCGCGACGTAGGCCGAAACCTGGCTGTATCCGCGCCCCCGGAGCAACGACATTTCCGCCGCATATCCCGGCAGGCCCACCTCGTACCCAACGGCCGCGGATAGGTGTTCCACAGGCAGTTTTGCCTCGTCGATCGCCACACCGAGACGACCAGCGGCAGACAGACGCGGCGCGGTGATGAACCGACCGAGCACACCGCGTACGTTGCCGACCGCAGCCGCGAAATCCGCCCCGCCGTCGGCGTGGAAAGAACCGTCCGCGCCGATCTGCCACCAGCGGAAAACTCCCGCATACGGCGTCGCCACCGCCGCCAATTCGTCCGCCCACGAACCCGACGATGCTTTCAGCACCTCCAGCAGACCGACGGCGCTTCCCTCCGCGCCTCCCACAATCGGCGACGGCGCGCCGGACAACACCGCCGTCACGGCGAATCCTCGTCGGTGCAGTTCGTGCAAGAACCGCTCGGAGTCCCGCGGATCGACCGGGGCCGCCGGTTCGTCAGCCTCTTGCCAGACCGGCCATTTCACGCAGCGGATCCCCTGTCCAATGAGCAACGCCAGTTCCGCATCGGCATCGCCGCGAGGACCGGCGAGCACGACGCCGAAGGAACGGGCCAGACCCTCCCCGCCCGTTCGATCCGGCGAGAGCACGGCAAAGTCCGCGGTCAGCGAGTCAATCACCTCTGAATCCAAACGGACATCAAGCCGGGAGTGGTACAACCCCGGCGGCAGGGTCCCGATGGGAATGCGAAACGGCGCCGCGGCGCGGTCCGTCGTCGCGGGCGCCGCGTGCCGTGCCATGCGCCGCCCCTGGGAATCGTCGATCGTAATCTCTCCCGAAAGCTCGCTCCCTTCGTCGTCGACCAGAACGGCCGACAATGCGTGATCCTCGCCTTGAACGAAAACATTCCCGGCTGCGGTGCTCGAAAACTCGACGAAGGGAAGACGAAACAACGTGATGTCGTCGAACCAGGCGCCGCCTCGAACGTCAGCATGGGTGATGTGCCGCCGCGGAGTCGGACCCAAATCCCACGTGGCTTGTTGCAAGACCCACGCACCGATGGCGATGGTGTGAGCCTCCGGCGGAACGGGTGGAAGAAGTACCTCGACCGCGGTCCAGTCTCGCGACGAATCCGGTCCGCCCACGTAGGCGGAGCGCATCAAGGTGTCCACCAGCGGACGACCCTCGCGGTCCAAGAAATGAGCGCTCAAACAAGCCCGCCCGCGTTGCAAGGCGTCGGGTCGAATATGGCCCACGATCCGAAAGGCGCCGCCGGCGCGAACCCGCGTGTCCGATCCGCCGTACAAAAACGCGACGTTGCGACCCTCGCTGGAAAGATAAAACGAAGGCGGGGCCGCATGACCGACCGATTCGTCGAAGGCGCCGCTCGCGAAGACCGGGAACCCGCGAAGTCGCAGCGGCTCCCAATACTTGGGAACCTCCTCCAGGTTTCCGATCACCCGCTCGTTGAAATCAAAACGATGGACGACGCGCTCCGTCGATCCGCCGTGACCGCCCGGTTCCACGACGCGGGTGTTCCCGTCGGGGCTCGGCGCGGCGCGAAGCGGCGAAACGATCCCGGTCGGCAGGGAGAGGATGAAAATGACAGAAGGACAGAACCTCATGGGCGTAGGCATGTTATCGGTGCTGCGTCGCTGCGGGCTTAGCCGGCGCAGGCTTTGCACGTGACGACCCGCGCTCATACGATGGCCGCCGCCATGCCAACCCTTTTCGACACTCGCCGCTACCTCACCAACTTCGATTCGACCCGTACCGGCCACATCCTGACCGACGTTCTGGTTATCGGAAGCGGCGTCGCCGGGGCTCGGGCGGCGATCGAAGCCGCACGTTTCGGAACGGTCACGCTCCTGTGCAAGGACGAGTTCAATGAATCGGCCACGCGGCACGCTCAGGGCGGCATCGCGGTCGCCGGGCCCGGGGAGGGCGATCAACGGCTGCATTACGAAGATACGATGCGCGTGGGATGCGGGCTCAACCGGTCCGACGCCGTACGGCTGTTGGTCTCGCAGGCCCACCCGCGCATCGCCGAGTTGCTCGACTGGGGGATCGAACTGGACCGGATCAACGGCCAGCTCGATTACGCCCGCGAGGGAGGTCACTCGGTCAACCGCATCGTCCACGCCCACGGCGATCAGACCGGACTCGAACTCGTCCGCACGTTGCGAACCAAAGTCGAGCAAACTCCGCAGGTGCGGGTGTTCGATCACTGTTTTTTCCTCGATTTTCTCACCGTCGAGGGCATGTGTGTCGGGGCGGTGGCCTTCCACGAGCGTCACGGGCATCAACTTCTTTGGGCCAAACAGACCATCCTCGCCTCGGGCGGCTGCGGACAGATCTGGCGGGAGACGACGAACCCCTCGGTGTCCACTGGCGACGGGATGGCGGCCGCCTTCCGCGCCGGGGCCCGCTTGTGCGACATGGAGATGATGCAGTTTCATCCCACCACGCTGTACATAGCCGGCGCCGCGCGGGCCTTGATTTCCGAGGCCGTGCGCGGCGAGGGCGCCTACCTCGTCGATCGAACCGGGCGGCGATTCATGAAGGACTTTCATGCCGACGCCGAGCTCGCCCCTCGGGACATCGTCAGCCGCGCCATCCACGCCCACCTGATTGAGACCCGCGCCAATTGCGTATATCTCGACGTGCGGCATTTGACCGGGTTCACCGCCCGCTTCCCGCACATCGCCCGCTTGTGCGCCGATTTCCAGATTGACGTGGCCAAGGATTTGATTCCCGTGCGGCCCAGCGCCCATTACATGGTGGGCGGTGTCGAGGTGGACCTAGACGGCTCGACGACGATTCCGGGACTGCTATGCTGCGGCGAGGCCGCTTGCAGCGGCGTTCACGGGGCCAACCGCATGGCCAGCAATTCCCTGCTCGAAGGGCTGGTGTTCGGCAAGCTCGCGGGCGAAACGGCCGGTGCCCGCGCCGCCGGTGAGCCGCGACCCCCGTTGGCGCGCATCGCCAATCAGAATCCCGCCTCGGTGCGCACTTCGTTGGACGTACCCGACATTCGCAACTCCCTGCGCAGCGTCATGTGGCGGAACGTGGGCATCGTCCGCCAGGGCGACCGACTCCGCGAAACCTGCGACATCCTCGATTTTTGGGGGCATTACACGCTGGACAAGACCTTTGACGCGGTGCTGGGTTGGGAGGTGCAGAACCAGCTCACCGTCGCTCGCCTGGCGGCGATGTCGGCCCTGGAGCGCACCGAATCGTTGGGCGTCCATTTCCGCGGCGACGCACCGGCGGAAACTCCCAAAGTGCCATATCATGTCACGTCCATCCGCGATCCCGCCGGAACCAGGCCGATACGGCGAACCGCGTGATCGGACGCCGGCCTTACAGGATCAAGCGCGTCTCTTTGGGCGGAACGACGAGGGCGTTGCCCACGGCCACGTCCTCTCCGCCCTGGTTCAGGCAGGCGACCATGAGGCGGACCCGTTTGGGGTTGATGATCTCCATGACCGTACCCGTGGCCGTGACCGTGTCGCCGAAGAACACCGGCTTGAGGAACTTGACGTGCAGCTCGACGAAGATCGTGCCCAAGCCGGGGATCTCGCCGCCCAGCACGGTGGAGATGATCGCCGCGGTCAGAATCCCGTGAGCGATCCGCCGCCCGAAAACCGATCGTCGGGCGTATTCCTCGTCGATGTGCAACGGGTTGAAATCGCCGCAGGCATCGGCGAACGCGAATACGTCCTTCTCCGTGATCGTTTTGCTAAACGACCCCTTGTCGCCGACCTGAAGCGTCGCTCGCGTGTGCGGAGTAATCATCGGTGCATTCCAAGTAGGTACGCGGAATCCGTGACCGAGCCGCGAGCTTCAGCTCGCGCGGACGTCCGCGCGGGCTAGAGCCTGCGCCTCGCTTGGCTCACGCCGCCCCGGCCACAACCCGGGCCCCGGCGGACGCAAAACGCGGCGTTTCGCCCACGGCGAACCGCGGCGAGGAGGAGTACGAGAGCCTCCGCAAGTATGCGGCGAGCTGATCCTCCGAGAACTGGCCGAGGAACTCGGCGCCGGCCGAGGGGTTCAGACGCATGATCTCCAAAACAGTGTCACCCTTTGTCATTCCATCCATCGTCGTCGTGCCTCCCGATGATCGCCGCTGCGCAAGTTCCATGTCGAGAGCCAGTATCGTCCCCCGGCGAGAAAACTCTTGAAGCAGCCCCGTCCGTCGTCGGCGCTTCGAGGGCGGCGCAGCGTCTGCGCCAGGCCGCGCCGACGTTGCGCTGATCCGGCGCCCCAGCCCTGCGGCGCGGTTTGGGCGGACGTCCCCGGATCAACATTGACGAACCGCACCCGATCGCTCTACCATGCCTGATATGGCCATTCGCTTCCTATGCGCGGCGTGTTCGCAGCCCATTGAGGTGGACGACGGCTGGGCGAGCCGCCTCGTCGCTTGCCCCTATTGCCGCAAGACGGTCACGGCTCCTTCGCAATCCACCTTGACCGATTTCAGCGCCATCCCCGTGGCTTCGGCGCTGGGCGCGTCGCGGGACGCCGTTGCCGTGTCCGGGGGCTCGCTGCCCGCTCGGAGCGCGGGCTCGAACCCCCTCGCCCTGGTCGCCTTCGGTCTTTCGTGCCTGATGATGGCACTACTGGCGATCTTCTGGATCACGGTATCCGCCCACACCTTGGAGCTGGCCGACTTCGAGCGCGAATTCCGCCAGGGCGCCGGTGATTCCGCGTCGCAGCTCAACGCCATGATGGAGTATGCCCGACGGCACGGAGGACAATTCCCCCGCTGGCTGATCGCGGCCGGTCTGCTGCAAGTCGCCGTTCTGGCCCTGTGCGTGGCTGCGGCGACCTGCGGAGTGCTCGCCGTGCGTCACAAGCCTCGTCGCGGGCTGGCGATCGTGGCCTTGGTCGGTAGCGGCGCGATCCTGCTCGTCATGGGCGTGGGTTTCATTCAAGCCGTCGCCGCCGCGAACCTGCACGGTTAAACCTGACGGGCGACGAACCGGGGGTGGAGCTATCCGGCGGGCGTCTTCTGCTCGTTGGGTTTGTTTCGCGGAGTCTGGGGCCTGGAGGTTTGCGGCACGACGAAGGCCATACCGCACTCGCTGCAACGCACGCGCTGACCGCGCACGGTATCCGGGACGCGCAAAATCGCGCGACAGCTCAACCGAGGACACAATAGCGTCACGGCCATGGAACCCGTCCAGACCCGATAAGTGCAGCCGACGTTCTCGATGCCGCCGGCGCAAGCGTATCGACCCGGCACACAGCGTACTTTACGTTGCGCGAAGGAACGCCCCTTCCTGAACCGCGACGTGGTCGATACTCGGACCGAGTGGCAAGGACCGGAAAAAAACGCTCGCGGTTAGGCCGACTCGCGCCGGCGTCGCACCCTGGCCGCCGCGGGGAATAAGGGTTCGACCCCATCGACGACGTCGGAGGTCACGATCTTCTTGCCCGTGCCCGCGTACTCCGGCAGCTCGTACATCGGACCGAGCATCAACTCCTCCATGACCGCCCGCAACGCCCGCGCGCCCGTTTCCCGATCCAGGGCCATTTCCGCGATCCGGCGAAGGGCGTCCGGCGTGAACTCCAACGGGCAATTCTCGTACTCGAAGAGCTTCTGATATTGCTTGACCAGGGCGCTCTTGGGCTCGGTCAGGATCCGCACCAAGGTGGGCACGTCGAGCGGTTCGAGCGTGGCCACCACGGGCAACCGCCCCACCAACTCCGGGATCATGCCGAACTGGATGAGGTCCTCGGGCGAAACCTGGGCCAGAATCTCGCCCTCTTCCTTGGTCACGTCGCGCGGTTCGCCTTCGTTGGAGAAGCCGATGGCGCTTTGCCCAAGGCGGCGGCGAATGATATCCGACAGCCCCACGAACGTCCCGCCGCACACGAACAGCACGTGCGTGGTGTCCATCTGGATGTACTGCTGTTCAGGGTGCTTGCGACCGCCTTGCGGAGGCACGTTGGAAATCGTGCCTTCCAACATTTTCAGAAGGCTCTGCTGGACGCCCTCACCGGACACGTCGCGGGTGATGCTGACGTTGTGCGACGTCCGCCCGATCTTGTCCACTTCGTCGATGTACACGATGCCCCGCTGGGCGAGCTCCAGATCGAAGTCGGCGTTTTGCAGGAGGCGCAGGAGAATGTTCTCGACGTCCTCGCCGACGTAGCCCGCTTCGGTGAGCGTGGTGGCGTCGGCGATGGCGAAGGGCACGTTGAGCATTCGCGACAGCGACTTGGCGAGCAGGGTTTTTCCGGAACCCGTCGGCCCGAGAAGCAGCACGTTCGATTTGTCGATTTCCACGTCCTCCGCCCCACCGGAGTCGACGTGCTGCAAGCGCTTGTAGTGGTTGTGTACGGCGACGGAGAGAATGCGCTTGGCCCGTTCCTGCCCGATACAAAACTGATCCAGGAAATTGTGGATTTCACGCGGCGCCGGGATCTGACGGATGAGCGTGCGGGAGGTCGAGGCTCGACGCGTTTCCTGCTTGATGATGTTGTGGCAAAGCTCGACGCAGGCCTTGCAGATGAAAACGTCGCGCGGTCCTTCGACCATGGGACCGGCGTCGCGCTGGCTCTTTCCACAGAAGCTGCACGTGCTCGACCGGCGCGTCTTTCCGCCGGAGTCGCCCGCCCCGCCGCTTCCCCGAATCGTGGGCATATCCGTCTCCTAGAGCATCCCTGGGTACGTCTGTCGATTCGCGCCGGTCCGAAAAAAAGCCGGCGCGGTCCTATCGTCACGAACCACGTGCGCGCTGAAACAGTTTATCGGAAGTCGGCGACGGTTGCGACGGTTGCGACGGTTCGTGCGCTCCCCAAGACGCCGCGATGCGCCTGCGAACGGCCTCGAACTCCGCCTGGGTTAACAACCCAGCCTCACGATGTCGCCGAAGTTCTCCCAAGCTAAGCCCCCCGCCCAGTTCATCAACTCGCGTTGCGCCGATCAGCCGTCGTCGCACACCACGTAGCAGGAGCAGGGCCAACCCCACGATGACCAGCACGACCCCCATCCACACCAAACCCTCCAGTGCCAACGAGGCGTCGGCGGCGCCCGATGCCCCGAGCGATGCGGCGTCCCTCGCAGCCGAAGCGGTGTCCATGGAAGCCCCTGTTCCCCCGCGGCGCGATCCAGCGCCACGTGTCCGCACGATTCTAGGCTAGCGGGATTTGATTTTCCATCCCGTCGACGACCACCCTCGCACCCCCAACCGGCTGGGCTCACTCGTCGCCTGTGCATTCCGCGGAGGTCTTGGGCGTCTCCCACACCCGGACGCTGGTCAACCGGGCGGGCGAAACGGCGTCGCGGAGTTTCCGCCAGATGGTTCGGGCGATGTTCTCCACCGTTGGGTTCAGTTCGGAGAAGTCGGGGCATTCGACGTTGAGGTTCTTGTGATCAAAGGGCTCGATGACGCGCTCCCGGACGACGCGGTCCAAGGCGGTCACATCGACGATGCGCCCGCATATCGCATCCAGCCCAGCCGCGACGGTGACTTCCAGCACATAGTTGTGTCCGTGACCGTTGGGGTTGCTGCACTTGCCGAACAAACGCAGATTCTCCTCGTCCGACAGGTGTGCGGAGAAAAGCCGATGGGCGGCGGAAAACTCGTAGGCCTGGGTCAAGTGAATCATGGTCGGTTCCTGGACAAAAACGCTCAAGCGGGTGAACGGAGACGGACATACGGTCAGCGATTCCCAACCGCCCGGCGGAATTCGGCCTGCGGCGGCGTCGCTCATGGCCTCGACCAGGGTCTCGCAGAGTTGTGCGAAGACCAGGCCGCCGGAAGGCAGTCGTTCACACAACCGCGGAGCGACCCGCTCACGCAGCGCCGAGTCGAGCTCCTTGATGTCGCAAAGATACCCGGTTCTCTGATCGACCGACCCCTTCACCGAGGCGCGCAATACAAGGAACGAGCGCAAGTCCGCGTCGGGGGCATTCCCCGCCCAGGTGTTGGAAACGGTCGCCGCGTCGCCCGAGGGGAGGAAGCGGACTTCGCGGGTGAGTCGGATCATGCCGCGATTGTAGGCTTCGACCGCGATCGAGGCGAGGAATCACTCCCCGCGGCCAAGGAGGGCGGCGGCGGCACAAACCGCAACGGCGGCGGTCTCCGTGCGAAGAACCGTCGGCGCCAGGTTCGCACCGACGGCCCCGGCGGCATGAAGACGCTCCAGCTCCGTCGCAGACCATCCGCCCTCGGGTCCCACAAAAACAACGAGACGCGAGGCCGATGGATGCGCGGATAGAACCTCGGAGAAACTCGGGGCGGAGCTGTCGGGTTCGGTCACGACCAGCCGCTCCGTTCGATCCACTCGCGCCAGGACCTGTTCAAGGGTCCGCGGGGGCTCGACCACCGGAACCCAGGCCCGTTTGGCTTGCTTGGCGGCCTCGACGGCGCGACGCAACCATCGATCCACGGCGGCCTCGGCGGGACGGACCACACTTCGCTCGGTGATCAAAGGCTGAAACGCGGCCACGCCGAGTTCCGTACATTTTTCGACCAGGTACGCCTGACGATGGGCCTTCACGATCGCCACGGCCAACGTGATTCGGCAGCGCACGTCGTACGGCGCGATGGTGATCTCCTGAGCCGCTACCGTGAGCCGATTCCGGCGGATGTCGCCCACGATCGCTTGGCCGACTCGACCCGCCCCGTCGAAAAGCTGGACGGCGTCCCCGGCGCGAAGGCGGAGCACGTGGACGGCGTGATGACTTTCCTCCTCCGATAGCAGGTTTTCGCCGGGGCTCAGTTCGGGGCAAAAAAGACGACACACACGCATGGCGTGAAGTATAATGCACTCGGAGAGGCGAGGGGCGATCTCACCCCGGCCCCAGGACGTACCGATAATCGAAATAATTGGCGAAACCCGGACCACCTGCCCATGAGCCAACAACCACCGTCGCAGCAAGGGCCTTCCGATTCTGCCGACGCGGGCGGATGGGATGCGGCTGCGGGCCAGAAACTCGATGAGGCCATGGCCCGAGCCGCGGACCTGGCCGCCGAGCTGTCCGAGGAGTTAGGCCGACCCGAGAACACCGACCCTCCCGAGCCCCGCGACCTCCTCACCGAATCGGGCGCCGATCTAGACGCCCAACTCGCGGACCTCGGCAAGCTGGTGAACGCAACAGTTGCGGAGGTGTCCGATCCCACGGCACGTCCCGATGCCGCGGACCGCGCTTCCGCCTCTTCCGTCCCCAATTTCATGGCCGAGTTCACCCAACCGCCGCCAGCCAAGTCGACCCCATCCACGGATACCATCGGAAGCGACCTCATGGACGGTCCCGACGACGACGCGGGATCCGCCGCCACCTCAGTGTCCTCGTCGGGCAGCGGCGTGGGAGTCGGCGTTGTTGGAGGACGGATCGACTCGCCCAACCTTGGCCGAACCGGCCCGCGTCCCACTTCCGTTGGGTCGGCCACCGAAACCGCTTCGCCCAAGCCGACCGTCACGGCCGCAGCGACCAACGACGCGGATGCGACCAATGGGAGATCGCGCCTGGGAACGATCGTCGTGCCCGTGATCGGTGTCCTGGAAGCCCTCGACCGCCCCTTCGCCTGGGTCGGCAAAAGGCCGCGCCGAGCCGCCGGCTGGGCCGCGATCCTCCTCCTGCTCGTTTCCGCCGCACTACCCTTCCTACTTGCGGGTTGATCTGTCTTTGTGAACTCCTCTTTCCATAGAGCCTAGAAACCGGGTGAGGAGTGATTCCCCGCGCGGAGTCCGCGCTGCGGCGAGATCCGGGCGACGCTCGAGAGTGCCTGGCGATGGCATCGGACTCGCCCCCACGGACTCCGGGATCGAACCAAGTAGGGCCGGCGACGTGAATGCCGACGACAGTTACACTGGATTGTTGGCCGGTGGGCTCCGTTGGGGCGGTCACAATTGAAGCGTAGCTGACAAGTGGGTTTGTTTTGCAAATTTGCTTTTTTCGCGTTTTTTTCGTTTTTCACGTGGTGTCATCGTTTGGCACCCTCTTTTCGGCGCCCGGCGAGTCGGCGGGGCGGAACTCGAGTCGGGGTCCGCGGCCCGATGTTCAGTGTATGTTAGGCAGGCCGGGGCGGGGAGTCAAGGGGGATTGCTGATTTCCAATTTCCAATTGCCGATTGGAACGCCGAAAAACGAGGCGGGTTGGGGATTGGCGATCCTTGACCCTGCGCGTCGAGGACGGGTCTTCGATTGGCGGTTGGGGGGGGATCGAGGGAACAAGAGATGACCGAAGACCGCGGGGCGACGGCGCCTTTCGGGCGTCGCAGAGGGTGCGGCACGCGACCCACCGACCAGACGAACAAGTAGAATGTCACCCTCGTCTTCCCTTGTCTCTTGTTCCTAGCCAGCGAACACCAGGGTCTTGCGCGAGGGGAAGGAGAGTCTCAAGGATTTCGAGTTCTTGCCGGAAGGTGGTGTCGTTGGTGCGCTCCGCAATCGTCCACGCTTCAGCGAGCAGAGTCGAGTTGTAGCGGCACGATGCGACGAGGCCGAGAGCGAACGTCCGCACTTCCGACTCGTCGTCCTGAAGCAACGGACGGATAGTGGCGGCGGGGAGTGAAACAGACGCGTCGGCGAGCCTGTCGATCGCGTCGCACCGGCTTCGGGGCTCGCGATTGGGATCGGTCGCGGCGGCGAGGTGATCTAGAATACCGGCGTCCGGCTTGTGCTCTCCGGCTTGGTCGCGCACGAAAGCAACTGGGTCCCCCGACAGCAGAGCCGTTGGAAGCGTGGCGGCGAGGAACTT
>CAZYEX010000015.1:0-85352 GCA_964646605.1 uncultured Phycisphaera sp. | reverse complement strand
CGGCGGCGGCGGCGGTGGGCCCTCGATTGCGACTCTCGAAGACGCGGGCAGCAGCTCGACCCAAAACGGCAACATCGTGAATCTAGGCTCGCCCGGCAGCGGCGGCGACGGCCTCAACGCCAACGACGGCGCAGACGGTATTCAAGAGCGTTTCGTGAAGTTGACAGAATAGAGCGGCGCTGAGCAGCCGTGACGAACTGCGTTGGCGTCAATGCAATTCGCGCGCGGCACCTTTGCGTCCCGGCGTCGATGCCGACCGTCATGCACGATCGGCCGTGGGCGTCGCGGAATTGCCCCTCAACGCGGTTGTGGAAGTGGAGATCGTGGCCGAAGTCGCCGAGGGATGATGGCTCGCATCGCCGAACTTGGACCGCTGTCTCAATTCCGCGGGTCGTTCATCGAGCAAGGGCCCGGATCGTGTCCACGAATTCCTGACATGCCTGCGACACGGACGGTTGCCAATCACGCCCTCGGAACTTCTCGTCCTCATAGGCGTAAATGACGCTGCGCGACGCCGCGACCAGGGCCCCGCTGCCGTCGGGTTTGAAGCACTTGGCGACTTCCTCGGCGGTGCGGCCTTGGGCACCGAATCCGGGAACCAGAAAGATGCAATGGGGCATGAGCTCGCGGATGCGCACGGTGGAGGGGAGGTCGCGGGGAGAGACCACCGCGCCCACGCAACTGTATCCCGCCTGGCCGATCCGTTCCGGCGGGGAGGCCCATTCCTCCACGAGTTGTGCCACTCTCTGACATACAGTAAGCCCGTCGGGCAGGGTCAGACCTTGGACCTGCGATGCCGAAGCGTTGCTCGTCTGCACCAGCACGAAGACCCCGCGGCCGGTCTCCCCGGCGACGCGGATGAAAGGCTCCACGCCCTCGGAGCCGAAATAGGGATTCACGGTGACGGCGTCGGGCGTCGCCGGATCGCCGCCGCCGAGGTGGGCCAGGGCATACTGCGTGGAGGTATGCCCGATGTCGGCCCGTTTGACGTCGCCGATGACCAGCAACCCCGCGGCGTGCGACTCGGCCGTCAACTGCCGATAAACCCGTAAACCCTCCTCGTGGAACGGCTCAAAGAACGCGATATTGATCTTGATCGCGGGCACCCATGGTGCGACTGCCTGAATCACGCCGCGTCCGTACTCGAGCAGCGCATCGGTGGGCGATTCGCCGGCCATGCCGCGCAGAACGCTTGGCAATCGATCGAGCAGCGGATCCAACCCCACGCACACCGCGGCGCGGGTGCGACGGATTCCCTCCATCAAGCGATCTGCGAAGTGCTCCATACGAACCTCTTGGTCGCCTTCCCGCCGTTACGTTCCGCGCCTTTCGTTCGCGTGCGACTATAAGACCCGTGCCACACGCTCGCAACGGGCGACGGACCGCGCTTGACATCTTTCATGCGATAACCGAAGAGTCACTGGAAATGGATGCCGAAGCACCACGCCCCGCTCGCGGCGGCAAGAAGGTCCGCGTCGCATTCCGCCGCAACCGCGGTCCGCGACCGCGAAAGCAAGACTGGACGCAGCAGGCCCGCGAATCGGATGGACACGATCTCGAGGGCGTCCGCAGCGAACAGGTCGTCCCCAAAGGCGACCTCTCCCGGCGGCGTACGGTGATCGTCGGCAAGAAGCCGCCGCTCGACGGGACCCTCCGCCACGGCACGGTCATTGCCGCTCGCGGGCTCTACGCCGACGTCGACGACGCGGGCCAGGTTTGGCAATGCTCGGTGCGGCGCATCCTCCGCACCCGCCGAATCGACGATCGCAACTCCGTTACCGTCGGCGACCATGTCCGCTTCAGCGTCTCCGAGAACCGCGAGGGGCTCGTTCAAGAGGGCGTCATCGAATCCGTCGAACCGCGCCGCGGACAGCTCTGCCGCCGCGCCGGAAAACGCAACCAGATCATCGTAGCCAACGTGGATCAGGCCTTCATCGTCGGTTCCGCCGCGCAGCCCGACCCCAAGCCGCGGCTTATCGACCGCTACATCGTCGCCGCCCTGGCGGGGGAGATCGTCCCCGTCGTTTGCATGAACAAGATCGACCTGGACGACGAAGGCGCGGCCCGCGAAATCCTCGAACGGTACCAACAGCTCGGCTACACCACGCTCTGCACCAGCGCCCAAACCGGCGAGGGGATCGACACCCTTCGGACCCTTTTGAAAGACAAGGAGAGCGTCATCGCCGGGCAGAGCGGTGTGGGCAAGAGCTCACTTCTGAACGCCGTGCAGCCCGGCCTGCAGCTTCGCACAGGCGAGGTTATCCATAAATATGACAAGGGCCGGCACACCACGACGACCGCCTGTCTCATTCGCCTGCAAGTCGGCGGGTACGTCGTGGACACGCCGGGCATCCGTTCCCTCGACCTGTCCGCCGTCCCGCGAAACGAGTTCGAGGCCCACTTCGTGGAGTTCCTTCCCTTCATCCCCGATTGCAAGTTCCCCGACTGCACACACACCCATGAGACCCGCTGCGCCGTCAAG
The DNA here is from genome assembly GCA_964646605.1 of uncultured Phycisphaera sp. Classification (GTDB taxonomy): domain Bacteria; phylum Planctomycetota; class Phycisphaerae; order UBA1845; family UBA1845; genus SBAX01. Next base: position 82,870 of record CAZYEX010000015.1, on the reverse strand, counting down.
GATGCGGTCGAACGGGGAGACATCCATCCCGACCGCTACGACAGCTACGTCCGCCTCTTCACCGAACCCACCGTCTTCTAGTCCGTAGCTAGCCCGACACCTGTTCCGGCCCATAATGGGCGTGGTCGAAGGTGGCAGGCGCCGGGCGGCGGACCCCCCTATCGGACGTGAAGGGCGAACGTAAGTTGCTTTGGGACAATAGGTTACGATCGAGGTACGTAGTGACCCGGCGGGCGGGCTTCTCTTTGGCCGAGCTCGTGGTGGCCATGGGAATCCTCATTCTTATGCTCTCGCTGGCCGGGCAGGTTTTCACTTTGACCATGCAATCCACAGGTCAAGCCACGGCCCTCACCGATCTCATGCAGCAGCTCCGCGCCGTCGAGCAGACCCTCCGCGAGGACCTCAGCGGCGTGCAACCCGGTTACTCGATGATTCTCATTCAGGGCAATCCGGTTAACGCTTATTGGACGCAGAACGGTCGTGACTCGGACGTGGATGCTACGGCATCCACCGGCGGACCGGCCACGGGGTACCCGCATTCCCTCGACCCGGAACGTGAGTACGACGAGGGGAACCTCAAGGGGAACCTTCTCCCGCCGCGCGCCGACATGCTGATGATCTTCACGTCCCACCGCGGGAGTTCCTTTGCCGGTTCGACGCGCGGCCTGACCACCGGTCTGCAACAGGTCGTGTATGGCCACGCGGAGCTCGGCGACTACGTGGCCTCGGAAACGGCGGCGAATGGCTACGAGTTCCACCCCCTTCGCGGCGATTTTACAACCAGCGGAGATCTGGACTCGCCGATTTTTCCGGTGGACAAAGTCGGCGGCGTGAATTATCCGTCGACCACAGGGATCAGCCACGCCCCGGCCGAACAATGGCACCTCGCGCGACGAACCGTACTAATGGTACCGACCGACAAACCGGACGGTGCGCTGGTGTGGGACGAAATTGAGTCGAAAGGCGGGCTGGCCTACAACCCCGCGCAAGGCGGACTCCTCGATGGCGCGAGTGATGTCGTTCGACTCACGGACCCCATGCCTCCGGGCAACTCGGTGGCCTTTGAGGACTTGGTCCTTCGTCCTCAGCCCGGGCCCATCGCCGGGGATTTTCTATACCGACCGTGGTACCTCCCGCGAATCTTCGGAGACTCGTCGCCGGCACAGCTGTTGAAACCGTTCGTCCGAAGTCGGCTCGATCCCGTTCCGCCGCCGCTCCTGGCCGACCGCTTGGGGCATTTCTTTCTGCCCAATTGTGCGTACTTTAAGGTGGAATGGTCGCTCAACCCGCGGAGCGAGTTCGTCGCCGGACGGCTGGATGGGGCCGAGGAAGTTTTCTGGTTCGACCCCGGTGACCCCGGCGAGGCGGGCGGAAAGCCCGACCCGTTGTACAGCTTGGCCTCGCGCGTCAAGGCACTGGTAGACGCAGGGAGCTGCAGCAACGCAAACGACGAGAACTACGACCGTTGCCTCAACCTCAGGAGTTTGCTCAGGAACCGCACCTACCACCCCGATGGCGAAGGGTACTCGCTGTGCGATCGATTTCGCGGTTCGGACTGCGGAGAGTCGGATCCGGAAGCCTGGGAGGGAGGGAAGCAGCTCGCGCCCGATGGCAAACGTCCCAACCTCGTGGCCTTCACGGCTGCTCGCCCCGTGCAGGGCACATTCGAACTCGTACCCGACGACATGTTCCCCGGCGCGCTTCGCATCACCATCGACGTTTTCGACAAAGACCGCCGCTTGGAGCGACCCATCCGCCACGTGATGGTGATTCCGGTGGGAGGGTGACGTGAAGTTCGAAGTTCAAAGTTCGAAGTTCAAAGTCAAAGAGGCGCCGTTGCGCCCTCTTCGAACTTTGAACTTTGCACTTCGAGCCTCGGTGTTTCGGCCCCTCGCTTGCGCTCGGGGTTCGGATGGGCCCGTCGCTTGCGCTCGGGGTTCGGACAGACCCGTCGCTTGCGCTCGGGGCTCGGAAATCGACAATCGGCAATTGGCAATTGGCAATCGGCAATCCCGTGCCTCGGTTCTCGTATTGGTCATGACCATCCTCGGGATTCTGTTCGTGGTCGGGGTGGCGTTTTTGGCGACGATGAACTTCGAGGCCGGTCTGATCGCCTCCGACACCGCCCGCACCCGCACCGACGCCGCGATCTCCGACGTCTCCGAGCAATTCGGCGGCGTCCTGCGCGACGCGGTCATGGTCGATTCCGGTTCGCCGTTCAGCGGGGCCGTCGCCGCCCAATCGCAGGTGGCCTTCGCCGAGATGCCCGGCGTACACAACTTCTCCAGCCCCATCGAGCCATACCGGGACGACAACGGCACGGTCCTCGTCGGTGACGACAAAGTCTACTTCGACGGCTACATGGATCCCTCGACGCTGCGTTCGCGACCCTTCCAACGCTCGCGGTTTGCCTGGGGTTTTCCGATCGACACCCAATGGAGTCACGGAACTCCGCAGGACCTCGACGGCGACGGCGTGCTCGAGACCGTCGTCGATGCCGATGGCGACGGGATTGTCGATTCCATACAGGTTGACGCCTCGCTGCTGGGGCTTGGCGACGCCCAACTCGCCGGACTGGCGCAACGCCTGAATCCGCCCTCCAATCCCAACGGCAAGGTCTTCGTCGGTTTGCGGGTGATTCCACACGGCGGGCTGGTCAATCTGAACGCCTCGCATCCCCGGCTGATCGAGAACGTCCTCGAGATCCCCGACATTTTCCTTTCGGGCGACCCGAATTACGGCAACTTCTATCACCGTCCGGCCCAGAAGCAGGTCGCCTATTCGCCGTTCGTCGACGAGCCGATGTTGCGGCGGCGTTTGTTTCTTCCACCGCGCGAGATGTCGCCGTCGTTTTTGCAGGGCTTCGATCCCTCCGCCAAGATTTCGATGAACAACGCGGACATGGCCTGGCAGTTGTTCCCGCCCTCCGCGCCGGACTACGAGACCGCTGCGAGCCATCAATACGCGCCGTTTGATCCGGCCGCGCCCTTTAACTCGTCCGATCCTGATAGTCCGCCCTATTGGGCCATGCGCATGGAGCCCTTCACTTCCGACCAGTTCGACTCCAGCCCCAACGACGGCAACCGCCCGGAGTACGACCGCCGACACCTGGTCACCACCGTCAGCCACGACGACCTGCTCTCGCGCGGCGGACGGGTCCTTCTCAACCCCGCGGCCGATGTCGGCGAAGACATGATCGCCCTGATGACCCAGGCGAATCAGGCGGCGTTCGATGTCGACAGTTGTCTTCCGCGCTTACAGAGCGGCATCAGTAGCTTCCCCTTCGAATACGCCGACTACCCTCAGACGATCCAGGACGACTGCTGCCCGACCGACACGGGATGCAAGTTGAACGCTCGCAAGGGGCATTTGCAGCTCAGCCTTCCCTGGCTCGACGCGGGCTACGGAATCGCTGCAACTCAGCCCAACACGTTACGACACTTCGGCGCCGAGTCTGCGTCCCTGACCCAGGCGCACCTCGACCGCCTCATCTATGACGCGTTCATGATGCTGGTCAGCAACGCCCAGGGCGGCTTTTGGAACGACATGAACAACTGCGCGGCGGATGCTGATTGCTGGGGGTATGAGAAGTGTGTGATTCCCGTGGGGGCGACGGTGGGATCGTGCCGCGACGTGGTCACCAACCAGCCGCACCGCCTCAACGCCATCACCCGCACGGCCGCGGCGCTTACCGCCAATATGATCGACTTCAAGGATTTTGACGATCCGAACGGCGACGGTATCGACGATTTCATCCCCACGCGGATCGCCCTCCGCTCCTTCGACTTCACCCACCGCGTGTGCATGACGCAGCGGCAGCTCCTTCCGCCCGTCGTCGAATGCCAAACGGACGCCGACTGCCCCGGCGCGAAGTGCGCCCACCCCTCCGAGGCCGCGGGTCGAGAGTTCGACCTCGACCCGGACGCGGGTCCCGGGCAGTTCCAACCCACCTACGTCTACGGCCTCGAGCGGCAACCGTTCATTACCGAAATCGGGACCTCAAACGAGACCACCCCTCCGGACTTCCCAATCAAGGCGCGGGCCGTTGAAGTCTTCAATCCCTACGAGACCGCGATCGTGGCTGCCGGACAGTACTTCCTCATTGAGCGGGAACCCAACGGGGTCGTGCATCCCGCGGTCCCGTTGCCGGGCAATCTCGCGCCGAACACGGTGCCTAACCCACTGCCTTTCACTGTCTTCGCGTCAGGTACGGATTTAAATGAGCTGATTGGACCGACTGCAAACGGATCAATGGTGGACCTCGGCGCGACGGCGCTGCAATTTGAGACCGGGTGGACCGTGTATCTGGTACGGAGCGTTCCATATCCCGAAGGCCCAGTCAACATCGTCGTCGATCAAGTCACGGTCGCGGGCGAGTGTCTTGGTATGCAAGGACTGGCCCTCCCCGAGAACCCCTGTCGCATTGGGCCGGGGCCGTACATCTACTCACGGGAGCGGACTGCGACCCTTGATCGACCGTGGACCGCGCCGGTCCCGGTGTACACCCCTAACCTGCTCATCACCACGCTCGGCGAGCAATCGGCCCCGAACCCGACCCTCCACCCCGTCGAACTCCGGACTGCGGGGACGGGTTCGTTCAGCACTCCCGTCCCGACCGGCCTCCCCGGCGCAGGCACGATCGCGTTTCCAACCACCGGGTCGATGTTGATGCTCATTCGTCATGCGAACCGGGCGTGGGCTGACGCCGCAATCTTCCCCGCCACTCGAACGCCTGACCTCGCCTTCACCGGGCGCCTCGACGATCGCGTGGTGTACAAGAATCCGACCACCAACGTCGTGGTCGCAACCCTGCCGGAGAGCGTGCAAATCGACAATGGCCGAATGCCCATCTTCGAACGGCCCACGACGGCCGCGGGCAGTTCGTACACCGCCCACTCCTTGCCGCCCGCACAAACCCCGCAGTTCGAGCCCGGCGACGCCGGCGCGCTTCCCTGGGGCCAACTGGTGTTCGACTACTTCACGGCCTTGCCCTTGCGCAACCCCGGCCCGTACTTCGACATCAACCCCACGTTCGTCGCCTTGCCCGACTCCAAGCCGCGCGTGGACATGGAAGGCCTTCGCGTTCACGGGCGCATTAACATCAACGCCGCCCCGTGGAAAGTGCTCGCCGGTCTGCCGCTCATTCCCATGGAGCGGGTGCCCACCGTGTTCCGCGGCAACATCCGCCGCGCCCTGGGATTCGTCACGGACACAGCCGTCGATCCGCTCAACCCCACGACCGCGGAGTTGAGCGTTCAAGACAACCAGGCCTCGCGTATCGGGAACGAAGTGGCCCAGGCGATTGTTGCTTACCGAGAATTGCGTTCGCTTCCGGGCAGCGGCCCGTGCGTGGTCGATCCTGCCACCGGCTATCGCAGCGGCAACTGCACCGGCAATTACGACGACGGGGCCTCGCCCGCCGTCCCCCCGCCGCCCGCCGCCTACGCCCGCGGATGGGGCGCTCTCAACGCGCTTGCCCGGCGTGGGACCGGGTTCATGACCATCGGCGAACTCGCAAACGTCCGACATTTCGGGGCCGACCCCATCGTCTATGCGCCGCCAAAACCCCGCTACCCGAAATCCTACGACCGAGTCGACGCGGGCTTCGTAAACGCGGCCGCAGACGGCGCCGACTTCATTGATGCGATCGCCGTTCTGTACGCCTTGGGCGACTGGGTTACGGTGCGATCGGATGTGTTTACCGTCTATGGCGTTCTGCGCGGCGACCTGGACCCCGATATCACCGACCCGGACCCGACGACTCAAGCGAAACTACAGGCCCGCGACGTGGATTCCCGGGCGATCCGTTTCCAGGAAACCATCGACCGCCTGCCCACGGTGCTGGGCGAATCGACGCCCGTCCGCGTCGGCCCCAAGACCCTCACCCGCTACACGGACACCCGAAACGACTGACGGGAACGACAGGTCCGTTCCGTAAGGGGCGGATCTGCTGTGATGCGACGCCGGAACACCGCCGCGTGCGCCGGCAAGGCTATGTGCCGTGGGCGGCGCTTTGCGTGCCCACGGCGATGGTAGACGACCCTTTCAGGGTCGAACGGACCGCGCCGGCCCTAACCGTGGGCGGCGCTGCGCTTGCCCACGGTTATTGTCGGTCAGCCCTTCAGGCTGAATCCGGGAGAACCTACGAATGTGGGCGCGCCGGCGCAGACCGGAGGTACGCTACAGGCTGAAATCCTGCGCGACGGTAGGCGTTGACCCAGTGCAGGCTGAAAGTCTGGCCGACAGTAGCCGGTGGCAAGTCCGCCGAAGGCCGACGCCGCCACGGGCATGGATCGACCGACAACCGTCACGACCCTGAAAAGGTCGTCTATCTCCCCACGAATCTGTGCGACCCCTTCAGGGTCGAACGAAACAGGGGATGCCCATAACCGTGGGCGGCGCTTCGCTTGCCCACGGCTACGTTCGTCCAGCCTTTCAGGCTGGGTGCGAGGGGAATCGCCCCCGCCCACCGTCCGGTAACGCGGGGACCGATCGAACCTCGCCCTATTGGTCTGACACTGCCCGTTGGGCTATAATCCGGCGAAGTCGAGGAGGGGTGCCTACGTCTTTCGGCGACGAGTGACGGGGGGCGGGGCTGCGTTTTGGCAGTCGCGTTTCCCGAGGCGGTGCGATCGGTGGAGGCGATCGTGCCGATGTCCGGCGTTCCCGCGATGAACCCGGACGCACGGCCGCGCCGGCAGCCAGTCGCCGACCCCCGACTAAGACCCTCGAACATTGGAGTCAACGATGGCGAAGCATCGCAGGTATGGGCGGTTGGGATTCTTGGCTTGCTGTTGCATCGTCCCGCCGACCCTCGGACAAATTCTCAAAGGCGTGACCCGCGAGTCCGCTGTCGTCGAGCGCAGCGTGGCGGACCCGGACCTGGGGGATGAGGCCGGACCGATCGCTCCGTCCACCGTGGCCGGTTCGAGCGACGCTGACTGCAACGTCGTCGGCGAATTCCTGCTTCCCTTCGAAGGCACCAGCCGTTATCGCGGCAACGTCTATCGCATCGAGACCGGCGCGCTCCTCGAGCAAATCAAGATGGAACTCGCCTTCGAGGGCACGACCGACCTGGTCGTGGCCATTCATCGCAAGGAGGTAGACGGTCTATACCACCGCCACTTGGAGTTGGAGGACGATATCGTGATCGCCGGGGCGCTGGGCGAAGGTGAGTTCTCGCCGGCCATCTACCGCACCCCGGTGCTTGATCCGCCCATCACGTTAGAGGCGGGGTTTGATTATGCCATCGGTTTTGCCTGGGGCGCCCGCAACGTCGTCTACGGCCGCGACGACCAGGGATACCCGGTCAACTTCGAGATCGGCAAGGTGCTCGGACTCGTTGCGGTCAACGGGTTGCCGACAACGGGCGAGCTGCTCCCCGAAGTCCTGCCGCCCTTACAGATTTTCCAAGGCGGGGCCTACTCCATGCAGCTTTGTTTCAAGCCTGTAAAAGGGGCGTGTTGTCTCGCCTCCAATGAGCAGTGCATCGAGGTTCTTGAAAGCGAATGCACCGGCGCGGGGAGCTTCTTCCACGGCGAACGTACGCTGTGCGCGGAGACGATTTGTCAATTCGGCGCGTGCTGTTTCGCCTGCGGCGGATGTCTGGGCACACACACGTTTGAAAGCTGCGCCTTAGGCAACGTGTTTCTGGGGCCCGGCATTGCGCATTGGTCCGGGGCGGACTGTTCTCCGCAGCTTTGTCCGGTTGTAACGGGCGCTTGCTGCACTGGAACGGCTTGCGTCGACACCAAGTGTGAAACCGACTGCTTGGCAGGCGGTGGAACGTACCGTGGCGACGGCACCGACTGTACCCCGAACATGTGTCAAGGCGCTTGCTGCCTTCCCAGTAGCTGTCAGAATCGAACGCAGGCGACCTGCGTCGCTCCGAACGTGTTCAAGGGCGAAGGGACGACGTGCCTGACGCTGCCGCTGGATGGCGGCTGTCCAGGGGCCTGCTGTCGCGGGTATGACATCACCGAGTTGGATTCCTGTGCCATCGAGCAAAAAGCGCTGTGTGCTTCCACGGACCCCGGGTCCCCGAGCGCCTATCGCGGGGACGGATCGACGTGCCCGGTAGATTGTAATGATCGCGTGTACGGCGCGTGTTGCCTGCCGGATGGGACATGCATCAATACAAGTTCCGGATTCTGCAACGCATTATGGATTCAAGGCGAGTTCAACATTAGCGTGCAGTGCGAAACGTCGCTTTCCTTGTGCCCCTCACGGTTGTCTCGATGCTGCTTTTCCGATGGCACCTGCGAGCTGTTGACCCAGAAAGGCTGCCTAGCCTTCGGTGGTAGCCGGACCCTGGAGACAACCTGTACCGTCAGCGCGTGCCTGGGATCGATCCCCACCGGTGCCTGCTGCGGTGCGAATGCAGCCTGCACGCCTTCCGTCCGGCAAGCGAATTGTGAAGCGAGTGGCGGCCATTATCAAGGCAATAATGCACCTTGCCCCCCGACGAGCTGTCCCGGATTCGGGGCCTGTTGTCGTGATAACGGCGATTGTTTCGATGACCTTAGTCTTGCCCAGTGCGGCGCCATCTCCGGCGAGTATCGAAACAACGGCAGTGTATGCAGTCCCGCTGTCGACTGCGACCAGCGCGGGGCCTGTTGCGCGACTTCCGGATTCTGCTTGCAGGCCACGGAGCCGGAATGCGGCGTCATCGGCGGCGAGTTCCGCAGCGTGGGTGTTGCCTGTGGCGCGGATACTTGTCCGGCGGGTGCTTGCTGCCTTGGGGATGACGGACAGGAATGCGCGACGAGAACTGCGGCGGGGTGCGCTGCTGAAATCGGCGCTTATCAGGGCGACGACGTTTCATGCTCGCCCGATCCTTGTGCCACAGGCGCTTGTTGCAATGGCAACGAATGCGGAATTCAAACGGAAGCCGACTGCCTTGCCGCAGGATACGTGTTCTTAGATGCGGGAGAAGATTGCACGCCAACTTCGTGTGTGCGGGGGGCCTGTTGTAACTCTGATTGTACATGCCAAGACGACGTACGAGAATCTTCGTGCGTCGGCTCCGGGAAAACCTTCCGGGCTGGCGAGGCATGCGTAGCCGGCAACTGCATCCCGGCGATCATCAACAGCAACCCGCCGAACTGCGCCATCGACGCTCGCCAGCCGCACCTTCCGGCCAACGCCGCGACGCTCCAGGGCTGGAAGACATTCGAGTTGATCTTCTCCTGTGGTGCGGCAGGCACAACCGTCACTGACTTTGCGGTTGCCGTGGAACCCGATGCAACACCTCCGAGCATCGTGCAGGCCACCGTCTCGGTCAACACGGTTACGCTCACGCTGAACAGGCCCATCGACCCGCGGGCTTGGACCTGCTTCACGCATACCGAGACCAGCAACCGAATCTGCTTCGGGGCTTTGCCCGCCGACGCCAATGCTACCCGAACCGCGGATACGGTCGACGTGCAAACCATGCTCGACAACCTCGCCGACGTACTTCCCGCTCGCCTGCAGCCCTGGCAGTGCGACCTGGATCACTCCGCCCAGTGCTCCCCGGCGGACGTTCTGACGGCTGTCGACTTATTCAACGGCGCGGGCGAGTTTATCCCCTGGCTTGACGAGACAATTGTCAGCTGTCCCACGGGCCCCGCGCCCTAGCGCGACTTGGCCGATGAAATTGGCAATTCGGATCGGTGATTCCTGGCGGGATCGCAGCCACAACGCCCGTGGAGAGGAGAGTCGGGGCGTTCAACTTCGCAGCGTGGCTTCGGCCTCTTCGAGTTGCGCGGGCAGACCGGCGCGGACCTCTTCCAACTGCTCCGCACAGATTCCCAGCCCGTCGAGAGTTTCTTGCGTGATCGTGTCGTTGCGGGCCGTGAAGTAGAATCCGATCCGCTCTTGACAGGCGAGGATGTCGGCGGCCTGGATGACCGAGGCGATGTTGCGAAGTTCGACGCTGACCGCCTGCGGCGTGTGGTGGAACCCGACCGCGGCCCGCAGGTGCCTGGGGAATTTCCATTTCGTGGTCAGCCCCACGCCGAAGGCCTGATGATCCGCCCCGATGACTTCACGCTCCGTGGCCAGGAAATCCAGGTCCGTGTCCGTGCAACGTTGGATGACCTCGGCGAACTGCTCGGGGAAGACTTGGCGTTCGACGAGCGTGCCGATGTCGTGGATCAAACCGGCCACGAAAATTTCGTCGGCCATCACCGGATGCGGCGAGCACTTCGCCAATGCCCGCGCCGCCACCGCCACCCCTACGCTGTGCCGCCACAAATCCGCGGCGCTGAATTGCTCGGAAATCCTCTTGCCTTTGAAGAGTCGTGCGATCGACGCGGCGATGGAGATGTTCTTCACCGCCGATAGACCGAGCAGGATGATGGCTCGATCGACGCTGGCCACCTGTCCGGGCAGTCCGTAGAACGCGGAGTTGACCACCTTTAGAACCTTCACCGAAAGCGCCGGGTCGTTCCTGATGACCTCGTGAAGGTCGCGGGCCGTGCTCTTGGAATCCTCGACGATCTCGATGATCTTGATGGTGACCTGCGGAAGGGTGGCGATGTCGCCGATGTCGGACAACGCCCTATCGACCACCGTTTTGGTCTTGTCGGCTACCTCGACGGCCATACTCGGTCCCCAAAAGTTTCCCGAACGCGAACTCGTGTACCCGATCCGCGGACTCGGAGGTTTATCGTCAGCCCGCGTTCGCCTATTTAGACTTGATCCCCGTGCGAGCCGCGGGCCTTAGCCCGCGCCGACTGGCGAGGTCCTCGGCGACCCGCGGCGGTTACCGCCTTGAAGGTCCGCGAACACCTCTCGCGTCCGCGAATACCTTGCGTCGGAAGCTCGCGTGCAACGGCACGAGCGCGAGAATCGCCGCGATGCGACGTCCCGCCGTTCCGTCCCCGTAAGGCGACGATCGGACCGTTATCGGTCGCATTCGCAGCGCCCGCCGCAAGCCCCGACGAATGGTCGGCACCGTTTCCTCGGCGTGAATGACGGTGGCCCCGCCCTCCTCGCGTCCAAGCTGCCGCGATCCGACATTGACCGCCGGAGTTCCCGCGGTTGCGGATTCGATGATCCCGCTCGATGAATTCCCGATGAGCACGTCGGCCTCGATGAGCAGGCGCAGGTATTCGTCGCGCGGAAGCGAACGGACCACCCGGAATGAACCGCGCCGAGCGAGCCTGCGGTGCGCCGTGATCGCCCGCACAATCCCGCTGTGCCCTCGATCACTATTGGGATACACGCACGTCGCCGACCAACCGGCCTCATCGACGGCTCGAAGGATCATCTCCATCACCCGCCGCTCCTCCTCCGCCGATCGACCACATGGATGCTGCACGATCAAGGCGCGTTTCCCCTTCTCACTTCTCACTTCACACTTCAGTCTTCTCAATTCCGCGAGTCGATCGAGCCCCGGCGCCCCCACCCAACACACCCGCTCCGGCTGTTCGCCCATGCGGAGGATGCGCTCGCCCGCGGACTTCGTGGCGGTCAGATGCAGGTGGGAAAGCTTGGTGATCGCGTGCCGCAGGTTGTCATCGAAATCGCCGGGGGCGATATCGCCGCCGTGTACGTGGGCCACCACACGTCCCGTGGTCACTCCCGCCAGCGCCCCGGCCATGGCCTCGATGCGGTCGCCGAGAACCACGACGATGTCCGACTTCGCTCGGTCCAAGAAGCGCGCCATCCCCGCCACGCCGCGCGCTAACCCCTCCGCCTGATCGAGTCGCCCGTCGTCGCCCCGTTGCATGGGAACGCGAGCGGCGATCGGCCAACCGTCGCTTTCAATCTCCTGGATGGTGCGCCCGAACTTCTTAAGTAGGTGAGTGCCGGTGACGACGAGTTGCAGTTGCAACGCGGGGTTCTTGGCGATCGCCTCCAGCGTCGAACGCCATAAGCCGTATTCCGCGCGGCTGCCCGTGACGACCGCAATCCGCCGCCGAGTCGGTCTCATCGGACCATCGTCCAGGCCAGAAGAGCATCGGCGGGGATGGTCATTGCGGCCTCACGTCCGACCAGGGCGGTGATCTCCGCAGGTCCCAGCCCCGTCCCCGGCCTCTTGAGGGTCAGCATGTCCGAAGTGATAACCGTCCCTTGGGGGATCGACCTCACGGCCGCCACGCTTTTTCGGGCAACGTCGCGCACCTCCTGCTCTGCGGGAATCATCCCCAAACGACCGTGCCCCAACGCCGCCTCGGCCTCCCGAGCTTTTCGGATGTACTCGGCCAGTTCTCGCGGTGTCAGTGACATGGCGTGGTCCGGGCCGGGAGCATTGCGATCCAACGTAAAATGCTTTTCCAGCACGGACGCCCCCGCCGCGACCGCCCATCCGCCCACCTCCATGCTCGTGGTGTGGTCGCTCAGCCCGACCGGAACCCGGAACGTCGTTCGCAGGGCTGCAATCGCTCGCAGGTTCAGGGCCTCGACAGATGTCGGGTAGCAACTGATGCAATGCAGGAGAATCATTCGATCGCGGGCCCCGGCGCGGGAAATACGTTCCACGGCAGCGCGCATTTCGACCTCGGTCGACGCCCCCGTGGACACGATCAGCGGTCGTCCCGTCGCTGTGGCCGCATCGAGCAACGGTCCGTTGGTCAAATCCGTCGAGGCAATCTTGATCGCCGCAACGCCGACATCGCCGGATGTCACTGGCGCTGCCCTCGCCCCCCGTCCCTCTGTCTTCGAACTTTGAACTTTGAACTTCGAACTTGAGATCGTTGTAATGCGCCCAACGTCCTCCACTCCGAACGGCGTCACCACGAAAGCGATCCCGACTTCCGCGCATCGCCGCCCGATCCGCACGAAATCGTCGAGACTCAGCTCCAACCGGCTCAACATGTCGTGCTGCGATCCGATTCCGCCATGCCGCCGCTGATAGGAGGCCGTCGCCGCCGCTTGCGTGGCAAGTTCCGCGGCCTGGAACATCTGGAACTTTACCGCGTCCGCCCCCGCCTCCTCCGCCGCCTCGACCATCCGCAGCGCCGTCTCCACCGACCCGTTGTGATTCACCCCGGCTTCGGCAATGACAAACGTCGGCCCACCTCCGCCGATCAAATGTCCTGGAATCGCAACCCGCGGCACTTCGGGTAATGGGTCATTGGTAATTGGTAATTCTCGCTCCCGTTCGTACCGTCTTCCTTGGATCACCGCTTCCGCAAAATGCAGATCGACAAGCCCGTCAATGTCCACCGCGTCCTCGGGCGAACAAACGATCGCCCGCCGATCTTTCCCCAGGAAAGCCTGTTTGTCCTCAGGCGTCTGCACGGCCCCAAAGAGCGCCGCCCGCGTGACGATGGCGACCGCGCCGTCGTGGTAATAGAGCGGATCGAGGTCCTGTCGGCGGTAGACGCTGTTGGGCCGGAACTGCACCATCCGATCCCCCTCCAGGCGGTGCACCCAATCGGGATGTTGCTTGGTCACCGGGGCCACGCTCCGCACCGAATCCGCCCCGGTCCGCTCCAACTGCTCGACGGCCTCGTCGATCAGCCCCTCCTTGCGAACAGGAATGTTTCCGTACAACAGAACGATCGCTTCGGCTCGTTGTCCCCCCCGCTTTTCCCACTCTTCCACCGCGTGTCGAGCCGCCGCATCGACCGTGGCCGTATCCGTAGCCAGCTCCGCGGGACGATCCACGACGGCAATGCCCACCCCGCGGGCAAGTTCCTTGGCCGGCGCCGAATCCGTCGTGAAAACAATATCCGTCAACCGCCGGCTCGCCCGCGCATGGTCGAACGTGTAGGCAATGACCGGCCTCCGGCAGAGGTCGCGCATGCACTTTCCGGGCAACCCCTTGCTCCCCGCACGAGCCAGAATGATTCCTAGCACCACCATCGCGTAGTGTCGTTATCGGCGGCGACGCGATTCCTCCGGCACCCACCCGGTTGGATCGCACGCTCGCCGGGTTGTAACCAGGAGCTTGGATCATTCCCCGTGTCAATTTGACACGGCCAACTTGGCCGAGGCCACCGACGCATCGACCCCGGATTGTCCGATATTCGCCGGAAAAATGGCCTTTCTGGGCCGATTTCGCGGGATGTCGCCGCGGGTGCCCTTTGGCACGTCTTTTGCAATTCCCTACCCCGTAGTCGCCGCCGATGGTGGCGGCACGATGAACGTCGGCGGGTTTCCCGGCCCATGGGACGCCCGAGGTGTAGGTCGAATGAGAGTCATGGGGTCCAAGAGACCCGTAAGACCAAGAAGGAGCAAACCCATGATGTTGCTACAGAGAATGACATCCTTACCCATGTTCGGTGATCTCCGCAGGGAGATGGATCGGTTGTTGGAGGACTGCGCCGTTTCTCCCAAGGGCGGATTTTTCGCAGCCCGCGGCGTGTTCCCGGCCATCAATGTTTGGGAGGACGGCGACCGCCTCTACGCCGAGGCTGACCTGCCCGGCGTCAAAATGGAGGACCTCGAAGTCAGCGTCGTGGGCGACGAACTGAGCCTCAAGGGCGTTCGTAAGATCACCTGCGAAGGCGAACACGCCTACCACCGCCAGGAGCGGGGGACGGGTGAGTTCTCGCGCTGCCTCACCCTGCCCGTAGCGGTGAATGCGGAGAAGGTCGAGGCCGTCCTCAAGGACGGCGTGCTCACCATCACGATGCCCAAGCACCCTGAGACGCGGACCAAACGCATTACCGTACGCAACGCGTAGAGCGGCCTAGAAACCTGTTCAGCGAGTGGCACGGTCTGGCACCGCCAAGCCGTGCCGTTCGCCTTATTCGCTTTGCGGAATCTGTCCTAGCGTCTCATGCCGGTCGGCGATGGTCACGTTGATTTTTCGCTTGACCCGTTTCCGCAGAAAGGTGATCTCGGCCTGCGAACCCACGGGCGTGAAGCCCACCAGCCGCACCAGGTGGTCCTTGTCCTCGATCGGCGTCCCGTTGAACTCGATCACCACGTCGTTGGGTTGAAGTCCGGCGCGGGCCGCGGGCCCGGTCGGCGGATCCACCCGTGCGATTTTCGCCCCACGCGGATGAAGCAGGTGCGCCACTCGACGGGACTCCGGTGCATCCACCTCATCCACCGTCACCCCAAGAAACCCGTAACGAAAGGCCCGTCCCGCTTTCAGAGCCTCCAGAATGGCGATCGTCTGCGGATCCACCGGGATCGCAAAACCGTGACCTTCGTTCACCCCCGAGGCCGTCTCGATCGCCGTCACGATGCCCACCACCTGCCCGTCAATGTCGAACAGCGCTCCGCCGCTGCTGCCCGGATTGATGGCCGCGGAGGTCTCGATCAGGTTCCCGTAATAGCGCACCTGTTCCGCGCCGACCAATCGGTCGGTCATGTTCCGCCCAAGGGCGCTGACCACTCCATAGGTGATCGACGCCCGGCCGTCGTCGTTGGCCAGTCCAAACGGGTTGCCGCAAGCGAAAACCCACTGGTTCACTTTGAGCGACGAGGCGTTTCCCAATCGTGCCGCCGGCAGATTTTCCGCATCGATCTTCAGCACGGCCAGATCGCTTCGAAGATCGACTTGCTGAATCCGGGCATCGAAACGCCAGCCGTTCTGCAGCACCACGGAAATGAGCTGGGCCCCCTCGATGACGTGCGTGTTCGTGGCAATCAGCCCGCCCGAGTCGATAATCAACCCGCTCCCCTGACTGTGGGGGAATCGTACCGCTCTGTCCTCGGACGAGGGGTTGCGGATCTGATAGGTGCGGATCGCCACTACGCTGGGGCGGACCCTCTCGGCCAGTTCCGTGAACGCCTCTTGCAGGGCACGCAGGTCCGCCGTCCGGTAGCGCTCGGGGACCTGCCCGGACGATATCGCCGAGCTTCCCAGGATGAGACCGATTGCAAGCCCGCGGCAGACCGCGCCGACTCGATTCGCCAGGCCGAAATCCATTTCGCCGACCTCCTTTCCGAACGCTCGCCCGGAATCGCAAGCTACTTCCGTGTATTATACCCTCGACGCAAGGCGGACCAACGGTTGGCCCCCCGCGGGGGTATTTTTGGTTGTTGGAGGAGGCCATCGTTTGGGATCGTGCCCGACGAGGACGAGACACGGTTGAACGACGCCACTTTTCACAAGTTGGAGTTCGACGCGGTTCGCGAGCTTTTGGCGTCCCATTGCGCCACGAGCCTCGGGAAATCGCTGGCCCGCTCCATGACCCCCTCCGTCCGGCCGGAGGTCGTGCGGGGCTGGCTCTTGCAGGTCGCGGAGGTCGCCGCCGTAGCCGAGGAACAGAATCTTCCGCCGATGGGGGGCGTTTCCGACGTTCGGGAGCACGTTCGCGCTGCGGCGTTCCCCACTCCCTTGGAGCCGGAGGCCCTCGTAGCCATCGCCGACACCCTGGCGGCCACCGCCGAGCTGCGACGCTGGCTGGAAAAGGCGGGGACCCGGATGCCCGCCATGGCTTCCCTCGCCGCCCGCGTCGTCGATTTGAGTTCCATCGCCGCCACCATCCGCGAAGCCATCGACGAGCGCGGGCAGGTTCGCGACTATGCCTCGCCCCGCCTCGCCTCCGTCCGCGCCGCTATCGAGGACGCCAAGGGTCGCGTCCGCGTCGTCTTCGATCGCATTCTGCGGCACACGAGTTTCACCAAGATGTTGCAATATGCGAGCATGACCTTCCATGATGATCGCTTCGTACTCCCCCTGAAGGCGGAGTATCGCGGACGCATTCCGGGTATTGTGCATCGCAGTTCTGATTCCGGGGCCACGCTCTTCATCGAACCCTCCGAGTCCGTCGAACTCAACAACACGATCGTGCGCCTGCGCGATGACGAAAGCCGGGAAATCACCCAGATTCTTCGCGGGCTGTGTCAACGGGTGAACCTGAATGCCGCGGAGATTCTCGCCACGCTGGGGGCTGTGGCCGTGCTCGACCTTATCTCCGCAAAGTGCAGGTATGCCAAGAAACGCAGATGTCTGTGCCCGGCGGTTGTCGAGGATGGGAGAATGGAGCTGCACGAGGCGAGGCATCCTCTCTTAATCGAACTGTTCGCTCGCCAGGCGGAAGACGGAGAGCCAATCCGACAGGTGGTCCCCATTGATGTGCGCCTGGGCGACGATTTCGACATCCTCATCATCACCGGCCCCAACACTGGCGGCAAAACGGTCACCCTCAAGACCGTGGGATTGTTGGCCCTGATGGTGCAGTGCGGAATCCCCATTCCCGTCGGCGAGGGATCACGCGTCGCAGTGTTCGCCCAGATATACATTGACATTGGTGACGAGCAGAGTCTACAGCAATCCCTCAGCACCTTCAGTTCGCATTTGAGTACATTGTTGCAGATTCTCCGTTCCAGCGGCCCGAGGTCTCTCGTGTTGATTGATGAACTTGGCGCCGGAACCGACCCCGACGAGGGCGCGGCCATGGGACAGGCCGTCATTACCGAACTTCTGAGACTGAAGGTCAAGGGACTGGTGACCACCCACTTGGGCGCCTTGAAGGCTGCCGCATTCACGATGGCTCGGGTGGACAACGCCAGTGTCGAGTTCGACGTGGAATCTCTCCGCCCCATCTATCACTTGCGGTTGGGCGAGCCCGGCAACAGCAATGCACTGATTATCGCCAAGCGCCTGGGAATGCCCGCCCGATTGGTCGAATCCGCGAAAGGGTTTTTGGATGACCGCGCGAGGGCTCTGACGAAGGCCATTGCCGGGACGTTGGATTCTCGACGAGAGGCGGAACTGGCTCGTAAGTCCGCCCGCGAGGCGTTGCTCGCCGCGCAGCAAGAACGAGAACGACTGGAGCACGATAGACAGGAAATGGAACGTTCACGCGAGGCCTTCAGTCAATGGACCCAGTGGCTGCACCAGTTGCGTCCGGGCGACGAAGTGTTCGTGCGCAAACTGAGTCGCTTGGCGAAAGTCGTGCGCATGCAACTACACAAACAGTCGGCCCTGGTATCGGCCGGGGCCTTGGATATTGAGGTCGCCCTCGGAGAAATCCAGATGCCGCCGCGAACCTGACGGTTCGACCAGGATCATGTGCGTGCCATGAAGCTCGGGTACAATACCAATGGCTTTGCGTGTCATCGCATCGAGGACGCGATCGAGATCATCGCCGAAATCGGCTACCGTAGTGTTGCGCTCACCCTGGAGCGATCCTTCTTCGATCCCCCGGACCGACGTGGGGCCGCTCAGGCGATCGCGCGTTTTCGCCCCCTGCTCCGAGACGCCGGACTCGCCATAACCATCGAAACCGGTTCCCGCTTCATCCTCGATCCGCGGCGCAAACACCAACCCACTTTGCTCAGCGAATCCTTGCCGGATCGCAGAGCGCGGATCGAGTTTCTCAAAGGGGCCGTCGAATGCGCCGCAGCGCTGGACGCGCAGAGTGTCTCCGTGTGGTCCGGAGCGGCGTCGCCGCAGGCCGCCGAGGAATGGGCAATGGACTCCCTCGTCGACGGGCTTGTGGAAGTCCTCGATTTTGCGCGCCCCTTCGGGGTTCGACTGTCGTTTGAGCCCGAACCGGGTATGTTCATCGATACGATGGCGCGTTTCGCTTCCATCTGCAAACGCCTGCACAGCGAGGCGTTCGGCCTAACTCTGGACATCGGGCATGTACATTGCCTGGGAGACGGAAGCGCCCCCGATCATATACAACAATGGCATACGAAGTTGTGGAATGTCCATCTGGCGGACATGCGCAAAGGGATCCACGAGCACCTGCTGTTCGGAGAGGGAGAGATTGAGTTCTCGTCGGTATTTGCGGCCCTGCTAGCCATCGACTACCCTGGACCTGTGCATGTGGAACTGTCGCGCCACAGCCATGACGCTGTGGAAACGGCGCGGCGGTCGTTCGAACTGTTGAGACGTTTTCTGTGATGTCTGCGAGTGTCTATGGCGGCTGAGCGACTGATCTTTTTTTCCGTGCCGGGCCTGCGACTGGCGGATATTGACCGCCGGCGAACTCCCACACTGTACGAATGGGGAAACCGCGGAGCAGCAGCGGAATTGGCGCCAACGTTTCCCTGTGTTACTTCATGCGTGCAGGCGTCGATGCTCACAGGTCAACCTCCCAGTGTACATGGCGTCGTCGCCAATGGGTTCTTTCACCGCGACCGCCGGGCCGTGGAGTTTTGGGTGGGGCACAACGACGTGATCACGGCGGAATCCGTCTGGAGTGCCTTGCGGCGCTCTCCCAAGGGATATACCAGCGCAGTCTGGCACGCCCAGAACATCAAGGGTGCCCAGGCCGATTACATCGTAACGCCGTCGCCCATTCACATGCCCGACGGTACAACGAAGCTCTGGTGTTATTCCAAGCCCGACGACTTGTATCCCCAACTTCTGGACGTATGCGGCCACTTTCCTCTTCAACACTACTGGGGCCCTCTGTCCAACATCGAGTCAACACAGTGGATTCTGCGCGCCGCGCTTTGGCTCTTTCAGGAGAAGACTCCGCAGCTTAATTGGATTTACATCCCGCACCTGGATTACGCGTCACAGAAATTCGGCGCCAACAGCGCCCAGGCATCGCAATCCTTGGAGGAACTGGATGGCGCGTTGGCCAACTTCACTTCCAACATAGCCGCAGCAGCAGGCGGGGAGAATGTTGTCTTTCTTGTCGCCGGCGAATACGCGATCACCGATGTGGAGGGAGCGGTCTATCCGAACCGCCGCCTGCGCGACGCCGGACTGCTCCGTGTTTCCTGTGAGGACGGCCGGGAAAACCTTGACCTCCGCGCAAGCCGCGCCTTCGCCATGGTCGATCATCAGTTCGCGCATGTATACCTGGACGACACACTGACCAAGAAGGAACGTCAGACTACAATGCAGCGCGCCGCGGAAGTCCTGCAACGCCTCCCCGGAGTGGCCGAGGTATACGTCGGCGAACAGCGCTCACGGCTGGGCATGAATCACCCTCGCAGTGGCGATATCATCATCGTATGCGACGACGCCCACTGGCTGGCATACTATTGGTGGTACGACGACGCCCTCGCTCCCCCGT
The DNA here is from genome assembly GCA_964646605.1 of uncultured Phycisphaera sp. Classification (GTDB taxonomy): domain Bacteria; phylum Planctomycetota; class Phycisphaerae; order UBA1845; family UBA1845; genus SBAX01. Next base: position 62,996 of record CAZYEX010000015.1, on the reverse strand, counting down.
TCGCCCGAACCGTGGATATCCACCGCAAGCCCGGATACGACCCCGTGGAGCTTTTCTTCGATCCCACGACGCCGGGTATTCCATTGGACGCCTCATTGGTGAAGGGATCGCACGGCGTGCCCGCGGTCGAAGCCCGTCATCGAACGGCGCTCATCTGCTCGGCGCCCTCAAGCGAGGTGGTTCCGGGAAGAATCTATCGCGATACGGATATGCAGGGAATCACTCTGCGTCTGCTGGGTGCGGAATGAAGTCGGCCCTCATCCCACGGGTTGCATGATCCCAATGACGACGCCTTCCGGATCGGTGAACATGGCGAAGTGGCCCACATTGGGAATCGCGGTCATGGGCACCAGCGTTTTTCCCCCCTTTTCATTGACCGTCGCCAACGTCTTCTCGATGCTCTGCACCGTGAAGTAGACGTTCATACAAGGATGCGGCGCTTCCGGAGGCTTGGCGAAAAGCCCGCCGCCCGGGTCCTGTCCCGTATGGATGATGGTGTACCCGGGCATCGAGGCGTCGTCGAACGTCCACGAAAAGACCGAGCCGTAGAACGCCCGGCACTTGCCCACGTCGTTGGTCATCAGCTCAAAATGGCACAGCGAGTTTGCCATGGCCGTCATCTCCGGTCGCAGTCAAGCCCATTCCACACGGTGCCCACGGTACGTTTGGCCGACCGTTCCGTCAATCCTGCGCGCGGTCGGCGCCCAACACTTGCGACTCGAAAGCCTTGTTTGCCCAGGAAATGGGCGTCTCACGTCCCAAGCCAATCAGGCGAAGAATAGCCGGCGGCAGGGCGCTCTGCGGCTGGCCCAGGTCAGACCGATCCTTCGTCGAAAGGCGATCCCGCGCCGCAACGAAAAGCCGAGGCCGGTCCGAGGGAAGCTCGCCCAAGTCATCCTCGCCGCCGACCAGCATAAGGGATGCGCGCGCAAACGGCAGCGGCGGACAGCTATACGGCGCCGGTTCCGCCGTCATCGCAAGGATGGGCAATGACGGTTGCCGCGGACCGCCTGGCATCCACTCCGACACCGCCCGGGCGAGCGCCGCGCGTGTTCCTTGACCCGTCGCGTCCAGATGGAACGCATGCAAGTATCTTCCCCCCGCCAAAGCAGCCCATCCCACCACGATCACCGCGCTCGACACTCGAGCCCACCTCGGCGAGCGGGAATGGGCGACAGCGCACGCGGTCAAGATGGCCAGGGTGATGTTGGTGAAAACGCCGAATCGGCCATACTCCGCCGGTTTTCCCGCCCCGATCATCACGAACTGAAAAGCGAACAGAGCGGCCACAGCCAGCAGCGGGAGCGCCGCCCGGACCCTCTGTTCCGCGATCTCCGTGAGCCCAATCACCGCCAGAACCACCAGAGGAATCGTCGCCCCCTCGACCGTCAGCTCGAAAACCCGGATCACTCCCTCGCCCAACCGCGCGACCTCGTACATGGCCAGCGAATTGCCGAAATTGCTGCGCAGCACCTCGCGGTGCGCGATCGCGTTGATGAGAATGTAGGGGTTGGTCGCGAGATAGACTCCAAGCGCGACGATCGTCCCGACAAGCAACCGCCCGAGCCGGTCACGCCGACTGATGCCTGCCGCCCGAAACAAGACGAGCGGAACGAGCAAGAGAATCGGCCACGATGACAGCACCATCCCCACCGCCGCGCCGCACACGACGCACATCCACCAAAAATCGCCTCCCGTCCGCTCATCGGAACCCGAGGCGCCGGCGACGGGTCCATGTAGCGCCACCCCTTGTAGGTGGCGTGGCTCGCGGCGAACCGCCTTCGCTTCCACGCCCGAAACCGCGACGGGACCGTCCCGACCCATGCAGCGCATGGCGAGATAGACGGCTACCAGCATCAACACCGCCCCAGGCAGATGCGGCTTGCCCTCATGTGACATGCACACCACGACCGGCAGGAGCGTATACAACAGCGCCGCCAGCAGTCCCGCGCGGTGCGCGCGCTCCGAGCCGCGACCGTCGGGGAGCGGACCCTTGCGGCGGGCACCAGCCGCGACCGAGCCCACGATCCGCCTCCCGTCGCCCGCGGCGCTAAGGGCGATCCGCCGCCCGATCGCGTAGACCACCAACACCCCGAGCACGCCCCACGCCGCGGAGTAGGCACGGGCCACGACGTAGAACTTCCCGAACTCATCGGGGCGATCCAGGTAATACGCCACGTCGCCGCGGACGTCGATCAGACCCAGCAAACCGCAAAGCCGGATGAGCGCTCCCACCGGATAAATGAACAGCCCGCCGTATTGATAAAGCCGCGGATCGAAGTCGAACTCCGCCGGCCTCATCCCCGCCAAGGCCATCATGGTGATCATCTCGTCCGGTTGATAGGTGTAGAGTCGGTAGCGGAGAAGAATCTTGGCCACGTCCGCCTCCGTCGCCGTCAGCGGAACCGGCCCCTCCCCCTCTCGCTTCGGCGATTCTCCCTCTCCCTTCAAGGGAGAGGGCCGGCGTGAAGGTCGGGCGGTTGGCTTTCGAATCGGGTCCGCATCCACGTCGGCCCCGCGCGCGGGATCAAACTTCCGTTCGACGTTCGCCAGTCGATAGATTTTTTCCCCCGACCAGACGTCGCCGTCAGGGAACAAATACTGGTCGATCCGGCGACTCGGCAGACCCCAAGTGATGCCGAAGACGGCTTGCGCGATGAAGAGCAAAGCCACGGCTGCCAGTGCCGACCGTGGAGTTTGCGAGGGCCCGCTTATCCGTTCGCTGTTCACGGTGTCAATGGGACATGCCTGCCTCAGGGCGGTTCGGACGGCTTTCGAATGCGCACCTTTCGCTCCGTAACGACGACAAAGCAATGCGCCCAGGCCGCTACGTCCTCACTTCCAAAAACCACCCGGACTCGTTCGATGAGAATTCGTCGAGTCGGATGCCGCAGCCGCACGAGCATCAGCCCGTGGTGCGTGCCGGGCGCGAAGCGGCGCACATCCGAAAAATCCATGTCCTGGGTAAGGAAAAACCGCCGCTCCTGTTGGGCGGCGGACCAGACGGCGTCATCGCTGCGCCCCGTCAGCCCCTCGCCGGGCGACGTATGAACGTCGTGTCCCAATCTGCTCAGTTCTTGCGACAGACCCGCCGGAAGGTTTTCGTCCAGCTTGATCCGCATGGTCAAACCGGAACGCCGGGAGTCGGCATATCTTCCTGGGCCGACGCGGCGGCGAACGCGATCACGCCCGCAACGTCTTGCTCGGTGAGGGTCGGAAAATCGCGCAAAATCTCCGCGATGCTGTCCCCGTCGGCTAGACTCGCGAGCACCGTCCGCAACGGAACCCGCGTGCCGCGGATCACCGGTTGCCCGCCGCAGACTTGCGGATCGCGTGTGATGATGTCGTGATAATTCACCATGGCGGTCGCTTCGGTAATCTTACCCATCCAGCCTCATATGGCAAACAAACCATGAATTCTGGTGGCGACTTGCACGCGGAGGCCGCGCTACACCCGCTCAAAAACCGTCGCCACGCCCTGCCCGACCCCCACGCACATCGTCGCCACCCCCCGGCGGACGCTGCGGCGCTTCATTTCGTGCAAGAGCGTTGTACTGATCCGGGCCCCGCTGCAACCCAACGGATGCCCCAGGGCGATCGCCCCGCCGTTGACGTTGACCTTCGCCGGATCGATCTCCAGCTCGCGGATGCAAGGGATACACTGCGCCGCGAAGGCCTCGTTCAACTCGAATAGGTCGATGTCGCGGATGCTAAGCCCCGCGCGGGCGAGAGCCTTTCGCACCGCCGGGACCGGACCCAATCCCATGCACGACGGATCGACGCCCGCGGTCGCCGACGGACCCACCATGGCCAGAATCGGCAGTCCCAGTCGCCGGGCCGTCGCTTCCTCGACGAGAAGCAGTGCCGCGGCACCGTCGTTGATGCCCGACGAATTCCCCGCTGTCACCGTCCCATCCTTGGCAAAGGCGGGCTTCAACTTCGCCAAGGCTTCCAACGTCGTCTCCGGCCGCGGGTGCTCGTCCCGATCTACGACGATCGGCGGCTTTCCCTTTTGCTCAATGCTGACCGGCACGATCTCCTCGACGAACCGCCCCGCCTCCATCGCCGCTTTGCACTTCATCTGCGATTCGTACGCGAAGCGATCCTGCTCCTCCCGCGAGAGTTTGTATTTGCGGGCCACGTTCTCCGCCGTCTCGCCCATCGAAAAGGGGTGAAACAGGGCGGCAAGCTTGGGATTGGTAAACCGCCATCCGATGGTCGTGTCGTGAATCTCCGCATGACGGCCGAACGCGGTGTCAGCCTTGGGCATGACAAACGGCGCTCGCGACATGCTCTCCACCCCGCCCGCGATCATCACCTCGCCGTGTCCCGCCTCGATCATTCGGGCCGCGATGTTGATCGCATCCAGGCTCGACGCGCAAAGGCGATTGACGGTCGAACCGGGCACCGAATTCGGCAGCCCTGCAAGCAAAACAGCCATCCGCGCCACGTCGCGGTTGTCCTCCCCCGCCTGATTCGCCGCCCCAAAATACACGTCGTCGATGAGCGTCCCCTCGATCCCCGTTCGTTCGACCAACGCGCGAATCACCAGCGCCGCCAGATCGTCAGGCCGCACAGCGCTGAGCGCCCCGCCGTATCGACCGACCGGAGTGCGGATCGCATCAACGACGACAGTTCTACGCATCACGAAGACCTATCCGAACCCGGAGCGCAAGCGACGGGCTTTGTCCCTCTTGAACTTCGCCACTCAACATGCCGCGAACATCGCCGCCGGTTCATACCGTCCGTCACAATACGAATCATGGAAACCCTTCATCACCCCCCGCACCGTCCATGACCCGATCTCCTCGATCCAGACCATCGGCCCCTTCGGATAATTCGTACCCTTCACCATCGCCACGTCGATATCCTCGCGCGTGGCCACGTTCTCGGAAAAAGCGTACGCCGCCTCGTTCAGGATCGCCGCCAGGATACGCGAAAAAACGTATTGCTCGGTCGCTCCCGCTCGACCGGCGCCCGCGCGTTCGCAAAAGTTCCTCATTGCATCCGAAAGCAGCGGCGAAAGCGAGAAACTCCGCCGATCGACGGCAACCGCCGGCAGCGGATGGCCGTCCTGGTACGAATAAAACCCCCGCCCCGATTTCCGTCCCAGGTGCCCGCCCGCCACCAGGTTCCTCTGAATGTCGTGCGGCGCGAATCGCGGATGTCGGTTCATCTGCTCCCAAACCGACGTACTCACCGTCAGGTTCACATCGAGCCCCACGAGGTCCATCAATTCAAACGGCCCCATCTTGAATCCGCCGTGGGTACGCATCACGTTGTCGATTTCGTCGATTCCTGCGACGCCCTCGCCGAGCAGCCGAAACGCCTCCAGATAATACCCGCGTGCTACGCGATTCACGATAAACCCCGGCGTGTCCTTGGCCCGCACCGCCGTCTTGCCCCAGGCGACAGCCGTGCTGAACGCCAGATCGACCGCGGCCGGGTCGCTCTGCCGACCCGCGACGATCTCCACCAGCGGCATCACCGCGACAGGATTGAAAAAGTGCATGCCCACGACGCGCGACGGATCGCGGACTGCTTCCGCGATCTTGGAGACGGAAAGCGATGAGGTATTGGTCGCCAGGACCGTGCTCGCAGGCGTCGCCTGTTCGAGTTGCTGAAAAACTCTGCGCTTGGTATCGAGATCTTCGATAACCGCCTCGATGGCGAGCTCCACGTCCGGGAACGAACAACGCCTTTCCAACGCAACGAGAGCGGTCGAAATGGGGGGAGAGTCACTGCCGGAGATTTCCCCTAGCGACGTGGTGTCAACGGGAGTCACGCGGCCCACAATGGCGTCTCGATCCGCCTGGGACAACTTCCCCTTTTCCACGTTGCGGTTCAAGTTTCTCTTGATGTTTTCGATGCCGCGCTGCACGAATTCGGGTTGGACGTCGAGGAGGTAGACGGCACAGCCTTGGGTGGCCGCGAGTTGGGCGATCCCCGCTCCCATCGTGCCTGCACCGATCACGGCTATGGATTGGACCATGCCTCGTCTCTCGTTCTCGAAATCCCAGAATCCGCCGGCCCGCCCAAAAAAACCTTGACGGTTCAAACGTGGAATCGTATCATGGCGGCAATCGGTTGTCCCACCGTCGTGTTGGAGAGTTTGTGGGTCACCTGTAGAGGAGGAAAAGCTGTGCAAGCCAAGTCGTCGGTCGGGATTCTTCTTGTTGTTTCTGTGGCGGCTGCCCTGGCGCATCCGCACCATGTTGTCGCCGGACCGTGCGCCTGCAACACGGACGTCAACAACAGCCACGGCGGCACGGTGACGAACGTCATCGACGTCGCCATCATCCACGACTGCGCACGGATCGGCAGTTGCGCCGGTTGCGTCAACGACTGCGATGTCGACTGCGACGGCGACGTCGATTACTATGACGCAGGGGTCGCCGCGTGCGCCTTCCAGGGACAGTCCAACTGCTGCTCCGAACCCGACGGGGCTTGCACCGGGGCGAGCAACAACACCCCTCCCTGCGTCGTGACCACCGACAACTTCTGCAACCTGTTCACCGGAACGTGGCACGGCGATCTCTCGGTTTGCGCCGGAAACGAGGCCGTCAACATCCCCGCCGCATCGACGTGGGGCTTGATCGTCTTGGCCATGACCTTGATGACCGCGTCCACGCTTCTCATCCGGCGACGTGTGACGCCGCACGTCGCGTAGCGCGCCCGAGGCTATCGCATCGCTTGCCCCGAACGCGAGGCGATGACAGGGGACTACCTCGCGCTGCCCGACTCGAATTGCCTCACGCGCTGCCCAAGGTCCAGGAAGAGTTCGACCTCTTCGTCGGTCATTTCGATGTTCCGCCGAGACATGACCGCCGCGGCCACGTCCAGGGCTTTCAACGGATCGCCCGGTGAAACCCGATCGTCCGTCACCCACGAGAACGACGGAATGTACTTGGGCAGCATCCGCGTCGCAGAGATGCTGGCCCCCAGACCGATCGCCGCCCCGGTCGGGATGGCCGCGTTGATCCCCAGCTTGGCATGGTCTCCCACCACGGCCCCGAAGAATTGCATGTCCGTTTCTACATCAGTGCCATTGATTGGCACGCTGATCCTCCCATAGGTGTTCTTGAGATCGGAGTTGACCGATCCGGCGCCGAAGTTCACCCAACTCCCCACATACGAATGTCCCAGGAAACCGTCATGCTGCTTGTTAGAGTATCCATGGATCACACAGCCGTGCAGTTCGCCGCCGATCCGGCACACCGGTCCCACCGCGTTTCCGCCGTGCAGCCAGGCCCGCGGATACACGCGTGTGCCCGGTCCCAGGTACAGCGGACCCTCGAGGATCGCAAAAGCCCCCACCACCACATCGTCGCTCACGTACACCGCCCCTTGCGCGGCGTCGACCACCGCCGTCGGGTGAATCTCCACTCGTTCGCCGACGTGAACCTGGTCCCTCGGCCCCAGGCGCAACGCACGGTTCACCTTGGAATCGACGGAGGCCTCCGCCGCCGACCAGTCCCTACGCAGTAGGTCTGGCAAGTCGCGGACCACGTCCCAAGGATGTCTCACCAACCCACCCGCAACCCGACGCCGAGGCAATCCGTGCAGGGCTTCTGCACGCCTCGACGGCTCTTGAAGATCACCGGGGCGAAGGCGCTTGGTCAGCGACGGGTCGCAAACGATGAAAACCGTTTCACCGCTCTCCAGAGTCCCCACGCAAGGCGGATCGGGAAAGCGCACAGGTTCGTCGCAAAGCCACCGTCCGTTCACCAGAATCGAGCCATCGACCAACGGGAGGTTCGCCGGCGCTCCACACCTTTGCGCCGCGACCGCCGCCAGCCAATCCCGCGTCCAAACCCCGCTCACGGCCATCCCCAGCCGCTGCGCCAGGCGGTCCATGACAATCTTCCGCCCGATCTGAAGCTCGAACAGCGACCGCCAGTACAACAGCGGCAGCAGATTCACCACCCCCTCGTCTTCGTACAGCACTAGCGATTCCATGGCCGCAGTATATCACGCGATCGCTCCCCCCTCTCCCCGTCAGGGCCGGGGGCGACCAAGCCGGCAGACCGAAGGCCGAAGTGACGGTCCTCGACCCCGCCCCAACGTAAACCCCTTCTCGTTCACGTCCCGCCGCCCGGCCGACCGTCTCCGACCAGACGCCAAAGCGGCGACACCCTCAGAGCCCACGGCCCCTGGGCCTGTCGATTCAATCGAAATCGAGCGCCGGAAACGGCATGATCGATGGTCAATACCTATGGTTTTCATTCTTGACAGCCGTTTCGTGAAGGTGCAACGGGACTAAATCGGCGGGACCCTTAGGGCTGGGGGGGTGAATGCGTTCCCACCGAGTCCCGGAGGGACGGCTGAGTGCTTCAGTTGTCCCTCCGGGCTTGGGAAAAAATTTCCTTGACGCGGCGTGTATGTCAGGGCCATGCAAACGACATCCTTATTATTTCCCGGAACGGAGGTTGCCATCGCGACCTGCGGCGGCGGCGCGGGCGTGAACGACAACCGCTTCGCAGCGCCCCGTGTGCGACGACGGAATCGGCAACCGACGACTCCGGAGCCCTGTTGTCTGGAGGATCGCCTCCCGGCCGATCACCCGCTCCTCGACCGCGACGAACAACCACAGCCGAAGGCCCTACCGACGCGCATGGTCACCCCGCCGCGCGATTCCGCCGCAAAATCCCCACCGTCCCTGCCGCAAGCACCAACAATCCCATGATCCCAAGACCCCACGTCGAAACGGTCGGAACCGAACCGAAAGCCGTTGGGTTGCAGGTTCCGGTTGAACAAGCGCTGAAGACCAGTCCGTCGATCGTTACCTGGCTACCCGGTTCAAGCAGCATCTCAGAACCCGATCCGCGCGCAAACACGAGTGGCGTCCACGGCTCGTTACCCGTCGCCTGGAAATTTCGGACACGAAATCCCGGCACGCCGTCGACCGTGACACGCGAAACCTCCCAGGGGGCAGGTACCTCTCCGGCGAATTCGATAATAGAGTCGCGCACCTGACTCGCCGTCATTCCGACCATTAGGCTGTGCGCCGAGATTAGAATTGGATAGGCACCGGCGACGCCGGCACCTCGAACTTGAAACGTGCTCGTGGCGGAAAGGGTCCCGCTAAGTGTTATGGTAACCGATGGTCGATCATCAGCGCGCAGCCCCCCCCCGCGAGTGCCAAAAAACCGGTGATGAATGCCACAACTCTCGTGCGAACCATCTGTCGCCCTCCGTTTGAGAAATGAAAATGGATCACCGCCGCCCGCGCCGCGACAACGGTGCTCATACTAGACACGCGGCGTTGGGAGATCAAGTCGAATGGAGCGCGAGTGATCGAGGCATCGCCGATCCGCGTGGGTTCCAACGGCCTTTTCTCACCCGGAGGGTGGGTTGGATGCGGGGGAGAGGCTCCCGACGGCGTGCCCTTGGCGACCCGGTCCCGCTTTTGCTACCATGTTCCCTCGGCGTCCGGGCTATGGGTTTCTTGGCCCGTGGGACGTTGAACAAACGGCAAGGGTCGTCGCTTTGAGGAGTTAGGAATGGCGTTGCCGGAAGCTGGCCAAATTCGGAACATTACCATCGTCGGACACAACGGGTCGGGCAAAACCTCCCTCGCGGAGGCGCTGCTCTTCAAAGCCGGGGCCACCAATCGCCTGGGCAGCGTGACCGACAAGACCTCGATCCTCGACGTGTCCGACGAATCACGCGAGAAGCTCTCCTCGCTGGATTCCTCCGTCTGTTACCTCACCTACAAGGGTCACCATGTCAACATCGTGGACACCCCGGGCACAGCGGCCTTCTGCGGACCGGCCATCGCCGCCCTGGCCGCCGCCGACTGCGCCGTCGTCGTCGTCTCCGCCTCCGCCGGAATCCAAGTCAACACTCGGCGGATGTACGAGCGTGCCCGCGAGTACGGACTGGGAGTGTGGTTCGTGGTCAACCACATCGACGCCGCCAACGTGGACTTGCCGCAATCGGTCAGCCAGATTCAAGAGTCCTTCGGCCCCCAATGCGTGACCCTCAACCTGCCCTCGGGCAAGGGAAAGAAAGTCGTCGATTGCTTCCGCAACGAATCCGGCGACGTGGATTTCTCATCCGTGGCCGACGCCCACACGGCCGTCACCGAAGCCATCGTCGCCGCCGACGACGCCCTCATGGAGAAGTACCTCGGCGGCGAACTCAAACCCGAAGAGGCCGAAAAAGCCGCGATTAGGGCCGTCGCCCAGGGCGCCTTCATGCCCATCCTCTTCACCAATTCCTGCGGCGACGTGGGCATCAGCGAGTTCCTCGACGCGCTCCTCACCTTTTGCCCCAGCCCGCTCACCGGCTTTCGTCGCACCCTCGTCGTCGGAGAAACCAAGATCGACTTGGAACCGAGCAAGGACAAGCCCTTCGTCGCCCAGGTGTTCAAGATCAGCACCGACCCCAAGAGCAACATCAAATACCTGGCCATCCGCGTCCACAGCGGCAGGCTCACCCCCGAAATGTCACTGAAGACGGTTCACGAACCCAAGGGTCTGCGTCCCGGCCACGTCATTCGGGTGATGGCCGCCGAGCACAAAGAGATCGAAGCCGCCGTCGCCGGGGACATCATTGCCCTGGCCAAACTCGACCTGAAAATCGGCGATGTGCTCTGCGCCGACAAACCCGGCACGATCGCCATGCCCAAGTTCCCGCAACCCATGTTCTCCCTGGCCGTCGAGGCCAAAGCCCGCGGCGAGGAGGACAAGATCGGCGTGGCCCTCAAACGCTGCATGGAGGAGGACCCCTGCTTCTTCAACGAACGCGGCACGGGCGGCGAGTTGGTCATCCGCGGCATGGGCGAGATGCAGCTTCGCACCTACCTCGCCCGGATGCACAAGCATTACAAGCTCGAAGTCCAGACCAAACCCCCGCGCATTCCCTACCGCGAAACGATCGTGGGCCAGGCAAGGGACATCGAATACACCCACAAGAAACAAACCGGCGGCGCCGGTCAGTACGGGAAAGTGGTCATCAACCTTCTCCCCGCGGCCCGCGGCGAGGGGTATGAGTTCGTCGACAAAATTTTCGGCGGTTCGATCGACCAATCGTTCCGAGTGAGCACCGACAAGGGCATTCGGATGCAACTGGTCGAGGGCGTGCTCGCGGGCTACCCCATCGTCGACGTCAAGGTCGAGCTGATCGACGGCAAGACGCATCCCGTGGACAGCAAGGACATCGCTTTCCAGATCGCGGGTCGCGGGGCGTTCAAGGACGCTTTCATGAAGTCCAAGCCCGTGCTCCTGGAGCCCATTGTCCACGTCGAGGTGACCTGCCCGGGTGACAACGTCGGTGACATCACCGGCGACCTCGCCTCCCGCCGCGGACGACCGCAAGGCCAGGAGACCATCCCCGGCGGCATGGCCGTCATCAAAGCCACCGTCCCCCTGGCCGAGCTCGCCGACTACAACTCCAGACTCTCCAGCATCACCGGCGGCCAAGGCAGCTATTCGATGGAGTTCTCCCACTACGAGGTCGTGCCCGGAAACCTCCTGCAACAGATCGTCGACGCCCACAAGAAGGAACACGCCGCGGCACACGCGTGAGGGAGGCGAAATCCGCAGCAAACCCAGATCTGAGGCCGCCAAGCGGGTTTCGCTGTGCAGCGACACTTTCGAATGGGTTCGTTTGGAAATCTTTTTTGCGCGAGGCGGTCCGGAGAGGCAGGGGGATTGCCGATTTCCAGTTTCCAATTGGCGGAGGGGCGGCGCTGGACAGGGGGCGAGGGCGACGGAACGGCGACCAACGCGGCATGGGCGAGGGGTGTTCATCCAACCTAGATAACGCGCCGGGCGCTCGGTCGGACTGGGCTTGGGGAGCGATCATTCGTAAGCGAGAACCGGTGACTGTGGGGCCGTTGAAAAACCGTTTCCCAGTGCGCGGGGACTCGTGAGAAGCGGCGGGCGCGCGCTGCAAATGAACCCCTCTCGGTCCCCCCTTTGCAAGGGGGGAGGTTTTTTGGGGGGACGCATTCCGTGGGGGGCGTCCCGAAGGGCGTCGGGATGCGACCCACGGCTATTGTCGTGGACCCTTACAGGGTCAGGGACCCGTCGCTGGCGCTCCGGGTTCTGACTGGCAGTCGGCAATTTGGAAATTGGCAATCGGCAACAGGCGTTCGAAAATCGAGAATCGGAAAGCGCCAATCGGTCGCGGCGGGCGACAAGTTACGAATGACCAACTACCAATGACCAGGTAGGTAGGGGGCGCTGTGCGGACCGCGGTAGCGCCGCCCCTGGTGGGTGGCGCGCTCCGGGACCAGTCCCCTGCGGGCCGGGAGAGGCGGACGGCGGCGCGTAGCAGAAGCGCGCCGGGCCGGGGCGATGCACGCGCCCGGCCCGGCGAAGGTTCCAAATGTCAGAATTCTGCCGACCGCCCATCTTCGCGGCCCGCCGCCGTCTAGTTGGCGGCGTTGAAGGTCACGTTCCACGTTCCCGTCGGACCGTCGTCGATGAAGAAACTGCCATATGCTTGGCATCCATGACTCTGCGACAGGCTACCCTGGACGGTTACGCCCTTGGTGGTCGCCTGTACGTGTCCGCAGGTCGAGACGGCGCCCTGGGCGGTGATGTCCACGTCGCCGAGCACCCCGAGGAAAGTGATGGTCAGCGACCCGTCGGTGGACATTTGTCCGAGCACGTTGCCGACGACGTCACCGACCTGGTACGTGCCGCCAAAGGCGCCGAAACAGGCCTCGCGAATGGGAACTACGGCGATGGTGAAGGAGCACTCGTCCACCGGGGTTCCGGCGTCTGCGTGGTCTCCCGTTCCATACGACCGGCAGGTCACCGTCGTTTCGCCCACGGGGAAGTAATTCCCCGACAGCCGGTCGCACGCCACGCTGCACAACTTGTCGCCTGCCGTTTCGTGGGTGTCCAGACAACCGAAGGTGCACCCCGCGACCACCGTGGGCGGGTCGAAGTGGACGATCACGCCCTCGCTGGCGACGGAATCGGCGTCGATCTGGCAGACGACCTCAATGTCCGTGTGGCACACGCACGGCGGTTCACAGGCGTCGGGTATCCCGTCCCCGTCGCCGTCGGGGTCGCACTCGTCGGGCCGGCCGTTGGCGTCGCAGTCCGCGGCGTCGCCGGATTCGATCTCGCACGAGTCAGGCGCGCGGTTCTCGTTGCAGTCGGGCAGGCAAGTTTCGATGGCGGCGACGGGGCGGCAGACCTCGCATTCGTCGGGAATGCCGTTGTGGTTGCAGTCCTTGGAGCCGCCGATCTGCACCTGGGCTCCGCCGATGATGACCGGTTCGGTCTCGTTTTGGGTGTCGCAGAATCCGTGTACCAGGACGCGCAGGCCGCCGAGGTCCCCGGAGAACCAACTGTGCCACGGCGTGGCGTTCGACACGATCTCATCGTTGAGGCTGGGGAAGGACTTGGCCCCGGCCGGGCTTAGGGCCAGCGTGTCCTCGTCGCATCCGCCGTCGCCGGCGTCGTTGACGTCGAGTCCGGGCAGGAAGGTCTCCAACCAGCCGAATCCGCCCGCGGTCTCGCTCTGATCGTGGGCAAAGAGTCCGCCGCCGTCCGCGATGAAGCCATTGATCACCGAGGCGTTGACGTTGATGACTGCCATTTCGGCATCGGAAATACGCAGGACGAACTCGCCTTCCTTGCTTTCGTGTTCGCTGTGCGCGGGCATGTAGATGATGCCGGCGTTGTGGACGTTGGGCTGCCCTACGCCGCCGAAGAAGTCGGCGACGGGTGCGGGGCCGGTGATGACGGCGCTCGTCCAACCCTGCCCCGGCAGCGCGGAGAGGTTGAACCCGGACTCAAACGCGTCGCGGATCTGGGTGAACCCGCCCTCGGAATTGCAGCCCAGGCAGACCGCGATCTTGTCCCCGTTGGCGACCTGGGGACCGATGAGGTTGAATCCGTCCTGGATGTAGAGCCAACCGTCATCGTTGCCGTCCTTGTCGACTTCACCGTGGTCGTCGGCGTCGTCGCCGCCGATGATGACCGGACCGCCGGTGCGATCCTGACCGAAGGCGATGTCGCACTCGTCGGGCACGCGGTTCTCGTTGCAGTCGGCGCTGACTCCCGTCTCAAGGTCGCAGTCGTCGGTCTGCCCGTTTTCGTTGCAGTCCGGACCGTCACCCACGCAAGGACAAACGGGGTCTTCATCGGGGAAGAAAATCCGTCCGCCCGCGGTCCGCGCCGTTCCCGCCGCGGACTCGAAGAACTCCACGCCGAGGATCTCGTATTGCCCGCCGTCATCCTGGTACGTGCCAAGCTCGAAGGCCAGGAAATCGGTGACTCGCAAGTCGTTGGGGAGGTTCAAGCCCGCGGCGGAGTTGATGGGCAGATCGACCACCATGTACACGCCGGAGTTGAGCCCGTTTCCGCCCGTCGGTCCGTTGAGGAGCGGCGGCGTGATGCTGATCCACCGGCGTCCGCCCTCACAACGGTCCTGGGCGTCACCGCCGTAGCACTGGGGACCCGGCTCGTTGTTGCGAAGTCGCCGGGCGTCGAGGCTGAAAATGAGGCAGTCGCCGTTGTATCTTCCGGTGCGGAAGAAGAAGAGACGCATGGTGACGTCGTTGCCGGCGTCGTACGATTTTGGAACCGCGATGCGATAGGCCAGGGCCGGAGCGAAGTCGCTCGCCGCGTCCCAGTCGTAGTCGCCCAGGATCGGCTCGTCAATCCGTATCAGAACGACGGGCATCGAATTTCCTTCGGCGTTTCCGAAAAAGTCATCGACGACCATATCGAAAAACTCCGGGCCGGGAGGACCTTGCGGACCTTGGGAACCCTGCGCACCGGCAGATCCGGACGGACCCGACGAACCGGGCGGGCCAACAGGACCGGTTGGGCCTTGGGGACCGGTGGCGCCCGCCGCGCCATCCGCGCCGTCCGTTCCCGTAGTGCCCGCGGCGCCGTCCGCGCCATCGCCGCCGTCCGCGCCTTGGCAGTCCAGCGCATTGAAGGCGCCGTCGCCGTTGATGTCCTCGTCGGCGTCGCCTTGGCCGTTGCCGTTTGCGTCCCAACAGTTCAGCCCGTCGGCGCCGGGCAGTGGGCTTGGCGCCGGCTCGTCACCTGTCGGCGGAGGATTGGTGTCCTCGGAACCCGCAACTAGACCGTTGTCCCGTAGCAGGGCGGCGGCCAGAGCGCCGAAGAAAAGCAAATCTCGTTGGTAGTCCTCCAACCCTAGGAAAGGGTTGCCGCACCCCTGTGGCAAGGTCAGAGCGGCGGAGACCATTGTGCAAACGGCTCCGCGACACCAAAGGGTCCGGCGCGATTTCGATGTGTGCATCTTCATGGAGTCGACTCTCCTCAATAGGGGCGGCTTGGCACTGTAAGGGCCCGTGCCTACGGCACAGCCGCCTCCCCTGGTTCTACGCAGGTTGCCGGCGTCGGCGCGTAGCCGCGTCGCCCGCCGTCGAGCCTCATCCTTGGCGATCGAAGGAAAGCGCGATCGCGCCATCCAGACTCGCGAACGAACCTGGTGCTACGCGCTGATGCAACGTTGCCCGCAGATCGACATACGCCGAATCCACAGAGGAGATGCTGTTCGGTCCCTCTTGGGCAGTCCTCGGCAACACACGTGAACTCTGCTTCGCAGTGTAGTCGAAGGTGGACGAAATCGCAAGCGTTAACTTGGGGCTACGCAGGGCAATTCGAATGGGCGATCACCGTTGCAATGAGAACGTGTTATCGCCCCACCGCCACTGCGGTTACGACAATACTGCGAAGGTCCGATACTCAGACTGGGCGTAATGGGAAACATCGGTAGGTTGGATCGCGGCTCCCGGGTCCGCATGGTTATGGTCGTCGCGATGGCCGATTTGGCTGGTCAACCACATCACCAGCAGGCCGGTGAGCAGGGCCGCGGAGAGCTTGTGCCGGTCGTGGGCGTGGAAGTGCAACTCGGGAAGCAGGTCGGTGAGGGCGATGGCCAGGAAGGTGCCCGCGCTGAAGGCCAGGGTGTATCCCACGAACGCCGATGGTTCGGCAATCACCCCGCGGGTGAGGATGAAGGCGAGGGCGCCGACGGGAACCAATGCGGCGTAGAGCCCCTGCACCATCCACAGCGTCCGAACGCTTGCCCCGGAGTTCAGTAGCAGAACGGACACCGAGAGACCATCCATCGGCTTGTGAATGAGCACCGATAGAAACACGGCCACACCCACCGATCCACCGGCGGCGTCGAATCCGCCCGTCGCGGCGCCGATGGCCACGCCGTCGAAAAAGGAATGGATGGCAAGAGCCAGGATCGCCACCAAACCCGTCACCGAAGGCCGGGCGTGAGCGTGCGAGTGGTCGTGGTCTCCGTGGGATTTTTCATGGTCGTGGGTATGTCCGTGTACGTCCAGCGGTTCGTGGCTGTGGGGGGCGAGATAACGCTGCAGAAAGAAGACCGCTCCGATGCCGAGTACGGCGGGCACGCCGAATCCGCCGTGAATGTGCTCCGACGCTTCGGGGAGAAGGTGGAAAAGCGCCGCCCCGAGCAAGGCCCCGGCGGCCAAGCTTAGATACACCTGCAAACCGGCGTGGCCCAGCCGGAACCGCAGCGGAACGGCCGCGCCGATCAGCGAAAGCACGGCAACGATAAAGGCGTAGATCATTCGTCCACCCGCGGGCACGGATTATTTCGATTCGCCGCCAGGCCGCAATCCACCATGATCCTCGCGGCACGGTATAATAGAGGGAGGGGGGTCTGGGCAAGATGGCGTTGGGAGGTCGCACATGGGCACGCTCACGAGTCCTGCGTCGATTCGTCTGAAAGAGCTTCTGGCCGAGAACACCATGCCCTCGGCGCCGCAACTGGTGGTACGCGGCGAGAGCGGCGACGTTCGATGTCTGGCGTGCGGGCATCGTTGCTTGATTCAGCCGGGGCGCAGCGGCGTGTGCCGCGTGCGGTTCAATACGAACGGCGAGCTTCGCGCTCCGTCGGGGTACGTGGCCGGGGTGCAGATCGATCCCATCGAGAAGAAACCGTTCTATCACGCCTATCCGGCGCGCGACGTGCTTTCCTTTGGGATGCTGGGGTGCGATCTGCATTGCGGCTATTGCCAGAATTGGGTGACGAGTCAGGCGCTGCGCGACGATGCGGCGGTGGCGAGGCCCAACTTCGCGTCACCGGAACGGCTGATCGAGCTCGCCGTGCGAACCAAGACCCCGGTGATGGTGAGCACGTACAACGAGCCGCTGATTACGGCGGACTGGGCCGTGGAGATTTTCAAGCTGGCCCGCGCCGAGGGCATCGTCTGCGGGTTCGTCAGCAACGGCAACGCCACGCCCGAGGTGCTGGAGTTCATCCGGCCCTTCGTGGACCTCTACAAGGTGGACCTCAAGGGGTTCGACGACAAGAACTATCGCAAGCTGGGCGGAGTTCTGGCGAACATTCTCGAGACGATCAAGCTGCTCAAGCAGATGGACTTCTGGGTGGAGGTCGTGACATTGGTGATCCCCGGATTCAACGACGGGGACGAGGAGTTGAAAGGCATCGCGGGTTTTCTGGCGGGGGTTTCGTGTGACATTCCGTGGCACGTGACGGCCTTTCACCCCGACTACAAGATGACCGACCCGCCGCGCACGCCGGCCTCGACGCTGATCCGCGCCTACGACTTCGGCAAGGCCGCGGGACTGCGCTACGTCTATCCCGGCAACATCGCCGGGGGAGTGGGGACGCGTGAGAACACCTACTGCCCCTCGTGCGAAAAGCTGCTCATCCGCCGCCGCGGATTCGTGGTCGAGGAGAACCGCATGAAAGGTCCGGCCTGTCCGTTCTGCGCGACGCGCATCCCCGGCGTGTGGGAGGACGACCCGCCCGATCGTACCTACGGAGCGGGAATCCCCCTGCCCGTGGCCGTGGTGGATGAGCGATGCGGGTAGGCACGGAGTCGGCGCCGCTGCGGCGAAAGCTCCGAGTCGCGTCTAGCGCAGGGTTTCTGGACCCGGATCGTTGCCTTGACACGTCTCTTAGGCTCCCCAAGAATGGTGGTTGGTGACGCCGGTGGCTGGGCGGGGGCTGATGCGCTCGCCCAGGCGGCTACTCCACGGTGTAGGTCGACCCGGCGACGGACCGATCTCACAACCCAAAGGCTGCGGCATGGTGAACAAACTCATGACCCTACGGTGTAATCTCGCTCGGCGGTTCGTCTGGGCGATGGGACTGGCGATGGCGCTCGGCGGAAGTTCTTTCGGCGAGCCGGGCGATGCGGGCAAAGAACGTTCGTACGTCATGCGCGACGGACGGAAAATCCGCATGACGCAGTCGGCCTCGGAATACGGGGTGGTGCTCCGGCACTGCGCGGAATCCGGGGCTTGCGCCCGCCGTCTGGCCGACGCCGGAGTCGGGACACTCGAGGACTTCAAGCACGCTCCCACGGCGCGGGCCAAACTTCTGACGCTGTCGCAGACGAAAGCGAAGCGCCGCGCCGACATTCAGGCCGATCCCTCCGTGACGGAGGTTCGACCCATTTATCGCTTTGAGGGCGTGAGCACTCCAGCCGTCGGAACGGGGACCTCCGTGGCGAAGGTGCGGGGCGGACTTTCCGCCGAGCAGCGAGAACAACTCTGGCGCGATCACGGCGTCGTTGCGGTCGAACCGGTCCAAGGTCAGCCGGACGTGTTTCTTCTTCGCCCGGCGGACGAGGACGGGGGCGAGGTGGACATGGCCGAAGCCCTGGCTGGCGACCCTCGAGTCCTCTGGTCCCAGCCCAACCTGCGCCGTCCGACGGTCCGGCACCAAGTCGTTCCCTCCGACCCGTTCTACAGCCGCCAATGGCACCTGAACAACACCGGACAACGCGGCGGAACCGTCGACGTGGACATCGACGCGCCGGAGGCTTGGGAGATCACAACAGGCGAAGGTGTTCGCTTTGGAATCTACGACACCGGTTGCGACGTGGACCATGAGGACCTTCGCGAGAATTACATCGGGTTCGGGCAGGATGCCACGCTCGAGCCCGGCACCGAGGGGGCGGACGATCCTCGTCCCAAGGTGGTCAACGACAACCACGCGACCTCTGTTATGGGGTTGGCCGTCGGACGGGGGAACGCCTTGGGCGGGCGGGGCGTTGCGTTCGACGCTGAGTTCACGGCCACGCGCGGGCTGGAGGACGTCACCAGCGACTTGGAAATCGCGCGAGCCTTCAACTTCGCCCGCGAACAGAACGTAGATGTCCACATTAACAGTTGGAGTTTTTTCCCGGGTATCCCCAACGCCGAGGTGATCGTGGACATCATCCAACTGGCATTCCACGAGGGGCGAAACAAGGGCGACCTGGATGGCGACGGCGACGACGACCCGCTGGGGATGGTGATCTTGTTCGCCGCGGGAAACGAGGGCCTGCAGATTGAGCCTGGGTTCCATCTCTCCGGCGTCCCTGAGGTGATCGGGGTAGGAGCCACGAACGATCTCGACGTCCTTGCGGTGTACAGTAACTATGGCACGACGGTCGACATCATGGCCCCCAGCAATGACTTCGCCCGCCCGGGGATCTTCACCACCGACAACACCGACACCTTGATCGATCCGGGAATCAACGACGGGGGCGTGGTTGTCGGCTCCGACGTGCGAGACGCGGACACGGAAGGCAAGTATACGCAGTTTTTCGGCGGCACATCGGCGGCGTGCCCGATCGCCGCGGGCGTGGCCGGTCTGGTCCTGTCCGTCAATCCCATGTTGACCGCGACGGACGTACGATTGATTCTGGAGCACACCACGGACAAGGTCACGCCCGAGGACGCCGACTATCACGGGATCACCAACCGAAGCCTTTTCTACGGCTACGGTCGCATTAACGCCGGAGGCGGCGGAGACAACAAGATCGGCGCGGTCGAAGCGGCGCAGCAGACGCTGACCAACGGCGGTTTCACGTGGCCGGACCGCGCCGCCAACGTCCGCGTGGAAGGAAACTTCCTGCGCTGGAAACAAAACATCGGCACCACCGAGTTTCTAGCGCTCTCCAATCGTACGCCGTTTGATTTCATCCCCGAGGACGGGGCTTGTTACGACTCACGGCAGGCGAACTGCGGCTCGGATGTTCAAGGTCTTCCGGGCGGGGCACAAGTGATCGGAGTGGGCTGCGGACTGAGCTGCGACGCGTCGGTTCCAGGAGGGTGCGCGACCGGGGCCGAGCAGTGTGCATCGTTCACGGCCCCCAACATCGGCGAACAGGTGTACCTTGCGATCTATGCCCGAAACGAAATCGGTCGCTATTCGTACGGCGTGGCCGCCCAATCCAACGGCGACATCGTAGACTCCGGCGTGGTGGTGGGCGAAGACGACAGCGGCGGCGCCACGGGCGGTACGCCGCCTCCGCCGGGCCCGGCAGTGAGCATCAGTGTTTCACCGTTGGAGGGCGTTTCGCCGTTGCGGGTCAGCTTCTCGGGCAATGCGGTCAGCACCGTTCCCATCGATGAGGGCCGAACCATCTGGGACTTTAATACAGACGACGCGAATCCCGTGGACGACACCAGCCGTACGGCGACGCACACGTATGTGGTCGAGGCCGGGGCGGTCCGTACCTTCGTCGCCCGGCTGACCATGTATGACACCAATGGCAACGCCGGCTACGCGGAGGTCGCGATCCGCGTGGAAGGACCGGAGATGGGTGACGACGACGCCCCCATCGGCACCAGCGACATTCGCATCATCGTCGGTCTGCCCGGCACGTCCGGTTCGGATGAGGACGTGGGCACCTCGCCGTTTTCCGTGGTCCTCAGCGTGGACGCCACGAATCTGCCCGGGACGTTGCAGTCCGTGGTCTGGGACCTGGGCGACGGGTCGCGGGCCAACAGCTTGACGGTCACGCACACCTACGAAAACGACACCGAAGCGGCCTTGCGCATCCCGATTACCGCTACGGTGACCACAGTGACCTCGGGCGCGACCACGGTCAGCTCCGCGGCCACGCGGATCATCACCGTCAACCCCGGAATCCCGGTCATCGACCCTGGCGATCCCGACCTGCCGGGCACGCATCCGGGCGGCGCGGGCGGGTCCGCGACACCGTGCGGGGCTGCGGGTATGATCCCCGTCGTGCTGATGTTCATCGGTTTAGCGTGCCTGCGGCGGCGGACTTAGGATGCTACCCCAGTCCACCCAACGTGTGGGCGAGGTCATCAAGCTCGCCAATCAGATCGCCCACGAGTACGAGCGCGAGTACGTGGGCACCGAACACGTCCTGTTGGCCATCCTCTGCGAAGCGAAGGGGAACGGCGCTGCGGCGCTGCTCAAACGCGGCGTGACCGAGGCCAAGCTCCGCGCCGAGATTGATAAGCTCATTAAAAAGCAGATGGAGGAGACCTGGGTCTTCGGGCGACTTCCCGGCACGCCGCATTTCAAGAACGTCGTGGCCAACGCCATCCAGCAGTGCCAAGAACTCGAAGCCAGGGAGGTCTGCACCGAACATCTCCTTCTGGCGCTGTTGCTCGAAAAAGGGAGCGTGGCCTACAAGGCGCTGAAGAGCCTGGGCGTGACCTACGAGCTGATCCGCAACGACGTGCTGGAACTGACAGGCAAGCAGAGCGCCTAGGCGCTCGCATCGCACGGTCCCATCGTTGAAGTGATGACTCCTACCCGCAGGCGAACAGTCAAGTTGTCGGTCATCACCGCGCTCGTGATATGTACGGTCTGGATCGGCTGGCACGGCGCGATTCGCGGCTGGGAACTACAGCATCGACTGATTTGCGCCGCCAACCTCAAGGCGATTGGCGCAGCGACGCGGGGCCATGCGCATGGCGGCGGCCATTCGTCCGAAGCGATGTTGGAAGGGCTTGTCGCCGGCGGACGGATCGACCGGCGGCAGACGATTTGTCCCTCGTCAGGGTTGTCGGCGTCCAACTACGTGTGGGTCCTTCGCGATGCTGGTACAGCGACCGCCGCCGGAACGGTGATCGCCTACGAGCCCAAGTCCAACCACGGCGGTGAGGGCGGGTGCGTGCTTTTCGCCGACGGGCACGTTATGTTCGTCCTCGTGCCGCACTACGACGAGTTGGTCGGCGGGACTCTCAAGGACCCACGGTGAGGAGCTTCGCCATGTGTACGACTTTTTCTTTTTGCTTCGCGCTCCTTCTCGGCGCTGACCCGGCGCAGTCGGTGAAGTTGACGACCGGCGCGTGGCGGGCGTGGCTTGACAGCCCGGGCGGGGAGCTGCCCTTCGGGTTGGATGTGCAGATCGCCGAGGGGGGGCATCGCGTCTGGGTTCTCAACGGCGCGGACCGTTTGGAAGTGCCCAAAGTCACCGTGACCGGCGAGGAGATCGTGCTTGCCTTTCCCCATTACGATTCCACGATCCGGGCGAAGGTCAGCGCCGAGGGAAGCCTTTTGGAGGGCGAGTACAAGAAGCGCGGGCGAAACGACAAATGGGTGAAGCTGGTTTTTCATGCGACGGCGCTGGAGTCCGGGAGGTTCCGACCGCCGGTCGGCGGCGCGGAGGCGTGCGGCTCGGGTGAACTTGTGCGAGGCCGTTGGTCGCTCAAGTTCGAGCGGGACAAGGAGCCGTCGGTGGGCGTTTTCACGGCCCCCAGCGACGGGTCGGTCACGGGCACGATCCTGACGACCACCGGCGATTACGGGTTCCTGGCCGGAGATTTCTGCAGGAACCAAGGCGGCATCGGGAACCTCGGCGGGCGCTTGCGGCTTTCCGGCTTCGACGGGTCGCATGCGTTTCTCCTGACCGCAACGACCGACGACGGAGTCGCGTTGCGCGGCGATTTCTGGTCCGGTGACACGTTCCATGACACCTGGACGGGCACACGCGACGAAAAGGCGCTTCTTCCCGATGCCTTCACCCAAAGCAGAGGCGCGCAAAACGCCCCGCTCGATCAGATGGTCTTTCCCGATTTGGACGGAAACAGGCGCTCGCTCTCCGATCCGTTCTTCGCGGGGAGAGCGCGGATCATCGAGGTGTTCGGATCGTGGTGTCCCAACTGCAACGACGCTTCGCGGCTCTTGGTCGAGCTGCACCGTCAATATCAAGAGAAGGGGTTGTCGATCGTGGGTCTGGCCTTCGAGTACACCGGCGATTTTCAACGCGACGCCGAGCAGGTGCGGGCCTATCGTGACTATCACAAGATCGAGTATCCGCTGCTTCTGGCGGGCGTGGCGGATCGGGAGAAGGCCTCGGAGGCGCTGCCGCTCATCGACAAGCTGCGGGCTTTTCCCACGACGATCTTCCTGGACGCCGCCGGCCGCGTGCGCGAGGTCCACACCGGCTTTTCCGGGCCCGCCACGGGCGAGGAGTATCAGAAACTCCGCACCAAGTTCGAGACCCTCATTCGGGCACTGCTCAGCGAGGCGAACTCGAGGTAGCCAAGCTCATAGGCGCCACTGACGAGGCACTGTTTCCGGTAACCGTGAGCGCCCGGGTGTCGGCCTGGAATTCGCGTTCGATCGAACGAATCTCCTCGTCGCAGCGCCGCGAATTCCAATGCAGAATGGGCGCGATGGTCTCCGCCACCCTGGGGAGCATGTCGATGCCGGCTCGATCGGCGAGAAAGTAGATGGACGTTCGGCGTTTCACCAAGTCCGCTAGGTGTCGCACGAATTCATGCCGACATAGGTAGGTGAGCTCCGCGAGGCCGTAGGGGAGGCCGTCGAAAAGGGGTTCACTCCATCCCGGCTCCGTGGCTGCCTCGGCCAGGATGTCCGCGGCTTGGGTTCCGTAGAGACGAACCCAATGACGAAGGGACTGGATGGCGTGCGGGGTTCCATTCCATTGGGCAGTGAGATCGTCGCAGAGCGCCGCGGCGCGGTGGGTGTCGAGTTGGGGCCAAAGCATCTCGTTACGAAGTCGTACCCGAAGTTCGCTGGAAGTCGGCGGGCGGTGGAGCAACTCGGCCACGGCATCCATGGTTTCCTCGGCCATTTTGCGGAAGGTGGTCAGCTTTCCTCCGTTGACGGTGATCAACGCCCGGCGGCGATCGACGTCGATTTGGTGGCGGCGGGAGAGCCTGTTTTCATCGCCTTCGTCTTGGGGGACGATGGGCCGCACGCCCGCGTACGCCCCGCGAATGTCACTGCGTGACAGTCCGTAGCGCGGGAAAAAGTGTACGAGGCTGTCCCAAAGATCGTCCACCTCGTCGGCGTCGGGGTGAACGTCGCGCAAGTCGCCGTGGTATCGCCGTTCGGTGCTTCCCACGATCAAACGCGTGTGCCAGGGGATGACCCATAGTGGGCGTTTGTCGCGTACGCTTTGGATGATGATGGCGTCGTTGCCGAAGCTCGGCTTCCGCGTCACGAGAAGGTGGCTGCCCTTGAGCCAGACCAACGGCGGCGGCTCTAATCCTAGCGATTCCGCGGTTCGCGGCGACCAGGGACCGGTGGCGTTCACTACCGTTCGCGCCCGAACCGAAACACGCATGTCGTCCGAGACGAGTTCCACCCGCCACCCGTCGCCGTCGAATTCGGCTTTTTCGAGCGTGGTGTAATTGAGCAGTTGCGCGCCGTGGGCGTGGGCGGTGCGGAGCGTGGCTAGGACCAGCCGGGCGTCGTTGGTCTGCGCATCCCAATAGGAAACGCCGAAGGGGTGCTCGAGCAACGTCGGATAGGCCCGGCGGAGTTGTCCGGCGAAAAGCGGCAGGCAGGCACGCCCATTTCGCGCCAGCTCGATGAATCCGTAACTCTGAATGCCCACCACGGTGAGCAGCCACTTGGGGAAGCGCCGCCCTTCGTAGGGGATCACGAACTTGAGCGGGTGGACGAGGTTGGGGGCCATGCGGTTGAGCAAGCGGTCGCGCTCCATGATCCCTTCCGCGACCAGGCGGAACTTTCCTTGATCGAGGTAGCGCAGCCCGCCGTGAATGAGTTTGGAGGTGAGGTGGCTGGTGCCTGAGGCGAAGTCGTGCGAATCGACGAGCAACGTGCGCAGCCCGCGCATGGCCGCGTCGCGGGCAATGCCCGCCCCGGTGATGCCGCCGCCGAGGATCAGGCAGTCCACATCCGCAGGCGCTGTTGACGATGGCATATTGTCGGCAGTCAAGGTTCGAGAAGCATATAGCAGCGAAGGCGCGGAAGGAAACGTAGGAACGGATTGCCGATCCTTGACACTCCGCGTCAAGGACAGGTTTCCAATTTCCAACTGCCAAGGACCCAGGGGCCGCGACGAGCGGCACGTGGCGACCCCTCTGGCGCTGCGGGAACGGGTTGAAGCGTAGGTTGAGAGTGGGTTCGCTTGGTTTGCGTCAAGAAAGCTTGGGAAAGGGGGATGCGATGCACTGAGTGAGAGGGCATAGGCTGAAACCTCTCGTTGGAGCCCTGCAGGAGGAAGCATCCTGTCCGGCAGAGCTTGGCCGGCAGCCGGAAGCGAGTCTTGCGTGGCGGTGGAGTGATCCACCCTGCGAAGCGTAGACAGCGGATGTGCGGGCCGTGTGATGGAGCCTCGAAATAAGCGAATCGCGGGAGCCGACCCTTGACACGCTGCCGACGCTTCACGTCGCGAGGCGAAGCCTCGGCGGGCGAAGCCCGCGCAGCGAGTCAAGGGGAAGGCCGCACCGACGCGTCGCAAGGGCCTGGGGCGAAGGTCCCGCCGGGGTCTGAGAACAGGGCACGTACATAAGGGTCCCCCAGGAACTTGGGAGGCCCGATCGTTTCCATTCGAGTGAGCCGCATGGGGGAAAGCGGCACAACAAACCCCCGGCCCTCGGTGAACCACGGAGCCCCGAAGGGAGCGAAACGTCCGTGTGCGGATGGTACCCACAACGTGTATCTCCACGAAGTCCTGGACACGTGGTTCGAGGGAACGGTCAAGCCGCGGCTTACCGGGCGGGCCTTCCTGATCCGCTATGCGCCCATCGTGTCTCGCCCCAACGCTCAAGGGCGTTGGGTCTGACGGCGGTCATGGTCTTCGAGAAGAAGGGCGACGCGGACCGGGTGCGGGAAGTCCTGCCCAAGCGTTTCGGCAAGTACGGACTGGCTTTGCATCCGGAGAAGACGCGCCGGGTCGCCTTCCCACAACCCCGAAGAGGCGTGGACCCGGACGATGGGGACGGGACGGGATCCGACTCGTTCGATCTGCTGGGCTTCACGCATTCCTGGGGCCTGTCTCGGAAAGGCAACTGGGTGGTCCAACGCAAGACGGCCAAGAAGCGACGGAGCCGGGCGCTCCAGCGGATCAGCGAATGGTGTCGGCTTCCTCGACACCGACCGGTGATCGAGCAGTGGAAGATGTTGTCGTCGAAGCTGCGTGGTCACTATGCGTATTACGGGATCACGGGGAACGTGCGTAGCGTCGGGCTGTTCCGCCATGCGACGGAGCGAATCTGGCGTACATGGCTGGATCGCCGCTCGAACAAGGCGCGGATGATCTGGGAACGGTTCGCGGCCCTCTTGGCGCGGTACCCGCTCCCACCCGCACGGCTGCCGCGTTCCGCCTTCATGTAGCGAACCCATCGCATGACGAGCCGGATGCGTGAATCACGCACGTCCGGATCTGTGGGAGCCCGGGGAGGGAAACCGCCCTGGGCAACCCGGCATCTTTTTTTGCGCGAGACCATCCGTCCGGCGAGGCGGGGGCGTTGGCAACTGCCGATTTCCAATTTCCAATTGGCGGAGGGGCGGGGCAGGGGGCGAGGGAATCGGAACGGCGACGAACGCGGCATGGGCGAGGGGTATTCATCCAACCTAGATAACGCGCGGGGCGCTCGGTCGGGAGCCCGTCGGGGAGCGATCAGTGGATGTCGGGTCGATGACCCGACTTGCTCGGCTT
This sequence comes from uncultured Phycisphaera sp., assembly GCA_964646605.1. Taxonomy (GTDB): domain Bacteria; phylum Planctomycetota; class Phycisphaerae; order UBA1845; family UBA1845; genus SBAX01. The sequence goes on along the minus strand of CAZYEX010000015.1, from coordinate 36,352 downwards.
GACGCAACATGACCGCCATTCCGGAGCTACTCCCCATTCCAGGAAACCCCGTGCTGCAACCACAAGAAGAGCACAGCTACAAGCAGCCCCGCCGTAAGCCACGCCGAGGCTATCGAAACCACCCAACACCGATTCGATACACGAACGGTTCCGGGGTCTTTCGCTCGTGTTGCAACGAGTACGGGTGCGATGGCGAGTTGCAGGCCTGCACCGGCGAATTGAGGTAGGCGTCCGATGCCTTGAATAAGTTGATTCCAATCGAATCCGAACCACGCGATGGCACCACCCAAACCGAAGGCCCAGGCCCATATGATTGCCTGGACTTTTGTGAGGCGACCTAGAAGCGATTCGAAGCATCTGAAAATCGCGACGCTGCAGCCGATCGATGTGGCCACGTATGCGGCGCCAAAACCGACAACGAGCAACCAGCGAAGCCACTCGTATTGAAGGTCCAGAAGGATTCGACCGAAGTCACCTGGCGGCCGTGGGAACAGGCTGTTCCAGAAAGCGTAAGGGGTCGCATCTTCCAACGAGCAAACAGCGAAGAGCAAGCAAGCCATACGTGCGAGTGGATGAGTGATACGATAAGCGAGCAGCAGCATGACGATACCAAACACCATGCCTGCGACAACACCGGCAGCGAGGACGGTGTTCTCGAATTTTGGCGCCGACGCGGCAGCCCAGCCCATGCCGTCGGGCATTAACGCGAAGCCTTGAAAGGTTCCGCCAAGGAGCCAGGCCGTAACCCCGTGCCCGAAAAGTTCATGTATCGCCACGCTTGAAATGTATGCGACGTACCCGACAGGGCTCGCAAACGCGACACATAGCAAAAGGCGAAGGCCGTATGTCTTCATGGAGAGCGACACTCATCAGAATATAGCCGTCAAGCGGACAACGCGAACACAGCGAAACGTGGGCTGTGGAGCGTCCGAGGTGCCGCTAAGCGTCGTATCCGCTTGTACCTCAAGGAGTTAGAGAATCAAACGGGAACGGACGTCCGGGTAAAAGGTCCCAGCAGGCGAGGCATTCGTTGTTGACGGCGGCGCTGGACGTGATAGGTTCGCGCCATGGCAGCGCGGAATCGGTGTGAATTTTGGGAGAAGGGCTCTCGCGGTGAACGGCGAAGGCGGCCAGGCAGGGTCTTCGTCGGGTGGTTGCTTTTCGTCACTGCGTTTTCGGCGACGGGGTGCCAAAGCACGTGGCGGCGTCTGGTTCCGCCGGCGACGGTGTTCGAGGTGGCCGACCACAGGGATCCGTCGAATACGCGGCGCTATGAAGAGACGTTCGATGAAGGCTACTACGACATGGACAACCACGGCAACGTAAACATCGTTCTTCGGCAAAGCGCCTCCGCGGGAGGCGAGGGTCCGTCGGACTTCACCCAAGTCGTACACATCCGCAGCGTATGGCGGCCGATCCCCGGTCGGACGGTCGCCCACCGCACGCAGATCAACGCCGTGGTCAGCTACTATCTTCGTGGGGGACAAGTCGGTGACACCTTGGAAGGGGCGGGGGCCGTGTTCTTCAACCCGGGCAAGAAGGACAAGGTGCTCAAGGGAACCCTGGATGACTCCGTGCTGCGTTTCAAGCGTCAGCTCGCGCCGGGTGAACCGCTGTTTCCACACGTCAAACTCTCGGGGCGGTTTGCGGCAGTACGCGATCGGCGGCAGGTGGTCCGCATCGTGAACGACCTGGACCGAGCGTTCGGGCCGCTGCCGCCGCACGTGGAAGCGAAGTAATCAGAGCCCGGAGCGCGAGCGACAGGTAACACGGCGGCGTTGTTTCATCGCCTCGGATCCGCGGATTGGCCCCTCGCGGGCCCTTGACGCTGCGCGTAAAGGGGAGCCGCTCAGGGTTCGGATTGGCGGAGGGGAATCGGGGGGATGAAATTGAATCGCTTGGCTTGGGAGAAGAAATTCAGGGGGTTTTCGTAGGCCAGCTTGTGGATCGTGGCGGGGTCGCGGCCTCGGGCGCGGAGGGCGCGGATGAAGTCGGGAAGGTTCATGGGATTGCTCACCCCCCAGTCGCCGGCGCTGTTGGCCATGATGCGCTCCGTGCCGTAGCGTTCGACCATGTCGACGGCGCGCTCGGGCGTACACTTCGTCGTCGGGTAGAGTGTCATGCCGACCCAAAAGCCCGCGTCCAGCGCCGGCTTGATGGTGTGCTCCTCGACATGGTCGATGAGCACGCGATGGGGGTTGACTCGGGCGTCGGCGGTGAGCATGTCGAGGATCATCCGCGTGCCCTTGTACTTGTCCTCCAGATGCGGGGTGTGGACGAGGATGAGTTCGTCGGTTTTCATGGCCAGGTCCACTTGTTCGAGGAAGATGGTCGTCTCATTCCTGGTGTTTTTGTTGAGGCCGATCTCGCCGATGCCCAGAACGCCGGATCGGTCGAGGTATTCGGGAATGAGCGAGATCACTTCGCGGGCCAGCGGCACGTCCTCGGCCTCCTTGGCGTTGATGCACAGCCAACACATGTGATGGATGTCGAACTGGGCGGCGCGTTTAGGCTCGAATTCGACGAGTTGGCGAAAATAGCTGCGGAAGGCCTCGGCGGACCCGCGGTCGAACCCGGCCCAGAAGGCGGGTTCGCTTACGGCGACGCATCCGGCGCGGGCCATGCGGACGTAATCGTCCGTGATCCGCGAGACCATGTGGATATGAGGATCAATGTAAAACACGCAGCACCTCCCGTGAGAGTTCGCTTCCGCTCGTGCAAGATCGTACTCCAAGAATGTCGAATTGCGAATTGCGAAGAGCGAATGCGGAATTGGAGGGTGCCTGCCTCGTCACGAGACATAGATGGTCACGGCGGAGTTGAGGATCGCATGGCGTCGGATGGGGTTTGCGCTGGACTCGATCGAGCGCCTGGTCACCAAATCGACGCGCCGCCCAAACAGCCCCGCAAGCTCCTCCTCCATCCTCGCTGCGTCCACGAGGTCCCATTCCGCGCCGGGTGCGAAGCTCACCAGTACATCGACATCGCTCGCCGCCCCGAACCGTTCCTCGAGCACCGACCCGAACAGCGCGAACTCGTTGATCTTCCATCGCTCGCAGAAAGGAGCGATTTCGGCGTACGGAACCTCAATGGCGAACTTGCGGACCATCACGCTGGTCAGTTTACGAGGCTCACGTGCATACCGTCAAGCGCCCGGAACGGCTCACGGACTTGCATTTGTAAACGGGAACGGCTACGCTTGACGCAGGTGACACACGCGGCTAGTCGGCCTCCGATGATGAGGTCCGAATCAACAACAACCGCTGGGACCTCTGGAGGGCGTATATGTTCCAGCCTCTCGTTCTGCAGTTGACCGAGGCGAGAGTCGGATGGCTACTGACGTTCGCCGTTGGTGCCCTGACATTGTATTTTACTTTTCGTCTGTGGCGAGCCGAACGGTCCGCGAGGCGCACGGCCCACCCAATCGTGTACATCGCGCAGACCTTCCACGGGTTGAAGCTCTTCGTCTCCAACCGCGGCAGATCGAGTGCTCGCAACGCGCATATCGAACTCACTGGCGGTCCGACTCCCTTGCATCCTATACATCTAACCGAGCTTGAGGGTCACGGGGAAAGAATAATGGAGGCAGTCGGCGTCGCGGAGAAGGTGCGCCTTTCATGGGACGATGACTCGGGAAAACGGACGACGGTTACCCGAACCTGTTAGTCAACGATAGGAGCGCTTTGTGTCCGAGCGATGAAAGCGAACCGCAAGTTCAACGCGGAGTACATCCGGCGTACGATGCGTAAGGAGGCACTGAGAGGTTTAGAGGTCATGACTCTTGTCGGTCGCCCGTTCGGCATCTCGATGCACAACGACAGCCTAATGCGAAATGGTCGTTGGATCGACAAGGACGCTCCGCGGCGCAATGCCGAGGATTTGTACGGCTACCGCGGCTGGACCTCGCTGAGCAAACTCTACTGCGTCAAGTGCTGGTCTCCGATCGTTGGGGTCCCACGCGAAATGCGGCGGCGAAACTGGTGCGAGTCGTGTCACTCGCAGCTCTATGCTGCGGACGACGAAGGATGGCTGGATCTTCAGGGGCGCAGCATTTATCGGGACCGGGCTACGCGCTATATGCAAGTGGCCGTTCGTCGTTTCGCATCTCTTATGGAGGGTTCGGAGCATTGCCGGCCCAACGGCACCATCGATGACGGTTTTCACAAAGACCACATGTTCTCCGTCCGCGACGCTTTCGAGAGTGACATTGAGGAGTGTGTCGTTTCGTCACCTCCCAATATTCGGGTATTGCCAGCCCGGGCAAACTCCTCGAAAGGCCGGGAATCTAGCGGATCGTGCGGCTCCCTACGTCAGTCCTACGCGACATTCCTCTCGCAATTCCCGGAGTGGCAGACGCTCGTCAATGAATGCGAAGCCAAGCAGCTAAGTTTCGTGTTCGACAGAAAATGACTCCGTCCACGCGCGCCCGCTCCGGATGGCGCGGAGGGGGCGAACGTGAATCGAGAAGGGCGACGGACGAAAGCCAACGGGCGGCGCGGGAGGTGGCATCTCCCGCGTCGCCCGAATTGTCATCGCGAGCCGGCGAACCCGCCGATCGACTAGCCTCCCAGGAGGGTGAGTACGTTCTGGGACTGGGCGTTGGCGATGGCGAGGATGCTGTTTCCGGCCTGGACCAGGATCTGGGACCGGGTCAGTTCCGAAGTCTCCGTTGCGAAGTCGGTGTCGCGCAGGACGGACTCGGAAGAGGTCAGGTTCTCCGTGGTAATCTGCAACTGGCTGATGTTGGGTTGCAGGGTATTTCGTTCGAAGGCCCCGAGACGTCCGCGGAGCACGGCGACCTGGGTGATGGTTTCGCTCACGACTCTGGAGGCCTCGGTGAACTTCCCGGAAACCAGGGACTTGGATTGCCCGCTCTTGAGGTCGGCAAGGTAGCCGATGAGGTTGTTGCCGAGCTTGTTGGCCTGCATGCTCTTGACGCCGATGTTCTCTTGCAGGTTGGTGTTGACCTGCGGTCCAAGCTGGAAGAGAGCGCCGCCTTCGGTCACCTGGAAGCTGGAAGTTCCCAGCGCACCTTGGAGCCCCAGGGATCCGTTGCCGAAGGCCTCGGCGAGGAGCACCTCAGTTTTTAGGAGAGTGGAGCTGAAGGAGAGTTTGAGTCCGTCGGCGGTGGCGGCGATGCCGTTGACCGTGGCGACGGCGTCTCGTCCGGTGGTTCGGGTGACGGACTGTCCGGTCCGGTTCTTGACGGAGAACGAAGTGCTCGGCGGCACGCGGGTGACGCTGACGAAGGCGTCGCTGCCGTACTCGTTGGTGATGAAGCGCAGACCGTTGACGCCGAGGGCGCCGCTGAGGACGGCCTTCACGCCGGTGGCGTCGGTCTGGGCGTTGATGGCGGTGGCCATCTGGACGTTGGTGGCACTGGCGGGGAAGGTCAAGGCGATGACACCTTCGGGCCCGCGGACCTCGAGGGTGGCGCCGCTGGCGGTCAGTCCGGCAAGGGCATAGCCGAGCTGAGCCTGTTGGGCGGACTGAGAGACGCTGATGTCCACTCCCACGAACTTCTGGGTGCCGAACTTGGCGGCCTGGACGTAGACGTCGGCGAGCTTGGTTGCGGTCACGCTGCTCACCACGTAGTCGAGTTCGCCGTTGAGGAGCTTCCGCCCGGCGAATGTGGTGGTGTTGGCGATGCGGGTGATGGAGTCGATGGCGTTGTCGATCTGCAGTTGGTTGGCGGCGATTTCGTCCTCGGAGAAGGCCCCGCTGTTGGCGGCCTCGACGAGAAGGGCCTGGATGTCGGTGAGCAAAGACTGCACCTCATCGAGGGCGCCCTCCGTGGTGGCGATGACGTTGATCGCCCGCGCGGAGTTGTCGATCGCTTGATTGACCACGCTGATCTCGGAGCGCAGTCGTTCGGAAACGATCAAACCGGCAGGGTCGTCGGCCCCGCGGTTGATCCGCACTCCGCTGGACAAGCGTTCGAGGGATTTGGTCAGCGATCGCTGCGAACCGGCTAGGTGCCGCTGGGCGATCAACGAGGGGACGTTCGTGTTGATTCGTGACATAGGGCATCCTCCGTGAATGTTCCCGGCCGTATCCGTCGTACCGGGGCGCTTCGGGTCAGTGGTTGCTTACAAGCCTGACCGCCGCGCGGGCTTCGACCGATTGTGGTCCAAATTCTCCTTGGTTTCCTCCGCCGCTTTCACAGGCCCGGCGCCGGCAGCGGGATCGGCCTCGATGGCCCGCGAGACGTCCTGGGGGGTGAGATTGGCGGCCTGTTGATTCTCCCGTTTAATGGCATCGTAGACCTCCTTGCGATGAACTTGAATATGGCGCGGGGCGGTGATTCCCAGGCGGACCTTGTCCCCGCGGATGTCGACGATGGTAATCTCCACCTCGTCGCCGATCATGATCGTCTCATCGCGTTGTCTGGACAGCACCAACATCGTCGGCTCCTTCCATTCCAGGCCGATGCGTTCGGTTCCGACTCGTCGCCCCAACCCGACTCATTCGGGTGGGCGTCGCTCGCGGGGTCGCCGGCGACTATGCCGCTAGACCCAGCGGACGACGGGAACGCCGAAGGGCGAACCGATCCGGCGGGAGGGGGTTGTGAAATCCCACAACCTATTGTAGCCCCCGCCGGGGCGCCGCGGCTAGTTCCGCGAAATCAGGCGGTCTTTCCCATGACCGCCCGCGCCGGTAACCGCATCAACGGATGCCGGGTGGAATAGCGTTTGTCACTCAATACCAATTGCCTCGCCTTGCGGTTGGCCACGTTGACCACCAGCGGTCCCTGGAAGTTGCCGGTGAGCAGCTCGCCGACCTTGTTCACGATGACGAAGACCTGGGCGCTGCCGAGGTCTTCGAGATCGATCCCCTCCAAGTCCTCGAGTTTGACGGGGGCCTGGTAGTCGGCCGCGAAAAGCCGCGGGTCGCAGACCACGAAGGCCAAGTCGCGCGTGTCCACCGACTGAAGCCAATAGAACCCGCTGCCTTCACCCGTCTGGATGAGGGCGTATTCATGTTGCTTTGGGAATCCCAACACGCCCTCCTCGAAGTCGATGAGGCGTTCGGGGTTGACTTCCAGTTGTCCAAAGCGCGACGTGTCAATCAGCAGCATCGCGAACCTCCCATGACCGATCCATCGGGGACCCGCGGTGCGGAGCGCGGCGGCCACCCATGGCCGCACTTCCTGCGCTGCAAGCCGCGGGCAACGCATCCGGCGTCGCCCTCCGAGAGAAGCTCCTCGGACGGCCCTCGTTCGGCGCGGCGCCCTGGTCAGGGGAGCGCGGCGCTTTGATCTTGCTTCCTACCCACTCTCGTTGACCGGCTGGAACGCCGGTCCCACAACCTCCCCCACCTCCAAATTCTTTCCTTTCCCCTACTGCAGAAAATCGAGCAACGACAAGTTCAAGGTTGCGGAGCTGGATTGCAGGTTGGCCTGCAACTGGGTCATTGACGTTTGCATACGCGTAATCGCCTGGGCGTAGTCAAGGTCGCGGACCTCCGACAAAAAGACCTCGGTGGTGGCGGCGGCGTCTTCCATCTGGATTCGTTTGGTGGCCATGGTCCGAGCGCGGGCGCCGATGATGCCGTGCATTCGAGTCACGTCATTGCGGAGCACGTCCAAACGGTTACCCGCGACGGTGATCGAAGCGGTCTCGTCGGCGCGTAGGGCGTGCTCCAAATCCAAAAGGGCGTCGAGAATGCCGTCGGTCTGCGTGGGGTTCGCGTCGTCGCCGATGATTTCGGTGGTCGTTCCGCTGACGCTCTTGGCGATCCCCAGGTCGAAGGCGGCGTCGGAGCCGAGCGCGGAGACGGTAAGACTGCCGGTCCCGCCGGTGTTGTCCTCGATGCGAATGCCGTTTCCGGTGGTGGTGAAGGAGGCCTCGAGGGGGACGCCCGCGGTGATGGCGGCCTCGTTGATCTTGTCGATGACGTCGCCGACGGTCATGGCCCCGTCGACGTCCACGTCCACGGCCTTTCCGTTTTTGGCGATGATGCGGAAGTCGGCGCCACTCGCCACCGTGGTGACTCCGTCGCCGAAGTTCAGGCGCGCGAGAGTCGTCGCTTCGTCGAAGGTGCGGATGCCCAGGTCGCCGGCGGTGGTTCCGCCGTTTTCGCCGATGGTGAGGGACGTTCCGGACACGCGATTGAACACGTCGATGCCCGTTCCGGTCTCGTTGATCCGCGCGTAGACCATCACGCCGGCGTTGTTGACGGCGTTGACGAGGTCCTGCACGGTGACGGCGTTGCTCAGGTCGAGCGTCGCGGTGCGATCGCCGTTGGTGATGATCAGACCGCCGGTGAGGTCGATTCCGGCGCCGGCGGCGAGATCGGCGATGGGTGTCAGGCGTGTGACACGCGGGGTGAGGGCTCCGCCGATGATGTCGCTGCCGGTGGGGTCGGGGGTGAGGATGCCCAGGTCCGCGGCGACGCCGGTGCCTTTGTCGGTGATGGTCAGGGTCGAAGGGCCGGGGGTGATGACCAGACCGGCGTCGGTGGAGGAGGCGGCAAGTCCCGCGCCGGCCGTCGCGGCGGCGGTGTTGATGCGCTCCACGACCTCGGCGATGGTGTCGGCGCTGGAAAGATCGACGGTGAAGACACCCGCGCCGCCGATTTCGTTGACGATCAGCGTGCCGGCGCGGATGGTCCTTCCGACGTTCCCGGTGATGTCCTCGAGGCGCGTGGAGGCGGTCAGCAAGGGAGTCAGATTGACATCGCTGTCGATGGCGGCGGAGAGGGCGCCGAAGACGTCGCTGCCGGGCATACTGATGGGGGAGTTCAGTCCCGCGTCCGGGCGAACGAGCAACTCCCCGATGTCGCCGACGTAAGCGATTCCGCCCAGGCCGTCGACGAAGGGTCGGGCGAGGGTGCTGCGTCCGCCGAAGAGGTTGCGTTGATTGAACTGGCGGTTGGCAACGGTTTGCACCTGTTGGCGGATCGCGGCGACGACTTCAGCTTCCGCTTCGCGTTCCGCTTCGCTGGTGAGGTTGCTGACCGTCTGGCTGGCGATGGCCGAGGCTTGAATGAGCAGACTGTTGACCTCGGTGAGGGCGCTGTCGGCGGCGGTGAGGAAGGTGTCGCCGTACTGTACGTTGGTGCGAAATTGCTCTTGTCGGATGAGGGCGTCGGAAAGGTCCAGGGCTCGGGCCGCGGATACGGGGTCTTCACTGGGGGTCACGAAGCTTCGCCCCGTGGCGAGTCGGGCCTGGGAATGGAACAAGTCGATCTGCGTTCGGCGCAGGGTCTCGAGGGTCATGTTGGTCCGCAAGTTGTTGCTGATGCGGGTGATGTTGACGGGACTGATGGCCATACCTCGTTTCACTCGTTCACACGTCCGCGCGGGCTCCAAAGAAGGCCGGGATGGATTTCGCCCGCGGTTCGATTTAACGGACCAATGCGACCAATTCTCCCAATAACCGTTCCACAACCGTGATGTACCTCGTCGCGCCCTGAAAGGCGCGTTCGTACTTAAGCAGAGCGATGGCCTCTTCGTCGAGGTTGACGCCGCTGATGGCTTCCTTCTGGGATTGGAGCGAGGAGCGGACGGCGCCGGAGGCTTCGACGTCGGCATTGGCGTTGGCCGCGGTTACGGCGACTCCGTTGGCGATGGAGTGCAGGAACGCGGGCAGCGAAATGCCGCTGAGCCGCTCGCTGGCGACGGTGTCGAGTTCGGCCAATCGTCCGGCGTTGGCGCCATCGCCGGGTAGAAAGACGCCGGCGGCGGCGAGCAAGGCGGAGTCGGCCTGAATGACGCCGTTGACGGCGATGTCGCGGGCGTCGGCGCCGGTGAAAAAGGTGTTGACGCCCAGGGCGGAGAGCACGCCGGAGGTATCTTCGCGCAGGTGTTGCCCGTCGTATCCGAGGGTGAAGGTAAATCCGTCGGCGGCGGTGAGTGCCAAGCGTTGGTCACTGGTGATGGAGGCGGCGACGCCGATCGCCTGGTCGTTGATGGAATCGACGAGCGATTGCAGGGTGGTGCCACCGCCCTGACCGTCGGCGAGCACGTCGATGCGGTAGGCGACGGGGGTGGCGGTGGCGTCGTCGGCGACGGTGATGTAGAAGCTTCCGCCCTGCGGCGGATCCGCCAGGCCCGCGGCGGGGCTGTCCAAGGCGACGTCGGTTTCGAAGACTTCGTTGGTTCCCACCACGGTGTCAAAGCCCTTGAGACCCTGACCGTCGGCGTGGATGTCGTTGACGTCGTGGATGATGGCGGCGGCGAGGCGATCGAGGTCGGCGATTTGGCCGTAGGCATGTCGGTCGCGTGCGACGATCAGACCTTCCAAGCGGCCGCCGCGAATTTCCATTTGCTGGTTGGTGTCGGCGAATCGGACCGAGGTCCGTTGGAACTCGCCGTCCAGCTCGGTGACGGAGATCAGACCGCGGGACATGGCGCCTTGGACGAGGGCTTCGCTGCCCACGTAGACGTTGATTCCGCCGTCCGGTTCCTCGCGGACGGTCACGTCGAAGAGTTCGCTCAGTTCGCGGAGCAGGGCGTCGCGTTGGTCGCGGAGGGCGGTCGCTTGTGCGCGTCGTCCGGCCTCACCGGTGGTGATCTGGGCGTTGAGTTCGGCAATTTGTCCGGCGATATCGTCGGCGCGTTTGACGATGTCGGTGATCTGACTGTCGATGTCCTCGCCCAAGCGAGCGAGTTGGGCGCGGGTGGAGCGCAGGGATTCGGCCAGCGCCGCGCCGCCGGAGACGGTCAGGTCGCGGATGGCCATGTCTTCCGGCGTGTTCTGCAAGTCGGCGAACCTGCGGAAGAACTCGCCCATCTGACTGTTGACACCGGCCCCGCTCACGTCGTCGAAGAAGCTCTCGATTTGGGCCAGGGCGACCTGGCGGGCGGCGGCGGATTCCTGCTCGCCGATGGACAAACGTAGCCGACCTTCCAGGGCGTCGTCGATGTAGCGCTGAATACCGGTGAGAGCGACGCCGGCGCCGGGCTCCAAATCGTTGGCGACCAGGCTGCCTTGGATGGGATCGAGTTCGGGGGCGAGGCGGGTGTAGTCGGGACTGCCCGCGCTGCTGATGTTGCTGCCGACGGTGGCCAATGCCCCCTGATAGCTGAGCAGGGCGCTTCGACCGATCTGCAATGCGGAGTTCAGCAAACCCATGGTCTAGCCCACCACTTCCAACATCGCGGCGCCCGATCGGCCGAGGGGTACGCCGGCGCCCGAGTAGAGTTCCGGTTTTTCTTCGCGCGGACGGACCGCGGCGAAGATCCATTTCAGATGGTTGAGGATCTCGCGGGAGACGGCGCCGGCAACGCGGTTGGCCTGAAGGACCTGGCCGACGGCGCTGCGCAGGCGGTCGGCGACGACGATCAACTTGGCGCTCTGCGGGCCGTCCAAGCGGGCGGCGAGCTGCGACATGGTGAGCGTGCGACCGGCCCGCTGGGGGAGCCCGAGTTCGATGCCCACGGCGTCCATAAACTGGGCACGAAGACCCTCCCGCTCGCGCAGGCGCTCGGTCAGCACTCGCTCCTTCTCGGCGAATGCGGTCAGCGCCGAAGTATCCGCCGATTTCATGGCAGCGATCTTTGCGTCGATGAGGGTGAAAAGCTGGTCGTTGAGGTTTCGCAACTGTTCGAAAATCTCGAGCAGGTCACGGAAACGGCGCTCGCTGAGGGGTTGGTTCATTCTTGGTCGCCTCCCATCGCCGCGCGAGAGGCACGGATGAGTTTTTGCTGATGCGACAAGCGGTTGTAGAGCGCGTCGGCGATTCCGCCCTTTGTCGTTTGGCCGGCTTTTTCGGCCCAGATGCCGTGGAGCTGTCCGGCGAAGACCTCTTCGCCGCGTCCGCCGTGGCCGAAGGGGCCTTGGAGTTTGCTCTCGCGCATACTTTTCAACAGCGTTCCGAAGAAGACGGATCCGACGATCTGGCCCGTCGCCTCGCGGAGACGGTGCAAATCACCTTCCACCGGGTTCTTGGTGAGTCCGAAACTGTTGGTAGCCGGAATGTTCATCTTCATCCCTCATACATCAGCCGGGCATGGAGCTTGCCGGCGCGGTGAATCTCTTCGAGGATCGAAACGCGGTCCTTGAAGGGGACCTTCAGGCGATTGAGGGCTTCGAGCAGGTCGCGGACATTGGCCTGGCGATTCGTTCCCGAATCGACGGCGACGAACTCCTGTTGGAGGGTTGCAGGGACGGACACTTTTCCCTCGGCCTCGGGATTGGCGACCGTGACCGTCAGCCCGAGTTGCGAGATCACCACCGGGGAAATGCGGGTATCCCCCGTGACCACGATGGTTCCCGCGCGGCGGTTGATGTTGACACGGGCCTCGCCGGATTCCATGAGGATGGGGGTGCGTTCGACGTCTCGAATCCAGGAGGCCGGGTCGCCGCGTTGATGCTTGGGCAGGAGTACGACGACGTTCTTGCTGTCCACGGCCAGTGCCACGCGCTCGGCATCCGCGGAAACGTTGAGCTCTTTGTCCACCGCTTGGGCGACGGAGGCGGCCATCGACCAACCCGCATGGGAGTCGTCGAGGACCAAGGTGATGTAGGTTTCTTCGGGTTGAATCCAGGGGCTGCTCAGCCCGATGTTTTTCAGGTCGACACCTGTGGCGATGACGTGGGTGAAGAGGTCTCGCTCCAGGCGGGCCCCGTCGCGTACGACTCCGTGGGTGAGGATCACGGGGTCCACGGTGACGGGCCCGGAGGCGAATCCGAACAAGCCCTCCACGCTGCGATCGTGATAAACGAGCGGAGTGGGGAGCAGTCGGCCGCCTTCGAGACTCTTCGCGGCGACGGCGGTGACGGCGACATCGAGCAGTTCGCCCTCGCGCCCGCCGTTTTCGGGTATGGTGACTTCGAGCATGACGATGGCGGTGTTCTTGCTTCCTTCGACGTCCTCGATGGATTCGATGTCGGCGCCGAAGCGGCGCATCAGTTCCGCAACGGCCTTCATGGTGGGGAGGAATTTGCTCCCGTCGCCGGTCTTGTCCAATCCGGTGACCAGGCCGTAACCGAGCAGCGTGTTTCGCCCTTGGCCCTGGAGATGGGTCACGTCGCCGACGCGGGCGGTGGGGATCTGGGCGCTGGCGAACCGCACCAGCAGTAGAAACGCGAAGGCACCGCGAAGTGCGAAGTTCAAAGTGCGAAGTTCAAAAACATCCCTCAAGCGAGAAGGTACGCTCGGCGAGCGGTCCACCCGCATACCGGCTTCGAACTTCGAACTTTGAACTTTGAACTTCATGACATTAGAACGGCTTGAACATGTCCAGGATTTTCGTAATCCATCCGCGGGACGCCGCGGAGCGCAGAGCGCCGCTGTTTCGCACCACGACTTCCTTGTCCGCGATCTGCGTGCTGAGGACGGTGTTGTCGGCGGTGACGTCCTCCTTGCGGCAGATGCCGGTCAAGGTGATCTCGCTGACTTCGTCGTCGTGGGTCACTTTCGCACGTCCCTCGACCACCAGCAGGCCGTTGGGTTTCACGTCGATGATACGACCGGTCAACCGCGTGGTGAGCTTGTCCTCGCGCGAGGAATCGCCCTCGTTCTTGAGCTTTTGATTGTACTTGTAGTCGATGTTGGGCTGACCTCGGCGGAACGCGGCGGAGCCCAAACCACCTTGGGTCGGCTTGACGAAGGCGTCGAGCTCGCTCGTCACGTTGAACTTGCTCTTGGTTTCGAGGTCGGCGTCGGCCTCCCACTTTCGCTGCTCGCGGACGATGACCGTCAGCAGGTCGCCGGGTTTGAAGGTCTTGGGCGGCAAGGGTGTGGAGGCGATCCAGGCGAAACGTTCGTAGACCGGGTTGCGCGGTTTGGCGTGGGCCTCGCGCATGTCGATGGCGGCGGGCGCGGGCAAACCGGACTGGCGCTGTCGCGCGCCGAGCGAGGATGTCTGCGCCGACGCGGACGTGGCGAGGATCGCGACGGTCAACAAGGCGAGGCGGGTGGTCACGGCTGACCTCCCAGAGCCAATTTCTCGTCGGCTGCTTCGCGCGAGGGGACTCCCAGGCGGACTTCGCCGGGAGCCGCGACCTGGGCATCGAATTCCAGACGCTTGTCATCCACGGAGCGGACTTTGATGAGATCTCCGAATCGTCCGTCCTGCGCGGCTTTGGCCGTGGTCACGACGCGGATTCCTCCGGCGACGGATGTCAGAGTCACGAGTTGTCCGCGAAGGACCAGCGGGACGGATTCCAACATTTCCGCTTCCAGCAACGAACCTGCGGGAATGACGCGTTTCGCTCGCTGGCCGACAACGGCGGCAAGTTCGTCCACTCCGAGCTTGTCCAGGCGCGTGAAGGTGAGCGATGCGGATTCAACGTCCGCGGGCTGGACCGCCGCATCCTGGTTGATGGTGCGTCGCGCAACGACCGCTCGACGGATCAGCGAGACCTGTGCGACCAAGGGGACGGTTTGCACGGAGCGTCCGGCGGATACGACCTCGACCTCCATGGGGCAAAGGCCCAGGGGCTGGCCTCGACGGCGGATCTTGAATTCGTAACTGGGACCGGAGAGATCGAGAACCTGCTCGGAGGTGCGGTCGAACACCACTTCCGCGGTTCCCGTGTATCGGGCGAACTCGGCGTTGAAGTGGTCGATCACCGCTTGTCGTAGGGTGTGAGTCGGCGGCGCCTCGGTTGCGGGGGCGGCTGCCAGGTCGGTGCTGCGCTTGGTGGACGGTTTGGAACCTTGCGAACCGGCTTTCGCATCAGGCGTTGGGGCCGGTCGATCGGGTCTGGAAACGGCGCACTGTGTAGCGCCGCTGAGGGTGATCTGCGCCAGGTTGGCGCCGCCCGCGGTCAATGCCGAACGGATCAGCTCGATGGAGACCAGTCGCGAGCCGCCCGGCGCCGGGGCGTCGGCAACCTTCAGTTTGCTCAGTCGGCGCTCCGTTTCCGGATCGAATCCGCGCAGCTCGCAGAGTTCGTCGATGCGGAGGGCATCCTCGACGACGACGGCGGCGGGCCAAAGACGTAGCGTCCCCGCAAAGACGGGAGAGGATGCGAGGAGGGTGAACCACGCGGCGGTGAGAGTCAGTCGCGTGGCGTGGAGAGAGCGCGGCGGTCGCTCCGACCGGGTTCCACCCGATCGGGCGTGGGCGCGTCCTGCGAATTCGCAATCCTTGCGCATCATCATGGCATCCTGCACGTTTCCGCCGATTCGCGAGCCGGAGGTTCCGGCGTTCGCGTGGGTCCGCGCGGGCTTAAGCCCGCGGCTCGCTCAAATGGGTCTTATCTCCCTATGGTTAGAACCTTCTCAAGTTCGAAACGATCTGGAGCGACTCGTCGGCGCTCTTGATCGACTGACTGTTCAACTCAAAGGCCCGCTGCGTGGTGATGAGGTCGATCAACTCGCGCACCGGGTCCACGTTGCTCATTTCCAAGTTCCCCTGGGCGATAGCGCCCAAGCCGTCGCTCTGCGGCTCGCCGGAGACGGCGGCGCCCGAGGCGTCGGTTTCCAGGTATAGGTTCCGCCCGATCTGCTTGAGGCCTTCGGAGTTTACGAAGCGGGCAAGCTGAACCTGTCCGACGACGTTGAGGGTGTTGGAGCCTTCCTGTCGAACGCGGACCTCGCCGTTGCGCCCGACGGTGACTTCGATGGCGTCGGGCGGGATATTGACCGGAGGTTCGAGGATCGACCCATCGCTGTTGGCCAGGACGATGTTGCCGACCGCGTTCTGGGCGAAGTTCCCGGCCCGGGTATAGGCAGTCAACTCCGCGCCGTCCTGGATGGTGGTGACCTGGAAGAACCCCTCGCCTTCGATCTGCCAATCGAGCGGTCGGCCGGTGGGGTCCACGGTGCCGTGCTCGAAATTGAGCTGCGTTCCGGAGACCTTCACGCCGGTCCCCACGAGGATGCCGTGGGGGATGGGTTCGTCGTTGGCGTTGGGTATGCCGGGCTCGCGTTTCACCTGATAGAGGAGGTCCTCGAAGTTGACCCGCGAGCGTTTGAAGCCGTGGGTGTTGATGTTGGCGAGGTTGTTGGCCACGACGTTGAGCTTCTCGTCGAGGGCTCGCATTCCCGAGGCGGCGGCATGTAGTGCGGTGATGGCCATAACGATTTGTCTCTACGCCGCTCGTCCCAGCGTCCCCACCGCTTGCTGCGTCAGTTGATCCTGAAGCTGGATCATGGTGGCGTTCATCTGATAGGCCCGCGAGACCTCGATCATCGAGGCCAGGCCCTGCATGACGTTGAAGCTCGAACCCTCGCGCGATCCGGAAAGAAGCTTACCCTTGGCGGGGACCATCTCGCCGCCCAGGGACTCGAAGAGGTTCTCGCCGACCTTACGCAAGGTCCGAGGGTTTTGCGTGGTCATCAGCCCGATTTGTCCGGCGACGTTGTTGCCTTGGCGCACAGTGCCATTTCCTGACACCACGGGCTCGCCGAGGGTCGGGTCGATGCGAATCGGACCGCCGGCTAGGTCAAGAATCCGCCAGCGACCGGCCTCGTTGGCGAGCACCAGTTCGCCCTCGGCGTTGACCGCGAATTCGCCGTTGCGGGTGTAGCGCGTGACCTCTCCGTCGCCGACGGCGAAGAACCCTTCGCCTTCCACGGCTACATCCAGCGGTTTGCCGGTCCACTCGACGGGTCCCTGTTCGGCGCTGTGATAGGCGGGAAGCACGTTCACGCCGCCGGAAAGGCCGTCCAGTACGGGGTGAACGTAGGTCCGTTCGACGCCGTTCTCACGGCTCTCGACGCGGCGTTGCATGACCACCGCGAGATCGTGCTTGAAGCCCGTGGTTTGGGCGTTGGCGAGGTTGTTGGCGAGCAGGGTCTGGCGATGCTCGTTGATTTTCATTCCCGCCGCGGAAAGCCAGACGCCGTAGGTGCTCACGATCGGACTCCCACCGTGCGGTCCGTGACTTCGTCCTGATGCGATGCGGCGCAGCGATCCGCGTGGCGGCGGATCGCCGCGTCCGCCTCGTCCCATGCTCGGGCCGCGATGCGTCGCCCCAGCATTTGCCAGTCGAGTGCCGTCAGTGTGGCACTATCCGACCGGTCGGTCATGTCCGAGCCCCTTCGCACAGGTTTCTCTCCGCCACGCGCGGTGCTTCCGCGCCGTGTGCCCGTTTCCCCTTGTCAACTGGCGTGCCACAGCGATGGCGAGGCCTGGATTTTCACTGGATGGGTGATGGCATACTTGCTGTAACCTTATGTTATACAATAGATTACGAATATACCCTGGGCGTCGTGCTTAATGGTCTCCGCGTGAAATTCACAAGACGCCGATGCGCAGGACTTGCCCTCGGTCAGGCAGGGTTGGCCGACCTGGGTCGGGCTCGCTCGTAGAATGGTGTCATGCCCGTGCCGGCGGCTCTGCACCCTTGGTCGGTGACCCCGCGGGAGTTCAGCGGTCGTTGGGCTGGATCACGCCGAACCCTGCCTGGACGACGGCTTCGTGGTAGCGCTCGAGATCGGCGGGCTCGACGCGGGATTTGGAACGAAGCTCAGAGACCAGGTCGGCGATTCGCTGGTTGAAGGCGCGGCGGAAGTAGATTTCCTTGAGTTGCGGCTGCACGGCGGCGAAGTCCGGTTCGAACGCCGGTTCCAACCGGTCGCATCGAACCACGAAGAACCCGTCCGGGGTCTCGAGGATGTCGCTGTTTTTTCCGGCCGCGAGTGCATCCAGGGCTTCGATCGCCGGTCGGAATCGCTCGCGGATGCTCTCCGGGTTGACCCATCCCCAGGCGCCGCCCTCCGCGGCCCGGTGTCCATGCGAGTAGCGTCGCGCGACTTCGGCGAAGGGGTTTCCGTTTTGGATCTCACTGAGAGCCGCCTTAATTCGCGAGCGGGCTTCTTCGCGTGCGGCCTCGACCTGCTCTCGGGTCGGTTCGTTGACGCCTTGGGGAAGAAGCTCGTCGACGCGAACGTCAATCAGAGACATGCTCC
This sequence comes from uncultured Phycisphaera sp., assembly GCA_964646605.1. GTDB lineage: Bacteria > Planctomycetota > Phycisphaerae > UBA1845 > UBA1845 > SBAX01. The sequence goes on along the minus strand of CAZYEX010000015.1, from coordinate 18,541 downwards.
GCCGCGCCGGTCGTCGCCAGGCGTCCTTTTGACTCTCGAAGGCGGCGAGCAGGTCGGCGCGGGTCGGCTCGGCGACTTTGGGCCTCACTTCGCCCTCCAAAAAGCCGGCGATGATGAACTGGCGACGGAACTGTGTTCGCGCCTCTTCGAGCGTGGTTCCCTGCGATTCCAGGTACTTTTCGTAGCGTCGTTGCATTCCGCCGTGGTCGGCGGTGACCACCTTGCGGATTTCGCCGTCCACGTAGGCGTTGATTTTTTTCTCCATCTCGGGCGTCTGGCGCAGGGAGGCTTTCTGGTAGAGTAGCGACTCGGCGATCTTGTCGGAGATGAGTTGGGCGGCGCGTTGGGCGAGGAAGGTGCGGAACTCCAGGGGCGAATCGGACTCGGTTTTGGCCTGCAGCTCGGAACGCAAGCCTCGCCAGAGGTCGGTCGCCTCGACGGTTTCGTTCTGAACGGTCATCCGCGAGACCGGACCGGACGCTGAATCGCCCGCGGTCACGCTGGCCGAGTTCTTCGCGGGCTTGGCTCGGGTCGCGGATGTGTTGGTCTTGCCCGACGGGCCGGCAATCGGACCGGCGCAGCCGCACACCAACGCGGCGAGTCCGGCGAGAGCCACTCGCGCCCGGTTCGAAGTCACGCGCCGCCTCCGGGCGCCGTTTGGGCGACGAATCGCGCCGCGGCCCGAGCCATCATGTTCCGCAATAGCGAGACCAACGTGGGTTTCTCCAAGTACGCGGGCGGCAGCCGCCAGTGAACCGTTTTCCCATCCGGCACCCGGACGGTCCCCGCGGCCCCGACGAACAGAGGCTCGACCTGGGCGACACTGTCCACCGCAAACACCACGTCAGGCGGCCGCAGGCTGATGGAGTTCACTCCGAACCGGCGGGAGTGTACGCGAATCTCCGCCAGTTCGAGCAACATCTGCACCTCTCGCGGAAACGGCCCGAAAGCGTCCACCAAGTCCTTCTCCAACTGCGCGAGGTCCGCCGACGACCGGCAGGTGACCACGCGGCGATAGATTTCGATCCGCGAGCGGTCGGAAAGAATGTAGTGGGGGGGGATGTGGGCCGCAACGTCCAGGTCGATATGGACCGGAGAGGGCGTGGGATCGGGGTCGTTTTTCAGACGTCGAACGGTCTGCTCTAAGAGGCGGCAGTACATGTCATATCCCACGGCGGCGATGTGCCCGCTTTGCTCGCGGCCCAGCAAATTGCCCGCCCCGCGGATTTCCAGGTCGCGCATGGCGATGCGGAAGCCCGCACCGAGCTCGCTGAACTCTTCGATGGTTTTCAGACGCCTCGCGGCCTTGCTGGTGACCGGGCGGTCGGGCGAAAGGAGAAGGTAACAGTAGGCCCGGTGGCTGGAACGTCCCACCCGCCCGCGAAGCTGGTGCAGATCGGCCAACCCAAAGCGATCGGCGCGGTTGATGAAGATGGTGTTCACGCGGGGGATGTCGATGCCGCTTTCGATGATGGTGGTGGCGACGAGGACGTCGGCTTCGCGGCGGACGAAGCGGTGCATCACGTCCTCGAGATCGTCGTCTTTCATCTGCCCGTGGCCGAAGACGATGCGGGCCTCGGGCACGATCTGCCCGATGGTCGCCGCCATCGCCGCAATGGACTGCACGTAGTTGTGGACGAAGTAGACCTGACCGTCGCGGTTCAGTTCGCGCAGGATCGCGTCGCGGATGAGACCGCGCTCGAAGGGCCGGACCTGCGTGGCGATCGAGCGGCGGTCCACGGGCGGGGTCTGCAAGGAGCTGATGTCGCGGATGCCCATCATGGAAAGGTGCAGGGTTCGAGGGATGGGCGTGGCGGTGAGGGTCAGCACGTCCACCGTTTCGCGCATGGCGCGAAGCCGCTCCTTGTGCTCCACGCCGAAGCGCTGCTCTTCGTCGATGACGACCAGGCCCAGGTCGGCGAAGGAAACGTCCTTGCTCAGCAAGCGGTGCGTGCCGATGACCACGTCGATTTGCCCCTTGCGGGTCATCTCCAGGATGCGTTTTTGTTCGGAGGCGTGGCGAAAGCGCGAGAGGCAACCGATGGCAAAGGGATAGTCGGCCATGCGTTCTTTGAAGGTTTCGTAGTGTTGCTCGGCGAGAACAGTGGTGGGGACGAGGACGGCCACCTGTCGGCCGTACTCAATGACCTTGAATGCGGCGCGCATGGCCAATTCGGTCTTCCCGTACCCGACGTCGCCGCAGACCAATCGGTCCATGGGTCGGACGCCGCACAGATCGGCGCGGATTTCGTCGGCCACGGTGAGCTGGTCTTCGGTTTCCTCATAGAGGAAGGACGCTTCGAACTCGCGCTGCCACTGGGTGTCACCGGGATAGGCGGTTCCAAGGGCTTGGGCGCGGATCGCCTGAATTCGCAGCAGCGATTCGGCAAGGTCGGCGACGGATTCGGACACTTTCTCCTTTTGCTTACCCCAGCGTTTTCCGCCCAGGGTGGAGAGTTGGGGTTTTCGCCCGCCGGCCCCGATGTATTTCTGCACCAGGTCGATTTGCGAGGTGGGGACGTGAACGACGGCTTTCTCGGAGAACTCGAGAGTCAGGAACTCCTCCTGCTGGGCGGAGTCTCCTTTGCGCATCGTCCGCAGTCCGCGATAGACGGCGATTCCGTGCAGAACGTGGACCACGAATTCGCCCGGCTTGAGGTCGGTCCAGGATTCGATGGGCGTGCCCGCATGGACGCGGCGAATGCGGCGGCGCTGGCGGTGACGTTGGAAGATTTCGTGGTGGGCGAGGAGGACATCCCCGGTTCCCACCCAAACGAAGCCCTGGTGCAAAGCACCGATGAGGGGGTGAATGCGGCCGGCGATCGCCGGGTCGCGCGTGCGGACCAGTTCCAGGAGCCGATCGCGCTCGCCCTCGTTGTCGCACACGACGTGAACCGAAAACTCCGTCGCCAGACGGACGAGCTCGCCGACGGTATCGACTTCGGCCCCTTCGAAGCGGGAGATCGAGGTGACGCCGAAGTCGAACGCCTCCTCGTCGGAGGTGGCCGCGGAACCGAACCGCGAGAGGTGCAGTTGCGTGAAGGGTTCGCATCTTGCGAGGACCTCCTCGACCTCGAAGAGTCGCTCGGACTCGGCGTCCCGAGCGCGGATGATCCGCCCCAGCTCTTGAATTTCGCTGGGATTGTCGAGGGCCACGACGGCGCAGTCCGGCAAATAGGTCAGGAAGCCGGCGGGCGGTTCCGTGCCGGCGTCCTGCGTGCGGGGCAGGGCGCAGAGCGAGATCTCGGTGAGCACTTTCAAGGAACGTTGCGAACTCACGTCGAACTGTCGCAAAGACTCGATCCGCTCGCCGTCGAATTGAATGCGATAGGGGGCGCTCTCGCCGGGAGCGAACAGGTCCAGAATGTCGCCGCGGCGAGCGACGTCGCCGGGCGCCTCGACCATGTCCAGACGCTCGAACCCCCGATCGATCGCCCAGCGCAGAAGTTCGTCCGGCGACCGCCCGGCTCGGTCCTCGCAACGCGCCACGGTCAGGTGCAGGGTATTGCTCCGCAGTGCCGCAGGTGTCGGCACGGGCTGCATGAGCGCCTGGATCGGGGCGACGATAACGGTAGAGCTTTGCGAACCACTGAGAAGCAGAGAGCAAATCCGCAACCGCTCCGCCTCGATTTCGTTGCCCGTCGATCCCTCGCCGGAGAGGGTCTCCCAAGCGGGGAAGAGCTCGCACGGGGTTCCCAGGAAAAACTCGAGATCGTCGCGGGCGTCGTCGGCTTCCTCGAGGTGGGCAGTAACGTACAAAAAAATGCGCGAGGCGCCTGCAGCGGCGATGGCGGCCGTCATGGGCGCGGAGGATCCCCACAGCCCGCGAGCGTGAACCACCCCACCCCCTCGGGCGATTCGCTCCTTCAGGCGTAAGAGCCGGGAATCAGAGGCGATCGAGGTGATCACCATGTCCGCGGGCGATCATAAGGTGACGGGGCGACGACGCCAAACGTCGGACCCGGGACGACGCTCGCCGACCGCCGCGACAAGTTCGCACAAGTAAAGACAAGGCTAAGCTGGCCCTATGCCGAGCCTCTTTCTAAGCTGAAATGTGGACCGTCGATGCACGTTTCGCAAAGCGTCGCGTCCGCGTCAAATCCCTTGGCGGCTCGGATCGCGGGTCGTTCTCGGGCGGTGGTGAGGATGGACTTGGAACAGGTGGAGGTTCGAATCATGAAGTTCCCCGTAAGGCGATTCGTTGGTGCGGCGTGCGCGTTTCTTTTTCTCTCGTCGCTTGCATTGGCCGGCCAACTTCCGGCGCGTTTCACGCTTGGAAAGTACGTACCCGAGCAAACGTGGCTCTTTGTCCACGCGGTGGATAACCCGGAACGGGCCTGGCTCGACCAAAAGTGGGCGGACGTTTTCGAGGCCCTCGAGAGCAGCGGGATCGACAAGGACCTCACGACTCTGGTCATGTCCGCACTGAGCGACGAGCAGCGCGTCCAGGCTCAGTCCACGATCGACAAGGTGACCTCCCTCGTTCGCGGCGTGAATTGGACCGACCTCCTTCGCCAGGAGTTTGTCTTCGCGGAAGGGGTTTCGCCGTCGGCGGTGGGATACGGATATCTTTTCCTGGCTCGCGGGGCGGAGAATTCCGCCACGGCCAACGCCCAGGGGTTGGTGGCGATTCTCAAAGAGATCGCGGGGCTGGTTCCCAGCTTCTCCTTGAGCGAGTCCAAACTGCATGACGCCGACGTTTGGTCTCTGCGCATGGGCGGGGAGAAACCCGACGGTCCGGGCTTTGTCGTCGATCTGTTCCGCAAAGGTGATGTCATCGGGCTGGCGTTCGACCTTCCCTTCGGTCAAACCGGGCAGCCGACGAGGCAGACGCTCAACGATGTGCTGGGTCTGATGGCCGGTCAGTCGACGAAACGGCCCATCATCGCCGGTGCCCGCTTTCAGGAAGCCCTTTCGCAAGTCAAACCGCCGCAGGAATGCGTCGTCTTTTTTGATACCAAGGTTTTCCTGGGCGATCTGGGCCGACTTTTCGACGGCTTGGCGGCAATGGCCGCCAAGAAGGAGACGGACGCCAAGGAGGCCGCCAAGCCGGCGCCCGACTCCGCGAAACCAGCGGACGCCGGGTGTACGGAGGAGTCCGGCGATGCGAAAGCCCTGGGCATCATCCGCAAGATTCTCAGCCGATGCGATTTCGTGGATTACACCATCGCCACGGTCGAGACCAAGGGTCGGCGGACATGGAGTCGCAGCGCCATGCGCATTCAAGCGGGCAAGGAGTCCAGTCCTCTGGCGACGGCGTGTGTGCTGCGAAAGCCGTTCGAGCGCTTCGACCAGTTCGTCCCGGCGGAGGCGACGGGGTTCAGTCTCGACGGATTCGTCGATCTGGGAGCGATCTACAAGCTGGCGTTGGACTTCGTGGCGGAGGAGATCAGCGGCGGGGCGGACATCGTGGCGGGCATCAAGGCCAAGCTCGCCGAGGTCGGTTTCGATCCGCAGCGCGACATCTTCGATTGGTTCAGCGGAGAGATGATCTCCGTGGAAATGCCCGCCGCGGTGGTCACGCCCATGGGCGGAAGCGACTCGGTCACCATGATGCGGGTGAAGAACCCGGAGCTCGCCTCGCAAAAAGTGCAGGCCTTCCTTGACTTCCTCAGCAGCAAGATGGCCGGGCAAGGGCAACCGCTTATGATTACCCCCGCAAAGGTCAACGCCGAGGGGTTCCGCGAGATCGTCCATCCGATGTTGGTCATGTTTGTGCGCCCGGTGGTCGGGGTTCACGGCGATTGGCTGATGATCGGCACGTCGGCCGGGGCCGTGAACAAGTGCCTGGATACGGCATCGGGCAAGTCGGCGTCGATCAAGGAGAACAAGCGATTCAAGGAGGAGGGGTTGACGCCGACCGGGGCCGTTGTTTCCGCATCGTTCCGGGACACGTCCAACTTCGGTCAGGAGCTCGCCGGGGGTGTCATGATGTTGGGGTTCGTCGGCAACATGGTGGTGGCGGGGATTCCGGAAGAAGACGCCGACACCAAACAATTCAAACGCGTGATCCAGTCTGCGTTGTCCATCGCCGGGAAGTTGGGACCGGTTTTGCAAAAGATCGACTTCTACAGTTCAGAGTCCGCCGTCAGCACCTATGACGGCAAGTTGACCGTTTCGCACGAGTCGGTGGTGACCTATAAGAACCCCAAGGCGGACGAGCCGCAGCTCGCCAAGACGCCCGACCCGTCGCTTCCGGTGCAGCCGACGCCTCCGCTGCCGCCGGCCTCGCCACCGCCGCCGAAACCGCCGCAACGTTGACTCGACCGCCTGGCGCGGTCGTCAAGGCGGGGTTTCCAGAGGCCCGACGCGCACGACCCATTCATCCTGAACCGGCTCGACGCGAATCGTGCGTCGACCAGCGAGAACGTCGTCGAGTAACCGCCCGACGCTTTGTCCGCGCCAGCCGCTGAGCAATTCGACTTGCTTGGCGTCGGCGGGTACTCCCACCGTTCGATGGCGAATGAGTTCCCCGATGGACCTCTTTGTCGCCGCCAGACCGTAGGCAATGTCGTGATCGAGGCAGTACCCTCGCACGACGGCAGTCGCGAGTGCGCTCAACACGGCTTCGCGCGGGGCTTCGACTTCGTGAGGTCGAGCGGCGGGCCAGTCCTCGGGCGGAGCGGCCATGGCCTCGCCGACCACGCCAGCCAAGGCGTGAAGGTTCTTGTCGCTCATGTTCAGACCGCGAAGGTCGCGCAGTTCCGCGTGGGCCGTCCAGCCGTGCCGGGCGATCTCCACCAACAAATAGTCCTTCATCACGACGCGCGCGGGACGATCGAGCTTTTGGGCAAGTTCGTCACGCCAGCGAAGCAACTCCCGGGCGACGGCCAACTGTTGCCCGCGCAGCACGCTGACCCCCTTCACCCGACGGAGGCGGTCCTCTTCTACCCGAGCGTAGAGGGCGATGTCTTCCAACCCTCGAAACTCCTCTTGCACCCACGCGACGCGGTCCCTCTTGATCAGGCGATCATGGAGCTTGCCTCGCACCGCAAGGAGGTAGCTCACGTCCTCAGCGGCGTAGCGTAGCTGGGAGCCGCTGAGCGGTCGTTTCCGCCAGTCGGTTAAGGTTTTGGCTTTGTGGAGGCGGACATGCATCGTGGACTCCACGAGCTTTTGCAAACTCAAGGGGTAGTCGAACCCGACCAGCCCTGCGGCCACTTGCACGTCGAAGATCGCCCGCGGAGGCCGACCCGTTTTCCTTACGCAAACGGCCAAGTCCTCCCCTCCGGCGTGAACCACGGTCTCCACGCCCGCGTCGCAAACCAGGTCCCAGATCGCGTCTAGGTCCAGCTTCTGGAAGGGATCGACCAGGAGAACGCTTTCTTGAGTGGCCAGTTGGACCAGACAGACCTCGGCCTCGTAGCGGTCCTCCATCACGAATTCGGTGTCGAAGGCGAAACGACCTTCGGCGCGGGCGGCGGCGACGAGGGCGTCGATTTGTTCCTGACGTTCGACGAGCAGCGGCTCGGGTAGGATCGCGTGATGGCCCACACGAACATCATAGCGACTTTCTGTGGAACCCGACAGTGGGCGTATCGCCCTGGAAGCCCGCGGAACAACTTGGCCAAGCCCTTCCGCCATGCAGCTTCACCCAGCTTCGGCGTGGAGAAGCCGGTCTGAACGCGCTGCTGCATCACCGGACCGCTATTCGGCAATCGACAATCGACAATCGGCAATCGACAATCGACAATCGACAATCGGCAATCGACAATCGACAATGGGCGCGCATGAGTTTGACGCCCAACACCGCTCTCGGCCCCTATACAATCCTCGCTCCCCTCGGCGCCGGCGGGATGGGCGAGGTCTACCGCGCACGCGACACGCGGCTGGACCGCGAGGTGGCGATCAAGGTGCTGCCTGCGCACTCGTCGGCGAACGCGGAGTCCCGGGCGCGTTTCGAACGAGAGGCCAAGGCGGTGGCGGCCTTGTCGCATCCCAACATCCTGGCCGTCTACGATGTCGGTCACCAAGGCGACACCGCGTATGTCGTCACCGAACTGTTGGAAGGCGAGACGTTGCGCCAGACTCTCCTCGGCGGTACGATTGCGAGACGACGGACGCTTGAGATCGCCATCGCCGTTTCGGACGGACTGGCCGCCGCCCATGCCCGCGGCGTCGTGCATCGAGACTTGAAACCGGAGAATATTTTCCTCACTTCCGACGGCGTGGTGAAGATTCTTGACTTCGGGTTGGCCCGCGTGGAAACGCCCGGCGCGCCGCCGCAGGAGGCCGCCTATACGCCCACCGTCACCCTGCACACCTCCCCCGGAACGGTGCTGGGCACCATCAACTACATGTCGCCCGAGCAGATCCGCGCTCAGCGCACCGACGCGCGCAGCGACGTGTTCTCGTTCGGGTGCGTGCTGTACGAAATGCTGACCGGCGAGCGGGCCTTCCAAGGCGAGACCTCCGCGGACACCATGACCGCGATCCTCCGCGAAGCGCCCAAGAGTCTGCGCTCGGGCCGTCGGGAAATACCGCCGGAACTGGAACGGGTCATTGAACGGTGTTTGGAAAAGAAGCCCGAAGCTCGCTTCCAATCATCGCAGGATCTCGCTTTCACGCTGCGCTCGATCCTCGCGGACAGCGGTTCGGGACCACCCCGCGAAGCGCCGAAACCGGTACGGCGGACGGGCCTGGTTGTGGGACTGGTGAGTGCGGCGATCGTTGTCGGGGGGTTCTTCGTGGTTCGACACGAGCTTCGCAAGAATCGCTACGAAGCGCGTGAGGCCATCGATTCACTCGCTGTACTGCCGTTGGAGAACGTGTCTCGTGATCCCGAGCAGGAGTACTTCGTCGACGGGATGACCGAGGCCTTGATTTCAGACCTGGCCAAGATCGGGGGCTTGAAAGTGATATCCCGGACCTCGGTCATGCGCTACAAAGCCACGACCAAGTCGCTTCCGGAAATCGCCAAAGAATTGAACGTGGATGCGGTGGTGGAAGGCTCGGTGCTGCGGGTGGGCGACCGGGTGCGGATCACCGTCCAGCTCATCCATGCGGCCACGGACGAACATCGCTGGGCCGAGAGCTACGACCGCGACCTGCGTGACGTCCTGCGCTTGCAGAGCGAGCTGGCCCGAACGATCGCCAAGGAGATCAAGGTCACGCTCTCGCCGCAGGAGCAGGCCCGAATGGTTGAGGCTCGCCCCATCAACCCCGAAGCGTACCAAGCCTATCTCAAGGGCCGGTTCCATTGGAACAAACGAACGGCCGACGGTCTCAAGAAAGCGGTCGAGTACTTCGAACAGGCCGTCTCGCTGGCCCCGGACTGGCCCCTCGGATACGCGGGACTGGCGGATGCTTACGTGGTGATGCCGCGATATTCCTCCATGCGGCCCAGCGAAGTGATTCCCAAAGCAAGGGCGGCCGCGGCTAAAGCGTTGGAAATGGACGAGTCTCTGGCCGAGGCCCACGCCACCATGGCGTATATCGCGACCTCGTACGACTGGAATTGGCCCACCGCCGAACGGGAGTACGAGCGTGCCATCGTGTTAAGCCCCAATTACGCGACGGCGCATCACTGGTACGCGCTGCATCTTATGTGGACGGCCCGTCACGACGAAGCGCTCCGGGAGATCACCAAAGCACAGGAGCTCGACCCTCTTTCGCTCATCATCGGCAACGTCGTCGGCCATGTGCATTACTGGGCGGGGGATTTCGCGCAGGCGGAGACCCGACTCCGCAAGACGCTCGAACTCGGTCCCGATTTCGCTCTCGCCCACCAGACGCTGGCTAAGACCTTGTTTCTGCAAGGAAGGCTCGCGGAAGCGACCACGGAAGCCCGGGAAGCGGTCCGACTCTCCAACAACGAGCCTATGTATGCCACCACTCTCGGCTACGTGTATGGCGAGGCCGGTCAGCCCGAAGAGGCCCGGAGAATCCTCGACGAACTCACCGCCCAGTCGAAAGAAGCGTACGTCCCACCGACTCGGCTTGCTCTCGTTCATGCGGGGCTTGACGAGAGGGACCAGATGTTCGACTGGTTGGAAAGGGCTTACCAGGAGCGCGACACAGGGCTCCCGCTCACGCTGGCCGACCCGCTTCTGGCGGAATTGCGCACCGATCCCCGTTTCACCGACCTCGTCCGCCGCGTCGGGTTGCCGCCGTTGGCGCCGTTGCCGTCCGCGACCTCTTCCAGCAAGCCCCCCGCTGGAAAGATCATGCTGGCCGTCCTGCCGTTCGAGAACCTTAGCCGCGACCCGGAGCAGGATTATTTCAGCGACGGGTTGACCGAGGAAATGATCTCCCAACTGGGCCGAATCAATCCCAAGAAGCTGGGCGTCATCGCCCGCACCTCCGCGATGCACTACAAGAACACCGCGAAAACCGTCGACGCGATCGGTCGAGAGTTGGGCGTCGCCTACGTCGTCGAGGGCAGCGTCCGCCGAGCCGGCGATCGCGTGCGGATCACCGCCCAGCTCATTGCGGTGAGCGACCAAACGCATCTTTGGGCGGAGAACTACGAGCGCGATCTCAAGGATATTTTCGCCTTGCAAAGCGACGTCGCCGAACGCGTCGCCGGATCGCTGACCGTTGAACTGCTCCCCGGGGCCGTTTCGACCTCCGCCCGCGCCCGCACCATCAACCCCGCGGCTCACGAGGCCTATCTGAAGGGTCGGTTCTATTGGAACAAACGCACGTCCGACGGTCTCCAAAAAGCGGTCGAGTACTTCGAGCAGGCCGTCGCGCTGGAACCGGACTGGCCGCTCGCGTACGCGGGACTGGCGGATGCTTACCTGGTGATGCCGAACTACGCCCCCGTGCGACCCAGCGAAGCGATTCCCAAAGCTCGGGCGGCCGCCGCCAAAGCGTTGGAAATGGACGAGTCTCTGGGCGAGGCACACGCCACACTGGGGATGATCGCGGGCACCTACGACTGGGACTGGCCCACCGCCGAACGGGAGTTCCAGCGTGCAATCGCGTTAAGCCCCAATTACGCGACGGCGCACCACTGGTACGCGGTCCATCTTGTGTGGATGGGCCGTCACGACGAAGCGATCAAGGAAATCATGAAAGCGCAGGAGCTCGACCCTATTTCGCCCATCATCGGCACCTGCGTCGGCATGGCGCATTACTTTGCGGGGGACCTCGAGCAGGCGGAGACCCGGCTCCGCAAGACGCTCGAACTCGGTCCCGATTTCGCCATCGCCCACATGTACTTGGCGAGAACTTTGTTTCTGCAAGGACGGCTTGCGGAAGCGATCACGGAAGCCCGGGAAGCGGTCCGATTTTCCAACAACGAGCCTTTGTACGCCGCCTACCTCGGCTACATGTGTGCCAAAGCCGGTCAGCCCGAAGAGGCCCGGAGGATCCTCGACGAATTCGCCGCCCGGCCGAAAGAAGCGTACGTCGCTCCGACTCGTTTTGCTCTCGTCCATGCAGGGCTTGACGAGAGGGACCGGATGTTCGACTGGTTGGAAAGGGCTCGCCAGGAGCGCGACACATGGCTGATCTACCTGCTGACCGATCCGCTTCTGGCGCCCATGCGCAGCGATCCGCGTTTCGCAGACCTCGTTCGCCGCGTCGGCCTGCCGCCGTTGACGCCGACTCCGTCCAAGGGTTCTTCCAGCAGGCCCGCGGCTGAAAAGATCAGACTCGCGGTGCTTCCGTTCGCCAACGACTCCGGCGACGGCGAACTGGACTATTTGAGCGACGGCATCGCCGAAACGCTCATCAACGGGTTCTCCCGCATCGAGGGAATGGATACGGTTCCCCGCAGCCTCGCCTTCCGCCACAAGGGCAGCCTGGACCCCATTCAGGTCGGGCGACAGTTGGCTGCAACCGCCATTCTCAGCGGCCGGGTACTCAAACGCGCCGACAACTTGACCATTCAGGCCGAACTCACCGATGTCGCGGAGAGTCGCCAGCTCTGGGGCGAACGCTACCAGCGCAAGCTCGAAGACTTGGTCCAAATCGAGCGCGACATCGCCAAGGACATCACCGACGCCCTTCGCTTGCGACTCACCGGCGAGGAACAGCGGACCCTGTCTCGCGGTTACACCGACAACGCCGAAGCCTACCGCCTCTATTTGCAAGGTCGTTTCTGGTGGAGCAAGCGGACCAAGGAGGGGTTCGACTCCGCCATGCGGCTTCTCGGCGAGGCGGTGAAGCTCGATCCGAACTTCGCCTTGGCCCAAACCGGAATCGCCGACACCTATTCTTTGTTGCCTCTCTACGGACTGATGTCGCCGGGCGAGGCGTTCGTCCGCGCTCGTGCCGCGGCGGAAAAGGCCATGCGCCTCGACGATCAACTCGCCGAGGCCCATTCCTCCATGGGCATGGTTCGAATGTACGGCGACTGGGCCTTTGAGCTGGCAGACAAGGACTTTCGACGCGCCATGGAGCTGAATCCTCGCTATGCGACCGTCCATCAATGGTATGCGCTCGGTGTCGGCGTACGCGGTCGGTTCACCGAGGCCCGCGCGGAACTCCGCCGCGCCGTGGAACTCGATCCGCTCATGCCGATCCTGTCCCACAACCTGGCGTGGATCTATTTCTGGGAACGCGACTGGGACGAGATGTTATCCGTGACCAATGCAGCCCTCGAGTTCGCTCCGGAGTTTCCCTGGTTGCAACAAGGCGCCGGTTTGGCGAACCTGGCGATGGGCCGGAACGACGAAGCGATCGACCACCTGCGCAAGGCCAAGGAACTCGGCGGATCCGCCGCGTTTGCCGTTTCCCACTTCGCCTATGGACTGGCTATGACCGGGCATGACACCGAGGCCCGCGCCCTTCTGGACGAATGGTTGGAACTCGCCAAATGGCGATATGTCCCTCCGACCGACATCGCCACCATGTACATGGGAATGGGCGATACGGAGCAAGCCCTCATCTGGCTGGAAAAGGGTTGCGAGGTCCGCGACTCTTGGATGATCTTCCTCGGCGTGCTGCCGCACTGGGATCCCCTCCGAGACGACCCGCGATATTCGGCCCTGCTCCGCCGCGTCGGCGTGCCGGACCTACGACTTCGAAAGGCACCGGCGGAACCGTCCATCATCCGACCTACACCATGACATCGTCAAGCGTGCCGCCCGGCAATCGACAACCGGCACTCATCAATCGACAATAGCGACCGTATGTCCCTGACTCCGAACACAAAGCTCGGCCCTTACGAAATCCTTTCGCCCCTCGGCGCGGGCGGGATGGGGGAGGTCTACCGCGCGCGGGACACGCGGCTCGACCGCGACGTGGCGATCAAGGTATTGCCGGCGCATCTGTCGCGCAGTCCGGAGTTCAAGCAGCGCTTCGAGCGTGAGGCGAAGTCGATCTCGCAACTAACCCATTCCAACATTTGCACTCTGTACGACGTCGGACACCATGAAGGGACCGACTACCTGGTCATGGAATTACTGGAGGGCGAGACCGTCGCCCAAAGGGTAACCAAGGGGCCGCTGCCGCTGGATGCGGTCCTGACGCACGGCGTCGAGATCGCTTCCGCGCTCGATGCTGCACACCGCAAGGGCGTTGTCCATCGCGACCTCAAACCCGGCAACGTCATGCTCACCAAGACCGGGGCGAAGCTGCTGGACTTTGGGTTGGCGAAGTCGGCCACGACCATGGAGAGCGACCCCAGCGCCGTCACCGTCAGCCAACCCTTAACGAGCAAAGGGACGATCCTCGGCACCTTTCAATATATGGCCCCGGAACAGTTGGAAGGCATAGAAGCTGATGCCCGGACGGACATTTTCGCCTTCGGCGCAGTGCTCTACGAAATGGCCACGGGCAAACGAGCGTTCGAGGGTCACAGCCGGGCGAGCCTGATCGCCTCCATCATGTCCTCGCAGCCGCGGGCGATCAGTGAACTGCAACCCCTGACGCCGCCGGCGCTGGATCACTTGGTCCGCCTGTGTCTGGCCAAAGATTCCGACGAGCGCATTCAGACGGCGCACGATGTGAAACTGCAACTCGAATGGATTGCCAGCGCCGGATCCCAGACCGGAGCGCCGATCGTCGCTATGTCTCGCCGAAAGCGCCGCGAATGGATCGCCTGGTCCGCCGCGGTTGTATTCGCCGCCCTCGCCGTTTACCAAGCAGTGGCATCGTTCCGCGCCGGGCGGACCGCACCCCGCGTGGTCCGGGCGTTCATTCCCGCGCCGGAGAACAGCCCGTTCCTGTCCATCGGCCAGGGTCCCGGCGGCTCCGGGCCGGTCAGCATCTCGCCGGACGGAACGCAACTGGCCTTCGTCGCCAAGCCGGAAAGTGGGCCGGATCGACTTCACGTCCGCCCCCTCGACTCAGCCGTAGCCCGACCCTTGCCGGGAACCGAGGGCGCCCGCTACCCCTTCTGGTCCTACGACAGCAAAACAATAGGATTTTTTGCAGGCGGAAAATTGAAGAAGATCGACGCCGCCGGCGGACCGGCGGTGGCGCTCTGTAAGGCTACAAGCGGGCGGGGAGGAACTTGGAATCGCGACGGACTGATCCTGTTCACGCCGGAATCTGAAGGAGCCATACACCGAGTCTCGTCCGCGGGCGGTGAATCCACGCCCCTGACCGTGGCCAAAGAGGACGAGGAGACCCACCGCTGGCCCTTCTTCCTCCCCGACGGGCGTCACTTTCTCTACTTCATCCGCGTCAAAGGCGGCGCTTCGTTCAGTGAGAAGAATAACCTCATGCTCGGGTCGCTGGATGGGACGACCAACAAGCGGTTGGTCCAGGTCAGCTCGAACGCTGCGTACGCCTCCGGCCACGTGCTTTTCTTGCGCGACGGAACGCTGATGGCCCAGCCCTTCGATGCCGAACGACTGGAACTTGGCGGCGCCGCGTTCCCGATCGCCGAGCAGGTCCAGTTCGACGGGGCCTATACTCATGCCGTATTCTCCGCTTCGCAAAACGGGGTCCTCGTGTTTCAGCCGGGTTCCGCGACCGCTGGCTCTCAATTGGTGTGGTTCGATCGGGAAGGGAAAGAGCTTGGCACGCTGGGCGAGCCGGCGCTTTATCGGGCGTTCCGACTCTCGCCCGACGGGCAGCTTGTGGCGGTTTCGATCGCTGACCCGACCTCCGGGCGGGGGCACCTCTGGATCATCGACGTGACCCGCGGACTACGGACTCGGTTCACCTTTACGGCGGCCTGGGACCAAAACCCCGTCTGGTCCCCGGACGGCAGCCGCCTCGTTTTCGGCTCCGATCGGAACGGTCGGTACATCCTGTATCAAAAGTCGATCGGCGGCGTCGGGAATGAGGAGCCGATCCTTTCGTCGGAATTTAACGGTGTTCCCTGCGACTGGTCGCAGGACGGGCGTTGGATTGTCGTGACCTCCATCTCGCCGCAGCAGATCAGCGCGGACCTCTTGGTCTTCGAACCTTCGGGAGACCTGAAACTCGTCCCCATCGTTGCGACGCCGTTTGATGAAGTGGAAGCACGCTTCTCCCCCGATGGACGATGGATCGTCTATGCCTCCGACGAGTCCGGGCAACAAGAAATTTTCGTCGTGCCCTTCCCAGGATCCGGACGCAAGTGGCAGATTTCGACGGCGGGCGGGTTTCTTCCCCAGTGGAACCGTAACGGAAGAGAGATTTTCTATATTGCGGACGACATGAAGCTGATGTCCGTCGAGGTCGTCGCCCAGGAGTCGAGCTTCGAGCCTGGACCAGCGAAACCGCTCTTTCAACTCCAATCCTTCGGCGGCGACTCATCCTATGACGCAGCGCCGGACGGGCAGAGGTTCCTGGTTAAGAGGGCGCTGGAGACGAAGTCGGGATCGCCGCTGACCTTGGTGGTCAACTGGCCGGCGGAGCTGAAGAACCCATGAGCCTGATGTCCGGCGCGAAACTCGGCCCTTACGAAATCCTTTCGCCCCTCGGCGCGGGCGGCATGGGCGAGGTCTACCGCGCCCGGGACACGCGGCTCGATCGCGACGTGGCCATCAAGGTCCTGCCCGCGCACCTTTCGCGCAGTCCGGAGTTCAAACAACGCTTCGAGCGCGAGGCCAAGTCCATCTCCCAACTGACCCATCCAAACATCTGCACGCTTCACGACGTCGGGCACCACGACGGAACCGACTTCCTTGTCATGGAGTTGATGGAGGGCGAGACGCTGGCCCAACGCTTGACGAAAGGCGCATTGCCGATCGACCAGGTGTTGAGGCACGGGGTCGAAATCGCCTCGGCGTTGGACGCGGCCCACCGAAAAGGCGTCGTCCATCGTGACCTGAAGCCCGGCAATATCATGCTGACGAAATCGGGAGCCAAGCTGCTCGATTTCGGCCTGGCCAAGTCCACGACCGTGCTGGAAAGCGACCCCAGCGCCGTGACGGTGTCGCAGCCGCTTACGAGCAAAGGCACGATCGTAGGCACTTTTCAATACATGGCCCCGGAGCAATTGGAGGGCACGGAGGCCGACGCCCGGACGGACATCTTCGCGTTCGGTGCGGTGCTCTACGAAATGGCTACCGGCAAGCGGGCGTTCGATGGTCACAGTCGCGCCAGCCTGATTGCCTCCATCATGTCGTCGCAACCGCGACCGATCGGCGAACTTCAACCCATGACGCCTCCGGCGCTGGATCGACTCGTGCGGAAGTGCCTGGCGAAAGATCCCGATGCGCGGTGGCAGAACGCCGCCGACCTGGCCGACGAACTGCGCTGGATTACGGAGAGCGGGTCACAAACCGGCGCGCCCATCAGCGTCGTCTCCCGTCGCAAGCGTCGTGAGGGCCTCGCGTGGACCCTCGTCGGCTTGTTCGCGGTTGCGCTCATCGCGTTGGCATGGATCAGCTTTCGTCATCCGTCCGATGCGCCGCGCGTGATTCGCGCTAGTATACTTCCACCGGAGGGCACGGCACTAAGCTCGATTGCCAACCATGCCGGGCCGGTCATTATCTCCCCCGATGGAACACGTCTGGCCTTCGTGGCACGCAGGAGCGAAGGAAGTACCCACCTGTGGGTCCGGTCGCTCGACAGCCAAGAGGCAAAAGCACTCCCGGACACGGAAGGAGCGACACGGGCGTTCTGGTCGCCGGACAGCCGGTTCCTCGGATTCTTTGCCGACCACAAGCTAATCAAGGTTGACGCTTCCGGCGGTCCACCCTTTACCTTGGCGGACGCACCCGACTCCCGGGGCGGGACGTGGAACCGTGAGGGAGTCATCGTCTTCGCTCCGAACTGGACCGGCCCGTTGTACCGGGTTTCCGCCAATGGTGGCGCGGTGATTCCGGCGACGAAGATCGACGCCCAGCGCCAGGAGAGCACACATCGATATCCCCATTTTTTGCCGGACGGAAACCACTTTGTGTTTTTGGTTCGACGGGCCAGCGCGGGTAAAGGCGAGGAACCGGCGATTACGGTCGGGTCGCTCGATTCGATGGACAGAGTCGCCGTGGTGCATACGGCGTCCAACGTCGCCTACGCGTCAGGACACCTGCTGTTCGTCCAACAGGGAACTCTCATGGCTCAGCCGTTCGACGCAGATCGAATCCAGACTACCGGGGAAGCCCTTCCCGTCATTGAGAAGCTGCTCATGGATGAACGATTCAGCTTGGGCGTGTTTTCGGCTTCGCTAAACGGTCTATTGGCCTATCAAACAGGCTTGGCCAGCACTCAGGCTCAGCTTTATTGGATGGACCGCTCGGGCAAACGCCTCGAACCTGTCGGCAGCCCGGAAAACTATTATTTCGGTTCCTGCGCCAGACTTTCCCCAGACGGCAAAAGGATCCTGACTTCTATTATGGACCTGGAGACCGGGCTGTCCGACGTTTGGCTCCATGACCTTGGGCGAGGACTGCGCACGCGATTCAGCTTCGAACGCGCGGACAGTGCCAACGCCGTCTGGTCACCGGATGGGACTCGGGTTCTCTTTTCAGCCTATCGAGGCCCGCATACTGATTTCATCATCAAAGCCGCCACGGGCGCCGGTGCCCAGGAGACGGTGGGCAGTCTCCCGGATCTCTGGGCCGAACCACTAGGCTGGTCTCCCGACGGGCGTTTCGTCCTTTCCCAGCCCCAGTCGACGGAACTTAACCAAGGCCTATGGTTGCTCCCGCTCGAGGGAGATCGCACGCCCCGACCCTTCCTCGACACGAAGGCGGATGAGGCGATGGGCCAGTTTTCGCCCGACGGCCGCTTCGTGACCTACGTTTCCAACGCCTCCGGCCGCAACGAGGTGTACGTCGTGCCGTTCCCCGACCCAGGAGGTCAGTGGCAGGTGTCCACGCAAGGAGGAACGGAACCGCGCTGGCGCTCCGACGGGAAGGAGCTTTTCTTCTTCACGCCGGACAATTGGCTCATGGCGGCGCAGGTGGACATGGAGGGGGACCATTTCGAGATCGGCGGAATCCAGCAATTGTTCCAGGCTCGCGAATCCGGGGACATTTGGCGGTACGACGTGGCCCGTGACGGCGAGCGGTTCCTCGTCCTTACTCCGCTAACGGACGAGACGGCTTCGCCGATTCACCTTGTTGTGAACTGGCCGGAGGAGCTGAAACGCAAATGACGCTTTCGTCCGGTGCAACTCTGGGACCGTATTCCATCCTCGCTCCCCTCGGCGCGGGCGGGATGGGCGAGGTGTATCGCGCACGCGACACGCGGTTGGACCGCGAGG